>LNFB01000214.1 GCA_001464385.1 Deltaproteobacteria bacterium Ga0077550 | reverse complement strand
ACGTCCGGCGGCAGCGGGAGACGATCGCCCAGGGTCGCCAGGGCTCCGCGCATCGTCCACAGCGCGTCGCGGCGATCGATCCCGAAGCCCTCGAAGGCGCCGGCCTCGGCGAGGGTATGCAGCGCCTTGCGCGACAGGCCCGAGCGCGTGACGAAGTCGACCAAGTCGGCCCACCTCGCGCCGCCGGGCTGGGGCCCCGGCGACACCGCGAGCGCGGCCCGCTCGCGCTCGCCGAAGCCCTTGACGTAGCGCAGGCCCATGCGGACCGCGAACGTGCTCGAGCGTGCAGTCCCACGCGCTGTGCTGCACGTCGATCGGGCGGATCTCGACGCCGTGGTGCTTGGCGTCCTCGACGATCGTCGACGGCGCATAGAAGCCCATCGGCTGGGCGTTGAGCAGGGCGGCGGTGAACGCCGGCAGGTGGTGGCAGCGCAGCCACGCGGTGATGTAGGCGATGAGCGCGAACGAGGCCGCGTGGCTCTCGGGGAAGCCGTACTCGCCGAAGCCGCGGATCTGCGAGAACACCCGCTCGGCGAAGTCCTCCGGGATCCCGTTGGCGACCATGCGCCCGACGAGGCGCGCGTGGTGCTGCTCGATGCGCCCCGAGCTCCGCCACGCGGCCATGTCGCGGCGCAGCTGATCGGCCTCGCCCGGCGTGTAGTCGGCGACGAGGATCGCGAGCTTCATGACCTGCTCCTGGAAGATCGGGACGCCCAGGGTCTTCGACAGCGCCCGCTCGAGGCTCTTGTGCGGGAACAACACCGCCTCCTTGCCCTGTCGGCGGCGCAGGTAGGGGTGGACCATGTCGCCCTGGATCGGCCCGGGGCGCACGATCGCGACCTCGATGACCAAGTCGTAGAAGGTCCGCGGCTGCAGGCGCGGCAGCATCGACATCTGCGCGCGGCTCTCGATCTGGAACACGCCGACGGTGTCGGCCCCCGAGATCATCGCGTAGGTCGGCGCATCCTCGGCCGGCACCGTGGCCATCTCGAGGTCGATGCCCTCGTGCTCGCGGATCAGCGCGAAGGCCTTGCGCGTCATCGTGAGGGTGCCGAGCCCGAGCAGATCGACCTTGAACAGCCCGAGGTCCTCGACGTCGTACTTGTCCCACTGGATGACGGTGCGGTCCTCCATCGTCGCGGGCTCGATCGGCACCAGCGTGTCGACGGGCTCGTGCCCGAGCAGGAAGCCGCCGGGGTGGATCGACAGGTGCCGCGGGAAGTCGGCGATCTCGTGGACCAGGCGCAGCAGGTGGGTCAGCGCCGGGACCTCGGGATCGAGGCCGACGTGGCGCATGGCCTCGGGATCGAGCGCGCTGTCGTAGTGGCCGAGGAGCTTGGCGAGGCGATCGAGCGCGGTCTGGGGGATCGCGAGCGCCTTGCCCACGTCGCGCACGGCCGAGCGCGCGCGGTAGCGGATCACGTTGGCGACCATCGCCGCGTGGCGTCGGCCGTGGCGGCGGTACACCCACTGGATGACCTCCTCGCGGCGCTCGTGCTCGATGTCGAGATCGATGTCGGGCGGCTCGGCGCGCTCGCGGCTGAGGAAGCGCTCGAACAGCAGATCCATGCGCACCGGATCGATCGCGGTGATGCCGAGGCAGTAGCAGACGGCGCTGTTGGCCGCGCTGCCGCGGCCCTGGCAGAGGATCTGCTCGCGGCGGCAGAACTGGACGATCTCCCACATCGTCAGGAAGTAGCCGCCGTAGTCGAGCTCGCGGATGAGCGAGAGCTCGCGCTCGAGCTGGGCGTGCACGTCGCGGGGGATCGACTCGCCCCCGTAGCGGAGCGCCGCGCCCTCGAAGGTCTTGGCCCGCAGCCAGTCGATCTCGGTGAGGCCGTCGGGGATCTGCTCGCCGGGGTAGCGGTAGCGCAGGGTGTCGAGGTCGAAGCGACAGTCCTGGGCGATCTCGCAGGTGCGCGCGAGCGCGGCGGGGTCGTCGGCGAACAGCTCGGTCATCGCCGCGATCGTGCGCAGCTCGTGCTCGGCGTTGCCGCGGATCACCGTGCCGGCCTGCGACAGCGAGGTGCCGGCGCGGATGCACGCGAGCACGTCCTGCAGCGGTCGCCGGGCCACGGTGTGGTAGAGGACCTCGACGGCGGCGACGCTCGGCATCCGGACGGTGCGCGCCGCGTCGCGCAGGTGCTGCTCGTGGGTGCGCTCGGCGGCGCTGCGGTGCCGGGCGACGAGGGCGAAGGCGCGGTCGCGGAAGCTCTCGTGCAGCGCCGGCAGCAGGCGCGGCGCGTCGGACAGCACGACGACGCCGGACCCGAGCGCGCACAGATCGTCGAGGCCCACGAGCGACTCGCCCTTGGGCCGGCACGCGCGACCCAGCGAGAGTAGCCGGCACAGCGCGCCGTAGCCCTCGCGATCGCGGGTGAGCACGACGACGCGCTCGGTCGCGGAGGGATCGTCGCCGACGGTGACCTGCGCGCCGATGACGAGGGGGAGTCCGAGCTCGCGCGCGCGGACGTGGGCGCGGACGATGCCGTAGACGCCGTCGCGATCGGTGATCGCGAGCGCGGGCAGGCCGAGTTGGTGGGCTCGATCGACGAGCTCGTGCGGGTGGCTCGCGCCTTCGAGGAACGAGTAGTTGCTCTTGACCCACAGGGGGACGTAGGCCATGCGGGGGATGATACTGCGCGGATGTGCAGGGTGGTGGGAAGGGGCTTGAGCGGGGCGTGGGATGGGGTTTGGGGGGAGGGCGCGTTTCGCCCCCCAAACCCTGCGTGGTCGGCCCTGCGCCTCACTTCAAGCTCGCGAGGTACGCCTCCGTCACCGCCACCCGGAGGTTCGCGTCCTCGGTGCCGATCGGCGAGTTCACGAACACCGCGATCTCGACGTCGTCCGGGGCGTAGAAGGCCACGGACTGCTCGGTGTTGCCATTGCCGTTCCATCCGCCCTTGCGGAAGTAGAGCCGGCCGTTGGGAGTGTCGACGGTGCCGTTGATGCCGAGCAGCCCCTCGATCGCTTCCTTCGCCACCTCCTCGGAGACGATGGTTCCGCCGCGGCGGAAGGTACCCATCACCTTCGCGACGTCGTTCGGCGAGAGGCGGTAGCCGACGCCGCCGAGCACGGTGCTGACGTCCCCCGAGTTCCAGCCGTCGTCGTCGGTGCGGCTGCCGTACGCGTACGCGGAGTCGCCCGACGGGGTCGGGCTCATCGGGGCCACGCCCGCGGGCGCGAGGACCTTCGCGTTGGTGCGCGAGATGAGCCACTGCGTCGCGGCGATGTCCCACATCGCGTCGTTGATCTCGTCGTCCCAGCGGGTCGAAGGCGGCACCCAGCCCGACAGCGTGGCCCCGAGCACGCGGAGCAGGGCGAAGTTCACGTTGGCGTAGTCGGACTTCGGGTTCGCCGGGACGTCGCGGGCGACCTCGGCCTTGATCGAGGGGAACGACCCGTCGTCGGAGCTGAACCCGGTCCGGTGGCGCATCACGTCGCGGAACGTCAGGTCCGCGACGTTCTCGCCGACCTCCCAGTAGTCGGGGAGGTACGGCCCGATCTTCGCGTCGACCGAGACGCCGACCTCGTCGAGCACGTCCACCAGCGTGATCGCGGTCATCAGCTTGCTGATGCTCGCGATGTGCATCCGCGTGTCGGTGGTCCAGCCCTTGTTGCCTTCGCTCGGGCTCTTCGCGTAGTCCCAGACGACGTTGGCCTTCACCGTGTTGCCCTTGCGCACGACCATCGAGTAGCCGCGGACCTTGTTCTTCAGCGCCGCGTGCAGCGTGTCGCTGAAGTCGGAGAAGTCGAGCTTCGGCGTCACCTTCGTGAAGACCTTCGGCTTCACGATCTTCAGCGGCGGCAGCTCGTGGTCGCTGGCGAGCACGTGGCCCGCCGCGCCGGCCGGCTTGAACTGGTGGGCGCGGGCCTTCGCGACCGAGACCGGCGCCTTGCCGACGCTGTAGGGGCCGACGACGCTCGCGGGCCCGACGGCCGATGCGGCTCCGGGTGTGGCTGGCTTCGCGACGGGGGCCGCGAGGGCGGTGGACGCCAGCATCGAGGCGCCCAGGGCGAGGGCGGCGATCGTACGGACGCGGGCGGTGGTGAAGAGGGCGGAGGTCGTGGGGGTCATGGACGTTCGAGGCGGCTGCCGGCGCGTGTGACCGGTGGACGCGCAAAGGAACGGCGGTCGGGTTGACGCCGCGCTCGGTCCCCGCCTACGATCGAAGGCATCGCGTCGCGGCACTTGGGCCGCGACCCAATTGGTTTGGAGGTGGTGCCATGGATGTACGGCGTTGGGTTGTTGGATCGATCGTGTCCTGCGGTTGTGGTGTCGAGGATGTCGGCGTCGCCGAAGCGACCTCGGGCGACCCGGGAATCTCGAGCGACGCGGACGGTGCGAGCACGGGCGAAACGCCCGAGCCGGATCCCGATCCAAATCCCGAGCCGCACCCGGACGCCGCCGCGACCTGCGACTCGATCGCGCGCCCGCCGAGTCAGCCCGCCGTCGTGCTCGACGTCGAGGTCGCGTGCACGCACACGCGCTTCGCCGACTACGGCGCGCACGTGGCCCTCGGCGAGGACGCGGCGCACCTCGCAGTCGGGGCGTTCTACGACAGTTTCCTGTTCGACGTGACCGCGACGGGCGCGACCCGGGACGACGATGCGCCGTCGCTGCCGAACACTCGCCCACTGCTCGTCCTCGACGCAGCGCAGCGACTCCTGCTGGGCGGCACGCCGGGCGCGGTGGTCGACGAGACGATCGTGATCGCGACGCGCGACGCGACGTGGTCGGTGACCGAGTTCCCGTCGGAGCTCTCCGTCTACGCGACCGATCTCGACGCGGCCGCCGACGGCACCGCCATGCTCGGCGGAATCGGTGCACAGGACTGGCGGCTGGTGCGGGACGTCGAGGGGACGTGGGCCGTCCAGGCGGTGCCGCGCCACCTCGAGACGCTCCAGACTCGCCGGGCGCTCACACCGTCGGGGGCGCCGTTCACCCTCCTGCAACGCGTCGCCGAGGACTACTCCGCGTGGGGGACCGATCTGGTGATCTCCGACGCGCCGGCGCGCGCGGTCGGTGAGACGCAGACACGCGAGCCGGCCGCCGTGGTGCCCGCGTTGGCCGCCGCGCTCGCGCTCCCGGAGGCCGCCCCCATGGTCGTCGTCGCGAGCGGCCACGCCGACGGCATCGCGATCGACTGGGTCGGGCAGGACGAGGAGCGCCACCTCGTCGTGCCCGACACTGCCGAGCGCGTCGATGCCTGCCCGCCGCTGGAGGACCCCTACAACACCTGTCCCGAGCCCTGCGAGGACCGCTCCCGCGGCCTCGAGCCGGGCACGTTCGCGGTCGCCCGCGCCGCGGACGGCGGCCTGTGGCTCGCGACGATCGAGGCGGACGTCGATCGCACGATCGAGTCCGCGTGGCTGTGCGACGAGACCAAGGGCAGCTGCACGTGCACGCAGGAGGCGGTCGATCACGGGTCGCGGCAGTGGCTGCGCCTGTTCGCGATCGACATTCATGGGGGGGAGGTCGCCGTGGAGCCTCGCTTCGAGCACGCGCTGGACAGCCGTCGGGCGCACGGCGACGGCGACATCGCCCTGTCCGTGGAGGGGACGCGCGTCGCGATCGCGGTGGTGGTCGAGACGGCGCTGCTCGGCCCCGGGGCCGGCGGCGTGCGCACGCTCGTCGTCGAGACCGCGCCGTGATCCGCGACCCGTCTCCGCGTCGTACCCTGACATCGCGCGCGCCCCACGGTGCGCGCCCCCGGAGCACGCCCGTGGATCCCGACCCCCACGCGCCCCCGAAGACCCTCGCCGGCGGGCGCTATCGCCTCGACGAACTCCTGGGCGAAGGCGGGATGGGCCGCGTGTTCTCCGGTCACGACGCGCAGCTGCGTCGCGCGGTGGCGATCAAGGCGATCCGCAGCGGGACGGCGGCGGCGCTGCTGCGCGACGAGGCCCGCGCCATGGCCCGACTGCATCACCCCAACGTCGTCGACGTCTTCGACGTGGTGCTCGCCGACGCCACGGTCTACGTGGTGATGGAGCGGGTCCACGGCCAGGATCTCCGGCGCTGGCTCGCGAACGACCGCCCGCGGGCGGACGATGTGATCGCGGCGTTCATCGACGCCGGCCGTGGCCTCGCGGCGGCCCACACCTGTGGCCTGGTGCACCGCGACTTCAAGCCGGCCAACGTGCTGCGCGCCGACGACGGCACGATCAAGGTCGTCGACTTCGGCCTGGCGATCGTCGAGGAGGAGCTCGCCACCGACGCGTCGAGCCGCTCGGCCCTGCGCGACACCGCGACGATCCTGGGCACGCCCAAGTACATGGCGCCCGAGCAGTTCACCACGGCGATCGCGGATGCGCGGGCGGACCAATACGCGTTCTGCGTCGCGGTGTACCAGGCGTTGTGGGGGCGCTTCCCCTTCGACGGCGAGCTCCCCGAGACGATCTATCGGGCGAAGCGCCGCGATCGCGTGCAGCCACCGTCGGCCAACGCCCGCGCGGCGTGGGTGTGGCCGCTGTTGCGTCGCGGACTCCTCGCCGACCGCGACGCGCGGTGGCCGAGCATGGACGTGCTGCTCGCGGCGCTGGTCGACGCTCGATCCGCGCGCCGGGCTCGCCGTCGCGGCGTCCTCGTCGGCGCGGCACTGCTCGCAGGTGCGATCGCGGTC
>LNFB01000213.1 GCA_001464385.1 Deltaproteobacteria bacterium Ga0077550 | reverse complement strand
GACGACGCGGTGGTCGGATGGCGTGCAGCCCTGGCCGAGCTGGCGCTGGTGCAGCAGAACCTCGGGGCCGAGCTCGACGCCACCTGTGCCGTGGACGCGCCGTCGCGCCGCGGCTGCGTCGAACGCCGGGTCGACGCGCTGGTGGCCGCGCACGCCCTGCTGCGTGATGGCGCCCCCGCTGCGCTGGGCAACGCCGCCGATGTGGTGCGCGTGGTCTCCTCGGCGCCGCGCTGCGTCGATGCCCCCGAGGCGGTCGTGCTGCCGCCGGCGGTCGCCCTCGAGCTCGACCACATCCGCCTGCTCGAGGCGTCGGGGGACTACGCGCGCGCGGTCGCGGCGGCCGAGGCCCTCGCCGCGCAGGAGCCCGACGAGCCGACGGCACGCGCTGCGATCGCCCTGCGCCTGGGCTCGATCCGCGAGCGGCTCGGCGAGGCCGACGTCGCCGATGTCCAGTGGCGTGAGGCGTACTTCGACGCCAGCGCCGCGGGGGCACAGGAGCTCGCCGCCGAGGCCGCGTTGGATCTGGTGTTCCTCCACGGCCTGCGCACTGGTGACCTGGCCCAGGCCCGCGAGTGGGCGCGCAACGCCGAGATCGCCATTGCTCGGGCCGCACTCGGCGATCGCATGCGCGCCCAGCTGGCGCGTCACATGGGCACCGCGCTGCGATCGACGGGCGAGCGCGAGGCCGCCCTCGAGCAGCACCAACGCGCGGTCGAGCTCGCCGAGGGGTTGGACCCGGTCGACGAGGATCTGCTGGCGATGGCGTACGAGGATCTCGGGACCACGCTGGCGAGCCTCGCCCGCTACGACGATGCGCTGGCGCGGCTCGACGCTGCGGCGCGCCTGACCGATCGGGTGCTGCCGGCACGCCATCCCGACCGCACGATCATCGCGTTGAACCTGGGCATCGTGTCCAAGAACGCCGAGCGGTTCGCCGAGGCCCAGCACCACCTCTCGGCGGCGCGCGCACTGGCGGCGGCGGTGCTGCCCGTGTCCCACCCGCGACGGGGATCGATCGCGCTCGCGCTGGCCGAGGTCCGGCGCCGCGCCGGTGCGCTCGACGAGGCCGAGGACCTCCTGCGCGAGGCGCTGGGGCGGGCCGTCGCGGATCGAGGGACGGCGGTGCCGTCGAACCCGGTGATCGACCTCGGGCTGGCCGAGATCGATCTGGCCCGCGGTCGGCCCGAGGCCGCGCTCGCCGTCGTCGAGCGGGTCCGGGGCCAGCTACCACCGTCGCCGAACGCGATGTTCGAGCTCGTTCACGCAGCGGCGCTCGCGGCCCTCGGGGAGCGTGTCGAGGCCGACGCCGCCTTCGCCCGCGCACGGGCAGCCAGCGTGCGCGGCGATCGACTGTGGCAGAGCGCGTCCGTGGCGGCGATCGGTCACAGTGCCGCGCACGATCGCAGCGCCGCGCGGCAGCTGCTCGGCGTCGTCCGGGCGGAACTCGGACCGCGCGACGTCCCGCCGCACAGCGCCGCCGAGCTCGCGCTACTCGACGCGCTGCTCGCCGAAGCCGACGAAGTGGGCGCTGCTCGGGAGCGCCTGCGGCGGGCGGACCAGCGCCTGGGCCCCGACGACGCGTGGAACCTCGGCCTGCGGCGCCGGATCGCCGCCGTGATGGCCCCGTAGCGGGGCGACGGGTCAACCCCCGCGGCGCAGCCCCGCCACCACCCGCGCCCCGACCTGTTCCGCCTGCACGCGCAGCTCGGGCACCGCGGTGCTCTCCCACACCGCGAACTTCCGCAGCGTGCCCACGACGAACAGATCCGCCGC
>LNFB01000212.1 GCA_001464385.1 Deltaproteobacteria bacterium Ga0077550 | reverse complement strand
TGGCGGCCGCGATCTTCTCGCGCTCCTTCTCCTTGGCGAGGCGCTCCTTCTCCTTCACGGCGGCGAGCTTCTCGCGCTCCTTGTCCTTGAGGGCGGCGAGGCGCTCCTTCTCCTTCAGGGCAGTGAGGCGCTCCTTCTCCTTCACGGCAGCGAGCTTCTCGCGCTCCTTCTCCTTCTCCTTGGCGAGGCGCTCCTTCTCCTTGGCGGCGGCGAGCTTCTCGCGCTCCTTCTCCTTGGCGGCAGCGACCTTCTCGCGCTCCTTGTCCTTGAGGGCGGCGAGGCGCTCCTTCTCTTTCTCTTTCGCCAGGCGCTCGCGCTCGCGGACCTTCTCGAGCTTCTTGTCCTCGCGCTCCTGCTCCTTCTTGCGGCGCTCGTCATCGCGGGCGCGCTGGGCCTCGTCGCGCTTGCGCTCGGCCTCGAGCTTGCGCTCCTCGGCCTTGCGGACGCGCTCCTGCTCGCGCTCCTGCTTCTTGCGCTCGCGCTCCTCGTCGCGCTCGCGTCGCTTCGCGTCGCGCTCTTCCTCGCGGCGGCGACGCTCCTCTTCGCGACGCTCGGCGGCGGCGGCACGCTCGCGCTCGGCGGCGAGACGCTTCTCCTCGCGCTCGCGCTGGCGCTCGGCCTCCTCCTCGGCGAGGCGACGCTCGCGCTCGGCGGCGATTTCCTCGGGCGAGGGCCCGAGCTCGAGGCCGAGCAGCTGCCGGACCTCCTCCTCGCCGACCCGTTCTCCGCCGCGCTCCGCATCGGTCTCGCCGCGGCCGTGCACGAGCACGCGCGGGAGGTTGTTGCGGAACATGACCTCGACCTTCTGCTCGCCCGCGATCTCGCAGACGAAGCCGACCCCGAACGTGGGGTGAACCACGATCTGGTGAAGGGTCAACGCCGCCTTCGGTGAGTAGCGGACGGCGTTGTCGAGCGGATAGGAGTTCATCCCCTCGAGCCAGTCCAGCTTCTTCGCACCGCGACGCTTCGCGGCCGCGAGCGGCTCTGGGTTGTCATCCTCGCCACCCCGCGGCGGCTTGTACGCGTGCGTGTCTCCACACACTGCGCACTGAACGCGCCGTATCTCCTCGGCGTAGCTCTCGAGAATGATGTGTTGGGTATCCGCTCGGCACTTGGGACAGTAGGCGTCTGTCTCGCCCCCGTTGCTCGAGCTCTGATTGCCCCCGAAATGACTCTCGAAAATCTGGTCCATGGCCAAACTCCGGCCTACGTTCGCACGTGACCTAGCACGGCGGGATCCTACCAACAAGCGGTCAAGACCCCGAAAATGCTGGAAAATTCAGGGCGTGGGTCGACCCGCGCCGATGCATCCGTGGCATGCTATTGAAATAACATGAGAAAAGCAACTTGCGCATTGTGCGCAGATCGCCTTCGACCCGGTCATCCCGCGGGGTCCCGCGGGAAATTCATACGGGCGGGTCGGCGTCGTGCTCGGGGATCGCCTCTGGCGGAGGGGTCCGGAGATCGGAGGCCCGCCGGGTCTCGCTGACCACGTCCTTCGACTGGTCGGCCAGGCTCCCCAGCTCGCGGCACACCACGCGGAAGGCTCGGCCGTGGTCACCGGCCTGGGCTGCGATGATGTTGCCGTTGAGCGCGAGGAGCTGGAGTCGCCGGGCGACGTCGTCGAGGAAGTCGGTCATCGTCGACAGCCGCTCGCCGTGCAGGGGCGCGCGGGGCGAGTCCGACTCGTCCGCGGTCGCGGGGCGGAGGCTGTTGGACAGGAACTCGCGGAGCGTCGCCATGTCCTGGAAGGCCTCGAGGATTCCGATCGGCCCGTACTCCTCGGGCTTGTCGGAGGCGAACAGCGGACGCGCGGCGACCATCGTCGGTCGGCCCGAGACGTCGAGCATGCCGCGGTAGGTCTGGCGGCGACGCAGCACCGAATCCACGAGCTCTGCGTCGGCATAGGCGCCGACCTCGGGGGCGGGCCCCGCGTCGAGCGACGTGTACGTCGCGATCCGGCGGTTGCCGAGGTAGATCGACATGCCCACGCTGCTCGCCCGCGACACCCGCGGGAGTAGCTCGCGATCGTAGTTCAGCACGGTGTGACCGGCCCACAGCTCCTGGTCGCGTCGGACGACGCGCCCCTGGGCGTGGATCAGCATCTCGAGCAGCTCGACCGCTGCGGACGCCCGCTCGTGCACACGTCGGCTGACGGTTCCCACCGCCGCGTCGATGGCGGCCTCATCGCTGATCTCGGTCACGCCTCGCGAGTGTAACGGCCGGCGCAGCGTTGTGGTAGGAGCGGGTCATGACCGACGTCCCCGGCCGGATGCCCCCGGTCGTCCGCATCGCGCCGAGCCCGACGGGCGACCCGCACGTGGGCACCGCCTACATCGCGCTCTTCAACTACGCCTTCGCCCGTCGGCATGGCGGCCGGTTCATCCTGCGGATCGAGGACACCGACCAGGAACGGTCCTCGCGCAGCAGCGAGGATGCCATCTTCGAGGCGCTGCGCTGGCTCGGACTCGAGTGGGACGAGGGGCCGGACAAGGGCGGACCGAACGGCCCGTATCGTCAGTCGGAGCGCCTCGACATCTATCGGGAGCACATCGATCGCCTCCTCGCCACGGGGGCGGCGTATCGCTGCTTCTGCACCCGCGAGCGGCTCGACGAGCTGCGCCGCGCCCAGGTCGCGGCCAAGGTCGAGCACCCCGGCTACGACCGCCACTGCCGCGGCCTCGATCCTGCGGTCGGTGCCGCCCGTGCGGCCGCCGGCGAGACCCACGTCGTGCGCCTCGCGGTGCCGACCGAGGGCGACATCGTGGTCCACGATCGCCTGCGCGGCGAGGTCCGCTTCGGCGTCGCTCAGGTCGACGAGCAGGTCCTGATGAAGTCCGACGGCTTCCCGACCTACCACCTCGCCAACGTCGTCGACGACCGCCTCATGGGCGTCACCCACGTCATCCGCGGCGAGGAGTGGTTGAGCTCCACGCCCAAGCACGTGCTGCTCTACCAGGCCTTCGGCTGGGAGCCGCCGGAGTTCTACCACCTCGGGCTGCTGCGCAACGCCGACCGCTCCAAGCTGTCGAAGCGCAAGAACCCGGTGTCGGTCTTCTACTACCGCACGCTCGGCTACCTGCCCGAGACGTTCCTGAACTTCCTCGCGACGTTGGGCTTCTCGATGCAGGATGGGCGCGAGCGCTTCAGCCTCGACGAGCTCGTCGCCAACTTCGATCTGTCCCGCGTGAGCGTCGGTGGCCCGGTGTTCGACCCGGTCAAGCTCGCGGCGTGGAACGGCGAGGACATGCGCGCCATGCCCGTCGACGAGCTGGTCGCGAGGATCCAGCGCGACGTGCTGTCCACCACTCGGCTCACGCGGATGGTCGAGCTCAGCCGCGAGCGAATCTCGCGGCTCGACGACTTCATCCCCTTCGCTTCGTTCTTCTTCGGCGCCTCGATCGACCTGCGCCCGGTGCTCGGCGAGTTCGCCCTGAAGGGCCGCACCCGCGCCGAGGTCATCGACGTCCTGGCGCTCTTCCTCGAGGACATCGAGAAGGATCGCGCCGCCCGCAGCTTCACGAAGGAGTCGATCGAGACCTTCAGCCGCGGCTTCTGTGAGCGCACCGGCTGGAAGACCAAGGAGATCTTCGGCCTGCTGCGCCTCGCGGTCACCGGCCGCGTCGCCGCGCCGCCGCTGTTCGACACCCTCGCCGCGTGCGGCAAGGACCGCGTCCGCCTCCGCCTCCGCGAGACCATCGACACCCTCCGCGCCCTCCCGGAGTGAGCTCGCGGGACTCGGGCCCGACGGCGACGCGTGTCCCCGACCCGTCGCCCCCCGGCGGGCGCCCGTCGCCCCCCGCTTGCGGGGGGCAATCCGCGCGTCAGCGCGTACCGTTTCGCTCTCGCCCCCCACGGGGGGAAAGAAGGAATGAGTCAGCCGACGCTCAGCGGTTCCAGTTCAACCCCTACCATCGTAGGTGGGCACCACAAGTAACCGCTTCGGGCTTCCCGCCGAACGGGCATGCACTCCCACGGACAGAGGCGGTTCCCGGGTTGAACGGAGTAGGTAGAACTCGAACGCTGAGCGCACGGCTGACCCACCGTCCAAGATAGCAGACGCGAGCCTCGAAGCTGCCGGGAAATCGCGGTGCGACGGCGGCGGGATGGCGCGAAGAAAAGACCACGCGCCTCGGGGCACGTGGTCTTGACAGGTCGCGCCGAGGCGCTCGCGGCTCACCGACCGACGAAGCGCGGATCGGCGGCCGGGGCGTCGGCGCGGTAGTCGGCCCCGAGGCCGCCCTGCACGGCCACCGAAGGCCCACCGCGGCTCATGAGGTCGACCTTGCGCAGCACCGCGTCCTCGCGGGCCTCGGTCGGGGTCATGTGCGTGCGCGTGTCCATGCGGATCGCATCGCACGGGCACGCTTCGACGCAGAGACCACAGACCACGCACTTGAGCTCGTCGATGACGAACGTGGCGGGGCCCTTCTCGTTGTTGTCCTCGCGGTCCTCCGCGACGATGTAGATGCACCGCGCCGGGCACACCGTGGAGCAGCACATGCACGCGACGCAACGGACCGATCCGTCGTCGCGGAACATGAGCCGGTGCACACCGCGGAACCGCTCGGGGTAGTACGACTTCGGATCGACGCCGGGCTCGCCGTAGCGAATCGTGTCGACGTCGCCCATCCCCTTGGTCATCGTGTTCTTGAAGAAGTGTCGCGCGGTGGTCAGCAACCCTTCGAGGATCGCGGGCAGAAAGATCTGATCCCGAGTGGTGCGCTGCAGCGAGACTTTCTTGACGCCGATGGTCATGACGCGACTTCCTAGGGGGCCCTACGGTTGGCCGGCCGCGGCCGGGGAGGGGTTCGGTGACTTGGGGGCTGCGGCCGGGGTGGGCGCCTCGGCAGTGCCGCCCGCCGCGGGAACGGCGGTCGGCGGGGCACCGGTCGGCGGGGCGGCGGCCGGCGGGGCCGACGGCGCCAGCGCGTACACGACCAGCGCGGTGAGCACGATGTTGGCGATCGACAGCGGGAGCAGGCCCTTCCAGCCGAGGCTCATCAGCTGGTCGTAGCGGAAGCGCGGCAGCGTCCACCGGATGAGCAGCTGCAGCCAGCACAGCGCGAGCACCTTGAGGCCCCACGTGAGCAGGCCGATGGTGACGATCGCGATGTGGGGCAGGGCGGTGCCCCAACCCGTGAAGGCCGACCACACCGCGACGACCAGGTGAATCGTGCCGAGCACGATGATGACCGAGGCGACGCCCTCGGCGTGCTTGCTCGCCCGCCAGATCGCCGCGCCGCTGGCGGTGAGCACGAGGCCCGCGCCGAGGAAGAACAGCTGGCACGTCAGCGCGCTGGAGAAGCCGTGGGCCCCGAGGATGCCGAACGGCAGGTTCCAGCCGCCGAGGAACAGCGTGGACACGAGCGCCGAGACGAACACGACCTCGATGAACTCGCCGAGGAAGAACAGGCCGAAGCGCATGCCCGAGTACTCGATGAAGTACCCGATGATCTCGGACTCGCCCTCCGGGAGGTCGAACGGGGCGCGCTTGGTCTCGGCGATGGCCGCCGTGAAGAAGAGGATGAACGCGATGGGCTGCAGGACCAGGCCCCAGTGCGAGGCCTCTTGGGCCTTCACGAGCGCGTGGGGCTCGAGCGTGCCGTAGCACAGCAGGGCGCCGACGATCGTGAGGCCGATCGCGACCTCGTACGAGATCATCTGCGCCGACGCCCGGAGCGCGCCGAGGACCGCCCACTTGTTGTAGCTGGCCCAGCCGGCCAGCGTGGTGCCGTACGTCGCGAGCGACGCGATGGCGAAGTAGTAGAGCAGGCCCACGTCGATCTGGGCGATCTGCAGCGGGGTGCCGCCGCGTCCCGCGGCGCACTGGGCCACGTCGGCCTCGCTCAGGCTGTCGAATAGCTGGCCGTAGCAGACCGCGTCGCCGAACGGGACGATCGCGAACACGACCATCGCCGGCACGAACGCGAACAGCGGCGCCAGGGTGTACAGGGCCCGATGCGCTCGGCGGGGGATGAAGTCCTCCTTGAAGAGCATCTTCAGGCCGTCGGTGGCGATGTGGAGCAGGCCCCACAGGCGCAGCGTCACGCCGCCGATCGACACGCGGGCCATGTTCGGACCGATGCGGTCCTGCATCATCGCGCTCTGCTTGCGCTCCATCCACGTCAGCAGCGACGCGAGCGGCATGATGAACGCCATCACCAGCAGGAGCACCTTGATGAGCGCCGGCAGGACGTACTGCGACACCCACGAGGGGTCCTCGAACTCGAGCGGCACGGCGGTGACGACCCCGGCTGCCTTGAACGAAAGGTGCGCGGTGCCGTGGCGGTACTCGTCGGCGGCGATCTCTTCCGGGGCGTCGCCGTGCTCGACGACCGCGCCGCGGATCGGCTCGCCCGGCCCGAGCAGCTCGGCGGCCTCGACCTTCACGTGGAGCTTCAGCCGGTCGCCGGGGCGGAGCACCGTGGCGTTGACGGGCTCGACGAGGGCGAACGAGGTCCAGTCGGGCCCCTCGATGCGGAACTCACCGATGGCCACCGGCTTGTCGCTGGTGTTCACCAGGTCGACGGCGATGGGGCCCGTCGACGGGTGGAACACGGCACGCACCGGCTCGGGTCGGATCACCGACGCGGTGTCGGCGGTCGACTTGTAGTCGGTGCCGCACGCGGACACGCCGAGCGCGGCGCACAGCAGCAGCCACAGCATCGCGGGCGACGCGGCGCGGACGAGCGCGCGGACGCGGAGCGGGCGGCGGGGCGAGGGGAGGACGGGAGCGTGGTTGGACATCGGTCGAGCCAAGTTCAGCCGCGGGTGTGCGAGAAGCGGAGCAGGGTGGGGCGCGCCGCGACCGGCGAGGCCGTGAGCGCGAGGAGTTCCTCGTTGTCGAACTCCTCCGCGACGGCGCGGGCGCGCTCGCGGTTGGTGCCGAGGTCGCGCTCGCCCATGGCCAGCGCGATGTCGCGGATGAGATCGGCGCGCTCGCGTCGGTCGCCCTCGGGCCGCCACGCCGGCTGCAGCACGCGCAGCCGGCCCTGTCGGTTGATGACGCTGCCGAGCGTCTCGGCCCAGCTCGTCGCGGGCAGGACGATCGAGCAGGCCTGCGCGAGCGGGGTCACCCGATCGCTCAAGCAAACGCTGGTGATCGCCCCGAGGGCGCTGCGGACGACGTCCGACAGCTCGAAGGTGCCGTCGAGGAAGATGACCGCCTCGTAGGCCCGACCGGCGAGCTCGAGGCCGAGCTCGCCCTCGTGCTTCGCCGCGCCCGAGGCCGCGATGGCGCCGCGGAGGTTGGCGTTCTTGTCGGCGTCGCGCAGCAGTTCGTCGGTCTTGCCGGGGACGCGCCCGACGACGAAGCGCTCGGCGCCGAGCAGCGCCGCCAGATCGGCGAGCGCCCGGTTGGCCTCGTTGGTCGCGGTGCCGCTGAACACCGCGGCAACCTTCTTGGCGCGGCCCCGCAGGCGGCGGGCGACCGTCGCGATCGCGTGACCGAGGGGGACGTCCTGGCCGTCGACGCGCGCGTGACGGATGCGGGCGTCCGCGTCGAGCTCCTTGTACGTGTAGCGACCCTCGTCGCACATCCAGTGGCCGTTCACGTCGGCGTCGTGCCGCGGCACGATGCGGTGCGCCGCCTCGTGCTTGTGGTGCAGCTCGATGGCGCAGCCGGTAGCGCAGCCCTGGCACGTGGTCGGCGTCGCCTTCAGCTCCCACGCCCGCACCGCGAAGCGGAAGTCCTTGGCCGTGAGCGCGCCGACCGGACAGATGTCGACGACGTTGATCGAGTAGGCGTTGTCGAGCCGGTGGCCATCGGCGATGTCGAGCTTCTCGTGGTCGCCACGGAAGGTCATCGTCAGCTCGCCGGTGCCCGGAATCTCCTCGCAGAACCGGATGCAGCGCGAGCACAGGATGCAGCGCTCGGCGTCGAGGATGATCTCGCGGCCGATGTCCTTGTGCTTCGGCTTGCGGATCTTGGGCACGTCCACCCGCGTGAGCTGGTGATCGTGGTCCATGTAGTGCCGCTGCAGCGTGCACTCGCCGGCCTTGTCACAGATCGGGCAGTCGATCGGGTGGTTCTTCAGCGTGAACTCGAGGAGCGCGCGACGGGCCTCGAGCACCGCGGGGCTCTCGGTGTGCACGACCATGCCCTCGCCGACGACCTGCTGGCACGACGGCTGGAGCTTGGGGTTCTTCTCGACCTCCACCAGGCACTGCCGACAGCTCGCCGCGATCGACAGGCCCGGGTGGTAGCAGAAGTGGCAGATGTCGCGGCCGACGAGCTTGGCGGCCTCCAGCACGTTGGTGCCCTTGCGGACCTCCACGGTCTCGCCGTCGATGGTCAGCTTCACCGTCGCGTCGCCGGGCCGCGGCGCGGCCGAGAGGTTCGGCGCGGCCGGGGCCGGCGCGGCGCGGTTCTCCGGCGGCTTCACCGTCGTCGGCGCGGCCGAACGGGCGGCGGCCGGCGGCGGTGGCGGCTCGGGCGGGAGGATGATCGTCGCCGAGCGGGGCCGGCTGGGCACGGGCGGGTCGGAACTCGTCATGGCGTCTCTCGTGTCAGCGGTCGCACTCGCCACCGATCATGTTGATCGAACCGAAGATGGGCACCACGTCGGCCAGGTTGGTCCCGAGGATCATCTGGCGCAGCGCCGCGGTGATGTAGAAGCACGGGGGCCGGCAGCGGTTCTTGTATGGTCGGCCGCTGCCGTCCGCGACGATGTAGAACCCGAGCTCGCCGTTGCCGCCCTCGGTGAAGCTGTACGCCTCGCCGGGCGGCACGCGCAGGCCGTCCATGATGTGCTTGAAGTGGGCGATCATGCCCTCGATCGAGTTGTAGACCTCGCGCTTCGCCGGCAGGGCGATGAGCGGATCGTCGACGATGACGGCGCCGGGCGGGATCTGGACCAGGGCCTGCTCGACGATGCGCAGCGACTGCTCCATCTCCTCGATGCGGACCAGGTAGCGCGCGAGGTTGTCGCCGGCGTCGGCGACCGGGATCTCGAAGTCGAAGTGGTCGTACACCGAGTACGGGTGGTCCTTGCGGACGTCGTAGGCGACGCCGCAGGCGCGCAGGCACGGGCCGGTGAAGCCGTAGCTGAGCGCGTCGTCGGCCGAGATCGTGCCGACGCCCTGCATGCGGTCGAGGAAGATGCGGTTGCGCTCGACGAGCTTGCGGATGTCCGTGATGAGCCCGCGGACCTTCACGAACTTGCCGCGGACCTTCTCGTCGAAGTCGCGGGTGAGGTCCCACGCCACGCCGCCGATCCGGCAGTAGCTGTGGGTCATGCGGGCGCCCGAGACGTCCTCGAGCAGCTCCCAGAGGTGCTCGCGGGCGCGGTTGCCCCAGAAGAACGCCGTGAGGCCGCCGAGCTCGGCGAGCGACGCGGTGATGCACGTCAGGTGATCACACACGCGCGAGATTTCGCCGACGATGACGCGGATGTACTCGGCGCGCTCGGGGATCTGCGCGGTGATGCCGAGGAGCTTCTCGACGGCCATCGCGAAGCCGACGTTGTTGAGCATCGGCGAGACGTAGTTCAGGCGATCGACGTACGGGAAGATCTGGGTGTACGTCGCGCCTTCGCTCTCCTTCTCGAAGCCGCGGTGGAGGTAGCCGATCTGGACGTCGGCGTCCTTGATCGTCTCGCCGTCCACGCGCAGCACGACGCGCACGGTGCCGTGCATCGCTGGGTGCGACGGGCCCATGTTGAGGATGAGCTCGTCCGTCGGGAGGCGCTCGGCCTCGTCGGCGAACTGCTGCAGCGACGGCGACAGCGGCATCTCGCCGGCCTGGCGACCCGTGTGCGGGTCGTAGGTCTCGGCGACGGTGTGCGCGACGGACTTTGCGGTGGGAGCGGTGGGGGTCGGGGCGCTCATCGGCGTGGATTCCTAGCTCACCCGGCGATCGTGGCTGTCGGGGAGCAGCCGCGTGGTCTGGTCGTCGGTCGCCGGCGCGTCGGGGCGGCGCAGCAGCGGTTGGCGGGCGTTCTGCGGGTAGTCCTTGCGCAGCGGGTGCCCGACGAACTCCTCGTACATCAGGATGCGACGCAGATCGGGGTGGCCATCGAAGCGCACGCCGTACAGATCCCACGCCTCGCGCTCGGACCAGTTGGCCGCGTGCCACAGGCCGGTCGCGGTCGGCACCCAGCACTCGTCCTGGGCGTCGCCGATGCGGACCTTGATCCGCAGGCGGTGTTTGTGCGGGATGCTGTACAGCTGATAGACGACCTCGAAGCGCGGCTGCTGCCCGAGGTAGTCGACGACCGTCAGGTCGCTCAGCATGTTCATCTTGGTGTCGGCGTGGTCGCGCAGCAGCGTGAGCACGTCGACGAGGTGCTCGCGGTGGACCACCGCGATCTCGTCGCCGACGTGACTGCCGGTCTCGACCAGCGCGGCGGGGCGCTCGCGCTGCAGGAACTCGAGGAGTCGTTGAGCCATCAGCGGACCCTTCCGTCTTGGGGCATGCGTTCTTCGGGGAGCAGCGTCATGCTCGTGCCGTCCTGCAGCACGGGCAGCTTGCGGCGGTCGGTGTAGCCGATCGCCGCCGTGTTGCCGATCTGCTGCTGGCAGTGGCCGCGGTGCTCTTGGATGCGGTTCTGCAGCGCCATGAGGCCGTCGAGCACCTGCTCGGGGCGCGGCGGGCAGCCGGGCACGTAGACGTCGACCGGGATGACCTGATCGGCGCCCGGCATGACCGTGTAGTTCTGATAGAAGCCGCCGGTCGAGGCGCACACGCCGAAGGCCATCACCCACTTGGGGTCGGGCATCTGGTCGTAGATGCGCCGGAGCACCGGCGCCTGGCGCTCGGTGATCGTGCCGATGACGATGAGCAGGTCGGCCTGGCGCGGCGAGAAGCGCGGGAACTCGGCGCCGAAGCGCGCGATGTCGTAGCGCGAGCCCATCAACGACATGAACTCCATCGCGCAGCACGCGGTGGCGAACGGGTACGTGAACAGGCTGTACTTCTGCGCCCAGTTCACCGCGTCTTGCAGGACGGTGGGGATGTAACTCGCGGAGGATTCGGCCATGGTTCGAGCCTTTCGGTTTCACGCCCAGTCGAGCGCGCGCTTGCGCCAGACGTACGCCAGCGCCACGACGAGGATGACCAGGAACACCAGCATTTCCACCAGGCCGAAGAGGCTCGGGGTACCGGTGCACACGCCGGCGGCGTCGAGGACACCGCTGCAGGAGAGCTCGCGGAACAGCGAGGCCCACGGGTAGAGGAACGCGACCTCGATGTCGAACACGAGGAAGAGGATCGCGACCTGATAGAACTTCACGCTGAACTTCACGCGCGGGCTGCCGATCGGCTCGCTGCCGCACTCGAAGGGTTCGTCCTTGATGGCCGAGGTCCGCTTGGGACCGAGGACCATCGTCAGACCCAGCATCAGGCAGCCGAAGCCGACCGCGAAAATGATGAAGACGAGCGCTGGGAGGTATGAAGCGGCCATCGGAGACGTCGCGCGGGGTGTATCACAGCACGCGGCCGCGCTCTACGGCAGAGCGGCGCCGGAGCGTCCAGGCGGTGCTCCCGGGCCGAGGGCGGCGAGGAGGGCGGGGCCCATGGCGGGCTCGCGCGGCCCTCCGGGACGCGACAGACGGCGGGTTCAGGCCCGGACGCGGCTCAGCCCGTGCCCTCGATGGCCATCTCGAACACCTCGACCTCGTCGGCGTCCTTGGCCATGAACAGCACCTTCAGGGGTTTCTCACCCCGCCACGAGCGGAACTCGCTGTGGATCGCGCGGGCGGCCTCCTCGGCGGGGATGCCGGTGTCGAAGGCGCCCATCAGCGGCATGGCCACCGAGGTGAAGCCCTTGACCTGGCAGGCGACCAGCACCGCGGCGGTGGCCCGGAGGATGTCCTCGACCTGCACCCGGCCGCCGGGGGCCTCGGTGTTGGGCACGTGGATGAGGTGGCCGGCCTTCATGTTGCCCGCGGGGGTCACGAACGCGGCGCCGATGGCGAGCGGGGTGTGATCCCGGAGCAGCACCTCGAGGTCGATCCCCGCCAGCTCCCGCAGCTTCGCGGCGGGATAGTGCGACATCGTCCCCTGGGAGTTGGTGGGGCAGACGAACGCGTCCACCTCGACCTGGTCCCACGGGTCGGTGCAAATCTGGATGGAGATGTGATCGACCGTTTCCACGCGCGCGGCGGAGCCTGCTAGTTCTTGAACATCGAGTCCAGCTCTTTCGCGACGTCGTCCTCGGTGGAGGCGCGGGCCACGGCGAGCTCCTTGACCAGTAGGTCGCGGGCGGTGCGCAGCATCTGCTTCTCCCCGTGGGAGAGCTGCTTGGTCTGCTTGAGCAGGGACAGGTCGCGGTAGACCTCGCCGACCTCGAAGAGCGACCCGGTGCGGATCTTCTCCATGAAGCCGCGGTACCGGCGGTTCCAGGTCTGGCGGTCACACGGGACCTCGTGGTCCCGGAGCAGCTCGAACAGCTCGTCGACCTCGGCCTCGGCTGCGACGGCGCGCATGCCGTTCTCCTCGGCCTTGTGCACGGGAACGATGATCTTCAGGCCGGAGCCCATCACGCGCAGGTGGTAGAAGGCCAAGGGGCTGCCACCGATGGTCTTGTGCTCGACCGCGACGACGTCCGCGACGCCATGGGCGGGGTACACCGACTTGTCTCCGACTCGAAACGAGGGCTGCATCGTGTGCTCCAAGGCTTCTGCCGTTGCCGGCGCGGCCCGATGAGCAAGTTCCGTGCCCCGTAGTCGCGGGGCAGGCCATTGGGGAAACACACGGTCGAATGGCCAGCGGTGGCCACCTGTGTAGCCGGAGGTCAGCGCGCAGCGGCTACTCGTGTGGCCAGGGCGCGGCCCACTCCGGGTCACTCGATGCTGGTGATCGCCCAACCCCGCGGGGTCTGCTCGAGGACGATGACCCGCTGGGGCTCGTAGCGGAGCTGAGCGCGCAGGAGATCTTCGCTCAGCTCGATCGCCCCGGGGCGCGCGAGCGCGGCCTCGATCGCCTCGGTGCGTGCGGCCCAGTCCTCGCGCAGGGCGTCGGCGAGCTCCGCGGAGAGGAAGGCCTGCGCGTTGCCCAGGGGTCCGACGCCCAGCGCCGCGAGGAAGCTCCGGATCGCCTCGGCGGGCGTGCTCGCGCGCGACGCCGGCGGCAACCCGCCGGTCACGAACCAGCGATCGTCGAGCTCCGCCCACTGCAGCACCACGCCGTCCTCGTGCACGGTCGTCGCCGTGTGGCCCGCGACGACGCGGCCGCGGTCGATCGCCTTGGCCGCGTCGAGGGTCGCCTTGCGTTCGGCGCCGTCGGCCTTCCACCGCGCGAGGAAGCTGGCGTAGTCGACGCGCGCGCGGACGTCGGGGGCGAGCAGCGCGTACGCGGCCTCGGGATCGTCCTTGCGCAGCGCGTCGAGGTACGCGTCGCGGGCGGCCTCCGGCGATCGGCTCCCGCGGGGCGCGCAGCCGGCGACCGACGGGAGCGCGAGCGCGAGGACGAGGATCCATCCGCGCATCACGGGCTCACTCCGTCGCGCTTGTGCAGCAAGGTGTCGTGGGCGAGCGCGGGATCCATGTCGGGGTAGTCGAGGTTGAAGTGTAGCCCGCGGCTCTCGGGGCGCCGCCGGGCGCACTCGATCACGAGCTGTCCGGCGAGCGAGATGTTGCGGAGCTCCAGCAGATCTCGGGTCACGCGGAAGCGCAGGTAGTACTCGCGGATCTCCTCGCGGATGAGCTCGATGCGCCGCCGAGCCCGCTCGAGGCGCTTGTTGCTGCGCACGATCCCGACGAAGTTCCACATCAACGCGCGGACCTCCTCCCAGTTCGCGCTGACCATCACCGCCTCGTCGGAATCGACGGCGTCGCCCTCGTTCCAGTCGGCGACGACGGACGGCGGCTCGCGGCCGAACTCGGTGCCGATCTCGGCCGCACCCGCGGCGAGCACCACGGCCTCGAGCAGGCTGTTGCTGGCGAGGCGACACGCGCCGTGCATGCCGGAGAGCGTGACCTCGCCGGCGGCGAGCAGACCGGGGATGTCGGTGCGTCCGGCGGTGTCGACCTTGACGCCGCCGCACATGTAGTGGGCCGCGGGCACCACGGGGATCGGCTGCGTGCGCATGTCGATGCCGAGCTCGAGGCACCGCGAGTGGATCGCCGGGAACCGCTGGGTGATGAACGCAGGATCGAGGTGCGTGACGTCGAGGAACACGCACGGCTCGCCGGTGCGCTTGAGCTCCGCGTCGATCTCCCGGGCGACGACGTCGCGCGGCGCGAGGCTGCCCATCGGGTGGCGACCGTCCATCAAGCCCGTGCCGTCGCGGCGGCGCAGGATTCCGCCCTCGCCGCGGACCGCCTCGGACACCAGGAAGCTCTTGGCACCGGGGTGGAACAGGCACGTCGGGTGGAACTGCATGAACTCGAGGTTGCCGACCGTCGCGCCGATGCGATACGCCATCGCGACGCCGTCCGCCGTGGCGACGTCGGGGTTGCTCGTGTAACGGTAGATCTTGCCGGCGCCACCGGTGGCGAGCAGCGTCACGCGGGCGACATGGCCGTGCACGACGCCGGTGGGGACGTCGAGGCTGTAGGCGCCGAAGCACCCGCGGCTGCCGTCGACCTTCGACCACGAGAGCAGGTCGACGACCATCTGGTGGGGGAGGATGCGGATGTTCGGGTGGCGCGACGCGGCCTCGAGCAGGCCGCGCACGATCTCGGCGCCGGTGGTGTCGAGGTGGTGCACCACGCGGCGGTGGCTGTGCCCACCCTCGCGGCCGAGGGCGAACGCGCCGTCGTCGACGCGATCGAAGCGCACGCCGTAGGTCTTCGCGAGGCGCTCGACCAGCGCCGGCGCCATCTCGACCGCGTGCTCGACCATCTTCGGATCGCACAGGCCCGCGCCCACGCGCAGCGTGTCCTCGACGTGGGACGCGACCGAGTCGTCGCCGTCGAAGACGGCCGAAATCCCGCCCTGGGCCCACTGCGTGTTGGAGCTCTCGGGGACGGTCTTGGTCAGGACGGTGACGGTGCCGCGCTCCGCGAGCTCGAGCGCGAAGTACAACCCCGCCAGCCCGCTACCGATCACGAGGACATCGCTGCGGTGGATCTCGGTGGGCAATGGGGGGCCTCGGGCGCAACGGTAACGCAACGGGCCGGGCTCCGGGTCCCGTCCTCGCTCGATTCGTGCGGTCCTGCCGGGAGGTGGGCTAAGCTGGAGGACCGATGCGTCGATCCCGTCCCACGCTCGCGCGCGCCGTCCTGGGCTGGGCGGCCGCTGCGCTCGTGCTGGCGTCGCCGGTCGACGCCGCGTCCGCCAGCCGCCGCGGGTCTGCGGGCCGCAACAACTACTACCGCTACGTGGACGGGGCCGGGACGATCCACGTGACCAACATCCCCGATCGGCAGCGCGGGGCGTGGTCGCTGTGGAAGAGCCTCCCCGGCAGCGGTGGGGGCGGGAAGTCGCCCGGCGGCGCGCGCGTGGCCGGCGACGAGACGCCCGTCGCCCTCGGCGGCGAACGCTTCCACCGCTACGACAGCATCATCCGCGGGGCCGCGTCGCGCTACCAGCTCCCCGAGTCGCTCGTGCGCGCGGTGATCCACACGGAGAGCAACTACCAGCCCCGCGCGGTCTCCCGCGCCGGCGCGATGGGCCTCATGCAGCTCATGCCGCGGACCGCCCGCTCGCTGGGCGTCAAGGATGCCTTCGATCCCGCGCAGAGCATCCACGGCGGCGCGCGATACCTGCGGCTGCTCGCCAACCGCTACGGCGGCGACATGGTCCTCGTGCTCGCGGCGTACAACGCGGGCGCGGGCAACGTCGAGAAGTACGGCGGCGTCCCTCCGTTCGAGGAGACCCGCGCGTACGTGCGATCGGTGCTCCGGCGCTTCTACGCGTACGAGCGCCAGGCCCAAGGGGGCGCGGCCCAGCTGCGCCGCGCGCCGGCCCGCCACCTCGCCGAGTGACGCACGGGCGCGCGGGTTGGGGTAGTCTCGCCCTGCCGTGCCCCCCCCGTCGCCGATCCCGGGCGTGACCGAGTTCGCGTTCGGTCGCCTCCTGAACCCAGCGAGGGACACGCCGACGCTGTCGCTCACCGCCGACGGTCACCTCATGGTCACCGTGCGCGGCGAGATGATGACGCGCACCGACGCGGTGCTGCTGTGCAGCGAGAACCTCGAGGTGCGCGCCGTGAACCGCCGCATGCAGGGCCGCGCGGTGCCCGAGGTGTTCCAGCGCCTCGTGTCGATGGAGGGCGAGGGGCACCTGGTGCTGTCCCGCGAGCACGAGCGGTTCCTCGCGCTGCAGCTGCAGCGCGACCTGTGCTTCTTCGTCGAGAGCTACATCTGGGCGATGGAGTCGACGCTCATGTGGGACGTCGGCCAGCTCCCGCGCGCGAGCCGGTCGATCCAGCTGGTCCGCGTGGCGGGCGAGGGCGCGGTCGCCCTGCGCGTGCCCGGCGAGCTCGTCGCGGTGAAGATCGCCCCCGAGCGGCCGTATCGCGTGCACCGCAGCGGTTTCGTCGGTTGGGTCGGCAACGTCGTCCCCAACCTCGAGCCGGAGATCGGGTTCCTGCACTGCGAGGGCGAGGGCGCGGTGTTCGTGTGCCTGCCGAGCGCGCAGGGCACTCGGCGCGGCGACTCGGGCGCGACCTTGGTCGCGGGCGGGGGCTGGACATGAACCCCGGCGGCGAGCTCACCCGGCTCGAGGCGTTCAAGCGCGAGGTCCTGAACCTGCCCAACCTGATCACGATCGGGCGGCTGTTCCTGATCCCGCCGGTGCTGGTGCTCATCGACCCGACCGACCCCGTGCGCAACTTCATGGCCGCGCTGCTGTTCGCAGCCGCGAGCGGCCTCGACATTCTCGACGGCTACCTCGCGCGCCGGCAGAACCTCGTCACGGTCTTCGGCAAGTTCATGGATCCGCTCGCCGACAAGCTCATGGCGATGTCGGTGATGGTCTGGCTGGTGATGGTCGCCCTGCTGCCGCCGTGGATCGTGGTGGTGATGATCGGCCGCGACTTCTACATCTCGGGGCTCCGCTCGGTCGCGGCCAACCAGGGCGTGGTCATCGCCGCGGGCGAGGGCGGCAAGATGAAGACCGTGATGCAGCTGGTCGGCATCTGCTGCGTACTGGCCCGCTACCGCTACCGCATGCCGTTCTCGCCCGAGCACATCGACTTCCACCAGCTGGGCATGGGCTTCCTCTACGTCGCGCTCGGGCTGTCGATCACCAGCGCGGTGCAGTACACCCTCGAGTTCGGCCGCGCGCTGAAGCAACACCGAACCACGTGATGGCGAGGGGCTCGCCATGGTCGTCGCTCTCGGACGCCCAGCGCGCCGCAGCGTTCGCGGCGCTGGTCGCCGAGGGGCGCGACGTGACGTGGCTCGACGGCGGGGCAGCGTCGCGGGGAATCGTGGCGTTCGACGCCGACGAGGTGATCGAGTCCGATGATCCGCGGGCGATCGCGGCGATCGACGCGCGGTGGCGCCGCGAGCCCGGCTCGGTCTGGACGGGATGCATCAGCTACGACTTCGCCGCGGACCTCGTGCTCGGCCGCCGCCCGCGGTCGCGCGCGCTGCCGGGGATCGTCCTGCGACGGAGCCGCTCGTGGATCGAGGGCGGGCCCGAGGGCGTGCGGGTGTTCGGCGCGCCACCCGATCCGCCCGCAGGCCTCGCGGTCCCCGGGCCGTGGCCCCTCGGCCCGCTGGCCTCGATCTGGTCGCCCGAGACCTACCGGGCCAAGGTCGCCCTCGCGCAGGGGCACATCGTCGCCGGCGACACCTACCAGGTGAACCTCGCGCAGCGGTTCTTCGCGCCGTGGCGCGAGACCGTCACCGCCGCCGCGCTCCCGCAGCGGGCCGCAGCGCTCTACCTGCGCCTGCGCGGCAAGGCGCCCGCCGAGCGCGGGGCGCTGCTGCGGGTGCCCGGCGGCATCGTGCTGTCGAACTCGCCCGAGACGTTGGTCGACGTCGACGTCGATGCTGCGGGCGTCGCGGTGGCGCACGCGCGACCGATCAAGGGCACGCGACCGCGGGCGAGCACGCCCGAGGCCGATCGCGCCGCGCGGGAGGAGCTGCGCGGCAGCGTGAAGGACCTCGCGGAGCACGTGATGATCGTCGACCTGGTGCGCAACGATCTGGGGCGGCTCGCCGAGCCCGGATCGGTGCACGCGCCCGCGCGGCCCGACGACCTCGCGCTGCCGACGGTGCACCACCTCGTCAGCGAGATCCGAGCCACGCTGCGCCCGGGCGTCGGGCTCGCCGAGCTGTGCGCCGCGCTGGTGCCCGGCGGCAGCGTGACCGGGGCGCCAAAGCGGCGCACGCTCGAGATCATCGAGGCGCTCGAGGAGCACCCGCGTGGCATCTACTGCGGCGCGATCGTGCTGCTGGAGGCCACCGGCGTGCGCATGAGCATCCCCATCCGCACCGGGCTACTCGACACCCGCGGCCTGTCGCTGCACGCCGGCGGCGGCATCGTGGCCGACAGCGAGCCCGAGGCCGAGCGGCTCGAGAGCCTGGCGAAGACCCGCGCCTTCGAGCCCTGAGTGGACGTCAGGCCGCGGGCTTCGCCGCGTCCTTCTTGGCGTCGACGGCGTCGCCGTGCTTCGTCAAGAAGATGAACAGCAGGGCCACACCGGCGACCAGGGCGATGTCGGCGACGTTGAACGTGGGCCACGGCTTGTCGGGCCAGTAGTAGACCTTGATGAAGTCGACCACGCCGTAGCGCGACTCGCCGCGCAGCTCCATCACGCGCACGAGGCGATCGTGGAGGTTGCCCATCGCGCCGCCGGCGACCATCGCGATCGCGACGTAGGCGCTGCGCCAGCGCGTCGGCAGCGTCAGCGCGAGCTTCACCATGTACGCGAGCGCGAGCAGGGTGACGAGGATGAAGACGATGCGCGCGTACGAGGCGTCGCGCAGGAAGCTGAACGCCGAGCCGGTGTTGAAGCCGAACTCGAAGTACGCCCACTTCTCGATGACGGTGACCGTCTCGCCCTCGCGCAGGTGTTCCCACGCCCAGGCCTTGCTCCACAGGTCGAGCCCGAGGGTGATCGCGGCGACGACCCCCGCGAGGACGAGGCGACCCTGCCGCGGTGGTTCGGGGGCGTCGAGGGGTGCAGGGGCGTCGGCCATGCGCGCGCGGAGCATAGCCTAAGCCCGCTGGGCCCGCAGGCGGATGTCGCGGCGCAGGGCGACGGCCCCGAGCACGACGAGCCCGGCGGCGACCACCTGCGACCACGACAGCACCAGCGCCTGCGTGGGCGCCATGCCCAGCCACTGGGCGAGCGCGCCCCCCGGGATCTCGAACGCGAACCCGCGGGTGGCGTCGCCCCGCATCGCCTCCATCACGAAGCGCAGCACGCCGTAGCCCAGGGCGTAGCGGCCGGCCTGCCGCCAGCGCGGCTCGGGCCCGCGGCGCACCCGCAACGCGACGAGCGCCGCGGCGAGGACGAAGAGGCCCGTGGCCTCGATCGCCTGGACGGGGATGAGCGGCACGGTGTGGCCGTCGACGAGGGGCGCCCCGTCGACCAGTGTGACGATCGCGTCGGGGCCGAACTCCACGCCCCAGCGCGACTCGGTGGGCGCGCCCCAGCAGCAGCCGGCGAAGAAGCAGCCGAGCCGTCCGAACGCGTGGCCCAGCGGCATCCACGTCGCGGCGAGATCGCACAGCGTGGAGAACTCGGTGCGGTGACGCCTCGCGATCCACACCCACGACGCGACGATCGCCGCGAGCGAGCCGAAGAACACGAACCCGGTGCCGTCGCTGACGAACACGCGCGAGGGATCGGCGACATACTCCGCCGGCACGGTCAGCACGTGCAGGAGACGACCACCGACGTACGCCCCCAGGGCGATCGCGAGGTAGAAGTCGACGAGGAACGACAGGTGCTCGGGGGCCCCGACGCCGCGTCGCTTCGCGTCCCACCACACGCCGGGGATCGTCGCGACCGCGCCGAGGAGGATCAGCGTGCCGTAGGCGTTGGCGTGGCCGCCCCACGGCAGCTCGAACAGCACCGGGTGCATCAGGTCACCTCGGCGCGGGGGCGTCCCCGCCACAGCGCCAGCCCGAGCAGGACGGCGCCGACGAGCAGGAGCACGTCGGCCACGTTGAACGCCGGCCAGCGCTGCTTGGGCTGGTAGAACACCACGAGGAAGTCGACGACGCCGTGCCGCACGGTGCGATCGAACATCCGCATCGAGCGGAACAGGCGATCGTGGAGGTTGCCGAGGGCGCCGCCCACGAGCAGACCCGTCGCGATCGGCAGCAGCACGCCGCGCTGCGACCATCGCCACGCGAGCTGCAGCACGTAGGCGATCGAGGCGACGGTGATCGCGACGAACACCCAGCGCGACCACGTCGCGTCGCGCAGGAACCCGAAGGCGGAGCCGGTGTTGAACGCGAACTCGAGGTGGAAGACGCCGGGGACGAGGCGCTTGGGCGGGTGCCGTCGCAACTCCTCCCAGACCCACGCCTTGGTCGAGAGATCGAGGGCGAGGCCGGCCGCGGCCACCGCCCCGAGCGCGATCATGCGACGCGCCCGCGTCGACGTCGGTCGGAGCCTCGGCATCGCCCCGCGATCATACCCGTCTTCGCGAGCGAGTCGCGATCATCCCCGTCTTCGCGATCGAGTCGCGATCGGCCGCGTTCGGGCCGTGCTCACGGGCGCTCGCGGAGCAGGTCGAACAGCGCCGGCCGCCGCCGCCGCGGCCAGTGCTGGGGCCCGCCCCCGAGCTGGCGGCGCGACCGCGACACCCGCTGATCCATCGCCTGCCGCGAGAGCCCCTCGAGCGCCAGCGGATGGGCCTCTTGGAGCTCGGCGAGCTCGACGCGCTCCTCGCCGAGGAGGTTCGACAAGGCGTTCTCGAGCAGGACCGCCTCGGGCAGTCGGAGCTCGCGCAGGGCCCCGCGCAGCCGGGCGCGCGTCGACAGCTGCTCGAGCACGTCCTCGGAGGTGCGGCGCAGCTCGTCGACCCGCCGGTGCGCGTTGCGGGCCAGCGACACGAACGCCGAGGCGAACATCACCTGCAGCGGGCGCACGCCGCCCTGCCGCAGCTCCGGGTCGTGGAGGATCGCGTCGACCTCGGCCCACGCGATGGCGTCGAGCTCTTGATCGTGGCCGCCGGTGCGCTCGAAGTCCTCGTTGCTCCACGCGGCAACGCAGAGGCGCAGCCGCACGGCCTCGAAGACGAGCAGCTCGGCGAGGGCGACCGACAGCGCGCCGGTGTCCTCGACCTCGCCGCTGGCGGTGGTGGCGAGGCTGCCCGCGAAGCGATCGAGCCGAGCGCGGTGGTTCGCGTCGCCTTCCGTCAGCGACGAGAACCACCCCTCGATCTGCGGCGTCGTCTCGACGAAGAGCGCGTCCTGGAGGTCGCGGTGGAATCGCACCAGCGCGGGCCACCTGGGATCACGGACCGCGACGTCGAGCCCGACGCCCGCGCGCCGCGCCTCGAGGGCGCAGGCGGCGACGCCATCGAGCTCGAGCTGCAGCGCCTGCAGATCGACGGGGCGCTCGGCCACGGGGACGGGGAGGGCGTCGGTGACCGCGGCCGTGACGGGGCTCATGGGGCACAGCTCTAAGCACGTCCCTCGGGGGTCGCAAGGGGCCCGTGGTGCGGATGCTCGAGCACGACCCCGAGCCAGTCCCGCAGGCGGCGGTTGTCGACGCGCTTGCCGTGGGGGCGAGCGGCCT
Organism: Deltaproteobacteria bacterium Ga0077550; assembly: GCA_001464385.1. Lineage (GTDB taxonomy): Bacteria > Myxococcota_A > Polyangia > Nannocystales > Nannocystaceae > Xiheibacterium > Xiheibacterium aquaticum. Next base: position 101,280 of record LNFB01000212.1, on the reverse strand, counting down.
CCGCGGGCCAGATCGCGGCCGGATGGCCCGCAGCGACGCGCACTGCATCGATCATCGCGCGGCGTGTGCAGTGATCGTCGTCGACCACGTGCACGACGCCGACCCGCGGGCTCGCGATCGCGGCGAGGGTGGCGGCGACCGCGTCGTCGCGGTGCACGAGGTTGGTCACGCGGTCGCCGTCGCCGAGGCGATCACCCTGCCCGAACAGGCGGCCCAGCTCGCGCCCCGGGCCGTACAGCCCGCCCATGCGCAGCACCATCCACGGCACCCGCGCCGCCTCGCACGCCGCCTGGACCATGCCCTCGGCCTCGCGCTGGATCCGACCGCGGGGCTCGTCGGGCCACGCCGCGTGGGTCTCGTCGAGGGTGTCGTCGACGTCGGGCAGCGCGGAGGTGGACCCGATCCACACCACGCGGCGCACGTCGCTGCCGGGCAGCGCCGCGAGTAGGCGCGCGGGCCCGTCGACGTACACCGCGCGGCGATCCTGATCGCGGCCCGGCGCGATCGCGAAGACCCACGTCGTCGCGCGCGCGAGCGGGCCGAGATCCAGCGCGTCGGCGAGCAGATCGAGCGGCGCGACGGCGACGTCCTCGGCGAGGCTCGGCGGCCGTCGACCGCTGCGCGTGGTCGCGAGCACCGGTCGTGGGCACGCGTTCGCGACCTCGGCCCCCAACCACCCCGCCCCGAGGATCGCCGTCGTCCCGGCCATGCACACCGAAGGTAGCACGTCGCCGCGGATCGACTTGCCCCGGTCGGGCGTCGCGCGGCAAGGTGGCGATGGAGATGTCCGAGTCCAGCGCAGCGAGGCCGTGGCGGTTCTGCGTCGCGCCGATGATGGACCGCACCGATCGCCACTTCCGGGCGATGTTCCGCGACGTCTCTCGCCACGCGCTGCTGTACACGCCGATGATCTCCGCGCGCGCGGTGGTCGACGGCCGCGCAGACGCGTCGTCCGAGCTCGAGCTGGGCGCCGCCGACGGGCCGGTGGCGCTGCAGCTCGGGGGCAGCGAGCCGGCGGTGCTCGCCGCCGCCACGCGGATCGCCGCGGCGCGGGGCTTCGTCGAGATCGACCTCAACTGTGGCTGCCCGAGCCCCGCCGCGGCGCGCGTGCTGTGGGGCGCCGCGCTGATGGATCACCCGGGTCGCGTCGCCGACGGGGTCGCGGCGATGGTCGCCGCTGCGCGCATCGACGTCACCGTCAAGCATCGCCTCGGCATCGTCGGGCGCGACGGGTTCGATCGGCTGCTCGCGTTCGTCGACGCCGTGGTCGCGGCCGGCGCGGCGCGGGTCGTCGTGCACGCCCGCGCGGCGGTGCTCGGCGGGCTCGGGACGGCGGCCAACCGCCGCGTGCCCCCGCTGCGGCCCGAGTCGATCGCCGCGCTCGTCGCCGCGCGTCCCGGCCTCGTCGTCGTGGACAACGGCGGCATCGAGGATCTCGACGGCGCGCGCGCGCGGTGGCGCGGCGTCGGGGAGCGGGGCGGCGTCATGGTCGGCCGCGCTGCGTACGACGATCCTTACCGGTGGATCGACGTCGATCGGATCGCCTTCGGCGACGCGACGCCGCGCCCCGACCGCGCCGCGATCGCCCGCGCGGTGTTCGAGCGGGCGGCGCGGCACGTCGCCGAGGGCGGTCGCGCCCACGCGGTCACCCGGCACGCCCTCGGGCTCTGGCGCGGCGTGCCCGGGGCGCGCGCGGCCCGGGCGTTGGTCGCCGAGCTCGCCCACGACGTCACCCTCGTCGAGGCGTCGGCGGCGATCGAGGCGCTGGTGTCAGCCGCCGAGCACCACGCGCAACCGCAGCTTCTTGCCGGCCTGTAGCCGCAGCGTGCGATCGGGGAAGGACGCGGCGACGAGCTCGCGATCGGGCTCGCGGCACGGCTCGCCGTCGAGCTTCACCGCGCCGCCTTCGATGCGCTCGCGGGCCTGTCGCTTGCTCGGGAACGCGGCGACGGCCGGATCGACGACGAGGTCGATCAGTCGGATCGACGCGACGGGCAGCGTCACCTGCGGCACCGCGCTCCAGTCGTCGCCGCCGCCGAACGCCTGCACCGCCGCGTCGCGGGCCGCCGCCGCTGCTTCAGCGCCGTGGCACAGCGCGGTGGCCTCGAAGGCGAGCCGGGACTTCACGTCGCGCAGCGCCGCGCCCTCGGCGGCGCACAGCGCATTGATCTCGTCGACCGGCAGGTCGGTGTAGATCGCCATCAGCTTGCGGACGTCGCCATCGTGGCAGCCGATCCAGAACTGGTAGTAGTCGAACGGCGAGCACATCGCCGCGTCGAGCCACACCGCGCCCTTCTCGGTCTTGCCCATCTTGCGGCCGTCCGCGGTGGTCAGCAGCGGGAACGTCACGCAGTGGGCCGGCCCGTGGTCGGCGCCGCCCATGCGCCGCACGAGCTCGACGCCGGCGATCATGTTGCCCCACTGATCGCTGCCGCCGAGCTGCAGCGTGCAGCCGTGCTCGCGGTGCAGCCGCCAGTAGTCGTAGGCCTGGAGCAGCTGGTAGTTGAACTCGATGAACGACAGCGGCTCCTCGGCCTCGAGGCGATCGCGGTACGTCTTGGTGGCGATCATCCGGTTGACGGTGAAGTGCACGCCGACCTCGCGGAGGAACTCGAGGTAGCCGAGGCCGCCGAGCCACGCGTAGTTGTCGAGGACCACCGCAGCGGTGCCGGGCGTGTCGAAGTCGAGGAATCGCGCGAACACCTGGCGGATGCGCGCGACGTTGGCGTCGATCGCCGCGGCGTCGAGCATCTTGCGCATCTCGGACTTGCCGCTGGGATCGCCGATGCGCGCCGTGCCCGAGCCCATCACCACGATCGGTCGGTGCCCGAGCCGCTGCAGCCGCCGCATCGCCATGATGCAGACCAGGTTGCCGACGTGCAGCGACGCCGCGGTCGGGTCGTAGCCGATGTAGAAGGTCGTCGGCCCGCCGGCCATCGCGGCGTCGATCGCCGGGCCGTCGGAGAGCTGCTCGAGGAACCCGCGGGCCGAAAGCTCGCGCAGGGCCGCGGACGCATAGGTCGGGGCGTGGTCGGTCATCCCAGATCGTCCAGTCTGTGCTCGTGCTCGCGCAGGGCCGCCTCGAGCGCCTCGAGCTTGGCGCTGACCTTCTGGCGGAACTGGCGGTGGAGGTCCTTCTCGCGGAACAGCTCGTCGGCGAGCTGGATCGCGACGAGCAGGGCGACGCGCTGCAGGTTGTAGCCGGCGCGGCTGCCCGGCACGAGCTGACGCAGGTGGCCGTCGACGTAGTCCGCGAGCTCCTGGACGTACGCCGGCCCCTCGTCGCTCTTGATGGTGAGCCGCTGCCCCGCGATCTCGACGTCGATGCTCTGCTTCACGACTTGCCTCCGGCTTGCGACTCGGCGAGGCGCTCGGCCTCGTCGTGGGCGCGCAGCGCATCGATCACGTCGTCGACGTCCCCGGCCATGAAACCGAGGATGTTGTGGCGGGTCATGCCGATGCGGTGGTCGGTGATCCGGTCCTGCGGGAAGTTGTAGGTGCGGACCTTCTCGGAGCGGTCGCCCGAGCCGACCTGCGACTTGCGGGCCGCGGCGCGCTCGGCCTGCTGCTTCTGGATCTGCACATCGAGCATCTTGGTGCGCAGCATCGTCATCGCGATCTCGCGGTTCTTGATCTGCGACTTCTCTTGCTGCGACTCGACGACGATCCCGGTCGGGACGTGCGTGATGCGGACCTTGCTGTCGGTGGTGTTGACGTGCTGACCGCCCGAGCCCGACGACCGCATGGTGTCGACCCGCAGGTCGGACTCCGAGATCTGGACGTCGAGCTCCTCGGCTTCGGGCATGATCGCGACGGTCGCCGCCGACGTGTGGATGCGGCCGGCGGCCTCGGTCGCGGGCACGCGCTGGACCCGGTGCACGCCCGACTCGAACTTGAGCTTGGCGTAGACGTCCTTGCCGCGGACCGTGCCGATGATCTCCTTGAGCCCGCCGGCGGCGGCCTCGGAGGCGGTCAGCGTCTCGACCTTCCAGCCGTGGCGCTCGGCGAAGCGGGTGTACATGCGCCACAGCTCGGCGGCGAACAGCGCCGCCTCTTCGCCGCCGGTGCCGGCGCGGATCTCGAGCAGTACGTCGCGGCTGTCGTTGGGATCGCGCGGCATGAGCTGGCGCTGCAGCTCGTGCTCGCTGGCCGCAAGTTGCTCGCGGAGCGCGTCGACGTCGGCCTGCGCCAGCTCGCGCATGTCGGGGTCGTCGAGCAGCGCGACGCTCTCGGCGAGCGCCTGCTCTGCGGTGACGTACTGGGCGAACGCCTCGGCGACCGGGCGCACGTCGGCATGCTCGCGCGACAGGCTGAGCAGGCGCGGCTTGTCGCCGGTGATCTCCGGCGCGCACAGCATCTCCTCGAGTTCCTCGTAGCGCTCGCGGATGTGCTCGAGCTTCGATCTCAGCGTCGCGTCCATGGCCGTTCGGGCGGGCGGGCAGTGTAGAGCGGACGCCGCCTCGGGGCCCGTGAAAAAGCTCGCGGGACCCGTGCGGGGGGCCCGGCGGGCGCGAGGCCGCTCGCGGCGGGTTCGCGCGCCTCCTGGGCGAGGCGAGGCGGCGCGGCGGCGGGCCGGTAGCGGCGGGCCGGTAGCGGCGGGCCCGTAGCGGCGGGCCCGCGGGGCTGATAAGAGGAACGCCGACGGCATGACGGCAACAGCACGCACTGGGTCCGCGATGACGTGGGCAGCTCGCTACGCGTTCTGCGATCCGCTCTGGCGCGGACGCTCGCGCCTCGTGGTCGACGCCGAGCTCGAACTGGTGCTGCGCGCCGCGGTCGAGGGCCACGCCGACGCGGCCTCGCGACCGCTGCTCGAGGCCCTGATCCCGCGCGAGCGCACCGTGTCGACGTGGATGGTCGTCGGCAGCGAGCCGACCGCGCGCCTGCTCGCCCCGTACTTCGGTGGCGTCCGCTTCATCCCCGCCGACGCGATCGACGATCGCTTCGCTCGCCTGCCATGGGAGTCGGCCCTGGTGACGCTGGATCGTCGGGTCGACATCGCCGCGATCACGGCCCCTGCCCGGCTCGGCGTCACCGCCCGCACGGTCGAGGGCATCCTCGTCGACGTGGCGGCTGCGTGCGGCCCCGGCCGCATCGCGGTGGTGTTCGGCATGGGCGAGGACCTCGACTACGAGGGCTTCGTCGAGCAGCTCCGCCCGACCTTCGGCGAGACCCGCATCTACGGCGGGTATGCCCCGGAGATGTTCGCGTTCGCCGAGTTCTCGGCCGACGACGACGATGACGACGCCGTGGCCGGCGAGTTCGACACGAGCGAGGATGATCCTCAGACGCTGCGCCTGCGCCGGGCCGCGGCCTCCGACGAGTTCGACGAGTCGATCGACTCGGCGGACGAGGACGAGTCCGAGGACGACCTCGACGAGCGCCTCGCGGACCGCGATCAGGATCCGTGGGACGACGACGACGACGCCCCCGACGAAGAGGACGACTCCGTACCGCTCTCGTTCGACAACACGCTCGGGCCGACGGTGCCGCCGTACTCCCTGTGGATCGGGGTGGTCGGCTCGGTGTCCGAGTTCGGCGAGGGCCTCACGCTGCTCGAGCTCCCGACGCCGGGTGCCACCGCGGGAGAGCGGGGCGCACCCGACGTCACCGCCGCCCTGCGCCTGCAGCTGCACGAGACCCGCAAGGTCGCCGAGCTCGGGGCGCTCGAGCGCCAGCGGTTGGTCGAGCGGATCGACGCCTCCGAGGCCGAGAACGCGGGCTTGCGCGACGCGGTCGCGCAGCTGCGCGAGCAGCTCGCCGGTGCGCTCGATCCCGCCGTCGGCGGCGAGCGCCTCGACGCGGCCCTCGCCCGGGAGCAGAGCCTGCGCTGGCGCGTCGCGGCGCTCGAGCGCGAGGTCGCCGAGCTCCGGGTGCGTCCGGTCGACGAGCTCACCGCCCAGCTCGAGGTCCTCCGCGCGCAGCTCGACGCGCGGCCCAGCGAGGGCCCGGTCGCGCCGCGTAACGACGCCGCCCCGGCGTCCGTCTCTTCGATGACCGAGGGCACGCGGGGGACGGCCCAGGCCGTCGCGCGGCCGTCCACCCACCCCGACGCGGCGCGCCGGCTGGGCAGTCGCGCCGCGGGCTCCGGGCGCACGGCCGCGCTGCGCGTGGTCGAGGGCCTCGTGCGCCGCATCGAACGGGGTGCGCTCGACCGCACGGCCCTGCGCCGCGAGCTCGCCCTGCTTCGCCGCCGACTCGGCCGCTGAAGTCGACGGCGCGCGCCGCCTCGCAGCGCCCGAATCCAGGGCGCGGCGACTTGCCGCGACCCCGGCGGCGCGACTAAGCTGCAAGGGACCGCGTTCACCAGGGCGCGGTTGCACCAACCCAGAACACAGGTGGGCGCCCGGGGGTCTGACCAACCCCGCCTCGAGCGACCACGAACCTTATTGGAGTCCACACCATGCGAGTCTCGCCCCATGGGCCCAAGCCCGATTGGACCGCGATGGAGACGGCGTTCGAGCACAACGCGCCCGAAACCCATAGCTACCTCGACCTCAAGACCGGCCAGGTCGTCACCATCGTGGACTCGCGTCCCGAGGACGACGAGAAACGACAGCTCATCCGCAAGACCGAGGGCCGCTTCGTGCACCTCGACCCCGCGTCGTCGCGGGAGCAGTACCGCTGGATGGAGCGCTTCGTGCAGTCCGTCGCCGACGACGCGTTGCGCGAGCGGTTGATCCTCGCCATCGACGGCAAGGGCGCGTTCCGTCGCTTCAAGGACGTGCTGCTGTCGTACCCGGTCGAGCGCGACCGGTGGTTCACCTACCGCGCGAACCTGCTGCACATCTACATCAACGGTTGGCTCGACGCGCAGGACATCCTGCTGGGCGAGGCGACGCCGTGGGGCGATCCAGATCAGCCGCCCGAGCCGGACATCCCGCTCGAGAAGCCGATCGGACAGCGCGGCGAGGGGCCGACCGAGACGCTGCGCCGTCAGGCCCGCGAGCTGGTGGACACGCTGCCGGCGCTCGAGCTGCCCGCCCTCATCGCGTACATCCGCTTTCTCTGTGATCGCTCGCCCTCGGTGGCCGAGGGCGGTGAGCGAACCGTCGAGTGAGCGACCTCGGCCCCGCCGCCGTCGATCCACGATCCGTGTCGGGGTCGCGGGCGGGGCTGCGTCGTTTCATCGGCGTCGATCTGGGCGGTGGCCGGGGCAAGACCACGGCCGTCGCGCGGCTCGAGCAGACCGAGAAGCCCGGCGGCTGGCGGCTCGTGCTCGCCGACGCCAAGGCGCGGTACGGCCAGCGCGGCACCGGTGCCCTCGCCGACGAGCCGACCGGCGGTGACGTGCTGTTCCGCGACGAGGTCCTCGCCGACTACCTGCTGCGCTGGACCGACGCGGCGACGGTCGTCGCGATCGATGCGCCGCTCGTGCTGCCGCCGTGCCTGCGCTGCGCGCTGCCGTGCCCGGGCGTGTCGGCGTGCGTCGTGGACGAGGTGGTCTGGATGCGGCAGTGGGCGCCGCGGCTGCGTGCCCGCGGCCGCACCGATCCGGGCAAGCCCGCGGTGACGCCGTACACCCAGCGCGCAGTCGAGCTGCTGTTCGGCGGCGCCGGCCTGCCGATGCGCGAGTCGATGGGGCAGGGCACCGGGCCGCTCGCCGCCCGGGCCGCGTACCTTCGACGGCGGCTGTCGCCGCAGCTGCGCCTGCACGAGAACCTGATCGAGGTCTCGCCCTCGATCACGCTCGTGCAGCTCTTCGGCGCCGCCCGGGCCCAGCGCGCCCACCACGGCGATCAGGCCAGCGTATGGGACGAGCGCAAGCGGATGCTCGGCGCGCTCGCCGAGGATCTCGCGTTCGACTATGTGTGGCCCGAGCTCGTGGTCCGCAACGCGCACGTGTTCGCGGCCGTGCTGTGCGCGTTCACGGGCTACCTCTGGGCCAGTGGCCGCGTGATCGAGCCCGCGCGCGTCGGGCTCGGCGAGGCGGGCGGTGGCGTCGATGCCCCCGAGGGATCCGCGGCGGTGCTCGCCGAGGCGGCGGCGGCGTTCGGGTCGCAGTGGCTCGCCGGCGGTTGGGTCGCCGTGCCCCGCCGGTCGGCGCTCGCCCCTTGACGGCCGAGCGCGCCTTCGGGGACGGTGCGTGCGTGCCCGGACCCATCGTGGCCGGGACCCACGTCATGCAACGCACCGTCTTCGCCGCCAAGATCCACCGCGCCACCGTCACCCACGCCGACCTCGACTACGAGGGTAGCGTCACCATCTCCGGCGAGCTCATGGATGCGGCCGGCATCCTGCCCTTCGAGCAGGTCCACGTGTGGAACGTGGCCCGCGGCACGCGGCTGGTGACCTACGCGATGCGCGGCGAGGACCACAGCGGCATCATCTGCATCAACGGCGCGGCGGCCCACCTCGCGGGCCCCGGCGACAAGGTCATCATCGCGACCTTCACCGACGTGTCCGAGGAGCAGGCCCGCGCGTGGACGCCGACGGTGGTGCTCGTCGATGACGCGAACCGCAGGCTCGAGGGCATCGACGCCGAGATCGCCGGGCCGGCGCGCCGCATCGCGGGGTGAGGGCGGGTCGCGCCCGCGCCGTCAGCCATCCAAGCCGAAGCGCCGCTCGATGCGGTGCTTCGCCCCGGCCGGCGAGAGGATCGAGCTGTAGACGAAGAACGCGTCGCACTCGAACGGCTCGGTGCGCAGCAGCGCGTGGTGGCTGAGGAACGCGGCGACGCGATCCGGCGACGCGTCGCGGAGCCGCGCGAGCGTCACGTGGGCGGCGAACTTCCTCGGCTCCGGATCGAAGTCGGCGTGCACGAGGGCGCGCTCGATGCGGCGCTGCAGGTCGACGAGGCCGCGGTCGTCGGCGAAGCCGGCCCACACCACGCGCGGCTCGCCGCGGGGCGGGAACAGGCCGACGCCGGCGATCTGCAGCGACAGGGGCGGCGATCGGACACCGTCGAGCGCGGCGTACAGCGCCCGGAGCCGCGCGCCTTCGACGTCGCCGATGAATCGCAGCGTCACGTGGAGGCGGTCGCGGCCCTCCCAGCGTGCGCCCGGGATGCCACCGCCGACGAGATCGAGGTGGTCGTCGATGTGGCTCGGCAGATCGAGGCCGATGAAGATCCGTGGCATGGGTCCGCGCGCGCCGTCACTCGGGACGGCCGCGGGCGAGCTTGCGCTGCAGGCTGCGGCGGTGCATCCCGAGCCGCCGCGCAGCCTCGGAGACGTTGCCGCCGCAGTCCGTCAGCACCTTCTGCAGGTGCTCCCACTCGACCTCGTCGAGGGGGCGCGGCGCCGCCGGGGCCTCGACCTCGACCACCGCCGCGGTGCGATCGAACGCGGCCATGATCTCGTCGACGCTCGCGGGCTTGGTCAGGTAGTGCACCGCGCCGAGCTTGATCGCCTCGACCGCGGTGGCGATGCTGCCGTAGCCGGTCAGCACGATGATGCGCAGCTCGGGATCGAGGCGCAGCAGCTCGGAGACGACCTCGAGGCCGCCCTTGCCCGGCATGCGCAGATCGACGAGCGCGCGCTCGGGGCTCCACGCGGTGGCCTCTGATACCGCGTCGTCGTGGTTGTGGGCGACGACGACGCGATAGCCTCGACGTCGCAGCGCCCCGGCGAGGGCGCCGCAGAAGACCTTGTCGTCGTCGACCAGCAGGAACGTCTGCTCGTCGACGCCAGCGTCGGGACCGCCCTGCGGGGCGGGGGGCTCGGGTGTCACGGCGTTCATCGCGGGTAGGGCTCGGCCGGTCGCAGCGCGACGCGCAGTGTGACCTTGGTACCGCGGCCGGGGGCGGAGTTCAGATCCAGAGTACCGCCGAGCTGGCGGAGTTGCGCGCGGGCGAGATAGAGGCCCAGGCCCATGCCCTGTCCCTCGGGTTTCGTGGTGAAGAACGGGTCGAACACGGCGGCCTGGACGTGTGGTTCCATGCCCACACCGTCGTCGTCGACCTCGATCAGCGCGTCCTCGCCCACGACGTCGATCCGCACCGTGACCCCGCGGTTGCCCGGCTTGCGGCGGCAGGCCTCGGCGCCGTTGGCGACCAGCTCGCGGATGATCTGGCCCAAAGACGCCCGCGCGAGCGTCGTCGTGCCCTGGCTCTCGCGCGTCGCGGCCGTCGCGACGAAGGTGAGCTTCACGCCCTCGGGCTCGTCGAGCTCGTCCTGCAGCTCGCACAGGAACCACGGCTGCGCGTCGCGGGCCGACAGCGCGCTGACCCGGACCTCGGGCGAGGCCATGCGATGCAGGATGTCCTTGCACCGCTCGACCTCGCGCTTGATCGTGTCGATGGCGCTGCGCTGCTCTTCGGGCTCCATGTGCGGCAGCTCGGCCGCGAGCAGGTTCACCGTGCCCAAGGGCGTGCCGAGCTCGTGCGCGGCGCCGGCGGCGAGCGTGCCGAGGGCGGCGAGGTGGGCGTCCGCGATGTTCTCGTCGCGCAGGCGCGTGAGCTCGTTGCGCTCGCGCGTGGCCGATCCGGTGACGCGCAGGATCATCCACGCCCCGAGCGCGCTGCAGCCGACCAGCGCGATCCAGGCGCCGTGCAGGTGTCCGACGAACGCCTCGGGCGCGCCGCTCGACACCGGCCGCCACATGAACAGCAGCGCCGAGCCGAGGCCGCTCGCGCCGACCATCGTCCACGTCCACGTCACCGAGATCTGCGTCGCGAGGATCACCGGCACGAAGTAGAGCGCCGCGAACGGATTGGTCGGACCGCCCCACAACCCGAGCACGACGGTGAGCGTCGCGGCGTCGGCGACGAGCTGGCCCCCGACCGCCGTCGCGCCGACGCGATCGTGCGTCGACAGCCACAGGCGCGTGCCGATGTTGATCGACGTCCAGACCAGCAGCACCGCGAGGACCGGGCGCACGTCCTCGCTCGACCACCGCAGCCACGCCGAGACCGCCCCCGGCGAGAGCCACTGCGCGCCGGCGACGGTGGCGAGCAGCGCGATCAGGATCCAACGCGCCGTGACGAGACTGCGCAGCGTGATGGTCGCGGTCTGACCGGCGCTGTCCACGGGGCCCCGGTCACGACCGCTTGGCGGTGCCGGGGCGAACCGTCGGCTCGCTCGGACGCGGCTGGGGCTTGGCCTCCGCCTTGGGCGGCTTGGCGGACTTCGCCGGCGCCGCCGCGGGCTTGCCCGCCGGCTCGGCGCTCAGGCGATCGCGGAACAGATCGCCCAGCGAGCCGAGGCCCGAGCGGCCGCCCTCGCTGCCGCTGCGGAAGTCGCGGTAGTTCCGGCGCGCCTCGGCCTCGGCGACCTTGCGCACCGACAGCCGCATCTTGCCGCTGTTGTCGCGGCGCAGCACGACGACCTCGATGCTCTGGCCGATCTGGTGGGCGCGACGCGGATCGCTGCCGGGCGGGAGCCCGAGCTCGGCCGTCGAGACGAACCCGCCGCCCTGCGGCGTGTCGACCCAGATCCCGTTGCCCTCGATGCGCCCGACCGTGCCGGTGAGGACCTCGTCGATGGGGGCCGCCGCCGTGTCGGGTTGGACGAGCGCCTTCATCGACAACGAGATGCGGGCGCCGCCCTTCGTGCCGGTCTCGATCGACAGGACCTTCACGCGGACCTGCTCGCCGACCGAGACGACGTCGGCGGCCGACGAGATGCGCGTGTGGGCGATCTCGGAGATGTGGACCAGGCCCTCGATGCCGCCGAGGTCGACGAACACACCGTAGGGCTGCACGGTCTGCACGATGCCGTCGAGCTCGGCGCCGACCTCGAGCTTGGTCAGCAGGGCCGCGGCCCGCTGCTCGCGCTCGGCCTGGAGCAGGGCGCGCCGCGACACGACCACGCTGCGCCCGCCGTCGCGGATCTCGATCACGCGGAAGAAGTGCTTCTGGCCGACCCAGTTCTCGAGCTCGCCGCTGGGGCCGATCTCGATCTGGCTGGCCGGGCAGAACGCCCGCACGCCCCCGACCATGACCTCGACGCCGCCCTTGACGGCCTTGCTGATGTCGCCCTCGACGGGGGTCCCGCCCTCGAGGGCGAACTGCAGGGTCGAGATGTCGATGTTGCCGCGGCCGAGCTGCACCGCGAGCTGCGGGGCGGTGCGGCCGCCGGGATCGATGACCGTCGCGCGGATCTTGTCGCCCAGGGCGACGCGGAGCTTGCCGTGCTCGTCGGTGAGCGTGTGCCGGTCGATGCGACCCTCGGCCTTGGTGCCGATGTCGACGAACACGGTGTCCTCGCCGATCGCGACCACGATGCCCTCGACGGGCTCACCTGGGCGCAGCCGTCGCGCCGTTGGACGCTGGCTCGATTGCTCGAACAACGCCGCGAAATCGTCTTCGTCAGCCATGGGGCCGCAGAGCATGGCAGAGCGGTGGGCCCCACGCGAGCGGATTGTGCGAGCCCGCGCGCGGGCGAGCGCCTCGCGCGACTACAGCTTGCGCAGATCCGGCAGCGGCGGCAGCGGCTCGCCGACGGTCTTGGGCCGCCAGTTCTGCACCACATCGACGTAGCCGGCCTTCTTCAGGCGGATCTCGTGGGCGACGTCGTCGCCGACCGGCACCTTGATCTCGCACGGCGTCTCGCACTGCTCCTTGCCGTCCACCATCACGGTGGCGGAGGGCACGTTGCTGCGGACCAGCGCGCGGTTGAACGGGTAGCTCTTGGGCTGGCTGTCCGAGGTCGCCGCCGCCGTGGTGTTCGCGGGTGGCGTCGGGGTGTCGGGCGCCTTGGTGTTGTTGCCGAGGTTGCCGAAGATCAACAGGATCACGACGACCAACGCGAGGCCGCCCAGGCCGAGCGCGACGATGAGCCCGTTGCGATCGACGCCATGCCGGCCCATCCCCATGCCCGGCGGCGACGTCGACGCCGGGTTCGGGCTGATCGGCACGGAGCCGGTGTTCGACGACGGCGCCGGCATCGACTTGCTGCTGTCGGGCGCGCGGCCCTCTTTCATGGCGCGCAGGGCCCCGATGCAGTGGCCGATGAGCTCGGCGAAGCGACCCGCGGTCTGGATGCGCTTCGCCCGATCCTTGCGCAGGCCCATCAGCATCACCCGCGCGGTCTCGGTGCTCGCGCGGCGCGGCGCGGGGACCTTCGCGCGGACGTGCTTGAGCATCGTCGCCATCGGGGTCTCGGCCGAGAACGGCGGACGGCCCTCGATCATCTCGTACAGTATGCAACCGAGCGAGTAGATGTCGGTGCGGTGATCGAGCGGCAGCCCGTTGCACTGCTCCGGGGACATGTACTGCGGCGTGCCGAACACCTCGCCGGCCTGGGTCAGCCGCGTGGCGTCGACGCCACCGGCGATGCCGAAGTCGAGGACCTTGACCACCTTCGAGACGCCGACCGTCTCGATGAAGATGTTGTCGGGCTTGAGGTCGCGGTGGAACACACCGTGCTCGTGCGCCTCGCTCAAGCTCTCGGCGACCTGGCGGGCGACCTGCAGCGCCTCCATCTCGGAGATCGAGCCGCGCTCCATCCGATCGGCGAGGCTCTCGCCGGTCAGCAGCTCCATCACCATGTACGGGCGGCCGTCGTCCGTCTCGCCGTGCTCGAACACGCGGATCGTCGAGGGGTGCCGCAGCTGGCTGGTGATCTCGAGCTCGCGGCGGAAGCGGCTCAGGAACTTCCGATCCGACGTCGAGTCGGAGCGGACGAGCTTGATCGCGACCTTGCGCTCGACCTGGGCGTCCCAGGCCTCGTACACGACACCCATGCCGCCTTCGCCGATGACTTCGGTGATGCGATAGCGCCCGGAAATCGTGCGGCCGATGTCTTCGGAAACGACCATCTCGATGCTCGATGCTGAGGCGCCGGACATCGACGCTTCCGCGGACGGCGAGCTGCCCGACTGCTCCACCGGATCGCGGCGACCCGGGGTGGAGTCGAGGCGCGCCGTTTTCTGGAAGCCTGTCGGACGGTCGGCCATGGAGGGGGAGGCGGGAGGGGACGTGCGCTAGGGTTGGTACGGCAGTGTAACCGCTGTCGAGTCCGCCACCCAAACGCTTGGGCGATGCGGTGTCGATACGGCGTGCCCCTCGACTTGCGGGCGAGGAGGTGCTTCGCGGACGCCGCGGAGGCGGGGTTGTTGCACGAGACGTTCGCCGCGGTCAAACGCGGCCGAGCGCCCCCGAGGGCACGCTCCGAGGACCCCACGAGGGTTGCGAACGGCGTTCCCCGGGGCCGTCGGCGAGATCCGCGTGAGGCCGACCACGCTGGGATCTGCGCCGCGCCGGCGCGCTTCCGCCCCGGGCCGCGACGATCCCGGCCCGCCGCAGCGCCGCGAGGGGTGGCCTGTCGGCCCGATGGCCGCGCGACGCTTCTGTTGCGCCGCAGTTTGTGGTGCAACGACGCCATGAGCTCCGCCGCGGTGCACGTCGTCGATCCCAACGCTCCGATCCCCAGTGGCGGCGCCCGATCCCGTGGCGACGCCGAGGGTGAAGCGTATCGCTGCCGACACAAGGTTCGCGTGGTCACGGCCGCGGCGCTGTTCGACGGCCATGACGCGGCGATCAACGTGATGCGTCGCATCCTCCAGCAGTCGGGCGCCGAGGTGATCCACCTCGGGCACAACCGCGGGGCCGAGGAGGTCGTCGACGCGGCGATCGAGGAGGACGCGCAGGCGATCGCGCTCAGCTCCTACCAGGGCGGTCACGTCGAGTACTTCAAGTACATGCGCGATCTCCTGCTCCGCAAGGGCGCGGGGCACATCACGATCTGGGGCGGCGGCGGCGGTGTCATCGTCCCCCGCGAGGTCGAGGAGCTGCACGCCTACGGCGTCTCGCGGATCTTCAGCCCCGAGGACGGTCGCACGCTCGGCCTGCAGGGGATGATCGATCAGATCATGCGCGGCGCGGACTTCTCGACCGCGCCCGCCGATCCGCTGGCGGAGCTGGCCCGGCTGCGCGAGCCCGAGGGCTTCGCGGTGCGCCTCGCTCGCCTCGTCTCCGTGCTCGAGCAGGACGACGAGTCGGCGGCGGCCCTGCGCGCCGCGATCGGCCGCGCCGCGCTGCCGTCGGTCGCGACCCTCGGCGTGACCGGCACCGGCGGCGCGGGCAAGAGCTCGCTCGTGGACGAGCTCATCAGCCGGTTCGTCCGCGATCACGCGCAGCACCGGCTGGCCGTGATCTCGGTCGATCCGACGCGCCGTCGCACGGGCGGCGCGCTGCTGGGCGATCGCATCCGCATGAACGCGCTGCGCAGCGACCGGGTGTACATGCGCTCCATGGCGACCCGCGACGCAGGCCGCGAGCTGTCGCGCGCCACCGACGACGTGGTCAAGCTGTGCAAGCTCGCCGGCTTCGATCTGGTCATCGTCGAGACCAGCGGCATCGGCCAGGGCGACGCCGAGATCACGCGGCTGGCCGATCGCACGCTGTACGTGATGACCGCCGAGTACGGCGCGCCGTCGCAGCTCGAGAAGATCGAGATGCTGGATCTGGCCGACTTCGCCGCGATCAACAAGTTCGAGCGCCGTGGGAGCAAGGACGCGCTGCGGGACGTCCGCAAGCAGTGGCGGCGCAATCGCAAGATCTTCGATCCCGCGATCTCCGACGAGACCCTGCCGGTGTTCGGCACGGTGGCCAGCCGCTTCAACGACAGCGGCGTGAACGGGCTCTACGGCGCGCTGTGTGCCGGGCTGTCGAGCATCGCGGCGCCCCAGTGGCGCTCGAGCTGCCCGCCCGAGCAGGTCGCGGTCGCCTCCGAGACCCGCGATCTGATCCCGGGCGACCGCGCGGGCTACCTCGGCGAGATCACCCGCGCGGTGCGGTCGTACAAGCGCCACGTCGCCCTGCAGGTCGAGGCCGTGCGCCAGGTCGAGGCGCTGCGTCGCGCGGCGTCGGTGGCCCAGGGCGCCGCGCCCGAGATCGCCGCGTGGCTCGACGCCCAGCACGCGCGCGCCGCCGAGCAGATCGCCCCCGACGCGCGTCGGGTGCTGCGCGAGCTGCCGGCGCTGCGCACCGCCTACGCCGCCCCCGAGTACGTGGTCAAGATCCGCGAGGCGACGGTCCGCTACCCGACGTCGGTCGAGACCTTGTCGGAGCTGCGCGTGCCCAGGGTCGCGCTGCCCGCCGACGACGAGCCGGGCGCGCTGGTCCGCTATGGCCTGCTCGAGGGCGCGCCAGGCGAGTTCCCGTTCACGGGCGGTGTGTTCGCGTTCAAGCGCGAGGGCGAGGACCCCAAGCGCATGTTCGCCGGCGAGGGCGGGCCGCGCCGGACCAACGAGCGCTTCCACTACCTGTCGCGGGGCGAGCCGGCCAAGCGCCTGTCGACGGCCTTCGACTCGGTGACGCTCTACGGCCAGGATCCGGGCGAGCGCCCCGACATCTTCGGGAAGATCGGCGAGAGCGGCGTCAGCGTGTGCACGCTCGACGACGCCAAGGAGCTCTACGCCGGCTTCGATCTGTGCGCGCCGAACACCAGCGTCAGCATGACGATCAACGGGCCGGCGCCGATCATCCTGGCGTTCTTCATGAACACCGCGATCGACCAGCAGGTCGAGCGCCGCACCGCCGAGCTCGGCCGCGCGCTGACCCCGGCCGAGTGGGAGGCGGTGCACGACCAGACGCTGCGCCAGGTCCGGGGCACGGTGCAGGCCGACATCCTCAAGGAGGACCAGGCGCAGAACACCTGCATCTTCTCCACCGAGTTCGCGCTGCGGATGATGGGCGACATCCAGGCGTACTTCGTCGACAAGGGCGTGCGCAACTACTACTCGGTGTCGATCAGCGGCTATCACATCGCCGAGGCCGGGGCGAACCCCGTCAGTCAGCTGGCGTTCACGCTGTCGAACGGCTTCACGCTGGTCGAGTACTACCTGGCGCGGGGGCTCGCGATCGACGACTTCGCGCCGAACCTGAGCTTCTTCTTCTCGATGGGCCTCGACGCCGAGTACACGGTCATCGGCCGGGTCGCGCGCAGGATCTGGGCGATCGCGATGCGCGACCGCTACGGCGCGGCCGATCGCAGCCAGAAGCTGAAGTACCACGTGCAGACCAGCGGTCGGTCGCTGCACGCGATGGAGATCGACTTCAACGACATCCGCACCACGCTGCAGGCGCTGTTCGCCTACTACGATCACTGCAACAGCCTGCACACCAACGCCTACGACGAGGCGATCACGACGCCGACCGAGGCGAGCGTCCGCCGGGCGATGGCGATCCAGATGATCATCACGAAGGAGCAGGGCCTCGCCAAGTGCGAGAACGCCTTGCAGGGCTCGTACATCGTCGACACGCTGACGGAGCTCGTCGAGGAGGCGGTGCTCGACGAGTTCATGCGGCTCGACGAGCGCGGCGGGGTCCTCGGCGCGATGGAACGGCAGTACCAGCGCGGCAAGATCCAGGACGAGAGCCTCAAGTACGAGCACCTCAAGCACGACGGCACGCTGCCGATCGTCGGGGTGAACACGTTCCAGAACCCGGACAAGAACGCCAACCAAGAGGCCGCGGCGCTGCAGCTCACGCGGGCGTCGAACGACGAGAAGAACGCCCAGATCGAGCGGCTGCGTGGCTTCTGTGCCCGCAACGCCGAGGCGGCCCCCGCCGCGCTCGCCGAGCTGCGCGCCGTGGCGCTGGCGGGCGGGAACACGTTCGCGCAGCTGATGAAGACGGTGCGGGTCGCGAGCCTCGGGCAGATCAGCGAGGCGCTGTTCGAGGTCGGCGGCGAGTACCGCCGCTCGATGTGATGCGCTCGCCGTTTCGCACTGTTGCGCCGATGCAACACATCGGCGAAGTCCCGCTGTCACCGCCGTAAGCGCGGTGACGACGGATCGGACGATGTGCCGCGGAGCACATCGACGCGCAGGAAATCCAGACGATCGGGCGGCGCATCCCGTACCCTCCGCGAGATGTCCGAGAGCAACGATCGAACGAACGATGTCGTGGGCGCCGGGTTGTCCGGGTTCTCCCTGTACCTGCCGAGGCCGCGCGTCGAGATGCGCGCGTTCGCGGAGTGGACGGGGGCCGACCCCTCGAAGTTGTCGGCGGTCGTCGGCGATGCGTTCCGCATGCCCGGCCCCGACGAAGACGTCTACACGATGGCCGCCGCCGCGGCGCTGCGCCTGATCGAGGCGCAGAACGTCGACCCGAGCACGATCGGCATGATCGCGCTGGGCACCGAATCGAGCCTCGACAACGCCGTCGGTGCGGTGATCGTGCGCGGGATGATCGACGACGCGCTGGTGCGCGCCGGTCGGGCCCCGCTGCCGCGCGCGATCGAGGTGCCCGAGGTCAAGCACGCGTGTCTCGGCGGCATGTATGCGGTCAAGGCCGCGATGCGCTACGTGCAGACCGACGGCGCGGACAAGGTCGCGATCGTCATCGCGGCCGACATCGCCCAGTACGAGCGCGGCAGCTCGGGCGAGCCGACGCAGGGCTCGGGCGCGGTCGCGATGCTCGTCGAGCCGCGCGCGCGGCTGCTCGAGATCGATCTCCGCCGGGCCGGCAGCTCGTCGGACGAGCGGGGCTGGGACTTCCGCAAGCCCGTCGCGCGCCACTTCATGGACGAGTACCCGGCGCAGTGCCGCGGCGAGCACGACTTCCCGGTGTTCAACGGCAAGTACTCGACGGTCTGCTACGTCGAGGCGGTGCTGCGCGCGTTCGAGTCGGCGTCGGCGCGCCACGGCGGTGATCCGCGGGCGCTGCTCCGCGACGCGGCGGCGGTGCTGATGCACCGCCCCTACGATCGCATGCCGCTCGCGGCGCTCGGCGTCATGTGGATCGCCGCGTGCGTCGCGGCGGGCGACGCGGAGTCGCTCGCGGCCGCCTGCGGTGCGACCGACGTCAGCTTCGCCGCGCTGCAGGCCGAGCTCGCCGACGCCAAGCGTCTGCGCGATGGCGTCCGCAACCTGGGTCCCGACTTCGAGCCGCTGCCGCGGACCTCGACGGTGGCCAAGGCCCTCGCGAAGGACCCGCAGTTCGCGGCCGTGCTCGCCGCGACCGCGGCCGGCCGCGCCGAGGTCCGGCAGTTCGGCAACCTCTACACCGCGTCGCTGCCGGCGTGGATCGCCGCGGCGCTGTGGGACGCGAAGGGTCGCGGACTCGCGTGGACGGATCGCACGCTGACCCTGTGCGGCTACGGCAGCGGCGACGCGGCCGAGGTCTGGAGCGCGCGCGTCGTCCCGGGCTGGGAGACCGCGGCCGCGGCGATCGACCTCACCACGGCGATGGCCGATCCCGTGGATCTCGACCGCGACGACTACGCCGCCCTGCACGCCCACGCCGCCCCGGCCCGGCCGCTGCCGCGCGCGCGCCCGTTCGCGGTGGCCGGGCGCGGCCGCAGCTACGACAAGCACTGGCAGGACGTCGGCGTCGTGCACTACGACGTCGTCGGTTGATCGCGGGGTGGAGTCCCGCTCGCGCGGCTTGCTGGCCGCGGGGCGGGGCAGGGTGCTAATGCTCGCGTCGCCATGCGACGCCGCGTCCCCCTCGCGCTCCTCGTCCTGCCCGTGCTCGTCGCCTCCGCGGGATGTGACCGCGGCGCGGCCACGCCCCCGGCGGCGCAGACCGACGCGCCGGTCGTCGTGGCGGCCCCGCCGACCTCGACGCCATCCCCGAGCCCTGCGCCCGCGGCAGCGGTGGACGCGGATCCGGATCCGGCCCCGGCCGTGCCCGCGAAGCCGGCGGTCGTGGCCCCCGACGGCACGCCGGCGCTGCCGTGCAACCAGAAGTCCCCGGCCGACATGGCGTGCATCGACGGCGGCCCGTTCCTGCGCGGCGCGGACGACGGCCCCGAGAACGCGCGCCCGCAATCGACGGTGTGGGTCCAGACGTTCTACATGGACCTGCGCGAGGTGACCTACGCCGAGTACGAGGCGTGCGAGAAGGAGAAGCGCTGCAACGACGCGCGTCCGCGCTACACCGACTACGACCACCCGAACATGCCGATGACCGGCGTCTCGTGGTTCGACGCGGTGAAGTACTGCGAGGCCCACGGCAAGCGCCTGCCCAGCGAGGCGCAGTGGGAGAAGGCCGCGCGCGGCACCGAGGGCGCGCTCTATCCGTGGGGCAACGATCCGATCAGCTGCGAGCGGGCGATCTATCGCGATGCATCGGGCCGCGGCTGCGGCCTGAAGAAACAGTTCAGCAAGCCCGAGACCGGTCGGCCCTGGGACGTGGGCTCGCGGCCGGCGGGCGTGTACGGCCTGTTCGACATGGTCGGCAACTCTTGGGAGTGGGTCGACGACTGGTACAGCAAGAGCTACGCGCACTGCGGTGCGGCGTGCGAGGGCGTCGATCCGCGGGGCCCCTGCGGCGGCGAGCCGACCTGCGCGAGCACCCGCAACAAGATCGTGCGCGGCGGCTCCTGGTACTGGGAGGACGAGAAGGCGACCGGCGTCTATCGGCGCGCGCACGTGCCGAGCAACGACCCGTTCCACCACTTCGGGTTCCGCTGCGCGGCGACGATCGAGCAGGCCGCCGCACTCGCGCCGAAGTGAGCGGCGAACCAACGCGAAACGCCGCGCGCCCAGGTGGGCAGCGCGGCGTCTCGAACCCCGAGCCCGAAGGCTCGAGGCCCCGGGATCACGGCGCGGTCTTGCCGGCCTTGATCACCTCGGCGTACAGCTTGTCCTTGGCGATGCCCTTGGCGAGCAGCGCGTCGGCCTTCTTCATCTCCTCGTCGATCAGCGCCTTGAAGGCGTCGAACGGCTGGGCGCCGCTGAGGTAGCGGCCGTTCACGAAGAACGCCGGGGTGCCGCGGGCGCCGAGGGTCGTGCCCTGCTTCTGGTTGTCGTCGACCTTCTTGCCGATCGCCGGGTCGGCGAGGTCCTTCTTGAACTGCTCGACGTCGAGGCCCATCTCGCCGGCCCACTTCACGAAGTTCTCGTCGGTCAGCTCCTTCGCGTTGGCGAAGAGCTTGTCGTGCATCTCCCAGAACTTCCCCTGCTTGCCCGCGGCCTCGGCGGCGACGGCGGCCGGACGCGCACGGTTGTGCATCGGCAGGGCGTTGTGCTTGAACGCGATCCGGACCTCGTCCCCGTAGGCCTTGTTGATCTCGCCGATGGTCGGGACCACGCGGCTGCAGAACGGGCACTGGAAGTCCGACCACTCGACGATCGTGACCTTGGCGTCGGCTCCGCCCTTGAAGTACGCGTCGCCGACCTCGACCTTGTAGGTCGCCTTCGGATCGGGCGCGCCGGGCTTGGGGCCCTTCGGGTCGGGGGCGCCGGGCTTGGCCGCGGGGGCCTGGCCGACCTTCTGCTCCAACGTGTCGAGCTTCGCCAAGATCGTGTCTTGCTTCTGCTCGATGCCCGCCAACGTCTCCTGCAGCTTCGCGAACGAGCCCGATCCCTGGCAGGACACCATCAGGGAAAGCGCGATGCCGATGCTGACCGCACCGGTGGTGATGTTCTTCTTCATGACGTCATGACTCCTCTGGTTATCGAACTGTGGTGGGTGGGGAACACCCGGGTGGAGAGAAACGAAAAGCCGCGCGCCCGGAGGGACCCGGACACGCGGCAAGCGGGAGATGAACGACGGACGAAGGGGCGATCTACGGCGCGGTCTTGCCGTTCTTGATCGTCTCTTCGTAGACCTTGTCCCTGGAGATGCCCTTGGCGAGCAATGCGTCGGCCTTCTTCATCTCTTCGTCGATGATGGCCTTGAACGCCTCCTTGGGCTGGGCGCCGCTGAGGTACCGGCCGTTCACGAAGAACGCCGGCGTGCCGCGTGCACCCAAGCTCGTGCCGAGCTTCTGCTGATCCGCGATCTTCTTCTTGAGCGCGGGATCGGTCATGTCCTTCTTGAACTTCTCCAAGTCGAGACCGAGTTCCCCCGCCCACTTGGCGAAGTTCTCGTCGGTCAGCTCCTTGGCGTTCTCGAAGATCTTGTCGTGCATTTCCCAGAACTTGCCCTGGTTGCCTGCGGCTTCGGAGGCCTCGGCGGCTGCCTGCGCACGGTTGTGCATCGGCAGGGGGTTGTACTCGTCAGACAGTTCCTTGAGAGTCGGACCGACTCTCGAGCAGAACGGTCATTGGAAGTCCGACCACTCGACGATGGTGACCTTGGCGTCGGCGGGGCCCTTGGCCCAACCGCTCACCGGGACCTTGTAGGTCGCCTTCGGGTCGGGCGCGCCCGGCTTCGGGCCCTTGGGGTCTTGTCCTGGTTTGCCTGGGGCGGGCGCTTGGCCGACCTTCTGCTCGAGGGTGTCCAGCTTGGCGAGGATGCTGTCTTGCTTCTGCTCGATCCCCGCGAGGGTCTCCTGCAGCTTGGCAAACGATCCCGACCCCTGGCACCCCAGCAGCAAGCCCGCTGCGCCGAGCCAGTGCAGGCCCGGTATTCTGGGTTTCATGGTCTTGTCTTGCTCCTTTGACGGGGTGGTCCGCGCCCTCGAGTCGCCGACGGCAGGCTCTTGGAACGGGCGGGGTCACCGCGCCCAATAACGTCGAAACGCGGCGGAGCATATCGACCTGATCTCCGCGCAGCAACCCGGTCGGGGCCCGCGCCGGTGCGGCGGGGGATGTGGTCGAACACACGCGCACGGCCCGCGTCGCTGCCCCCGGCCGCGGGCTGCTAGGCTGCCGACGTGGACGAGCCAGACGCTCCGGGGCCGCCGGGACCCCCGCAGACCCCTCGATCCCGCGGCGAGACCGACCTCGCCCCGCGCGCGGGCGGGGGTGATCTGGCGGCGGCCGAGGAGCTGCCGGTGGTCGCCCGGCTGGCGATCGAGATTCGCTCCGACGGGATCCGCACCGTCGCCCGCGGCGCGATGCACGACCTCGCCTCGGGGCAGCAGGTCGCGATCGAGGTGAACGCCGGGAGCGTCCTCGAGCTCGGGACGCAGCTCGCGGCCGCGGTCGGCAAGAGCCTGCTGTCGCTGCCGCGGTTGATCTTCGGCCGACGGAAGTCGCGCTGACGCCAGAAGGACGCGCGAGGACCCGATGACGTCGGAGATCCCCGAGGGCCCGGTCGTGTTGCCCGAGACCGCGGCGGGCGATCACGCGGTCACGCTCGCCGACGGCGTCGACGCTCCGCCGCCGCCCGCGGTCCGCATCGCGCGGGGGCAGTCGATCGGTCGCTATGTCCTGGTCGATCCGATCGGGCGCGGCGGCATGGGTGTGGTCTTCCGCGCCTTCGATCCGGATCTCGATCGGGCCATCGCGCTCAAGCTGGTGCCGGTCGGCGGCGGCCACGACCACGAGCGCAACCGTCTGCTGCGCGAGGCGCAGGCGATGGCCCGCCTCGCGCACCCCAACGTGATCCCGGTGTTCGACGTCGGGGTCGCCGAGGACGTGGTCTTCGTGGCGATGGAGCTCGTCGACGGGACCACGCTGCGGCGATGGTGCGCCGACGCGACGCGGCCGTGGACCGAGACGTTGGCGGTGTTCGGTCAAGCGGGGCTCGGGCTCGCCGCGGCCCACCGCGCGGGGCTCATCCACCGCGACTTCAAGCCCGACAACGTGATGATCGGCCGCGACGGGCGGGTCCGTGTGCTGGACTTCGGGCTCGCGCGGCAGGCCGAGGGGGCGCCCTCCCGCAGCGACGACGAGACCACCGGGCGCGTGCTGGCGTCGGGCACCCATGGCGGCGCCGCGATGCGCTCGGCGTCGGGCCGCGGCGGCGTCGCGTCGCTCGACCAGACGATCACCGCCGCCGGGGCGCTGATGGGCACGCCCGCGTACATGTCGCCCGAGCAACACCTCGGCGCGCCGACGGCCGCGGCCTCGGATCAGTTCTCGTTCTGCGTCGCGCTGTGGGAGGCGCTGTGGGGCGAGCGGCCGTTCGCGGGCGAGACGCTGGCCGCGCTGAGCGTGAACGTGCTGCAGGGCAAGCTGCGCGAACCGCCGGCGGGGACGGGCGTGCCGCGGCACGTGCACGCGGCGCTCGTGCGCGGCCTGCAGACCGACGAGCGGGCGCGTCACCCGAGCATGGACGCGCTGCTCGATGCGCTGCGCCGGGACCCCGCGGCGCGCGTGCGTCGGATCGGCGTCGCGGTGCTCGGCGCGACGGCGTTGGTCGCCACCGGTGTGGTGGTCGGCGCGCGGGGTGGGGCCGACCCGATCGAGCCCGCCGCGCCCGCGTGCACGGGGCTCGACGAGGCGATGGCCTCGACGTGGAACGACGCGCGCCGCGACGCGCTCGCGGCCGCGTTCGCGGGCTCGGGCCAGGCGTACGCGCCCGGGGTCTGGCGCAGCGTCGCGGCGCGCCTCGACGCCTGGAGCGCGGCGTGGATCGACGCGCGCAACGGCGTGTGTCGGGCGACCCGTGTGACCGGCGAGCAGAGCGAGGCGCAGATGGATCGGCGCATGCGCTGCCTCGATGGACAGCGCGCCGAGCTCGACGCGCTGCTCACCGCCCTGGGCCAGCCCGGGCTGGGCGCAGGCGCCGAGGGCGTCGTCGATCCGCGGACGATCGAGCGCGCGATCGATGCCGTGCGCGGCCTGCCCGAGGCCTCGTCGTGCGATGGCAGCGACGAGGCGCCCGCGCGCAGCCCCGCCGTGCTCGCGATCGCGGACCGCCTCGCCGATGTGCGCGCGGCGGTGGCCCTCGGCCGCTACCCGATCGCGCGCGTGCTCCTGACGCCGCTGCTGCTCGCCGCCGAGGGCCTCGGCGATCCCGCGCTGCGCGGCGAGGCGCTGGGCTGGCAGGGAGAGATCGAGGCGAACGCCGGCAGCCCGGACGTCGCGCGGCGTGCCCGGGAGCGGGCCTTCGCGGCGAGCCTCGAGGCCGGAGCCACCGCGGCGGCGGCCGACCATGCGACCGAGCTGGCGCACCTGGTCGGCTACGGCCGCGCCGATCGTGCCGCGGGGACGACGTGGCTCGAGATCGGTCGCGCGCTCGTGCGTCGCCTCGGGGACGATCGCGAGCGGGCGGCGCAGCTCGATGCCGCCGAGGGCGCGATGCTCGTCGCCGCCGGGCAGTACGAGACCGCGTTGGTGGCCCACGCCCGCGCGCTGGCCTACTGGGCCGAGCGGGAGCCCGACGGCCTCTCGGTGGCGCGGACGCTCGACGACATGGGCGCGGCGGACGTGAAGCTCGGTCGCATCGACGCCGCGATCGACGAGCATCGGCGCGCCATCGCGATCCGCACCCGGGAGTATGGGCCCGATCACCCGTTGGTCGCGAACTCGGAGCGCGAGCTCGGCGTCGCGCTGTCCGAGGCCGGTCGTTTCGAGGACGCCCGCGCGCCGCTCGAGCGCGCGCTGGCGATCCACCGCGCGGCGCGGGGCGAGACCAACGTGTCGGTCGCGACGGTGCTCGACGATCTCGGCCGCGTGTCGCGGCACGCCGGCGACTTCGACGGCGCGCTCGAGCGTCACCGCGCCGCGCTCGCGATCTGGGAGGCGGTGCTCGGCGATCCGCACCCCGACGTCGCGGTGTCGCTGCTCAACATCGGGTACACGCTGGTCGCCGCCGGGCGCCCGCGCGAGGCGATCGCGGTGCAGGCCCGGGCGCTGACGATGTTCGAGGCCTCCCTCGGCGCGACGCACCCGTACATCGTGTACGCCGCGAACGCCCTGGGCGCGTCGTCGAACGCTGCGGGGGACCCCGCCGCCGCGCTGCGACCGCTGGCCCGCGCGCTGGCGCTGCGCGGCCGGATCGAGGTCGATCCGACGCTGTTCGCCGACACCATGTTCGCGCTGGCGAAGGCGCGCTGGCGTGCGGCGGCGGCCGCCCGCGTCGCGGACGCGGAGGTCGGCGCGCCCGCGATCGCCGAGCCGCGCGCGCTGGCGTCGGCGGCCCGTGATCTCTACGCGACGGATCGCGAGCGATGGGCCGGCGAGATTGCCGACATCGACGCCTGGCTCGCCGCGCCGAAGTGAAGCGACGCTACGGCGCGACCGCGCGGCCGAAGGCGCGGTTCACGAGGGTCGACGCCGCGACGACGAGTCCGAACTCCACGGTGTCGTAGCGATCGCTCGGCAGGTGGTAGTGCGGGGTCGTGTCGCCCGAGACGTACTCCTCGGAGAGCCCGACGGCGACGAACCCCGCGGCGCGGAAGGCCACGTGATCGGTGAAGCCCGTGTCGGTGACCGTGAGGCCGCCCAGCGTGGGCACGTCGAGCGCGACGTCGTCGTAGAACTCGAAGAGCCCGGGGTCGGGGCGCTCGATCTCGAGGACGCGATCGCCGTCGGCGTCCCAGCCGATCTGATCGATCGTGTGCACCGAGACGACCGGGGTACGATCGACGACGAGCTTGGTGGCGAACGCGGTGCTGCCCACCAAGCCGATCTCCTCCTCGTCGAAGGCGACGACGAGGACGTCGTGCGTGCGGCATGGGGTCTCGGCGAGGTGGCGCGCCGCGGCCGTGATCACCGCGATGCCGGTCGCGTTGTCGTCCGCGCCGGGCGAGTCGGGGACGCTGTCGTAGTGCGCGCCGAGGACGAGCGTGCCCTGGCTCGCGGCGGTCGCCGGGATCGTCGCGATGATGTTCGTGCCGGTGCCGTAGTCGTGGCTCGTGGCGTCGATGCCCAGCGCGCCGTAGTGCTGCAGCAGCCACGTCGCCACGAGGGCGCGGCGCTGCGCCGTGGCGCGATCGGGCAGGGTGGCGCCGTCGAGGTCGGACGCGCCGGAGAGCCGCGCGACGACGTCCTGCAGGTGGGCGAGCTGCCACGCGGGGGCCGGGTCGGGCGCGGTGCAGTCGGAGCCGGTCGTGCCGCCCTCGCCGACGTCGGGCAGGGGCGCGCCCTCGGTCGTGTCGACGACGCCGCTGGTGTCTGCAGGCGTCGCGGTGTCACCTGCATCCGTCGTCGCCGCGGTCTCGGCCGACGCGGTGGCAAGCGTCGACGTCCACGGCACGTCGTCGTCGCGGGCCGGATCGGCGCAGGCCGAGGCGATCAGCAGGATCGCGGTGCAGACACGGCGGTGCATCGCGGGCAGGATCGACGGGCATCGCCCGCGGCGCAACTGCGTCGGGCGCCCAGCGCCGCCGACTACGGCCGCGCCCGCAGCCACGCGACGAGCTCCGCGCCGGCGTCCGCGGTGAGGACGACGGAGGCGTCGGTCGGCCCGCTCGCCGCGAGCGCGACCGTGCCCTTGGCCCGCGCGTCGGTGTGTCCCGCCGTGCCCGCGGCCGCGGCCTCGACGAGGCGCCACAGCGCGTCGACCTCCTCGGCGTCGAGCGGGCCGGATCGCGGATCTCCGCCGCTGTACGTCCCGGTCGAGCTCTGCTCGGGCGTGACCGGCCGGTACTCGTAGCGCGGCGCGCCGTCGACCGCGTGCTCGCAGTGGAAGACGTTGCCGCTGCCGTCGGCGACGTCGACGGACCACGGCGGCGCGGGGACGAGGGGCGGGGTCGGGGTCGACATGGCGGCGCGGGGTGGGGTCTCGATCGCGCCGGACGGGGTGCTCGGCGTCGCGGAGGGACGGCACGCCGCGAGCACCAGCGCGAGCACGATGCGCGGCGTCGCCATCGCGGCAGCGTCGCACGGCCTCCACCGACCTGTCGACGGCCCCGCGCGTGCCGGACGTGCTAGCGTCCACGCGCCCATGCGCGCCGCCGTCCTCGGCTTCGGCTGCCGCCTCAACGCCTCGGAGACCGAGGCCATGGCGGAGGCGCTCGCCCGCGCAGGCGCGGAGCTCGGCGACGTCGCGGACGCCGAGGTCGTCGTCGTCAACGGCTGCACGATCACCCACGAGGCCGATCGCGACGCAGCCGCGGCGGTGCGCCGGATCGCGCGGAGCAACCCCGGCGCGCGGATCGTGGTGACGGGGTGCTACGCCGAGTCCGCCGCGGCGCAGGCCGCCGCGCTGCCGGGCGTCGTCGCGGTGATCGGCAACGCGGCCAAGCCCGACATCGTCGCGCACGTCGCCCGGGCCGCGGAGGCGAAGCGCGGGGTCGATGCGGCGCCGGACGTCGAGATCGGGCGGCTGCGTCGCGGTGTCCCGCTGCGCGTGCTGCCGCCGGTGGCCCACGCCCGCGCCCGCGCGCTGCTCAAGGTGCAGGACGGCTGCGACTACCGCTGCGCCTTCTGCATCGTGCCGTCGGTGCGCGGGCCGTCGCGATCGCTGGCCGCGGACGAGATCGTCCTGCGCACGCGGGGGCTCGTCGAGGCCGGCGTCGCCGAGATCGTGCTGACGGGCGTGCACCTCGGCACCTGGGGGCGCGACCACGGCCACGGCCGCGGCGCGCTGACCGGACTCGTCGCCGCGCTGCTCCCGGTCCTCGGCGCGTCTCGCCTGCGGCTGTCGTCGGTCGATCCCCACGAGGTCGACGGGGCGCTGCTCGAGCTGCTCGCGGGCGCGCCCGATCATCTCTGTCGTCACCTCCACCTGCCGGTGCAGAGCTGCGACGACGGCGTGCTGGCGCGGATGCGTCGGGGGCACCGGGTCGACGACTTCACCACGCTGGTGCGCGAGGCGACGGCGCGGATCCCCGGGCTCGCGATCTCGACCGACGTGATCGTGGGCTTCCCGGGCGAGGACGACGCGGCGTTCGAGCGCACGCTCGACGTGCTCGCCGCGCTGCCGCTGGCGTACCTGCACGTGTTCCCGTACTCGGTGCGTCGGGGCACCGCGGCGGCCCACATGTCCGACGCCGTACCGCCGACGGTGATCCGAGCGCGTGCCGCCGCGCTGCGGGCGGTCTCCGAGGCCCACGCCGCCCGGTTCCGCCGGGCGCAGATCGGTCGGGTGCTCGACGTCGTCGTGCACCGCGGCGCCGATCGCCGCGGTCAGTGGTGGGCGCGCTCCGACCACGACGTCGCGCTGCGCGTCGGCGATGCCACGTCGCACGCCGGGCGTCGCGTCGCCGCCCGCGTCGGCGCCGATGGGGTCGAGGCCCAGATCCTCGCATGACAGATCCTGACGAGACGCCTCGCGGCGCGACCTCGCGGCCGCGGACGGTGGACTTCGGGCTGGTGTACCCGGGCCGCGACGAGGCGCTGGCCGCCGCCGCTGCGCCGCCGCGCGGGGTGCTGCGGCTGCACCGGCGCGCGCCCGGGGCCGCGGTGACGCTGGTCGAGGGCGACAACCTCGAGGTGCTCAAGCTCCTGAAGCACGAGCTCGCGGGCACGGTCGACGCGATCTACATCGACCCGCCGTACAACCGCGGCCGCGACTTCGTCTACCGCGGGATCTACTCGACGGACGCCCGGTCGAAGGGCGCGGCGCGGGGCCCCGAGCACGCCGCGGCCCGTCGCAGCGCCCCGTGGCTCGCGATGATGCTGCCGCGCCTGATGCTCGCGCACGAGCTGCTGCGCGACGGCGGCGTGCTGTTCGCGAGCATCGACGACGCCGAGGTCCACCACCTGCGGATGCTGCTCGACGAGGTGTTCGGTCGCGAGCGGTTCGTGGCGCAGATCGTCGTGGTGAGCAACCGCGGCGGCCGCGACTACCTGCCGATCGCGGTGACGCACGAGTACGTGCTGTGCTACGGCCGCGGCGACGACCCGCGGATCGCGGAGCTGCCCAAGGCCGACGCGCTGCCGCTGCACGACGCGCGCGGGCCCTACGAGCTCCGCGAGCTGCGGAACCGCAACCCGCGGTTCACCCCGGCGAACCGACCCAACCTCGAGTATCCGATCTGGATCGATCCGGCGACGAGCGACGCGGCGGGGTGTCACCCGGTGGCGCTGGCGCGATCGCCCGGCGCGATCGAGGTCCTGCCGCGCAACCGCGTGGGCGCCGGCAGCGTGTGGCGATGGGGCCGCGACAAGCTGCGCGCCGCGGTGGTG
Source organism: Deltaproteobacteria bacterium Ga0077550 (assembly GCA_001464385.1). Lineage (GTDB taxonomy): Bacteria > Myxococcota_A > Polyangia > Nannocystales > Nannocystaceae > Xiheibacterium > Xiheibacterium aquaticum. Next base: position 71,754 of record LNFB01000212.1, on the reverse strand, counting down.
CCGGGTGATCCGGCGGCGTCGGGCGTGGTCGCGAAGCGCCGCCGCGACGGCGGCTACAACGTCTACGAGAAGTGCCGCAAGCAGACCACGAAGGCCCGGGCGCTGTGGGACGATCGGGCGCTGCGCTCCGAGCAGGGTAGCATCGAGCTGCGCGCGGCTCTGGGCGCTGCGCTCTTCGATCATCCCAAGCCCATCGAGCTGGTGCGCCGCTGCGTCGAGCTCGGGTGCCCGCCCGGCGGTACGGTCCTCGACTTCTTCGCCGGCTCGGGCACCACCGCGCTCGCGGTCGCGGAGCAGAACCGCCGCGACGCGGGCGGACGGCGGTGCGTGCTCGTGCAGTGGCCCGAGGCCACGCCGGCCGCGAGCGCAGCCCACCGCGCCGGGCTGACGGATGTCGCCGCGATCGCGGCGGCGCGGCTCGAGCACGCGTTCGGCGAGGTGGGTGTCGCACGGCTGGTCTGGGCGGAGGACGGGGAGCCCCCGCCCGGACCCTAAGAATCCTCTCAGGGTCCTCTCAAACACGCCCCGCCGCGACCGCGTATGAACGGGCCATGGGACTGATGTCGTTCGTCCTCGCACTGGGCCTCGCGGCGCCGGTCGATCGCCCGGGGCACCTCGAGGCGAGCGCGCCGCCGCGGGCCGTCGGCTTCGACGAGGCGATCGATCTGGTCGACGAGCGGCCGTCGGTCGCCGTGCGCGACGAGGCCGCGGCCGCGCGGCGTGGGCTCGATCGCCGGCTCACCGGCACGGTGAGTCAGCCGCAGATCCTCGTGCAGCCGGGCATGCGCGTGCTGCCGACGGATCGCCAGACATTCGCGATGCAGGCGACGGTGCTGCAGTCGTGGAACGTGACCGGCCTCGGTCGGGCGCGGCGGGCCGCGGCGCGGCAGGAGACCCGCGCGTTCGATGCCCACACCCGCGCGCAGCGGCTCGAGCAGCGCCTCGCGGCCGCGCGTGCGTGGATCGATCTGCACGCGGTCGAGCGTCAGCTCGAGCTCGCGCGCCACGACGCCGCCACCTCGCGCACGATGGTCGCCGCGGTGGCGCGGGCGGTCGACGCCGGCGTGCTCGCGCGGGCCGACCTCGCCCAGGCGCGGGCGCACGGCTCGGTCGCCGACGCCCGCGTCATCGCGCTCGAGGGGCAGGCGCACGACCTCGGCCTGGTGCTCGCGCGCGAGACCGCGTCGGATCCGTGGGCGCCGCTGGCGACGCTCGGGCCCGCGCCGGCGCCCGTGCTCCCGGACGACGCCGAGCTCGCGACGCGCCTCGCCGCCGTCGAGCGCCTCCCACCCGTACGCGCGCGGGCGCTGACGCTGGCCGCGGCGCGGGCCCGCGCCGTCGAGTACGCGCGCCAGGCCCGGGGCACGCAGCTCACCGCGGGCGCACAGATCGATCGCGACGATCGCGACGGCCTGCTCGCCTACGGCATCCTCGGGGTGAGCTTCGCCGGGCGCGGCGCGGGCGGTCGGGCCAAGGCCGACGCGGTGCTCGAGCAGGCGCAGCTCCACGCCGCGGATCTCGAGGACACCGCGGCGCTCACCGCCTCGGTCGCCACCGCGCTGCACGAGCTGCACCACACGCGGGCGGTGCTCGAGCACCTCGACGCCGAGCTCGTGCCCGCGCTCGGGGCCAGCCTCGATGCGCTGCTGCGCCAGCGCGAGGCCGGCGAGGCCACCGTGTTCGAGGTGCTCGCGGCGCGCCGGGCCCTCGCCGCGGCGCAGATGGATCGGGTCGCGGCCGAGTCGGCGCTGAACTGGGCGCAGGTCCACGCGTGGCTGCTGCTCGCGGCGGTGACCGAGGAGCCGGCGACATGAGGGCCGGGCTCCACCTCCTCGCATCGGTCGCGTCGGTCGCGTCGGTCGCGTCAATCGTCGGCGCGCTCGCGTGCGCCCCGCGACCGCAGCCGCCCGCGGGCGCCGGGGCCGAGGTCTCCGCGTCGGCCGCGACGCCGTGGGTGCGCGTCACGGCGCCCAGCGATCCCGCGCTCACCGAGCTGCCCGCCGTGGTCGTCGGCGATCCTTCGGCGCGCTCGCAGGTCGCGGTCGTCTACCCCGCGCGCATCGTCGACGTCCGCGTGCGCCCGGGCGACCGCGTGGCCGCGGGCGATCCGGTGATCGATGTGGCGGTGCCCGAGCTGCTGCGCGCCCACGCTGCGATCGCGGCCGCCGAGGCGCGCGCCGTCCCCCAGCGGCGCCGCGCCGAGCAGCTGCGCGCGCTGCAGCGCGACGGCATCGTCGGCGCCCGGGAGGTCTTCGAGATCGACGCGACGCTCGCGGGCCTCGAGGCGGATCGTCGCCTCGCGTCCGCCGTGATCGCAGGGTGGGGCGGGGGCACCGGCGGGGGTCGCCGCGGGGGCCTCACGCTCGAGGCCCCGACCACGGGTGTCGTCATCGCCGTGACCGCGATCGTCGGCGAGGTCCGCGACGCGACCTCGGGTCCGCTGCTCGAGATCGTCGGTGAAGGCAGCGGTCGCGTCGAGCTGCGCACGCCCAAGCCGCTGCCGGACGGCGCGAGCTTCGTGTTCGAGGGCCTCGACGGCCGCAGGATCCCGCTGGCCTCGACGCCCGAGGCGACGCTCGTGGATCCCGTCGACGGCAGCACCCGCGCGTGGCTCCGACCGTCGCCCGAGGTGCCCCTGGCCCACGGCATGCGCGGCCGCGTCCTCGTGCAGACCGAGCAGGCCGGCGTCGTGCAGGTGCCCGAGCGGAGCATGCGGTGGCACGACGGGCGGATGGTCGTCGTCGTGCGCGACGGCGACGGCGGGCGGCACGTGCCGGTCGTCGTGGTGGGGCGATCGGGCAGCGCCGCGCTCGTCCGCGGCGAGCTCGGCGTCGACGACGAGGTGGCCGCGGACGCCACCGCGTGGGTCGCCGCCGGAGAGGACGCCCCGTGAACGCCCCGTCCCCGCCGCCACCGCCGTCGCTGCACCTGCTCGCGCGCGTCGTCATCGCGTCGACGCGGCGGCGCGCCCACGTGATCGCGGCGGTGCTGGCCCTCGCGCTGATCGCCGGCTTCGTCGCGCGGCGGCTGCAGCTCGACGCGATGCCCGACATCACGAGCAACCAGGTCCAGATCCTGACGCGCGCGCCTGGCCTCACGCCCGAGGAGGTCGAGCGGCTCGTCACGCGGCGCATCGAGGTGGCGCTCGGCGGCCTGCCCGGCGTCGACGAGCAGCGCAGCCTCTCGCGCTTCGGCATCTCCGCGGTGACGGTGGTGTTCGACGACGACGTCGATCCGTGGCGCGCGCGCCAGCAGGTGCAGGAGCGGATCGGCAACCTCGCCGCCGAGCTCCCCGCCGGCGTCGAGCCGCCGGCGCTCGGGCCCCACACCGGCGGCCTCGGCGAGGTCTTCCACCTCACGCTCGCGTCGCCCGGTCGTTCGCAGGCCGAGCTGCTCGAGCTGGTCGAGCTGCGCGTCGCGCCGCTGCTGCGCGCGGTCGAGGGCGTGGTCGAGGTCAACACCTGGGGCGGCCGTCGGCGCACGCTGGAGATCCGCGCCGATCCGATGCGGATGGCGCGGCGCGGCGTCACGCTCGACGCGCTGTCGATCGCGCTGTCGCGGGCCTCGGGCGCCGCGCCCGGCGGATCGGTGAGCGCCGGTGCGGGCGCGGCCCTGCTGCGCGGCGTCCACTGGCCCGCGGGCCCGGTCGACCTCGGCGCGGCCGTGGTCCGCAGCGATGCGGCGGGGGTCGTGCGCGTCGCCGACGTCGCCGACGTCGCGTGGGGCGATCTGCTGCGGTTGGGCGCCGCGACGGCGAACGGCCGCGGCGAGACCACCTACGTGATGGTCCAGATGGCGCTGCACGCCAACGCGTTCGAGGTGGTGCAGGCGGTCTGGGACCGCATGCCGGAGATCTGGCGCGTGCTCCCCGAGGATGTCCGCGTCGACATCGTCTACGACCGCAGCGAGCTGGTCACCGCGACGCTGCACACCGTCGGTCGCAACCTCGCCGAGGGCGCGGTGCTCGTCATCATCGTGCTGGTCGCGATGCTCGGCAGCCTGCGGGCGGGCCTGCTCGTGGCGTCCGTCATCCCGCTGTCGATGCTCGGCGCGGGCGCCGGCATGGTGGTGTTCGGCATCCCCGGCAACCTCATGAGCCTGGGCGCGATCGACTTCGGCCTCCTGGTCGACGGGGCCGTCGTCGTCGTCGAGCGGGTGTTCCACGTGCTGCACCACCAGCGCGCCCTGCTCGAGCACGCGAGCGGCGAGGCCCGCGGCGCCGTGGTCGAGCGCGCGATGGCCAACGTCGCCGCGCCGATGGCGTTCTCGGTCGCGGTGATCGTGCTGGTGTACGCGCCGATCCTCGCGCTGCAGGGCGTCGACGGGAAGATGTTCCGGCCGATGGCGCTGACGGTGGTGTTCGCCCTGGCGTGCGCGCTGGTGCTGTCGCTGACGTGGGTGCCCGCGGTCGCGGGCCGGATGCGTCCCAAGGACGTGCCGACGCGCCCGCCGCTGCTCGCCCGCGCGATCGAGGCCGCGTACGCGCCGGTGCTGCGCTTCGCCGTCGGCCGCCCGACGATCGTCCTCGCGGGCGCGGCGGCCTCCCTCGGGCTCGGCGGCTGGGTCTACGCCCAGCTCGGCACCTCGTTCGTGCCTCAGTTGGACGAGGGCGATCTGGTCATCCAAGTCACCCGCGCCGCCGACATCTCGCTCGAGCACGCGATCGAGGACGCCGGCCGACTCGAGCAGCGGCTGCTCGCCGTCCCGGAGGTCCGCGGCGTCACCTCGCGCATCGGGTCGCCCGCGGTCGCGACCGACATCATGGGCCTCGAGCAGGCGGACGTGTTCGTGGACCTCGCCGAGCGCGACCAGTGGCGCGAGGGCCTCGATCGCGACGCGCTGCTCGCCGAGATGAACGCGCTGCTCGACCCCGAGCTCACCGGCGAGCGCAACGTCGAGTTCGGGTTCACCCAGCCGATCCAGATGCGCTTCAACGAGCTGCTCGGCGGCGCGGTGACCGACGTCGCGATCGAACTCTACGGCGAGGACCTCGCCGAGCTGCAGCGCGTCGCGAACGAGCTGCGCGACGCGGCGGCGGGGGTCGAGGGCGCCCACGACGTCCGCGTGCTCGCCCCGCCCAACGTGCCGGTCGTCGACGTGCGACCCAAGGTCGTCGAGGCCGCGCTGCTGGGCATGGACGCGGCGCAGGTGCTCGACGTCGTGCGGGCGATCCGTGTCGGCGTCGACGTCGGCGGCAGCTGGGACGGCCCGGTGCGGATCCCCATGCGCCTGCGCGTGCACGGTGACGTCGCCGCGTTCGACCTCGCGGCCCTGCCGGTGGCGACCCCGGCGGGGACGGTCGTGCCGCTCTCGCGGATCGCGGACATCGAGACCGTGCTCTCGCCGGCGCTGGTCAACCGCCACGAGGCGCAGCGGCGCGTGCTCATCGGGTTCAACGTCCGCGAGCGCAGCCTGGGCGACGTGGTCGCGGAGGTGCAAACGGCCATCGACGCCCAGGTCGAGGTCCCCCGGGGCATGCGCCTGCGCTACGGCGGTCAGTTCGAGTCGCTGCAGCAGGCCCGCGCGCGGCTGACCTGGGTCATCCCCGCCGTGATGGTCGGCATCGTCGTCACCCTGGTCCTGTTGTTCCGCGCGATCGGCCCGGCGCTGATGATCTTCCTCAACGTGCCGTTCGCGGGCGTGGGCGGTGTGCTCGCCCTGGCGGCGCGGGGCCTGCCGGTGTCGATCTCGGCGGCGGTCGGGTTCATCGCGCTGTCCGGCATCGCGGTGCTCAACGGCGTGATGCTGGTGTCGGCGCTGCGCGAGTTCCAGCGCGCCGGCTACCCGATCGGCGAGGCGGTCGTGCTCGCCGCCCGCGAGCGCGTCCGCCCGGTGTCGATGACCGCCCTCGTGGCCGCGCTCGGCTTCGTGCCGATGGCCCTCGCCACGGGCGTCGGCGCCGAGGTCCAGCGGCCGCTGGCGACCGTGGTGGTCGGCGGGCTCATCACCTCGACCGCGCTCACCCTCGTCGTCCTGCCGGCGCTGTACCATGGGTTCGGCCGGCTCGTGCGCGCCCGCTCGACGACGAAGACGACGCCATGAGAGCTCTCCCATGAAACTCCTGCTCGTCGAGGACGAAGACCGCGTGGCCGAGATCGTGCGCCGCGGCCTGGTCGAAGAGGGGCACCAGGTCGACGTCTGCGCCAACGGTCGCGCGGCCCTCGATCAGGGGCGCGACATCGACTACGACGTGATCGTGCTCGACTGGATGCTCCCGGGGATCGACGGACTCGAGCTGCTGCGGCAGTGGCGAGGCGGGGGCCTGCGCACGCCGGTGCTGATGCTCACCGCCCGCGGGCAGATCGGCGAGCGCGTCAGCGGGCTGAAGAGCGGCGCCGACGACTACCTCGTCAAGCCGTTCGACTTCGCCGAGCTGGTCGCGCGGATCGAGGCGCTGCACCGCCGCGGCAGCGGACAGATCGAGCTGCGCCGCGCCGGCGACGTCCACATCGACGGGCGCCGCCGCGTGCTGGTCCGCGACGCCAGCGACGGCACCACCGCCGAGGCACCGCTGACCGCCCGCGAGTACGCCCTGTGCCAGGAGTTGTTCTCGCACGTCGGCGACGTGCTCTCCCGCAGCCACCTGCTCGCGGCGGTGTGGGGCACGAACTACGAGGGCGATCCCAACGTGCTCGACGTCTACGTCGGCTACCTGCGCGCGAAGCTGGCGCGGATCGGCTCGACGCAGGTCACCCTGCGGAACCTCCGCGGCGTGGGCTTCCGGCTCGAGGTCGGCGGGGCCTGACGTGCAGCTCGGGACCCGGCTGCTCCTCGTGGGCGCGCTGCTGCCGGCGCTGCTCCTCGGCGCCGCGCTGGTCGTCGGCGGCGTCGCCCTCGATCGCATCCTCCACGCGAGCGTCGATCAGGCGCTGCTCTCGCAGGCCGCGGTCGAGGCGGTGAGCCTGTTCGATCGCGCCGGTGCGCCGCATCTGCACCTCATCGACTCTCCGCTGGACTCGAGCGTGCGGGAGTTCGCGCCCCGCGGCGCGCTGTACGATCCGCGCGGCCGGATCATCGCCCGCTACCCCGAGGGCGCCGACGTGCCCGCCGCCCTCGATCCCGCGGCGCTCGAGCTGCAGCCGACGCTGTCGACGGCCGTGGTCGACGGCGTCCCGCACCGGGTCGTGGGCATGCGCGTGCTCGCCACGGACGGCTCGGCCCACGGTCTGTGGCTGGCCGCGTCGCTCGAGAACCACGACGCGGCCGTGCGCGCGTACTGGCAGGTCACCGGCGGCGCAGTGCTCGTGGTCATGCTGGCCCTGGTGACGATCCAGACCGTGCACGCGCGTCGTCTGCATCGGCGGATCACCGCGCTGGGCGATCACATGGAGCGGCTGCGGGCCGGCGACTATGGCCACGCGCCGCCGCCGGATCCCGCGCGCGACGTCCTGGGCGGCCTTCGCGACGCGATCGCGATCACGACGACGAAGCTCGCGGCGGCGCGCGAGGCCCAGGACCGACTGCTCGCCGACGCGGCCCACGAGCTGCGCACGCCGCTGACGGCGATGCGCGCCGGCATCGACGTCGCGCTGCGGCGGCCGCGGGGCGTCGACGAGCTGGAGCGCGTGCTCGCGGGCCTGCGCGAGGAGGTCGACCGCCTCGCCGCGCTCGCCTCGCGCCTGCTCGACGTGGCCGCCCTGCGGGCCGCGCCCCTGGACCGCGTCCCCGGTGACGTGGCGAAGCTCGTCGCCGACGCCGTCGAGTCGGCGCTGGGGCTCGCCGAGGAGCGCGGCGTGGTCCTCGAGGTCGTGGGGGCCGCGCGGGCCTCGGCCGAGTTCGCGCCGTCCGTGCTCCGGCAGGCGATCGACAACCTCGTCGACAACGCGATCAAGTTCTCGCCCGCTGGCGGCCGCGTCACGCTGGGTGTCGAGGTGTCGCCGGGGTGCGTGCGCGTCCGCGTGGCCGACCGCGGACTCGGGGTCCCGGCCGAGCAGCGCGAGCGGATCTTCGAGCCCTTCGAGCGCCGGGATCGCGCCGCGCGGGGCAAGGGCCTGGGCCTCGCGATCGTGCGCGAGGTCGCCGAGCGCCACGGCGGGCGGGTGTGGGTCGAGCCCGGTCCCGGCGGCGGGGCGGTGTTCGTGCTCGAGCTGCCAGACGCGGCGGGGGTCGACCGATGAGCGTCGCCGCGCCGTCGTCGCTCACGCGCTACGCGTGGCTGTCGATCGTCGCCGCCGTGGTGACGATCGCGCTGAAGTCGATCGCCTACCTCGTCACGGATTCGGTGGGCCTGCTGTCCGACGCCCTCGAGTCGGTCGTCAACCTCGTCGCCGCCGTGGTCACCCTGGTGGCCCTGCACGTCGCGCAGCGGCCTGCCGACGACGAGCACCCGCACGGCCACGACAAGGCCGAGTACTTCGCCAGCGGGGTCGAGGGCGGGCTCATCTTCGCCGCCGCGGCGCTCATCGTGGCCTCCGCGATCGGTCGCCTGATGCGGCCGGCGGAGCTCGGCGAGCTCGACGTCGGCGCGGCCCTCTCGGCGGCGGCGTCCGGCGTGAACTTCGCGGTCGCCCGGGTGCTCCTCGCGGTCGGCCGCCGGCGGGGCTCGGTCGCGCTCGCGGCCGACGGTCACCACCTGATGACCGACGTCTGGACGTCGGTCGGGGTGATCGGCGGGATCCTGGCCGTGAAGGCGACCGGCTGGGTCATCCTCGATCCGCTGCTCGCGATCGCGGTGGCGGTGAACATCCTCTGGACCGGGGCGCGCCTGCTGCACCAGGCGGGGATGGGCCTGCTCGACACCGCCGTGCCCGCCGCGTCGCGGGCGGAGCTGGCCGCCATCCTCGATCGCCACAGCGCCACCGAGCAGACCCAGTGGCACGCCCTGCGGACCCGCCAGGCCGGCGCCCGGCGGTTCATCAGCGTCCACGTCCTCGTCCCCGGGTCGTGGTCGGTCCAGCGCGGGCACGATCTCTGCGAGCGGATCGAGCTCGCGCTGGCGGCGGCCTGGCCGAAGACCACGGTGTTGACGCACCTCGAGCCGCTCGACGACGCCGCCTCGTTCGCCGACCAGGGCCTCGACCGCGAGCCGACGCAGGTGTAGGTCGAACGGGGGTGCGGGCGAGGCGGCCCGGGATCTCGCCGGGGCCGGCGTGTCGTACCGCGCCGACTCCGGCGACGCGCCGGCCGAGCGGACCGCTGGAAATCCACTACCATGGGGATCGCTGACGCCGATCGCTCGCCACCCGATCGTTCGCACGCCGATTGTCTCGCACGCGGCCCGTGGCGCTCACCCGGACCCGTCATCCCACGAGAGCCAGTGAATCCACGACCATCTTGCTGGACTGCTCCTTCGCTCATCGGCCGCCCCCACCCGCACAAGGGTGGATACGCGGTCTTCGCCCGGCGCTCGATCGCCGAGGGTGATCTACTCGCGGTGTTCGGCGGTGACGTCGTGCCGCGCGAGGATCTCGCGCGGGCGGGTCCGGATCTCCGGCGCCTCGCGCTGCAGGTCGACGAGGATCTCTACGTCGTGTCCGGCGTGCCGGGCCCGGGCGATTGGTTCAACCACTCGTGCGAGCCCAACGCTGCGCTGCGCGGCCAGCTGACGCTCGTCGCCCGCCGTGCGATCCGCCGCGGCGAAGAGGTCTGCTACGACTACGCGATGAGCGATGGCTCGTCGTACGACGAGTTCACCTGCGGCTGCGGATCGGCGCTGTGCCGCGGGCGGGTCACCGGGGACGACTGGCGGCTGCCCGAGCTGTGGGCCCGCTACGGGGGCCAGTTCTCGCCCTACCTGCAGCGTCGGATCGACGCGCTGGTCGAGGGGCGAGCGCGCGCGCGCGAGGAACTCGGACGCGTCGCGCACGGTCGGCCGGCCGCCGCCGACGCCGAGCCGATGCCGCTCGGCGTCGCGCCCTGACCACCGTCACTTCGACGGCGCGCTCGGCCAGGCGAACGGCTGGGCCGCCGGCGCGTGGTCGCGGGCGACGGGGAGCACCGCCGACCAGTCGTCGCGCACGGCGACGGTGCCGCCATCGCCCGCGTGCGGGCCGATGATGAAGGTCGACTCCGCGGGGATCCCCACCTGCGCGTAGGCCCAGACGTCGGTGCTCGCGTTGCCGTGGGCGGCGACGATGCGGTAGCCCGCGTCGACGAGGCTGCGCAGGTATGCGGCCTTGAACGCACCGACGCCGTCGACCTTGGGCACCACGTCGCGGTGACGCAGCGTCGTGCGCACCAGCCCCTCCGGGTAGCCGCCGGCGCGGAGCCACGCCCGCGTGTGGTCGACGAGCCAGTAGGGGCGGCCGGTCAGGTACACGACGACGAAGCCGCGCTCGGACCAGAGCCGCGCCAGCGCGGCGCCGTGGTCGTAGGCCGCAGCGGCGTACTCGCCATCGGCGAGGTGACCGAAGTGCTCGTCGAGCACGTCGCGGGTGACCTCGTCGTCGGTCGTGGTGAGCGTGCCGTCGATGTCGAACACGACCAGCTCGGTCGTGGCGGGGAGCACGTGCAGCGTGGCGCGGGTCTCGCTGCCGTCGCCGAGGACGACGACCTGCACCCGGTACGCGCCCGGCTGCGTGGGCGCCGTGATCGAGATCCGGGCGATGCCGTCGTCATCGGTCTTCGCAGTGCCACCCAGACGACCGTCGCAATCGTCCAACGCGATGTCGACGTCCTCGTCCTCGAGGTCCTTGCCGCCATCGCCGTAGCTGATCTTCGCGGCGAGCTCGACCGCCGCGCCGGGGAGCGCGAAGGTGTCCTGGATCGCATGGGTGGCCTTCGCCGCGGCGACGAGGCGGCTGCGCGTGTGATCGAAGCCGCGGCCCGTGGTCAGCCGCCCACGGTGCTGATCGCAGCGGCGGTAGGTCGGTCGCACAGCCGGCGGTGGCGGGGCCTCGGCGATCGTCTCGACCTTCGAGGACCCGACCGCGGCGGCCTGCTGCGCGGGGACGGTGGCCTCCACGCGACCGCAGCCCCCCGCGGCGAGGACATGGACGACCGCCCAGCTTCGCGCGCGTCGCATCGTGAGCCCGAGCATCGCACAGCGCTTGGTCGACGACGAGTCGCCGCGATCGTCAGACCACGCGGGCCGAGCGGCGCAGCATCGCGTCCAAGGGGAGCAGCAGCAGCGCCGCGAGGACGAAGAAGGGCCACAGCCGGTGGACGCGGGCGGTCACCGACGCGGCGACCTGGGGCGACAGTCGCTGCGGCCCGACGGCGCCCCCGGTACGCGCGGCGAGGTCCTCGAGGAACGGTCGGTCGGCCGTGCGGTGCCGCTGCTCCGCCGACGGCGGCGGCGCGAACGTGTGGCGCGCGAGGACCTTGTCGGTGCCGTCGAGCACCTCGACGGTGTACGTGTGCCCCGGCGCGGTGGCGACGTTGGCGTCCCACAGCCCCGGCTCTCGCGCGCGCAGATCGATCGCGCGCTGCTCGGTGCCGTCGACGATCCGGGCCTTCACCGCACCGTCGTCGATCGACAGGCCCTTGTCGTCGCGGCGCGCGACCCGGACCAGCGCGTTGCCGCCGGCGACGTCGACCTCGATCTGGGTGTCCGATCCCGAGCCCGATCGCAGGGCGAAGCGGGCGAGCTGCGTCCAGTGGGCGTTGTAGCCGGACCACGGCAGCCACTCGTCGGACCACCGCGGCCCGGCGTCGCTCGCCCACGCGATCACGTGCCCGAGGCCGTAGCGCCACGTCACGAGCAGCGGGTGCCCCTCGGCGGCGGCCATCACGATCTCCGCGGTGGGCCGCGCCTCGAGCTGCTGGTAGCCCTTCAGGAACGGCGCGCGCTGGTAGTCGATGCCCTCGAGCGCGGGGTGACGCGCCAGCGCGATCGGCCGGAACGGGACCTCCTTCAGCGAGCTGTCGACGAGGCGCTCGGTCTCCTGCACGAACAGCGACCGCAGCTTGCTGGCGTCCGCGGTGAGGTAGAAGCGCCCGCCGCCGGCCTTCGCGAGGTCCTTCAGGAACTGCGTGTCGACGTCCTCGTCGCTGCCGATGCCGATGACGCTGGTGGTGATCCCCTCGTCTCGCATCTTCCGCGCGAGGTCCTCGGCGCGCGGGCCCGGGCCGTCGCCGAACGGCACGCCCTTGACCTTCTCCTCGGAGTCGGCGGCGTCGCTGAAGAGGATCACGTGGCGCAGCGGCGTGTCGACCCTCTTCATGGTCTCGTGCGCCGCCTCGATGCTGGTGTAGACGTAGATCCCGCCGCCGTCGGCCCGCACGCGCAGCACCCGGCGCTCCATGTCGCCGCCGTCGCCGACCGACTGCAGGTTCACCTCCCAGCGCACCTCCTCGGTCACGCTCATCACGGCGATCTGGTCGAAGGGCCGCAGCAGCCGCATCGACGCGACCGCCCCCTCGTCGGCGAGCTCCATCTTGGTCTTCGACCAGCCCGCCATCGCCGACATGCTGCCGGAGCGATCGAGGATGATGACGATGGTCGCGGCCGACTCGATCTCCTGCTCGACCGGATCGATCTTCACCGGCAGGATCTTCTCGAGCGCGGTGTCGCCGTAGCCGCCCATGTCGTAGGCCATCGGCCCGCCGAGGACGATGAGGCCGCCTCCGCCGTCGACCCACCGGGCGAGGTTGCCCATGAACGCGTCGGGCAGCCCGCGCTCGCCGGCGATGGCCTCGGCCGGGGCGTTGGCCAGCACCACGAGGTCGACGCTCTCGAGCCGGCTGTGCTCGGGCTTCATCTCGCTGGCCTTCACGACCTCGACCTCCATCCGCTCGGCCCGCAGCGCGCGGGCGATCGCGCCGCCGTCGGCCTCCTCGCCCGCGATGACGCGCACCTTCGGCGGCTCGCCGACCACCAGCGATCCGGTGCCGCGGTTGTTCGACGTGTCGATGTCGCCGTCCGACTCGAGCTCGAGCGTCGCCTCGACCGGGCTCGTGCCGGGCTTCGCCAGGGGATCGAGCCCGTGGGAGAACGGCACTTCGAGGGTCTCGCCGCCGGGGATCTCGACCGGTTGGCGGAGCGCGATCTGGTCGCCGACCTTCACCGTCAGCGTGCCGCGCTGGGGGCCGTCACCGCCGACGAGCTGGACCTTGCCGCTGGCGGTCGATCCGGGACGGACCTGCGGATCGCCCATCTCGATCGAGAGGACCGCGGGGTCGTTGCGCGAAGGATCGACGACGATGGTGTCGATCGTCACGCCGCGCGCATCGGCCAGCGCCCGCGCGTCGAGTCCGACCTCGCCGCCGCTGCGCCGCCCGTCGGAGAACAGGACGATCTCGCCCTGTTCGCCGTCGGGCACGAGCGACAGCGCGATCGCGAGGGCACCATCGATGTCGCTGCCATCGACGACGGTCGTGCGCAGGGGCGAGGGCGGCGACCACGGGGCGCCCGGGAGCACCGCGAGCTCGGTCTCGCCGTCGAACAGCACGAGGCCCGCGCGGATGTCGTCGTCGAGCTCGCCGCGCAGCCGCTCGACCTCCGCCATGGCGCCCGCGAGCGCGGCGTCGGGGATGCTCGCGGAGCGATCGACGACGAACACCACGTGCCCGACGTCGTCGCGCTCGTGCCAGCGAAGATCGAGCAGCGCGAACACCAGCGCGAGCATGCCGAGCGTGCGCGTCACGGCCGCGAGCGCGCGCTGACCGGGTCGATCGCCCCAGCGGCGCCACAGATCGTAGGCGAGCAGCGCGGCGACCGGCACCGCGAGCCACACCAGGTGCGGGCGCCCGATCTCGGGCAGCCACTGCGTGGGCAGCCACGTCATGGGCGGACCGCCTGGGCGCGGCGGCGGCGGAGGCGGACGATCGCCGCCGCGAACGCGGGCAACAACCACTCGAGGCACAGCGCGCCGAAGGCCGCGATCGCGAGGTACGACCACAGCGGCGCCCCGCCGAACGCGCTGCTCGAGAACCGCGAGCGTGCGGCGCCCGGCAGCGGTCCAGGGGGCGCGACCCGGCTCTCGAGCGCAGACAGCACCCCCTCGCGTCCGTCGGCCTCCTCGGGCGGCGGCGCGGCGGCCCACTCGACGAGGTTCGCGACGAAGTTCACGAACCCGACGCGCAGGACGAGATCCGACTGGTGGGGCGCGAAGCCGACATAGACCATCTCGCGGCCGTCCCACTGCCCGGCCAGCGCGAGGCTGCCCGACTCGGTGTCGATGAGCGAGGTCTGCTCGGTGGTCGGAGCGAGCGTCGCGGCCTTCGGCACGTCGAGGCCCTGCAGATCGACGAAGCGGAACAGCGGGTGGTCGAACGACCACCGGAGGATCTCGGGCGTGTCGACCTCGCCGCCCGTCGCGACACCGAGCTTCGACGCCGTGGTGCCCAGCGCGACGAGCTTCGGCGCGAAGGGGAGGGGTCCGGCGCGGTAGTCGGCCTCCAGCACGACGAGGTCGAAGGCGTCGCCGGGCGCGAGGGCGTCCTGCGGCCCGATCACCCGGAGGTCGACGCGCGGGTGCAGGCGCAGCGCCTCGGCGGTGAACGACAGCCGCGTCTGGGCGACGAGCAGCACCGAGACGCGCGCGCCGCCGTGGCGCGCCACGCTGGCGGTGTCGTCGAGCGCCAGGACATCCTCGCGCACGTGCGTGATCGCGGCCGACACCCGCTCGCCCGGGGGCAGCGGCATGCGGTGGAGCTTCTCGAGCTCGCCGCTGGCGGGCACGTCGATCGAGACCACGTCGACCACCGTGTCGTCGACGCGCAGGCTCAGCTCGAGCGGCTGCTCGCGGCCGAGCTCGGACAGCACGCCGACGTGGATCTCGGACAACCCGAGCGCGTCCGCCTCGCGCACCGACAGCGCCACGATGCCCGCGTTGGGACCGTCGCGGCCGACGGACACGTGCTCGAGCGGACAACGCGTGGTCGGGACGTCGACGCCCACGCGATCGGAGACCAGGACGATCGAACCGTCGCGGCCTGCGCTGCAGATCGCGTCGGCGAGGCGGAGCGCCCGCGCGGCGCCCTGGCTCGTGCCACCGGCGGTCGCCGTGCGCGCGAGCTCGAGCACCCGGGCGTGGTCCTCGGTGAGTCCGATGCGGACCAGGCTCTGCGCCCCCGTGGTGACGAGCGCGACGCGGTCACCGGCGTGGAGGGACTCGAGCGCGTCGCCGACCGCCTCGACGCCGCGGGCCAGCCGGGTCTCGCCGTCGCTCGCCGCCATGCTCGCGGAGGTGTCGAGCACGACCACGAAGTCGCGCGGGCGATCGTCTTCGTCGCGGAGATCCGCCAACGCGACCACGAGGCCGATGAGCGCCAGCAGCACGAGCGCCAGCGACACGAGGTGTCGCGGCCGCGACCACGCGCGCCGGGTCGGACGCGACGTGCCGGCGATCGCCCGCAGGATGATCACCGACGGCACGCGCTTGTCGGTGCGGCGACGCCGGTGCAGGTACGCGGCCACCAGCGGGACCGCGAGCACCAGCGCCGCGAAGGCCCAGGGCAGGGTGGGCGTCATCCGGCGCCCCCGGCGATGTGCTCGACGACCTGCTTGCGGTACAGATCGCCGTGGACGAGCTCGGTCGCGCCGCGGCGCGCGTCGGTGCGCACGTACTGGATGCCGAGGCCGCGGCAGCGCTCCTCGATCGTCCCCAGCCAGGTCGCGAGCGCGCGCGCGTAGTCGGCCTGCGCGTCGCGGCCGTCGCGGATGACGAGCGTCTCGCCGGTCTCCGAATCGATCACGCGCTCGACGTCCTCGAGATCGGGCTCGAGCTCGTCGGCGCCCACGACGTGCAGGACCACGGGCCGCGGGCACGCGCCCGCGCACAGCCGCAGCAGGGCGTCGCGCTCGGCCTCCTCGTGCAGCAGATCGGAGACGAACACGAGGCGATCGCACCGACTGCCACCGAGGTGGGCGACGAGCTGGCCGTGGGCGTCGCCGCGGCCGCCCGGCTCGGTGCGCTCGAGCAGGTGCAGCAGCTCGGGCAGGCCGTCGAGGTTGACCGCGCGCGAGCGCAGGCCGCGGTCCTCGCCGCCGAAGCACGCGAGCACCACCGGGTCGCGGTGGCCCAGGGCGATCATCGCCAGGGTCGCGGCGAGCTGCGCGGCGTGGTCGGCCTTGCGTGGGGTGCCGAAGCCCATCGACGCGCTCACGTCGAGGCAGATCTTCACCGAGAGGCTCCGCTCCTCGTTGAACTGCCGGACGAGCGCGACGCCGAGGCGGAAGTAGACGTTCCAGTCGACCAGGCGGAGGTCGTCGCCGGGATCGTAGGGGCGGAAGTCCGCGAACTCGAGGCCGCGGCCGCGGAAGGGCGAGCGGCGGTCCCCCTGCTGCAATGCGGTCGCCGGGCCCGGTGCGCGCAGGCGCAGGGCGGCGAAGCGGGACAGCGCGGCTCGATCGACGCGCATCGTCGTCAACCCGCGCGGACGTTGGGCACGGTGGCGATGAGGCCGTCGACGAGCCGGTTGTTCGTGATGCCCTCGAGCTTCGCGTCGAAGCTCGGGATCATGCGGTGGCGCAGCACCGGGTGGGCGATGGCGCGGATGTCGTCCTCGGCGACCCAGGCCCTCCCGCACAGCAGGGCGTACGCGCGCCCGGCGAGGATGAGCGCCTGCATGGCGCGGGGACTCGCGCCGTAGCGGACGAAGCGCTTCACGTCGGCCGTGGAGTTCGCCGACTCGGGGTGGGTCGCCATCGTCAGCGAGGCCGCGAACTCGGCGACGTGGGGCGCGACGACGATGTCGCGCACGAGGTTCTGGAGATCGATCATCGTCTGCCGATCCATCGCGCGCGCCGTGGTGTCCTCGGCGCGTCCGGTGGTGCGCAGGCCGATCTCGCGGAGATCCTCGAACGACGGGAACACCACCTCGAGCTTGAGCAGGAAACGATCGAGCTGGGCCTCGGGCAGGGGATAGGTGCCCTCCATCTCGATGGGGTTCTGGGTCGCGGCGACCAAGAAGGGCTCGGGCAGGAGGCGGCGCACACCGCCGACGGTGACCGCGTGCTCCTGCATCGCCTCGAGCAGCGCCGACTGGGTCTTCGGTGTCGCGCGGTTGACCTCGTCGGCGAGCACGAGGTTGGCGAAGATCGGTCCGGCGCGGAAGTCGAGGCGGGCGCGGCCGTGCTCGTCGTGCACCAGCGTCTGGCTGCCGGTGATGTCCGCCGGCATGAGATCCGGCGTGAACTGGATGCGCGAGAACTCGAGATCGATCGCCTCCGCCATCACCTTCACCAGCAGTGTCTTGCCCAGGCCGGGCTGACCTTCGATGAGGATGTTGCCGCGCGTGAGCAGCCCGATGATCGCCTGCAGCACGAGGTTGCTCTGGCCGAACAGGCGCCGCTCGATCTCGGTCTTCAGCGCGCCGAGGGCATCCTGCGCCCGCGCGATGCGATCGTCGGTCGGGGCGCTCGCGGTGGCGGCGGGGGTCGGCGCGGTGGTGGGGATGGCGGTGTTCATGGCGACGGCGGGGGGAGGAGCCAAGGGGACGCGCTCGTGCGCGCGGGGAGGAACTCAGTCGGGGCGCACGGCCTCGAAGTAGCTGCGGATGTAGTCGCGGCGCGTGAGCGGGATCTGCTCGCGGCGGACCGCGGCCTCGGCGATCTCCTCGTACTCGCGGTGGACGTCGCGGAACTCGGGGCCGGGTCGCTGGCCCTGCGCCATGCGCTGGATGTAGCGGACCGCGCCGCGCATCGGGCCTGCGGCCTGGGCGTCGACCTCCTCGGCAGGGCCGCGGCTCGCGTCGGGGGGGGGCGTGACGTCGCCGTAGCGATCGCTGCCGCGACCGCCCCCGGGGCCCGGCTTGCCACTGGGCCGGCCGGTGCGCGCGCTGCCGCGGCCGGACTTGCCTTCGCCCTTGCCCTCGCCTTCGCCTTCGCCTTCGCCTTCGCCTTCGCCTTCGCCTTCGCCTTCGCCTTCGCCCTCGCCTTCGCCTTCGCCCTTGTTCATCTCGTCGAACTGCTTCGAGCGGGCGCGCTCGACGTCCTCGAGGGCGCGCTCGAGGTCGCGCTCGAGGGAGCCCGAGCCGCTGCGCTCGCGCATGCGCTCGGCGAGCTCGCGGAGCTCGGAGCGGGGCCCGCCCGACTCGCCGCCGCGCAGGCGCTCGGAGAGGCTCTCGGCCTCGTTGCGCCAGCGGGCGCGTCGCTCGGACTCGCCGCGGCTGGGCCTGCCGGACTCGCCGGCACCACCCGACTCGCCGGAGCGACCCGACTCACCGGAGCGCCCCGACTCGCCGGACGTCCCCGACTCGCCGGACTCACCGGACGACCCCGACTCGCCGGACTTGCCCGACTCACCGGACTTCCCCGACTCACCGGACTTCCCCGACTCACCGGACTTCCCCGACTCACCGGACTTCCCCGACTCGCCGGACTTCCCCGACTCACCGGACTTCCCCGACTCGCCGGATTCGCGCGAGGCGCTCGTGCTGGGCTCCGTGTTCTTCAGCGCCCGATCCATGGCGCGGCCGAGCTTCTCGAGGTCCGCGTCGCTGGCGTCCTCGGTTCGCCTCGCCATCTCGTCGGCCATCGCGGCGGCGGTGTCGGTATCGCCGCGCTCGATCGCCTCGACCATCTCGCGCGCGAGCGTCTCGGCGTCGAGCTGCTCGAGCTGCTTCGGATCGAACAGGCCGTCCTTCGCGGCGTCGCGCTGGGCCTCGCGCAGCGCCTGCTCGGCCCGCGACAGCGCCCCGAGGGACTTGCTCGGATCGCGTTGGATCGACTCGAGGTGCGCGCGGGCCTGGGCGAGCTTCTGGCGCGTCGCGTCGCGTAGCGCCGGGCGGCGCTCGAGCTTGGCGAGCGCCTCCGCGGTCCGAGCGAGGCGCTCGCGGGTCGCCTCGGGGAGCGCGGGCGCAGCGGGCGAGTCGGCGGCACTCGCCGTGCTCGACAGATCGGGGAGCGGCGATTCGGTCGGCAGGATCCCGACGACCGCCGCCGCGATGCCGAGCGTCGCGAGCGCGCGGGTCGGCGCGACCCAGGGCGCGACCGGGGTCTGGATCGCCCGCGACGTGCCACGGGCCTGCTCCAGCACGACGGCCGCGAGGCCGGGGTCCGCCTCCATGCCGCCGGCCTCGAGCGCCCACGCGGTCGCGAGGAGATCGCGGGTCTGGTGGGCGCGATCCAGGCGCCGCGCCAGGGTGAACGGCGCGGTGCGTCGACGCAGGAAACGCGCGACCCCGCGGACGACGACGACGACCGCGAAGAGCCCGCCGACCCACGCGAGCGCGGTGTGCCGCGTGCCGCCGTCGGCGACCCAGGCCGGCACGTCGAGCTCCAGCGCGGCGAGGGCATGGGGCAAGCGCTCGAGCCCCGCCCCGAGGACCGCACCCGCCGCGAGCCACACCGCCGCGCGCGCGAGCTCCTCGAGGGCCCGTCGGCGGTTCGATGCCACCGACCAGCGACGCAGGAGGTTCGACAGCGGCAGGTTCATCGGGGTCCTCGCGCCAAGAGAGCGTCACAACGCGCCGGGGGGCGCATTGGGTTTGTCCCCCGCGCGAGGCGAAGGTTTCCGCTGGCGACGACGGGATCGTAGCGCAGGTTATTCCGCGGGGCAGCTGGGGCCAGCGCTGGCCGGCGTGGGGCGCCCACGGGCCCGATCCGTCGTCGTGGCGGCCGCCCGCGCGCGGCCGTCACTGACCTTCGCACTCGAACGTGAGCGCGTCGGCCTCGTTCGAGCATGGGTAGGGGAACATCGTCGGCGACACGTACTCGGCGTACTCGTCGCAGCTGAGCGTGCCGAAGCAGGCCGAGAGGTTGGCCCACGCCATCTCGCAGAACTCGCTGAACATCGCGGCCTCGATCAGGTTGCCCTCACACCAGGTCGTGCACGCCTCCGCGCTCTTCCACTCGGCGCCGCACTCGAACTCGACCATGCAGCCGGCGGTGCACGGGGCCTCGACGACGCCGGTGGTCGATCCCTCCGAGCCACTGTCGCTGCCCGACTCGGAGCTCGATCCGTCGGAGCCCGTCGACGTCGTGTCGCCGGGGCCCGTGCTGCCCGTGGTCGCGTCGCCGGTCGAGGTGCCCATCGTCGAGGTGCCGCCGCTGCTCGACGACGACTCGGCGGAGGTGATCGGTGTGCTGCTGTCCTCGCCGTCGCTCGACGTCGTCATCGTCGTCGTCGACGCGCCTTCGGTGCCGCCCGTGTCCGTCGCAGGCGTCGACGAGCCGCAGCCGAGGCCGACCATCACCACCACCACCCAGGAGAACTCGAAGCGCATGTCCGTGTTATACCCGGCTCGCGTCATGGCACGGCTGTCCCTTGGAATCGTCGGTCGAATCGCGGTTGGACTGCGCTGGCTGCCCGCGTCGCTCGCGGGCGTGGCCTGTGGCGGCGGAGGCGGCGGCGACCCGGGCACCGCGGCGACGTCGAGTCCGATGACGAGCGATGCCGAGGCCAGCGCGGGCTCGACCTCCGCGACCGGGACCGGCACCGGCACCGATCCGACCTCACCGACGACCGCCGTCGACGGGTCCACGACCGCGGTCGAGGGCGGCTGGGAGGTCGTGTACGAGGCCGGCGAGGACGAGGGGGCGATCTTCTCGGTGTGGGGCCCCGACGCCGCGCGCGTCTACGCGGTCGGCGGGCAGCAGGGCGAGGGCGGGCTGTCGGTCGGGACGATGCTGGTGCGGGACGCCGGCGCGTGGTCGACCCTCGCGTTGCCGACGGACACGCCGAAGCTCAACTGGATCCACGGCGGTCCGACGATCCGCGTCGCCGTCGGGGAGCGCGGCGCGATCCTGCGGCGCACGGGCGACGACGACGCGACCGCGTGGACGGTCGAGGGCTGCGCGACCGTGCTGCCGCTGTGGGGCGCATGGGCGGTGGCCGACGACGACGTGTGGGCGGTCGGCGGCGACGGGTTCGACCGCCCGCCCGTGCTGTGCCACTTCGACGGCGCGGCCTGGGAGAACGTCGAGCTCCCCGTACTCGAGGGCGATCCCAAGGCGCTGTTCAAGGTCTTCGGTCTCGCCGCGGACGACGTGTGGGCGGTCGGCGACGTGGGCCTCGTCCTGCACTACGACGGCGCCGCGTGGACGCGGGTCCCGATCGACACCACCTCCGACATCATCTCGCTCTGGGGTACCGGGCCGACCGAGCTGCTCGCCGTCGGCGGCCGGGCGAGCGGCGTGCTGGCGCGCTGGGACGGCGCCGCGTGGAGTGTCACGGATCTCGCCGAGAACGCGGGCTTGAACGGCGTGTGGATGGATCCCGCCGGCGAGGCCCACACGGTGGGCATCGGCGGCACGGTGTTGGCTGTGGCCCCCGGATCGACGAGCCCGATGGCCGAGGAGGTGCCGACACTCCTCACCCTGCACGCGGTGTGGAGCCCCGGTGATGGCACGTTCGTCGCCGTCGGCGGCAGCCTGGAGATGCCGCCTCCGCTGGTCGGCATCATCGTCGAGAAGAACTGATAAGCTCCGCGCCGCGAGGCTCCCCCCATGTCCCACAACACGACCCTGCGCTCCCTCGTCCTCGGTGCCGTCTGCGGCCTCTTCGTCGGTACGTCCTGCGACATCGGCAGTGCGGTGCCTGGCGACCTCGCCAAGGCCGCCGCCGGCTGTCCCGACATCTCCAGCATCGAGGCGATCACGAAGATCGACTTCGCCGCCGAGTTCGGCGTCGACGCCAAGATCGGCGGCGAGATCAAGGGCGGCCTCGAGGCCGCGGCCCTGCTGAAGGGCTTCGCCGACAAGCTCGACGCCGATCTCGTCGCGGCCTGCGGCGGGCTGGCCACCGACCTCGGCAAGCCCGGCGACTACAAGAAGGGCCCCGACGCGTGCAAGGCCGCGATCTCGGCGATGGGCGACATCCGCGGCAAGCTCGGCGGCTCGGCGAAGATCGCCCTGCAGATCGAGCCCCCGCGCTGCTCGGCCTCGCTCGACGCGATGGCGGAGTGCGTCGGCAAGTGCGACGCGAGCGTCGACCCCGGCTCCGTCGAGGTGAAGTGCGAGCCCGGCAAGCTCTCGGGGCAGTGCGAGGCGGAGTGCTCGGGCAGCTGCTCGCTCGACGTCGCGGCCAAGTGCGACGGCACCTGCAAGGGCAGCTGTGACGCGAAGTTCTCCGGCACCTGCGGCGGCGAGTGCAACGGCAAGTGCAACGGCAAGTCGATGAAGGGCGGCACCTGCAGCGGCAAGTGCGAGGGCAAGTGCTCGGCCCAGGCCGAGGGCACCTGCGGCGGCAGCTGCAGCGGCTCGTGTGCGATGAAGGCCGCCGGCAAGTGCTCGGGGACGTGCTCGGGCGATTGCTCGGTCAAGATGAAGGCCCCGCAGTGTGACGGGAAGATCGAGCCGCCCAAGGCGAGCGCCGAGTGCAACGCCAAGTGCGAGGCCGACATCAGCGCGAAGCTCGAGTGCACCCCGGCCAAGGTCGGCGTCCGCATCGAGGGTGGCGCCGACGCGGCGCTCGTGGCCCAGTACAAGGGCGCGCTCGAGAAGCACCTGCCCGCGGTCCTCAAGATCGCGATCGGCATGAAGGACCAGGCGATCGGCGTGGCCGGCAACATCAAGGCCGTCGTCGGTGGCGTGCAGAAGACCGTCGTCTCGCTCAAGTCCGACCCCAAGGTCGGTGCGCGCCTCACCGCGTGCGTCGCCGCTCCGTTCAAGGCGGCGATCGACGCCGCCGCGAGCGTCACGGCGAACGTCGACGTCTCGATCGAGGTCAAGGCCAGCGCCTCGGCGTCGGCGAGCGGCTCGGCCGGTGGCTCGGCCGGCGCCGGGATCTGACCCGGGCTAGGTCCGGTCCTGCCCTGCGGCGTCCGGAGGCTCCGGGCGCCGCATCCGAGGGGTTCCGCACGCCTCCGGGGTCCCACCCCCCTTGCGGCCTGCGGTGCCTGCGTCATCATCCGGGGCCATGACGATGCATCGCACCGTGTTGCTGGGCTCGTTCCTCGTCGCTGCCTGTGCCCGCGACGTCTCGACGCCGCCCGCCGCCAAGACCGACACGCCCACCGCGGCCGTGCACACCGCCGCGCCGACCGACGGCACCGCCGTCGCGAACGCCTCGCACGCCGAGGGTGGCGCCCACGCGGGATGCATCTACACCGGCACCGAGCCCGACGGCGCGGGCGTGTGTGGCAAGGCCGAGCCCGACGCGCCGAGCCAGAGCACCGGACACTTCGGTGCGCCGTTCGCCGTCGCGGCCGCCGTGCCCCTGACGTCCGCGATCGGCAGCGCCGCCGCTGGTCCCGTGCTCGTCAGCGGCACCGTCGAGGCCGTGTGCCAGAAGAAGGGCTGTTGGATGGTCGTGAAGGACGGCACCAACACCGCGCGGGTCATGATGAAGGACCACGCGTTCGCGGTCCCGATCGACGCCCGCGGCAAGGCGGTGCTCGTCGAGGGTGAGCTGACCAAGCGCACCTTCAACGAGGCCCAGGTGAAGCACCTCGAGCAGGATCGCGGCGGCGATCCCAACGCCGTCGCGGGGGCCCGCGACGAGCACGTGCTGATGGCCACCGCGGTCGAGATCAAGAGCTGATGGGCGACCCCCTCGGCGGTACGGTCCTCGTCACCGGGGCCTCGTCGGGGATCGGGGTGGCGTTCGCCCGCGGCTTCGCCCGCACCGCGGGCCGCCTCGTCCTCGTGGCGCGCCGGCTCGAGCGTCTCGAGCGCCTCGCGGCGGAGCTCGGCGCTGCCCACCCGCGGCTGGTCGTCGAGCTGTGGCCCTGCGACCTGGCCGACGGCGTCGCGCTCGAGGCCCTCGCCCTGCGGGCGGCGGCGGCGGACATCGACATCCTGGTGAACAACGCGGGCCTCGGCGATCAGAACTTCGTCGAGGACTCCGAGTGGCCGCGCATGGCCGAGCTCATCGCCGTCAACGTCGTCGCGCCCACGCGGCTGTGTCAGGCGCTCGTGCCGGGGATGGTCGCGCGTGGGCGCGGCGGTGTGCTCAACGTCAGCTCGGGGTTCGGCATCACGTACCTGCCGGGGTTCGCGACCTACGTCGGCACCAAGCACTACATGACGGGGTTCACCGACACGCTGCGCGCCGAGCTCTCGGGCACGGGCGTGCGCGTGACCCAGGTGTTGCCCGGTCCCGTCGCCACCGAGTTCCACGGCGTCGCGCAGGGGACCGTGCCGGTGCACCCGCCGGGCTTCGCGACGGTGAGCGCCGAGGTCTGCGCCGAGCAGGCAATCGCGACGTTCGCCCGCGGCTGGGCGTTCACCGTGCCCGGCGTCGTGTACGGGCTTGCGTCGTGGGGCGCCCGTCTGCTACCGCGATGGTTGTGGCGAAGGATCACCGCCGGCTTCGCAAGGTATCTGCGACCCCGACGACAGCGCGGCGCCTGATCCCGGCGCGTCGTCGCTTCCGTCCCGGCCAGGTCCTCGAGCTCGTCCCCGACGTCGCGCAGCGCGTGCTCGAGCACGGGCTCGCGCCGCACTTCGAGGCGTTGTCGCGGGTGCGCTCGCGTCGGGCGCTCGAGCGCGACGCGACGTACCTGCGCGTGCAGGCGGAGATCGATCGGGTGCTCGCCGGGCTCGAGTGGGACCTGCGGCCGTGCGCGCCCCCGTGCGCGCCCCCGACGAGCGTGCGCGCGGTCGCCTGGAACGTCGAGCGCGGCAAGCGGTTCTCCGCGCTCATGGCCGCGCTGCGCGACGAGCCGGAGGTCGCCAGCGCCGACCTGCTGCTGCTGACCGAGCTCGACATCGGCATGGGCCGCTCGGCGAACCGCAACGTCCCAGCCGAGGTCGCCCGCGCGACTGGCATGGGCTACGTCTTCGCGAACTACCACCTCGTGCTCGCGCCGGGCGACAGCGCCGAGCTCGACACGCGCGAGCCCAATCACGCCGGACTCCACGGCGCGGCCCTGTTCACGCGGTGGCCGGTGCGTCGGGTCGTCACCGTCGGGCTGCCCGAGTTCACCGACAAGTTCCGCGCGATCGAGAAGCGGCTGGGCACCAAGCGCGCGCTGCTGTGCGAGCTCGACGCGCCGGGCGGTCCGCTCGCCGTGGCGGTGGTGCACCTCGATCCCTTCGCTCCGCCGTCGCACCGCGCCCACCAGCTGCGCTCGGTGATCGCGGCGGTCGATCGCATGGGCACCGAGCGCGTCCTCATCGGTGGGGACTTCAACACCAACACCTATCACCTCGGGAGCAAGATCGGTCTCGGCGTCGACATCGCCCACAAGCTGGCGCGGTTCGGGTTCTCGGGCACCATCGAGCAGTACATGACGCCCGAGCAGGTGTTCGAGCGCGGCGTGTTCGGGGT
The DNA here is from genome assembly GCA_001464385.1 of Deltaproteobacteria bacterium Ga0077550. GTDB lineage: Bacteria > Myxococcota_A > Polyangia > Nannocystales > Nannocystaceae > Xiheibacterium > Xiheibacterium aquaticum. The sequence continues at coordinate 46,714 of LNFB01000212.1, read as the reverse complement.
GCTGGCGGCCGCCGGCTTCGCCCGCGAGGGCTTCACCGATCCCCGCGCGGGGACGCTCCTGTACGACCTGCGCGACCCCGAGGTCCGCGAGAAGAGCCTGCAGTACCTCCCGGGCTTCGTGTTCCGGTGGATGGAGCGCAAGCTCCGGCGTTGGGATGGTTGCGTGCCCATGCGCATCGATCACTTCGCCGGCCGGGGCCTGCGACCGCTGCGGGCGCTGACCTTGCCCCGCGACATGCCCAACGGACGCGTGTCGGATCACGCGCCGATCGTCGTCGAGTTCACGTCCGCGTGATCTTCGGGGCGCGCAGGGCCGCCGCCCGCGACAGCGCGGCCGACATCCACCAGATCATCCGGCCGCGTCGGCTCGCGCGCGGCGGGGTTGCGGGCGACGAAGGGTCCGCGAACGCGTCCAACCACGCCTCGGGGCGCGGTCGCTGCAGCACGCCGCCGAGATCGAACAGCGCGAGGTCGTCGATGCCAGCGGCGCGGGCGAGGGCCACGTCTGCTCGCAGCTCCTCGATGTCGCCGTAGACCGCCTCGTCGCCCAGGGCGCCGCGTCCGACCGCGCCGAGGGCCACCGACGCGCGCGGTCCCCAGCGCTCGCGCGCCCGCTGGGCGCCCGACGCCAGCAGGTACTCGGCGTCCGCGCGGCGCAGCGTGCCGCGGGCGTACCCGACCATGAGCGAGGTGTAGAGCATCACGCACACCTGCTGCAGCGGCAGCGCATCCACGGGGGTGCCGAGGATCCGCTGCCACGACGGCGCGCTCGGGCGGTCGCTCAGGATCATCGGGACCACCGCGCCCCAGCTCGCGATGCCGTGGGCGCCTGCGTCGGCGATGAGTCGCGCGAGCTCTGCGGTGCCCTTGGTTCGGTCGCCGACGATGCCATCCCAGCGGCCGTCGCGATCGATCATGCGGCGCACCATGGGCAGCGGTGGCTCGAGGTCGATGCACAGCTCGTCGGGCGCCGCGTCGGCGTCGACGAGCCGGCGCAGTTGCCCGCGGGCGTGGTCGGCGAACGCCTCCGCGTTGGCGCAGCTCGCCCAGCGGCCCTGGGCGTCGGCGATCATCGGCCACAGCGCGACCGAGACGCCCGCGGTGCGGGCCGCCGCGACCACGGGGAGCGGGTCGTCGTCGTCGCGCACCGCGAGGACCAGCTGCAGGCCGCGCGAGGCGAGGGCCCCCAGCACCTCGGCGCTGCTCAGCCGCCGCCAGTCCGCCGTCTCCGCGAACACCCGCAGCCGCGGCGCCATTGCAGTATCGTCTTGGGGCATGCGCGTCTTGTACGGGGTCGTCGGGGAGGGAATGGGCCACGCGACGCGGTCGCGGGTCGTGCTCGAGCACCTGGTCGCCTCCGGGCACGAGGTCGAGATCATGACCTCGGGTCGGGCGAAGGACTTTCTTGCAAAGCACTTCGAGGGCGTCAACCGGATCCACGGGTTGCACTTCGTCACCGAGGACAACCGCGTCCGTCTCGGGCGGACCCTGTGGTCGAACATCCTGGCCGGCACCGCGGGGCTGCCCCGCAACATCGAGGCCTACTTCGAGCTCCTCGCGGAGTTCCGGCCCGAGGTGGTCATCAGCGACTTCGAGTCATGGACCTACCTCTACGCCAAGGTCCATGGGCTGCCCGTGTTCAGCATCGACAACATGCAGATCATCAACCGGTGCACGCACCCGCCCGAGGTGCTCGCGGGTGAGACGGCCAACTTCGAGATCGCGCGCGCGTTCGTGAAGAGCAAGCTGCCGTTCTGCGATCACTACCTCATCACGACGTTCTTCCGCCCAGAGATCCGCAAGGAGCGGACGTCGCTGCACCCGCCGATCCTGCGGCCCGAGATCCTCGCGACCACGCCGCGGGCGGGCGAACACCTGCTCGTGTACCAGACCGCCGAGGGCCACGACACGCTCGCGCGCGTGCTGCAGGGCATCGACATCGAGTGCCGGGTCTACGGCATGCACCGCGGCCTCACCGAGGAGCGCGTCGAGGGGAACCTCCGCCACCGACCGTTCTCGGAGGCGGGGTTCATCGAGGACCTCGCGACGTCGCGGGCGGTGATCGCCGGGGGTGGCTTCACGGTGATGGGCGAGGCGGTCTACTTCCACAAGCCGATGCTCGTGGTGCCGCTGCAGAACCAGTTCGAGCAGACCCTGAACGCGCGCTGGCTCGCGCACCTCGGCTATGGGCGTCACGCGGAGGAGATCACCGATCCGCAGCAGGTCCGCGACTTCCTCGCCCAGGTCCCCGCGTGCGCCGAGAAGCTCGCGGCGTACAGCCAGGACGGGAATCGCGATCTGCTCGGCGCGCTCGACGAGCAGCTCGATCGCGCTGCCGCAGGACTGTGCTGAGCCGCAGGATGCGTCGTTCGGGGCTCTACCTCTGCGTCGCGCTCGTTTCGGCGTGCGTGCCCACCCCGCGCCGTGTCGTGCCGCCCGGCGTGCCGGCGCCGGTCGCCACGGCCCCCGCCGCGAGCTCCCCCGCGGAGTGGACGACCATCGACGTGATGCCCGATTGGTGGGCGTTCTGGGCCGCCGCCGCGGACCAGCCCCGCGTGCGCCAGCGCGAGCTGTTCGACCAGCTCGTGGTCGCGCGGCACCCGGCGCTGTTCGGCGAGGCGGTCCTCAGCATCGACCGAAGCGCCCCATTCGAGCTCGAGCCGCGCGTCGACGCGCTGCTCGAGGTGGTGCCGCCGCTCGTGCCCACGATGCGTCGGCTCAGCGAGCAGCTCGAGGACGAGCTGCCGCGGCATCGGGCCACGTTCACGAGTGCGTTCGAGGACTTCGCGTGGCGCGGCAAGGTCTACTTCACGGTGTCGTTGCTCGTGTTCGACGGCGCGGTGCGGGACGTCGACGGCGAAGAAGCGCTCGTGTTCGGCCTCGACAAGATCGCGCAGCTGCACGGCGAGTCCGCCAGCCTGGCGCCCCTGTTCCACCACGAGCTCTTCCACGTCTATCACTTCGGGACCCATGCACCCTTCGGGCCCGGGCCGAGCCGCATCTACCAGGCGCTGTGGGGCGAGGGGCTCGCGGTGTGGGTGTCGCGGGAGCTCAACCCCGGCGCGAGCCTCTCCGACATCCTGATGTCGGCCGGGATGGTCGCGGCCGCGGACGCCATCATGCCGCGCCTCGCCGCCGAGCTCCGCGCGGAGCTCGACAGCGAGGACGCCGACGTGTACCGCGACTTCTTCCGCGGCAGCGGCCAGCGTGACGACCTTCCCAAGCGCGCGGGCTACTACGTGGGGCTGCGTGTCGCCGAGATCCTCGCCCGCGGCCGCACCGCGCGCCAGCTGGCCGAGCTCGCCGATCCGCAGCTACGTCGCGAGATCGAGGTGGCGCTGCGCGAACTCGAGGGCGCCGAAGGGGGAGCGGGGTCGCGCTGCGTCATCCGCCCGCGTCGCGCCGCGGGAGCTCGACGCGCACCAGCTCTGCGCAGCGCGTCCGCAGGCGGGAGGCGAGGAAGGTCCCGGGCCGATCGGCGTCGCCCAGCGCGACCCAGTCGTCGGCCTCCTCGCCGAAGGGCGTCACCCAGCCGGTGTCGAGCTCGAAGACGAGGCCGCGGGCCCCATCGAACGCGACGACGTGCTCGCCGCCGGCCAGGAACGCGAGGCGATGGTGCGCGACGCGGCCCAGCCGACGCACGATGCGGTGATCGAAGTCCACGAGGTGGAGCTCGCGCGGGACGTGGGCGCGGTCGCCGACGGTGAACACCAGGCGGCGAGCGTCGTCGGCGAAGTGGGCCGTGCCGAAGACGTCCTTGGCCACCGTCTCGAACTCGCCGCCGTCGCGGAGTCGGCAGGCGAGGATGTCGTGGCCGGCGTCGACGAAGGTGCCGCACAGGATCGACGCGTCCGCGGACATCGCCGGCGCCGACATCCCCGGTGACGCGGAGAGGTCGATCGTGATCGGCGGTCGACCAGGCTCGAGTCCGACGATCGCCGGGAGCCCCGATGCGTCGGCGCCCGCGGACTCGGCGAGCCACAGGCGGGCGCGGCCACGCTCGACGCGGATCGGCGCGCCGCAGCTCGATCCGATCGACACAGCAGGCCCCCCGCTCGCCGCGGCGAACCACTCACAGCCGCGATGGAACGCGAGCGTGGGGCCGTCGGGCGCATCGAGGTACGTCGCGTCGGCGCCGTCGAGCACCGAGGGGACCTCGCGGGTCCCGAGGCGCGTGCGGTGGATCCGACCGGCGTGCTCGCGGGCCACCTCGCGGCCGTCTCCCGCGATCACGACGCGGGTCGCGGCGCCGCCGACGGGTCGCTCGCCGGCAGCATCGACGACGGTGACGCCGCGCCGGCAGCCGAGCTCGACCCGGGCCGCCCCGTCGCGCCCGGCCGCCCAGCCCCGGACCGCGCGCGACAGCGGTGCGATCGCGGCGTGCACGAGCGATGGCTGGAACAGGATCGGCGCCTCGCGTCGCAGCGGACCGACGCGAGGGGGCTCCGGTTTCGCCTCGACGATGGGCGGCGACACCTCGACCACGGGCGGCGCGACGATCGCAATCGGCGACGCATCCACCCACGCCGATCGCGTCGGGCCGCACGACGCGGCGACGAGCCCGAGCAGCGACGCGGCGACTCGGGCGTGCACGCCGGCAAATCTAGTGTCCCTGGTCACGCGGGCGCAAGGCGGCGCGCTGCGGCGCCCCGATCGAGGCGTTTCGCCGCGTCCTGGGGCATGCTACAGGGCGGCCGCCCCTCGGAACCCATCGGACTTGGTAGACCGAACCACCCGCGCCGACGTTTGCAGGGACATCGCACGCATCCGCCCATGCCCGTCTCCGACAACGAGCGCACGTTCGTGCCCGCCGAGCTCGACGTGCTCGAGGACTCCCTCGAGCTGCCGGCCGACGCTGCGCCGCGCATGCCGGCCGAGCTCGACGACGATGCGCGCGCACGGATCCACGGCGCGCTGATCCGCTACCGCGCGATCGAGCGTCATGCTCAGGCGCTGCTCCGCGAGCACGAGCCGCCGACATCGGTGATCGCGGCGGTGCTCGCCGAGGCCCGGGCGGCCGCGGCGAACCCCGTCGTGTCCGCACCGGTGCCACGTCGCCGTGGATCGTGGCTACGTGCGCTTTGGATCGTGCCGTCCGTCGCGGCGCTCGCCGGCGCGGCCGTCGTCGCGGTGATCATCACCCAGCAGCCCAAGTCGTCGTCGAGCGCGTCGCAGACGATCGCGCGCGCCGAGCCCCCGCCGAGCTCGGCGCCGGCACCCGCCGCCGCGCCGGCCTCGCCACCGCTCGCCGATGCGTCGACGGTGCAACGCGGGGACGACCTGCGAGGCGCCGGTGCGCGCGACGAGCTGGAGTTCGCCGAGTCCGCCGCGGCCGAGCGCGCCCCGGCGGCCGAGCCCGAGCTGCTCCGCGCGCGCCCGGACGCGTCGAAGGACGATGACGATCTCGTCGCACGGCGCGAGAAGAAGTCGAAGTCGAGCGGCGCCGCAGGGCCGCCGCCGACGGTCGTGCCGGGTGCGTCGGCACCGAAGTCGCCGGCGAAGCCGACGACGAAGAACGTCGAGCCCCCCACGAGCCCGACCCCCGCGGAGGAGGGCGCGGTCGACCGACTCGCGCGCGCCGACGCGGCGCGGCGTCGGGGCGACTGCGCCTCGGCGCGGCCCGACTACCAGCGCGTCGTCGCGACCGGCACGCCGAAGCAGCGCGCCCGCGCCCGGGCCGGCCTCGCCCTGTGCCTCGAGCGCGCAGGCGAGCGGGATGCGGCCCGCGAGCTGTTCGATCAGGCCCGCGCCGACGATGCGGGGATCGACGCGTGGATCTCCACCGAGCGGTGAGCCGACGCGCGCGTGGTCCGGATCACCGCGTCGACGCGGTCACGGGCGTGCCACAGCCGAGCTCGAACACGTCGAGGGCGAACAGGCCGGTGATGAACAGTGCTAGCGCCAACGAGATCGGCAGGAAGCCGGTCGAGGCCGGCTCATCGTCTGCGTCGTGATCGTGGTCGCACGCGTGCACTGGGATCGTCCGGGCACGCTACACCCGTGGACCGGCGCGCGGGCGCAAACCGACGCAGGACGGTGCTGGCGGGCCCCCGGGCCCCGGGGCGGGGCGGGTTCGCCCGGGTGTGCACGTCGGCGCGCCCGGCCCCGGTGGGCCGAATCCGCGCCGTGGATCGCGCCCGTGGGATTTGACTCCGCGGCCCGACCCGGGCGAAAACCCGGGGCAATGTCGAACGCGCCACAGTCCGCAACCGAAGCCATCGACGCCCCGCGCCCGATGTCGATCCTGCAGCGCTGGACCCTCGACTTCCACAACCGGACGATCCTCTTCCGGGTCGGCAACTGGATCTTCACGACCTACGCCTTCCTCGCCGCGGCCGCGTTCGCGACCGGGTTCGCAGGCTCGCTCTGGTACGACGCGATGGCCGGGCTCGACGTCCTGCTGATCGCCAAGCTCTACCTCTTCGTCGTCGTGCCGGCGGTGCTCGTCGGCCTGCGCCTGTTCAGCATCCTGCTCGAGTGGCGCGAGCTCTTCCGTCGCCCGCTGCAGACCATCGTCAAGCCGGGCTACATGCTCCACGGTGGCATCGCCGGCGGCGTCGTCGGGCTCTGGGCCGTCGCCGTGATCGCCGACGTGCCGGTGTTCCGGCTCCTCGACGCGCCCGCGCTAGCGCTGCCCCTGGGCGAGGCCATCGCGCGCCTCGGTTGCTACGTCTACGGCTGCTGCTGGGGTCGCCCGACCGACAGCCGCTTCGGCGTCCGCTACACCAGCCCCGACTCGAAGGTCGTCCGCTGTGCGCCCCACCTGCACAACGTGAAGATCCACCCCGCGCAGCTCTACGCCCTGTGCATCTACCTCGCGATGTTCGCGGTGATGTACGCGATCCTGCCGCTCATGCCGTTCGACGGCGCGCTCACGGCGATCTACTTCATCGGCCACTCGGCGATCCGCTACAGCCTCGAGTTCTTCCGCCAGGACGACCGCGGCAAGCTGTGGGGCAAGCTCACCCACACCAACCTCTACTCGCTCGCGATGGTGTTCGGCGGCGTCGCGATCCTCGTGTGGGGCAGCCAGTACGGCACGCACGCCAACATCGACATGAGCATCCGGCTCATCCACATCGTGACCAACACGTCGATCATGCCGTGGATCGCGATGTACGGCCTGGTCTTCGGCTTCGCGTACGGCGTCCACTACAGGAAGGTCGGCAGCTGGCTGTCGGCCCCCTCGGGCGGCATGTCGCCCAACGTCGACGAGCTCAGCATGGGCGCTGCGGCCCGCGCCGAGGGTCGTCCGGACGCCGAGTGAAGCGACCCCGCGGCCTGGCCGGCGCGATCGCTGCGGCCGGCGCGATCACTCGCGCTGGCCGGCGGCGATCGGTCGCGGGCGCCGGCGCTTGAGCCGGGTCGCTTCGCGGTGGCGTCGCTCCGCGCGATCGATCAGCAGCTCGTGGGTGCCCCGCTCGGCGCCCTGGCGCTGCACGTAGCTCCCGTCGGAGCGCATGTCCCAGGCGCTGCACCGATCGGCCAGCTGCAGCTTCAGCACCGATCGCAGCTCGCGGCGCAGGTGCGGCGCCTCGACGGGGACCAGGGTCTCGACGCGACTCTCGAGATTGCGGCGCATTCCGTCGGCCGACCCGATGTAGTACTCCTCCGCGCCGCCGTTGCGGAAGTAGTAGATGCGCGCGTGCTCGAGGAAGCGTCCGACGATGCTGATCACGCGGATCGACTCGGAGAGCCCGGGGATCCCCGGCCGTAGCCGACAGACGTCGCGCACGATGAGGTCGACGCGGACCCCCGCGATCGAGGCGCGGTAGAGGGCCGCGATCATGTCCGTGTCCTCGAGCGCGTTGAGCTTGAGCTGGATCGAGCCGCCGCCCTCGGCGACGTGCACCGCGATCTCGCGGTCGATCTTCTCGAGCAGCGCAGTCTTCAACATCTTCGGCGCGACGAGGATCTTGTTGTAGCGCCGCTTCGGCCGGTACCCCGTCGTCAGGTAGTTGAACAGCTCGGTCATGTCCTCGCCGACCTCGTCGTCGCACGTGAACAGCCCGAAGTCGGTGTACCCCCGCGCGTTGCCGGCGTGGTAGTTGCCGGTGCCGACGTGCGTGTAGCGGCGGAGGCGGTCGGAGTCCTGCCGCACCACCAAGATGGTCTTGCAGTGGGTCTTGAGCCCGACGACGCCGTAGCTGACGTGGATGCCGGCCTCCTCGAGGTCGGCGGCCCAGCGGATGTTGGCCTCCTCGTCGAAGCGGGCCTTCAGCTCGACGACGACGGCGACCTGCTTCCCGTTGCGGGCCGCGTTGACCAGGTGACGCACCACTTGGGTGTCCGCGCTGGTGCGGTACAGCGTCATCTTGATCGCGCGGACCTTGGGGTCCTCGGCGGCCTCGCGGAGGAGCCGCTCCACCGAGCTGGAGAAGGATTCGTACGGGTGATGGACGAGGATCGCCTTCGCGTCGCGGATCTGGTGAAAGACGCTGCGGGCCTCGCTGAACTCCGGGTGGTCGACCGGGCGGTGCGGCACGTAGCGCAGGTGCGCCAGCGGAACGCTCGCGAGCTCGCTGAGGTCGCGCATGCCGATGATACCGGCGGTCTCGAACACCTCTGCCTCGCGCAGGCCGAACTTCGACGCGAGCAGCGCCCGGTGCAGCGTGGGCATGTTCGGGGCGAGCTGCACCCGGACGATCGGCGCGAACTTCCGCTCGCGCAGCTCGGACTCGATCATCGCCAGCAGATCGTCGGCGAGATCCTCGTCGCCCTCGGTGACGGCGTTCCGCGTCACGCGGAAGACCGTGCAGCTCTCGATGATCATGCCGGGGAACAGCAGATCGAGGTTGTGGGCGACCACGTCCTCGAGCGTCACGAACGTCCACGTGGTGCCGACCCGCAGCAGCCGCGGGATACCGGCGCCGACGGGCACCTTGACGCGGGCCAGCAGCGGCATCGCGTCGTTCGGGTAGTGCAGCGTCACCAGCAGGTTGAGCGACAGGTTGGAGATGAAGGGGAACGGGTGCGCCGGGTCCATCGCCTGCGGCGTGACCAGCGGGAACACGTTGCGGAAGTACTCGTCGCGCAGCGCGTGCCGGTCGGCGGACGCCAGCGACGCGTAGGGCCGCACGCCGACGCCCTCGGCCGCGAGCGGATCCTGGAGATCGCTCCACACCGAACGCATGCGGGCGTCGAGCTCGCGCACGCTGCGGTAGCACTCCACCAGCAGCTCGGCCGGCGTCCGACCGTCCGCGCCGGGATCCGTGAGCCCCGCGGCGATCTGCTGCTTCAGCCCGCCGATCCGCTTCATGAAGAACTCGTCGATCGTGCTGCCGACGATGCCGAGGAAGCGGACGCGCTCGAGCAGGGGGGTGCGGGGATCCGCGGCCTGGTGCACCACGCGGAACGCGAAGTTCAGCCAGGTGAGCTCGCGGTTGAGGTAGGCCTCGGGCGCGAGCGGGTCGGCGGGCTGTGCCCAGCTGCCGAGGATGCGCGGCGAGGGCGGGTGCGCCGGGGTCGTCGCGGGGTCAGGGGAGGGGGCGGGAGTGGCGGCCGTCGGTTCGACGGGATCATTCGCGGCCGCGTCGAGGGGCTTGGTCACGGGGACGGCCATCATGGCAGAAGCGGGTCACAGACGGGTGTCACGGTAGAACGTGGGCCCGCCTGGGGCGTATCTTGGCAGGAATGCGCGGGCGTCCCCTCCGATCGCGGCGACTCCCGGGTGGCTGGGCCTGCGGCCTGCTGCTCGGCGCGTGCTCGGCCGAGGCTGCGATCAGCGGGCCGGTCGCCACGGTCGCCGTCGGCGAGGGCCCGGAGCTCCCCCTGGCGTCTCGGGCGGCGGCCGCCGGGGCGGCGGCCGCCGGGGCGCCAGCCGCCGAGGCGCCAGCCGCCGAGGCGCCAGCCCCGACGCCCCCTCGTCCCGCGCCGTCGCCCGTGCCACCGACGCCGGCGCCCGAGCCCGTGGCCCCGCCCGCGGTCGAGCCCGTGACCGAGGGCTGTGTCGCGTCGCTCGACGAGCTCCACGATGGCGCCGCGCTGCTGCCCGTCGACGACCGCCGCCGTCGGCACGGCACGCTGGTCGTCGTTCGCAAGGCGCAGCGTCGCCTCCTCGTGTTCGTCGACGGCGACGCGACGCACTGCTTCCCCGTCGCCCTGGGCTTCGCGCCCGCCGGGCACAAGCAGGTGCAGGGCGACGGCAAGACCCCCGAGGGGCTCTATCGGACCTCGGACAAGCCGTGGTCGAGCTTCGAGCACGCGATCGCGATCCACTACCCGAACGCGGACGACGCCCGCGCGGCTGCGTCCGATGGTCGCATCTCGAGCAAGACCCGCGATCGGATCCTCGCCGACGTCCGCGAGGGTCGGGTCCCGCCGCAGTCGACGAAGCTCGGCGGCGCCGTGCTGATCCACGGCGGCGGTGCGAGCTCGGATTGGACACTGGGCTGCGTGGCCCTGGAGGACGCGGATCTGCTGACGCTGCGCTCCGCACTCCCCCGCGGCATGCGCACGGATCTGTTGGTCCTGCCCTGATGTTGCTCGCCGACACGCGCGCTGCGTGAGCGGCCCGAGCGCATGGCCGTTCGGCCGCGTGGTCGGCGTTTCGGTATACTGCTGCGCTGTGAACTCGGCCTCGGACATCGAGCTGACGACGCTCTCCGTGCGTCGCACGCCGCTGTCGGCCGCCGCCGGACTGCACGAGTACCAGCTGGTCGTGTTGCTCGGACCGGCGGTGGGCCAGACGCTGCCCCTGGGCGAGGGCGTGGTCCTCGGTCGCGCGACGCCGGGCCTGGCGATCCAGGACGACGGGGTCTCGCGTCGCCACGCCGCGGTGACGCGGAGCGCGGACGGTGTCTACGTCGTCCGCGATCTCGGCAGCCGCAACGGCACGTTCGTCAACGGCTCCCGGATCGACGAGGCGACGCTGGCGGTCGGCGATCGGATCGCGATGGGCGGCCAGACGGTGCTGCAGTTCTCGGTCCGCGACCGGCTCGAGGACCAGCGCGTGGCGGCGCAGAAGCTCCAGGCGCTCGGTGAGCTCGCGGGGGGCATCGCCCACGACTTCAACAACCTGCTCGGGGCCGTGCTCGCCAACGTCTCGCACGTGCAGTCGATGACCGAGTGGCGCGAGGAGGACGTGCGCCGCGTGCTCGCCGACATCGAGGTCGCCGCGCGGCGGGCCGGCGAGCTCACCCACGACCTCATGGCGTTCGCGCGCAGTGGCCCGCGGACGCGCGACGCCCTCGAGCTCGCGGCGGTGCTCGCCGACGCCGGCCGGCTCCTCGGCCGGGGCCTGCCGAAGAACATCCAGCTCGTCATCGACGCCGAGCCAGGGCTCGTGGTGCGCGGCGATCCGACGCGCCTGGCCCAGGTCCTCGCCCACACCGGCCTCAACGCGATCTCGGCGATGCCGGACGGCGGTACCCTGCGGATCTCGGCGCGGCGCTGCACCGCGATCCCCTCGGAGATGCTCGACGAGCAGTTCATGATCCCCGCCGGGGATCTCGCCCTCATCACCGTCGAGGACACGGGCGTGGGCATGGAGCCGGACGTGCGGCGACGCGCGTTCGATCCGTTCTTCACCACGAAGCCCCGTGGCGTCGGTACTGGGCTCGGCCTCGCGACCGCGCTGGCGATCGTCCGCGATCACGGCGGGCACATCGGCATCGCGAGCTCGGCCGGCGTGGGCACGTGCGTGTTCGCGTTCCTCCCGCTGCGCAACGGCCGGCCGCAGGCCGAGCGGCGCACGCTCGACGAGGCGACGCCGCTGGTGGGCTGTGTCCTCGTCGCCGACGACGAGGCGCTGGTCCGCGACGCCGCACGCCGGGTGCTCGAGCACGCGGGTCTCCGCGTGCTGATCGCCGAGGACGGCGAGGTGGCTGTCCAGACGTTCCGGGCGCACGAGGCCGAGATCGACCTCGTGGTCCTCGATCTCGACATGCCCAACCTCGACGGCGAGCAGGCGTTGCGGAGGATCCGGGCCCACAACGCGGACGTCCGGGTGCTGATCTCGAGCGGGTACATCGAGCGGGCGCGCGAGGCGAAGCTGCGCGAGGTCGGCATCGACGGCACCCTCGACAAGCCCTATGATTCGCTCACGCTGCTGCGGGCGGTCTCCGGCGTGCTGCGCGACGTCTCGCGCCGCAAGGCCCCTTGATGGATCCGGACCCCGCGGCGCCACCTCGAGGACGCCCCCATGACCGGCACCATCCGAACCCCGCTCGCCCACCTCCTGCTCGCCCTCGTCGTGGGCACCGTGCCCGTCGCCTGCGACAAGTCGGGCGACGCGAAGACCGACGACAAGAAGGCCGACAAGAAGGACGACAAGAAGGACGACAAGAAGGTCGAAGAGAAGAAGGCCGAGGAGAAGGCCGAAGAGAAGAAGGCCGAGGAGAAGGCCGAAGAGAAGAAAGACGGCGGTTGGTGACGGGCCGTGCGCCCGTGGGCCATCGCGGCCGCGCTCGTCCTGGCGTGTGACGGCTCCGGTCCCGGGCACGTCAGCGCCCCGAGCAGCGCCCCGCCCGAGGTCGTCCCCGACGCGGCGGCCCGCCTGGCCGCCTACGAGGACGAGCGTCGCGCGAGCTTCGACCCGCTGACGCGGCGTCCCTGGTCTGCCGCGGCCGGCGACGACCCGTTCGCGATCGCGGCGCTCGACGAGGCCTCGGCCATCGGCGTGCTGCGCGGGCGCGATGCGATCGTGCTGCTCGATCGCGATGGCGTCGAGCGCTCGCGCGTCGACGGACCCCACGCCCCGTCGTCCGTGGCGATCGGTCCCGACGGCGCGGCCTACGTCGTCGGCGCGCGGGGGGAGGTCGTCCGGGTCGCGCGGGACGGCGAGGCGCTCGGCGCCCCGACGCCGGTGGTCCTCCCGGGGATCACCCGCGGGCGCGAGCTCGTGGCCGCGCCGTGGGGCCTGCTCGCCACCGACTGCGGGGCCGATCGCGTGCTGGCGTTCCCCCGGTCGCGCCGTGGCGCCGCCGGCACGGCTGCGTTCGGCGTCACCGACTGCGGCGGCCCCATCGGCCTCGCCCACGGCGGCGGCCTGGTGGCGGCGGTCTGCCTGTTCGATCGCGGGCTCGCCCTCACCGAGCTCGACGCCTCCGGCACGCGGGCGACCCGGAGCACCCGCGTCGTCCACGACGGGCCGTGGTGGTCGGCGACCGTCGTCGCGCGTGGCGACGGATGGATCGTCGCGGGCGGTGGCGTCGAGGATCATCCCCTCGATCGCAGCGATGGATCCTTCGGCTACGTCGACCCGCACGTGTTCGTGCTGTCGGTGACGCGCTGCGGCGATGCGCTGTGCGCCGAGCGACTCGCGGCGATCAACGTCGGATCCTGGGGCGTCGTGACGCCGAAGTGGGTCGGCGTCGAGCTGGTGGGCGACGCGATCGCGCTGACGATCACGGGCTACGGCGGCGAGCGGATGACCCGCGTCGAGCTGCTCGCGGACGGCACGCTCGGCCCGCCGACGCACCGCACGGTGGCGCCCGGCCTGCGCCAGCTCGCGCGGGTCGGGGACGGCTGGCTCGGGGCCAACCCGCTGCTCGATCGTTGGGTCCGCATCGAGGACGACGGCGACGTGCGGCTCGCCGCGCCGTCCGGGCCCGCGGCGCCCCGCGATCCCGAGGTGCGCGTCGGCGAGGCGCTGTTCTTCACCGCGCTGCTCGCCCCCGGGGCCGACAGCGCCGGCCAGCGCAGCCGCTTCACGTGCGAGACCTGCCACTTCGAGGGCACGGTCGACGGCCGCGTGCACTTCACCGGCCGCGAGGACATCCACGCCGCGACCAAGCCGCTGCTGGGGCTGTTCGTCAACCGCCCCCACTTCTCGCGGGCCCTCGATCGCACGCTGGCGGTGATGGTCGACAACGAGTTCGACGTCGCCAACCGCGGGTCGCCCCAGGGCCCGCAGTTCTCGGTGTCGCCGGCGTCGACGCCGTGGCTCGCGGTGCTGGGGGTCGACGCGCCGATGGGGCCCGAGGCGCTGCGGCGCGCCTTCATGAGCTTCTTCGTCGCATTCGATCACGAGCCATCGCCCGCGGTGTTCGGCCGCACCGAGCTCACCGTGCTCGAGCGCGAGGGGGCGCGGCTGTTCGCCGAGCACTGCGAGTCGTGCCACCAGGCGCGGACGATCACCGACGACGCGACCACGCGCGTGGATCCATCGCGGTGGCCGTCGCTGGTGCTGTCGCCGGTCGGACCGCTGGTCTGGGCCAGCGAGACCCGCGTGCGCACGGGCGTCACTCCCTATGTGCATCCCGAGGGCGCGCGCGTGACATCGTTGCGACGGCTCGCGATCAAACGGCCCTACTTCACCAACGGCAGCGCGCGCACGCTCGAGGAGGTCCTCGCGGGCGTGCGCCTGCGGCCCGATTTCGCCCATGCCGGCGGCGACGCGGCGGCGGGCCTCGACGCCGAGGCCCGCCGTGCACTGCTCGCGTTCCTGGTCCTGCTGTGAGGTGAGGCGGAGGTCCGGCCCCGTGCACCGACCGCCGGGCGGGCCGGACGCGGCTTGCGACGCGGCGCGCACCCCTGCTATCAAGCAAGTCGACGTCTGCGCCGCCGCCCGCGGTGCGAACGCGGGCACCACCCATGAAAATCCTCGTCACCGGCGGCGCCGGGTTCATCGGCGCGAATTTCCTGAATCTCCTGGTGCCGCGGCACCCCGAGCACACGTTCGTCAACGCGGACAAGCTCACGTACGCGGCGAACCTCGCCAGCCTCGCGGACATCGCCGGCGCTGCGAACTACGTCTTTCGTCGCACCGACATCGCGGACGCGGCCGCAGTCGACGCCCTGTTCGACGAGCAGGCGCCCGACATCGTGATCCACTTCGCCGCCGAGAGCCACGTCGACCGATCGATCTCGGGGCCGCGCGAGTTCGTGCGGACGAACATCGAGGGCACGTTCAACCTGCTCGAGGCGGCACGGCGGATCTGGAAGGACGGCCAGGGGCTGTTCCACCACGTCAGCACCGACGAGGTCTACGGCTCGCTCGGCGCCGAGGGGATGTTCACCGAGGACACGCGCTACGATCCCTCGAGCCCGTACTCGGCGAGCAAGGCCGCGAGCGATCACCTGGTGCGGGCGTACCACCGCACGTTCAAGCTCCCGGTGAAGCTGACCAACTGCTCGAACAACTACGGGCCGCTGCAGTTTCCCGAGAAGCTCATCCCGCTGATGATCATGAACGCCCAGGACGGCAAGCCGCTGCCGGTGTACGGGCAGGGGACCAACGTCCGCGACTGGCTGTACGTCCAGGACCACTGCGAGGCGATCTGGACCGTGGTCCAGCGCGGCGCCGTCGGCGAGACGTACAACATCGGCGGCAACAACGAGGTGAAGAACATCGACGTCGTCCACGGCCTGTGCCGTGTGCTCGCCGAGGAGACCGGGCGCCCGGCCGAGGCGCTGCTCGGCCTCATCACCTACGTGAAGGATCGGCCAGGTCATGACCTGCGCTACGCCATCGACGCGACGAAGATCCGCGAGCACCTCGGTTGGTCGCCCAAGGAGACCTTCGAGACGGGGCTGCGCAAGACGGTGCGCTGGTACCTCGACCACCACGCGTGGGTCGACCAGGTGCGGACCGGCGAGTACCGCAACTGGATCGAGCAGAACTACGATCGTCGCTGACCGTCGCTTGACCCCCGCGCTTGGAGAGTCCCCATGATCGATCGAGGCATCATCCTGGCCGGTGGCTCCGGCACCCGGCTGCACCCCCTGACCAAGTCCATCAGCAAGCAGCTGATGCCGGTCTACGACAAGCCGATGGTCTACTACCCGCTGAGCGTGCTGATGCTCGCCGGGATCCGGAAGGTCCTCGTCATCACCACGCCGCACGAGCAGTCGATGTTCCAGGGCCTGCTCGGCGACGGCAGCCAGTGGGGGATGGAGCTCGAGTACGTGCCGCAGCCCAGCCCCGACGGCCTCGCGCAGGCGTTCCTGCTCGGGCGCAAATTCGCGGACGGCAAGGGCTGCGCGCTGGTGCTGGGTGACAACATCTTCTACGGCAACAGCCTGCAGGACCTCGTCGGTCAGGCGGTCCGTCGGGAGCGCGGCGCGACGGTGTTCGGCTACTGGGTGAAGAACCCCGAGGCGTACGGCGTCGCCGAGTTCGCGCCGGACGGCCGCGTGCTCTCGCTCGAGGAGAAGCCCAAGGTCCCGCGGAGCAACTACGCGGTCACCGGCCTGTACTTCTACGACGAGCAGGTCTGCGACCTCGCGGCGTCGCTGAAGCCCTCGGCCCGCGGCGAGCTCGAGATCACCGACCTCAACCGGCTCTACCTCGAGCGCGAGGCGCTGCACGTCGAGCTGCTCGGGCGCGGTGTCGCGTGGCTCGACACCGGGACCCCCGACGCGCTCATCCAGGCGGCGAACTTCATCCAGACGATCCAGCAGCGCCAAGGCCTGCAGATCGCGTGTCCCGAGGAAATCGCCTACTCGCGCGGCTGGATCGACGTCGCCCAGCTCCGCGCCCTCGGCGAGAAGCTGGCGAAGAACGACTACGGGCGCTACCTGCTGCAGCTGTGCGAGGAGGGGGCCGGTCGATGAAGGTCACGCGCACCAAGCTGCCGGGCATGCTCGTCATCGATCCCGACGTGTTCGGGGACGACCGCGGCTACTTCCTCGAGACCTGGGCGCAGCGGCGCTACGCCGAGGTCGGCGTGCCCGAGACGTTCGTCCAGGACAACGTGTCGATGTCGCGGCGCGGCATCCTGCGCGGCCTGCATCTCCAGCATCCGCGGGGGCAGGGCAAGCTCGTGCACGTGGTGTTCGGCGAGGTGTTCGACGTCGCCGTCGACGTGCGCGTCGGCTCGCCGACGTTCGGCGAGTGGGTCGGCGCCACGCTGTCGGCGGAGAACCACC
Source organism: Deltaproteobacteria bacterium Ga0077550 (assembly GCA_001464385.1). Lineage (GTDB taxonomy): Bacteria > Myxococcota_A > Polyangia > Nannocystales > Nannocystaceae > Xiheibacterium > Xiheibacterium aquaticum. The sequence continues at coordinate 29,902 of LNFB01000212.1, read as the reverse complement.
GCCAGGTCTACATCCCGCCGGGGTTCGCCCACGGCTTCTGCGTCACCAGCGACGTCGCGCTGTTCTCGTACAAGTGCACCGAGGCGTACCACCGCGACACCGAGTTCGGCGTCGCGTGGAACGACCCCGACCTCGCCATCGCGTGGCCGATCGAGGCGCCGCTGGTGTCGGCGAAGGACCAGGCGTTCGGGCGGCTCGCGGAGCTCGCCCGCGAGCGCCTGCCGGTCTACGGCGGCCCGACATGACGCGCTCGCCCGTCGTCCTCATCGGCCACGACGGGATGCTCGGCACCGCGTGGCGGGCCGAGCTCGACCGCGCCGGCATCCCCCACCACGACGCCGCGTTCCCGAGCTTCGATCTGACGCGCGCCGATCACCTCGACGCGCTGCCGCTGCGCGCCGGCGGGGTCGTCGTGAACTGCTCGGGCTGGACGGACGTCGACGGCGCCGAGCGGGACGAGGCGGCGGCGACCCGCATCAACGGCGACGCGGTCGGTGCACTCGCCGAGCGCTGCGCGGCGGCGGACTGCCTGCTGGTCCACTACAGCACCGATTACGTGTTCGACGGGGACGCCACGTCGCCGTATCCGGTCGACGGCCTGCAGCGACCGCTGTCCGCCTACGGGCGCAGCAAGGCGGTCGGCGAGCGCAAGCTGTGGGCGTCCGGGGCGCGGTCGCTGCTCGTGCGCACGAGCTGGCTGTACGCGCCATGGGCCAACAACTTCGTGCGCACGATCGCACGGCTCGCCCGCGAGCGACCGACGCTGTCGGTGGTGGACGACCAGCGCGGCCGACCGACGAGCGCCGAGCACCTCGCGAGCGCGACCCGCCGCCTCGTCGAGTCGGGGGTCCGGGGCATCGTCCACGTCACCGACGGTGGCGAGTGCACCTGGTACGAGTTCGCGCGGGCGATCGCCGAGACCGTCGCACCCACGTGCGAGGTGAAGCCCTGCACGACCGCGGAGTTTCCCCGTCCGGCCCGCCGTCCGCCCTACAGCGTGCTCGACCTCGCGCGCACCGAGGCCGTGCTCGGGCCCATGCCGCACTGGCGCACGGCGCTCGCCGACGTCCTCGCGCGCATGGACTGATCGGGGCGAACGCTCGCGGGCGCCGCCGCGCCGCCGCGCGCTACACCCCGAGCAGGGCCTGGAGCTGCTCGATCGCCGCGGGCGGCACATCGAGGAACTGCAGACCGATGTCGAAGTTCGCCGGGTTCCCACCCTCGATCGCGCGGGCCCACACCACCTCGGTGAGGCACGTCAGCGACGTGTTGTCGGGGAGGAACAGCTCGATCTCGAAGCGCGCGCCGACGGCGAGCGGCTCGTCGCTGTAGACGCGGGCGCCGCCGAGGCCGATGTCCACGACCTGGCGCCGCGGCAAGCGACGCCTCGCCGGCCGAAAATACAGCGGCACATTGATGCGCGTGAACTTGCGCCGATCGTCCGAGGATTCCACAGGATGCGCAGCCTGACGCTTGGGGACTGGCCCATGGTAGCAGGACGACGGGCCGATTCCAGCGCCTGGCGCGGCGCGGCGTGCATTCGGTGGGGCCGAGTGCGGGGCTGTGCTGGGCGCGCACGGATGTCCGCACGCGTGACCTCGGGGGTTCGCCGCGGTTCGACCTCGGGTGTCCGCACTGCCGGACACGGGGTAACATCGCGGGCCGTGAGGGGTGTGCGGGTCCAGATCCAAGGACGGGTCGACGGCGGCGGGCCAACCCCGGAGGCGCGCCTCGCCGTGCCTTCGTGCGGGACCGCGCCGGCGCATGCGATGCGTGCCCCGGGCCCGCGGCGGAGCTGACGGATGGGGAACGTCGGCGTTCAAGCCTACGCGGCGCTCATCCTGTGGATCCCGATCTGCTTCGCCTTGTTCGGGACGATGAAGCCGCAGAAGGCGGCGTTCGTGGCCCTCGTCGTGGGGATCATGGTGCTGCCCGAGCGGGCGATGTTCGACCCGCCGGCGCTGCCGCCGTTCGACAAGCAGGGCTTCGCGTGCCTCGCCGCGTACTTCGGCTCGGTGGTGTTCCTGCGCGACAAACTGCGCCGGGCGAAGACCTTCGGGGGCAGCGAGCGGTTCTTCCTCATCGTCATCGTCGGCAACTTCGGCACCGCCCTGACCAACCCCGATCCGATCGTCATCGGCGGTGGCATGGGCTACGACGGCATCCCGACCCCGCAGTTCGTGCTGCAGGGCCTGACGTACTACGACATCCCGTCGATGATCGTCCGCGATGCGCTCGGCATCCTGCTGCCGTTCCACCTCGGCCGCGCGCTGGTCCGCGATCGCGAGGAGGCGATCATCATGTGGACGGTGGTCGTCGGGACCATGGTCGCCCTGTTGCTGCCGATGCTCCTCGAGCTGCGGATCTCGCCGCAGCTCCACCGCTGGGTCTACGGCGCGCACGCCAGCGACTTCGCCCACGCGATGCGCGGTGGCGGGTTCAAGTCGACGCTGTTCCTCATCTCGGGCCTCGCCCTGGCGATGTTCCTGTTGACGTCGATCTTCGGCGCGACGCTGCTCAAGCGAGAGGGTCGAAAGGTCGCGGGGTTGAGCGGCGGGACCTTGGTCTGGGGACTCTGGGGCGTGCTGCTCATCTCCCGCAACGCGGCGTCGAACTTCTACGCGCTCGCGTCGATTCCGCTCGTGATGAAGCGCGACACGTCCTCGGCAGCGCGGCTGTCGGTGATCCTCGCGCTGCTGGTGGTGACCTACCCGTCGCTGCGCGCCACGCAGATCTTCCCCGCGCGTGAGCTCGTCGAGTTCGCCGCCAAGTACAGCGTCAACCGGGCCGAGTCCCTCGCGTTCCGGTTCGACAACGAGGACATCCTGATCGAGCGCGCCAGCCCGCGGAAGTGGTTCGGCTGGGGCGGGTTCAACCGCAACCGCATCTACGACGAGCGCGGCAAGGAGATCTCGGTCACGGACGGCGAGTGGATCATCCGCTACGGCATCCGCGGCACGGTCGGCTTCGTCGGCAGCTTCGGGCTGCTGGTGTGGCCGGTGTTCGCGGCGTTCCGCCGTCGCCGGAAGCTCCGCGATCCGGGGACCGTCGCCCTGGTCGACACGATGGCGCTGCTCGTGGCGGTGAGCGCGATCGACATGCTCCCGAACGGCTTCTTCACCGTGCTGCCGTACTTCTTCGCCGGGGCGCTCGCGGGCGTCACGGAGGGCGGCACGGGCCAGTCGGGCGGGGTGGGGCCGCCCGCGCGGCCCGAGTTGCTGCCCGACCCGCGCCCCGATCCGCGGTTCGATCCGCGCGTCGATCCGCGGTTCGCCCCCCCGGTCGGGTTGACGGGCGCGCCGCCGTACGGGTACGACCCCGCGCGGGATCCGAGAATGGGGGCGCGATGAAGCTTTGGGTCGTGATCGTGAACTACAAGACGCCCGTGCTCGCCCTGCGCGCGATCGAGAGCGCGCTGCCCGACGTGCGGGCGCTGGGCGGCTGGATCTGCGTGGTCGACAACGCCTCGGGCGACGGCTCCTACGAGACGCTGCGTGACGGGGTCGAGGCGATGCGGGCCGGCGGCGCCGAGGTGCCGGTCGAGGTCATCGCGGCCGAGCGCAACGGCGGCTTCGGCTACGGCAACAACGTCGCGATCCGTCGCGCGCTGCGGGCCGAGGATCCGCCGGAGTACGTCTACCTGCTCAACCCGGACGCGATCGCGGCGCCCTCGGCCATCCGCCGCCTGGTCGAGTTCCTCGAGGCGCACCCTCAGGCGGGGATCGCCGGCAGCCACGTCGAGGACTCCGACGGGACCACGCACGTGTCGGCGTTCCGCTTCCCGAGCCCGCTGGGCGAGGTCGAGGCAACCCTCAAGCTCGGGCTCGCCTCGCGCGCGCTCGAGCGCTGGCGGGTCGCGGGCCTGCCGTGCGACCGCACGATGCCGGTCGACTGGGTCACGGGCGCCAGCTCCATGATGCGGCGCGAGGTGCTCGAGCAGGTCGGCCTCTTCGACGAGAACTTCTTCCTGTACTTCGAGGAGACCGATCTCTGTCGCCGCGCGGCGGAGGCGGGTTGGGAGCGTTGGTTCGTGCGCGAGGCGACCGTGCGCCACGAAGAGGCCGCGGCGACCGGGATCAAGAACACCGCCCGGCCGATGCCGCGCTATTGGTTCGACTCGCGCCGCTACTACTTCCTGAAGCAGGGGGGCAAGGCCGAGCTGACGCTCGCGAACCTCGGCTGGGTGGCGGGCTTCGGCCTGTGGCGGCTGCGTCGGCGCATCCAGGGCAAGCCCGACCGGGATCCGCCGCACATGCTCCGGGACTTCCTGCGCCACGCCCTCGGGCGGCCGCAATCCCCCGGGGCGTGACGCGATCCGTCACGCTTCGCCCGCGGGACCTGGGCTATCATCGCGCGGCCGTGTCGTTCCGCAGGACGTTCTCGATCGCGCTGTGTCTCCTGGTCGCGGCGGGCTGCAAGCCCCGCCACCCGTACGTGTGGGCGAGCGACGTGCCGCGCACCGAGGTGCCGGTCGGCACGCTGCCGCTGCGACCCGGCGACACGATCTCGGTGACGGTGCCGCGCATGGAGGAGCTCCGCGCCGCGGCGCCCTTCGAGGTCGGCGCCGACGGGGCGATCGTGCTGCCGCTGGTCGGGCCCTTCGAGGTCGAGGGTCTCACCCCCGACGCCGCCGCGCGCAAGCTGAACGCGCGGCTCAACGGCATCGTGGTGAACCCCGACGCGCGCGTGTCGGTGGTGAACCCCCGGCTGCCCGTGGTGACGGTGCTCGGCGAGGTCGCGGGCCCCGGCCGCTTCGACATCAACCACGGCGAGGGCATCCTCAACGCGCTCGCGCTCGCCGGCGGTCTGACCGAGTTCGCCGACCCCCTGGGCATCTACGTCGTGCGCAAGTATCCCAAGCGCGAGCGCATCCGCTTCCGCTACGCCGACCTCACCGGCGGCGTCGAGCGCAGCGCCGACTTCGAGCTGCGCGACGGTGACGTGGTCGTCGTCGAGTAGGCGCCCACGACGATGCTCGGGTCGCTCATCCTCGCGGTGCTGCTCATCGATCCGTCGGCGGCGCGGACCGACGTCGGCGGCGGCGTGTCGACGGAGGTCCGCGGGGGTTGGGCGCCGATCACCCCGACGTCCTCCTCGAGCCCCGCGTTCGCCCTCGTGGTGACGCCCAACGTCGATCTGCGCCGACGGCAGCGGCGGCATCGGGGCGTCCTCTCGCTGACGTACTCGCCGCGCATGTTCCTGCGCCTGCCCAACCAGCTGTCGCTGCAGCGGCCGCTGTTCTTCCACAACGGCGAGCTGGCGTACGGCCGGGCGATCAACCGCAACTGGCAGCTCAGCAGCAGCGCCGCGGGGCGCTACGGCGAGCTCGACTACAGCGCCACCGGGCTCGCGTTCTCGACGGGGCAGACGCGGGTGCCCAATGCGACGGTGCTCTCGGTCGCGATCTTCGACGGCGCGGTCGGGTTCCGTGGGGCGCTGACGCGGCTCACCAGCCTCGACATCCGCTTCGCCGGCGGCACGCAGCGGCCGATCCTCGGCGACGACGGCGTGCGCACGACCCCGTCGCGCAACTACGGCAGCCTCACGCTCGCGCCGGCCCACCAGCTCGGCCCACGCGACGGCGTGCAGCTCACCGTGGTGACGTCCACGACGGACTTCGATCCGGGCGCGGTGTTCCTCTCGGTGGACGCGCGCGCTGGATGGGCCCACCAGCTGCGGCGCAACCTCCGGCTCAACATGGACGCGGGGGTGTTCGTGAGCCGCGTGGTCGCGCGGCAGGACGACCCCACGGACAGCGCAGGCGCGGCGTTCCCGGTCGGGAGCATCGGCATCGACGGCCGGCTGCGCGCGCGGACGCACTACACCCTCGACGGGGCGATCGCGGCGGGGATGTTCGGCATCTTCGACGCGGCCTCGGGGCGACTGCTCTACCGCTCGAGCCTGAACGCGTCGACGTTCCTGGCCCTGCCGCCGCGCTGGGCCGTCGGGATCAACGCGACGTTCGTGACCGCGGCGACGCGCGAGCCGATCGACACCCGGGACGCGCTCAACATCCCCGAGACCCTCGCGAACCTGACGACGCCGGTCATCTACGCGATCGACGACACCAAGCAGGTCGAGTTCGGCACGCGGGTCAGCATCCGCGCGCCGCACCTGGCGTCGGAGAGCTTCTCCACGACGCGCTACGAGGCGTGGGGCTACGTCGCCTTCCGCATCTCGGGGGGCACGGCCCGTGGCCGGCGCGAGATCACGAGCCGTCGCGCCGGGAGCTGAGCTCCCCGCCGGCCCGTGAGGCTCGGCTTTAGCGGCGCGCGGCGAGGCGCGCCGAGATGACCCGACGCAGCTCGCGGGAGAACGCCAGGAACAGCCCGAAGAACAGGCCGCCAGCGAGCCCGATGCCGAGGCGCATCGCCATCAGCTTGACCCACGGCATCGGCTTCACGCTCGGCGGCGACACGATGTCGAAGCGGCTCGCGACGTTCGCCCGCTCGATGTCGAGCTGGGTGCGGCTGGCGTTCAGCTTCTCGAAGAGGTTGCCGTGGATCTTCTTCGTCGAGTCGTACGAGCGCAGCAGCTCGTCGTACTCGGCCTGCAGCTCGGGCAGCTTGGCGGTGATGGCCTTGGTCCGCTCGTAGTCGTTGGTCAGGCGCGCCAGCTCGGCCTGGGCGATCGCGTGGGCGGCCTCGGCCGCGTCGGCGTTCAGGCGGAGGTCCTTGTACAGCGGGTTCTTGGCCCGCACGACCTTCTCGGCCGAGCCGCCATGGGCGAGGACGTCGTCGCGCATGTCCTCGATCTGCTTGAGGTGGTTCTTCAGCGCGATCACGTCCGGGTGCATGTTGCCCTTGCCCGCGGCCTTGGCCTCGGCGAGCTGGCGCTTCAGGTCGGTGATCGTCGTCTCGTACGGCCGGGCCTCCTCGAGGCGGTTCTCGATGATGGGCGACTCGCTCTTCACCCGCTGCCGGCTGAGGCGCAGCTCGGTGGCCGCGCGGGCGACCTCGGAGGCCGCCCGTCCGCGCTCGGTGCCGAGGGCGATGAGGTTGGAGTAGAACTCCTGGCCCTGCTCGGGCAGGCCGTCGGTGTGCTCGCGGCGGAACGCGAGCACGGCCTGTTCGGTCGCGGTGAGGGTCTCGTCCGTCTCGCGGAGGCGTTGCTCGATCGTCTCGACCTCGAGCAGCAGGACCTTGATCGTGCGATCGACCTCGGTCTGCAGGTAGAGCCGCAGGTGGGTGTCGAGGTAGGACGTCGCCTCCTCCTCGGTCGCGGCCTCGAAGGCGCCCGTGTACGAGTACTCGGAGACGCGGTTGAACTCGAGGCGGCCGGCGTAGTCGCGCAGCTGCGACTCGGGCACGTCGGTGTCGCCGAGCTCGCGCAGGGTCTCGAGCACGAGCCCCGGGCGCACGAAGTTTCGCTGCGCCGAGCGGAAGAACTCGAAGCTCATGCGGTGGCCGTTCTCGAGCGGGTTGTCGGTGGCCTGGGGCACCAGCAACAGCTCGAACTCGGCCTTCACGCGCGGCTTGTTGTACTTGTACCAAGCGGCGCCCGCGAAGCCGCCCAACACCGTGCAGATGACCAGCGAGAGCCAGTAGCGGTTGAGGAACGCGAACAGCCGCAGGACGTGCCCGAGCAGATCGGGCTCCTCCTCGCGGGTGCGCGGCAGCGGGACCTCGAACACGCGCCCGGTGGGCACCGCGGTGACGAGCCCGGTGGCGGGATCGCGGCGGGCCAGCGCGGTGCCGCCGGGCGGCGGGATCGTCGGCGGGCGGGCCACCGGCACCATCGCGGCCGGGTTCGGCGTGCGCACGCGGGCGGCGTTGCCCGGGGCGATCATCGTCGAGTCCGGCGCGGCGGTCTGCATCGAGCCGGCCATGTACGAGAACACGGTCTCGCCGGTGCGGATCGTGTCGCCCGGCTGGAGGTCGACCTCGGTGATGCGCTGATCGTTGACGAACGTGCCGTTGGTCGAGCCGAGATCGTACAGCCGGTGGTGGTCGCCCCATCGCGCGAGCTTCGCGTGCTGCTGCGAGAGCGCGCGCTCGTTGATGCGGATGTCGGCGTACTTCGATCGGCCGATCACGAGCTCGGGGCGCGACAGCTCGAAGAGTCGGCCGGGCTCGGCACCGGTGAGCACCAGCAGGAACGCCTGCGGCGTCAGGGGATCGGGGCTGGAGCCCACGACCTCGAGCATCTTGTCGAGGCCGGGCTCTCCGGGCGCGATCGTGCGGCCAGTGATGACTGCGCCAGGGACGACCGTGCGAACCGTTCGGTTTCCGTCCATTGGGTGCCCTATCGTAGTGCGAACGCTCGGCGTCCGCCACCGGCCTCGCGGTCGCTGCGCGGAGGGTTGCCGCCGCCGCCGCTCGCGCCCATCGGGAGGACGCGGTCGGGAGGACACCCCGACAGGAACGCCGTTCGTGCGGGTACGGCTCGATTTCGAGCCGAAGGAGCGACTTTCCGCGTCGGCGAGAAAGGTGACACCATCCGGCGACGAGACGGGGCCGGTGACGCCCCGTCGACCCCAACGATGTGGCGCAAACGCTCCGCCTTCCTGCGAAGGATCGTCTCCGCATACGACGTCTTGGTCAGCGCCGCGGCCTTCTTCGCCGCGCTGTTCGTGCGTGACTGGCTCGCGCGCAGCGAGGCCCGGCTCGACATCATCACCAGCATCTTCGCGTCGGTCGGTGGCGTGCCGCCGGGCATCGACGCCTCGCAGTACCAGTGGCTGATCATCGGCCTGGTGCCCATCTGGGGGCTGTCGTTCTACTACGCCCGCAGCGGCGATCTCCGGCTGCGCTACACGACCGCCGCGTTCCGCTACCTCAAGGCCACGCTCATCGGCCTGCTGCTGTTCATCCTGGCGATGTTCCTGTTCCGGCTGCAGTTCGTCGCGCGCAGCTTCGTCGTGATGTTCGGCGTGGCGCAGTTCCTCGCGCTGCTCCTGGGCCGCGTCGCGCTGGTCGAGACCTCGAAGCTGCTGCGGCACCGTCGGGGCGACGGGCACCGCGTGGTGATCGTCGGCACCGGCGAGACCGCGGTGGCCTTCTCCGAGGCGCTGCGCCGGCACTCACCGTGGGCCGTGTCGGTCGTCGGCTTCGTGCAGCTGCCCGGCGAGGCCCCCGACCCGCGGGCGCGCCCGCAGCTCGGCTTCGTCGGCAGCCTCGCGGGGCTGCTCGACCGGCAGCCGGTGGACGAGGTCGTGTTCGCCGTCCAGGGCAAGCAGCCGGAGATCTTCAAGGACGCGATCGCGGCGTGCGACGAGCGCGGCGTGGACGTCCTGCTGTCGTTGCCGCCGCAGTACCCCTCGTCGGGCACGGTCGAGGTCGCGAACGTCTCGGGCTTCGACTACCCGATGCTCGGGCTGCGGCGCGTGCCGACCGACGAGGCGCGGCTCGCCGTCAAGCGCATCCTCGACATCGTCGGCTGCTCGATCGGCCTGCTGCTCGCCGCGCCGATCATGATCGCGACGGCGATCGCGGTGAAGGTGACCTCCGAGGGGCCGGTGTTCTTCGGCCAGGTCCGCGCGGGCCGGAACGGTCGCAAGTTCACGATGTACAAGTTCCGCTCGATGGTGGTCGACGCGGAGAAGCTGCGCGCGAAGCTCGAGCACCTCAACGAGATGGGCGGGCCCGTGTTCAAGATCAAGCACGACCCCCGGATCACCAAGGTCGGTCGCTTCATCCGCAAGACCAGCATCGACGAGCTGCCGCAGCTGTTCAACGTGCTGGTCGGCGACATGAGCCTCGTCGGGCCGCGGCCGCCGCTCCCGTCCGAGGTCGAGCAGTACGAGGCGTGGCAGCGGCGGCGGCTCTCGGTGAAGCCGGGCCTCACCGGCCTGTGGCAGGTGTCCGGCCGCAACCAGGTCGACTTCGACGAGTGGATGCAGCTCGACCTGCGCTACATCGACACGTGGTCGCTGTGGCTCGACATCAAGATCATCCTCAAGACGATCCCCGTCGTGCTGTTCCACAAGGGCGCGAGCTGAGGATCAGCCGGGTGGGCCGTCGAGGACCTCGCCCGGGTCGGGCGGCGGCGGGACCTCGAAGACCGCCGGCGGCTCGGCCTTGGGCTCCGCGGCGGGCTCGGGCTTCTTCGGCTTCTTCGGCTTCTTCGGCTTGGCAGTCGCGTCGCCCGCGGGCGGCGTGACCTCGGGCGGTGGCGGCGTGGCGCCGCTGGCCTTGGCGTCCGTCGCCGTCGGGGCGCCGGCCTTGGCGTCGCCGGCCTTGGCATCGTCGGCCTTGGCATCGCCGACCTTGGCATCGTCGGCCTTGGCATCGTCGGCCTTCGTGTCGCCGGCCTTGGCATCGCCGGCCTTCGCATCTCCGCCCTTGGTGTCCGGCTTGCGCGACGGATCGGCCTTGGGGTCGGCGCCGTCGGTGTCCCCCGCGGCGGCGTCCAGCGGGAGCGCCGGGGCATCGGTCGTGGTCCCCTGGATCCACTCCGGTCGCAGGATCGCGATCGCGATCGCGATCGTGGCCGCGGCCACCGCGACGATCACGACGAGCGCCTTGCCGATCGCGGGGCCCTCGGGCTCGAGCGCGGGCGCGGGCGGGTTCACCACCGGGATGACGTCGGAGCGCAGCAGCGTGGTCTTCGACGCGTGGCTCTCGACCGGGGTGGCGCCGTAGTCGGCGGGCAACGTGCGGGTCTCCGAGGTCATCTCGGCCTCGCCGAGGCCGAGCTCCGGCACGCTGATCGGCTGGCTGTCGCTGCTGAGGCCGCGCGAGATGCCGGCGGCCTGGCGGCGCAGCTCGAGCTGACGACCGAAGGTCTCGGTCACCCACCGACCGACGTCCGACGAGGGCGCGAGGAAGTCCTCGGCGATCGCGATGCGGCGCAGGTCGATGAGCATCTGCTCGGCCGACTGATAGCGCCGCGAAGGGTCGCGCTCGAGCGCGCGCAGGCACACGCGATCGAAGCAGCTCGGCGGCCGCAGGCCCACCGTCGACGGCGGTACGACCGGGCGGTTGAGCACGGACTGCAGGGTCTGCTCGGGGGTGTCCCCGCTGAAGAGCTGCTCGCCGGTGAGCGCGTTCCACAGCACGACGCCGGCCGAGAAGATGTCGGAGCGGTGATCGAGCGGGCGGCCGACGACCTGCTCGGGCGACACGTACGCCGGCTTGCCGCGGGTGATGCTCGGGCGCTCGTTGATGACGTTGGTCGCCTTCGCGATGCCGAAGTCGGTGATGCGACAGACGCCGTTGGTGCCGACCAGCATGTTCTGCGGCGAGAAATCGCAGTGCACCAGGGTGAGCGGCGAGCCGTCGTCGTCGACGAGCGTGTGCGCGGCGTGCAGGCCCATGAGCGCGTCGAGGACGATGGGCACGACCAGGTGCGGAGGGCGGGTGCGGCGATGGACCTTGAGCAGCTCCGAGAACGTGCAGCCCTCGACGTAGTCCATCACCAGGTAGTGCTGGTTCGCGAGCGTGCCGATGTCGACGATGCCGACGACGTTGGGGTGGTGCAGGCGCGAGGCGATGCGCGCCTCCTGCAGCAGCATCCGCACGTACTCGTCGTTCTGGCTCAGGTGGTCGCGGACGACCTTGAGCGCGAACAGCCGCCGGAACCCACCCTCGCCGGTGACGCGCGCGAGGTAGACCGTGCCCATGCCGCCGCGGGCGATGCGGAGCAACACCTCGTAGCGGCCGACGACGGCGGGGGCCGACGCGCCGGTGAGCCCCGCGGCGCCCGCGGCCTCGACCTGTTGATCGAGGCGCGCGCCGTCAGCGACGGGGCGGCGATCGATCGGCGGGATGCCCATGCCGATCGCGCCGGCCACCGCGGCCGCGCGGTCCTCCCCGCGACGGGCACCGCCGGGGCGCGCGGCGACGGCCGGCGTCGGGCGGCGGATCGAGCCGGCGGTCATCGTCTGCGAGGGGCCGACCTCCGGGCTCACGACGACGGTCTGCCCGGAGTTGGCGGGCGGTGGCGGCAGGCCGACGGGCGTCCAGCCGGGCGCGCGGGCCAGGACCGTCGGCTCGGCGGGCTCGAACTCGCCGCTCGCCGCGGGGCGACGTCCGCTCGCGATCGCGGTGCCGGACGGCGCGGGCGCAGCCGGGGCGGCCGCGACGGGCGGTGTCGGGACCGGGGCCGCCGGGGGCGGCGTCGCCGGCGGGGCCACGGGGACCATGATCGTCGAGCCGCGGGGTGGGTCCGCCACCGCCGGCATGCTGTCGGTGCCCCACTGCGCGGGCCGGGGCTCGAGCTGCAGGCTCGATCCCGTCGGGACCTCGGTCGGGCCGGGCGGGGGCACGAACATCGTGGGCGCCTGCGGGCCCGGCCGCATCAGCGTCCGGTCCTCTTCGTTGGGGCTGAGGACCTGGCGCGGCGGCTCGATCTGGCCGGCCATCGGCACGCCGAGCACCGTGCGACGCGGGGACGAGTCCATCGGCGCCGGGGTCGGGGAGCTCGGGGCCGCGGCCGCGGGGACCGGTCGCGGCGTCGGCATCGGCTCGCCCAGGGGCGGGGGCGCGGCGGGGATCGCCGCGGCGGTCGGCGCGTGCGCGGAGACGGGCGTCCGCGCCGAGGTCGACGCCGGCGTCGCTGCCCGCGGGGGCACCGGAGCGGGGGCCGGAGCGGGTGCCGGGATCGGGGGCCGGGACGGCGCGGGCACGGTCGTCGCCACGGGCACCGCCGCCACGGGCGCGGTGGTCGGGACCACGGTCACCGAGACCCCTGCGGGGAGCGGGACCACCGGGGTCGCGGGGAGGGGCGGCGGCGTGGCCGGACGATCGGTCGGGGCGCGCACCGTGGCGACGGGCCCGCTGGGCTCGGCGCGCGGTCGACCGCCGCCGGTCGGGTGCCAGGACACGCCGGCCCGCCGCGATCGCTTCTTCGAGACGTCGTTGTCGTCCTGCGGCACCGCGATCGGCGTCCCCGCGCGGGGCGGCGCCGAGGCGATCATCTCGGCCGTGGTCGCGGTGATCACCTGCCGACGCGTGATCGGCTTGAACTCGACCTCGAAGGTGCCGCTCTCGAGGGCGAGCAGGCGCGCCACGGCGCCCTCCATGTGATGGCGCCCCATGTCCGCGTCGACGAGCGCGCCCTCGCGGAACCAGAGGGTCGCGGCGCCGACGGGGGTCTCGAAGCGCGCGACGCCGGTGTGCCCGCCCTGCAGAATCGTCTGGAGGAGCTCGACCACCGAGACCTCGGCGATCTGCCCCGCGAACGCTGCACGCGGTTCGTAGCTCACAAACGTCCTCTTGCCGGTGTGCGACCAGCGTGCGAGGTCCTCGAGCGCACTTCAGCCCCCACGCACTGTATGGGCGCACCCCACTTTAGGGAGGGGGAGGGGCTCTGTCAAACCCGGCGCGCGTGCTGTAGACGCCGTTCTGAACGTTCGCGTGGCCAGGGCGATGTCCCGTCGGGGATCCCCGGGGCGTGTCGAGAGGCGGGGCTGGGGGTCGCAGGTCTAGGGCAGCGGGTCCGGGTGGTCGCGGAACCACTGCGCGGTCTGCCGCAGGCCGTCCCCGAGGCCGACCGGCTCGCCGATCTCCTCGCGCATGGCCGCGGCGTCGAGGACCGATCGCTCGAGATCCCCCGGCCGCCACGGGCCGTGCTCGAGGGCCGCGCGCAGATCCAGCGCGGACATCAGGCCCTCCGCGATGTCACGCGTGGTCGTGGCCACGCCGGTGCAGACGTTGATCGTCCGGTCGCCGAGGGTCCCCGCGAGCGCGAGGCGATTCGCGCGCACCACGTCGGCGATGAACACGTAGTCGCGGATGCAGCCGTCGTCGCCGACGTCCTTGCGCGCGTTGATCCGACAGGCGAGCGCGGACAGCAGCCGGCGACTGAAGATCGCGACCACGCCCGCCTCGCCGTGGGGATCCTGCCGTGGGCCGTACACGTTCGCGTAGCGCAGCACGGTGGTGTGCAGGCCGTGCACGGCCGTGTACATGCGCAGGTAGTGCTCGACCGCCAGCTTGCTGCACGCGTACGGCGACAGCGGGAACGTCGGGTCGCCGACGCGGGCCAGGCGCGGGGCCTCGACCTCGCCGTAGATCGCTCCGCCGGTGCTCGCGAAGACGAGGCGGCCCGTCCGGTGGCGGACGCACGCCTCGAGCACGTTGACCGATCCGACCACGTTCACGCTCGCGTCGCGGGCCGGCTCGCGCGTCGACACCGACACCGAGGTCTGCGCCGCCTGGTGGGTCACGGCCTCGGGCTCGAACGCCGCGAACACCCGCTCGAGCGCGGCGGCGTCGACGATGTCGACGTGCTCGAAGCGCGCGCGCGGGTTGAGGTTGCTCCGCCTGCCCGAGGACAGGTCGTCGACGATGACGACGTCGTGCCCGTCGTCGACGAGCGCGTCGACGACGTGACTGCCGATGAAACCCGCCCCGCCGGTGACCATCACGCGCACGGCCGAACCCTACCACGATCGTCCTCGCGCCCCCCGTCGAGCCCCTGCCATCGCCGGGATTCGTGCGATCGGCGGCTGCGTCGCGGGGCGCCCGCTGCTAGGCTCGGGCCCGCGTGGGTTCGAGCGAGTCGCCGACCGTGATGTTCGTGTTGGGGACGCGGCCCGAGGCCGTGAAGCTCGCGCCCGTGATCCACGCGGCGCAGGGGTGCCGTGACTGGCGCGTGCGGGTGTGCAGCACCGGCCAGCACCGCGAGCTGCTGGCCCCGTTCCTCGAGACCTTCGCGATCGTGCCCGACGAGGATCTCGGGCTCATGGTGCCGGGGCAGGGGCTCGGGGCGCTGCTCGGCAACGTCGTCGCGCAGGTGGAGCGCGTGCTCGTGCGCGATCGTCCCGCGTGGATCGTGGTGCAGGGCGACACCACCACGGTGCTCGGGGCCTCGCTCGCCGCGGCGGGCCAGCACATCCCGGTCGCGCACGTCGAGGCCGGGCTGCGCACCCACGACCGCGCGGCGCCGTTCCCCGAGGAGACCAACCGCGTGCTCGTCGGGCAGCTCGCGTCGCTGCACCTGTGTCCGTCGCGGCGCGCGGTCGAGAACCTCCGCGCCGAGGGCGTCACGGCCGGCGTCTCGCTGACCGGCAACACCGTCGTCGACGCGGTCCGGTGGATCCGCGCGCGGCTGCCGGCCGACGGCGCCGCGGTCCCCGAGGTGCTCGCCCTGCTGCCGCGGCTGCGCCCCGACGCGCGGCTGGTGCTCGTCACCGGCCACCGCCGCGAGAGCTTCGACGGCGGGCTCGCGCAGGTCTGCGCCGCGCTCGCGGAGCTCGCTGCGCGGCACCCCGAGATCGACATCGTCTATCCGGTCCATCTCAACCCCCACGTCCGCGCCGAGGTGGATCGGTCGCTCGGCGGCGCCGCCAACGTCCACGTGTGCCCGCCGGTCGGCTACCCCGCGTCGATCTGGCTCATCGGCCGCGCGCACTTCGTCATCACCGACTCGGGCGGCATCCAAGAAGAGGCGCCCGAGCTCGGCAAGCCGGTGCTCGTCACGCGCGTCGCCACCGAGCGGCCCGAGGCAGTCGACGCCGGCGCGGCGGTGGTCGTCGGCTACGATCCGGCGCTGCTGCTGTCGTGGTGCGAGCGCTGGCTGGGCGACCCCGCTGCGTACGCCCGCGCGGTCGCGACCCACAACCCGTTCGGGGACGGGCTGGCCGCCGCCCGCTGCGTCGCGGCGCTGCGCGAGCAGCTGCGCCTGCCCCACGCCCTGGTGCCGCCGTATCGGCCCGACGGCGTCACTCCTTCAGCTTGAACCCGTAGTTCTTCAGCGTCGTGCGCCAGTGCTCGCGCGGCTCGCCGCTGGGGAAGTACCGGGCGATGAACGCGTGGGCGTTCTTCGAGATCGAGTCGCGCAGCGCGGCGTCCTCGATCTCGATCAACGACTCGGCCGCGGCCTCGGGCGTCTCGGCGATCATCGCGGTCTTCCTGTGCTCCATCGAGAAGTTGGCGCCGCTCGCCGACTTGCCGACGACGATCATCCCGCACGCCATCGACTCCTGGGGCGGCAGCGCGCAGCCCTCGACGTCGGCCGAGGCGAGGAACGCCTGGGGCCGCCGCATGCGCCGTGCGAGCTCGTTGAGCGGGATGCCGTCGATGAGCTCGAAGTGCCAGTACTTGCCGCCCAGCTTCGCGTAGTGGGCCTTGGTCGCCTCGATGTACTCGGGGCCCTTGCGGGGGAACGCCAGGATCAACCCCGGCTCGCGGTCGGACTGGGGGATGAACGGGAACGCGCGGTCGTCGACGATGTTCGGGACGATCGGGATGTCCTTGCCGGGGTAGACCTTCTTGCACAGCCCGAGCATGTGCGGCGAGTCGGTCCACAGCGTGAAGCGCTCGTGCATGTAGTCGAAGTCGCGGCGCAGGTGGATCGGCACCTGCAGGTACACGATCGCCTTGCCCTTCACCTCGTCGGCGAGGTCCGAGCAGAAGTCGGGCACGAGCACGACGTCGTCGTCGCGTCGATCCGTCCACTTCATGTACGGCACGTCGGCGACGTTGAACTCGCCGTAGGTGTCGCGGCCGCTCGGGCACACCAGGCGTGCGTCGACGCCGAGCGAGCGGGCGATCGCGGCGTGCCGCATGTTGTTGAGCGTGCCGCCCCACGCCACCGAGGTGTGCAGGCTCGGGTGGACCAGCAGCTTGCGCAGCAGCGGCCGCGGCAGCGCGGCGGCCCGCGGGTGGCGGCCGAGGAACTCGGTGAAGGAGCGCAACGGCCCCTTGAGGACCAGGTCGGGGACCAGGACGAGCAGACGCATGGGAATTCCTGGAGCGGCGGCGAGAACGAGCGGCGGCGAGAACGAGCAGCGGCGAGATCAGGAAATCTTGGTCAGGACGCGCGCGAGCCGGTCCATCGCCTCGTCGATGTGGGCGCGCTCGATGTCGAGGACCGGACGGAAGCGGATGCTGCGGGCGCCGCACGGCAGGATGATGAGGTGCTCGTCCTCGAGCGAGGCCCGCACGCACGCGGCGCGCTGGGCCGGGTCGGTCAGGTCGAACGCGCACATCAGGCCGCGACCGCGGACGTTGCTGACGACCGGGAACCGCGAGGCGAGCGCGCGCAGGCGCTCCAGCAGGTACTCGCCGTTCTCGCGGCAGCGGGTGAGCAGATCGTCCTGCTCGATGATCTCGATGTAGCGGGTCGCGCGGACCATGTCGACGATGTTGCCGCCCCACGTCGAGTTGATGCGGCTCGGCACCTTGAAGCAGGAGTCGACCTCGTTGACGCGGTCGTTGCTGGCGATGCCGCAGACCTGGGCCTTCTTGCCGAACGAGAACACGTCGGGCTCGACGCCCATGTGCTCGAAGGCCCACCACTTGCCGGTGATGCCCATGCCGCACTGGATTTCGTCGAAGATGAGGAGGATCTCGTTCTCGTCGCAGATCGTCCGCAGCGCGCGGAAGAACTCGGGCCGGAAGTGGTTGTCGCCGCCCTCGGCCTGCACGGTCTCGATCAGGATCGCCGCGATGTCGTGGCCGTGGGTCCGGATCGCCGCCTCGATCTGCTCGATGCTGTGGCGCTCGGCCGCGACGACGGCGGCCAGCGCCTCGGCGTCGAACGGGAAGCGCACGGGCGGCGCGTCGACGCGCGGCCACGGGAACTTGGGGAAGTACTGGGTCTTCTCGCGGGCGAAGCCGTTGGTGACCGAGAGCGTGTAGCCCGAGCGCCCGTGGAAGGCGTTGCGGAAGTGGAGGATCTGCGTGCCGACCAGATCATCGTCGGCGCCGCTGCACAGGCCGCGGGCGATGTTCTTGCGGACCTTCCAGTCGAAGGCGACCTTCATCGCGTTCTCGACCGCGAGCGCGCCGCCCTCGATGAAGAACAGGTTCTTGAACGACGCCGGCATCGTGCGCCCGAGCGCGCTGACCCAGTCCGCCATCGCCGGCGTGTACACGTCGGAGTTGGAGACCTTCGTCAGCGTCGCGGCCATCAAGCGCGCGAGGAACTCGGGCTCGCGCAGCTTGGGGTGGTTGTGCCCGACCGGCATGCTCGCGAAGAACGAGAAGAGATCGAGGTACTCGGTCCCCGTCGTCGCGTCGACGAGGTGCACGTCGTGGCTGCGCGCGGTGTCGTAGACGATGTCGAACCCGTCGACGAGCATCCATTGGCCGAGCACGCTGTGGACATCGGACGGCGCGGTTTGGAACGGGCTGTGGCGCATGGACGCGGCGGACCATACACCGAGCCGCCGGCCCGTCGCGGTGACGCGTCGTACGGACGGGCCCCGATCGCAGCAACCCCGGCGCATCCGCACGCCCGTCGCCGCGGGGTTCGCCGGGATTGAGCCATCTCACGTTGACACCAACGCGGGCTCGGCGTCCCCTTGCGCCTCGGTGAACGTCGACCTCAGCGAGCAGATCGCGATCGTGACCGGGGCCTCGCGGGGGATCGGCCGGGAAATCGCCCGGGTGGCCGCCGCCGCGGGCGCGCACGTCGTCCTCGTCGCGCGCACCGCCGGCGACGTCGAGCGGGTCGCCGCCGAGATCGAAGCCGCCGGCGGGCATGCCACCGCATGGCCGGCGGACATCACCGACCCCACCGCGACGGCCGAGCTCGTCGCAGGCGTGGCCGCGCGCTTCGGCCGCATCGACATCCTCGTCAACAACGCCGCGGCCACCTACGTCGCCAACGTCATGATGGGCAAGGCCGATCGCTGGCGCGCGGTCTACGAGCTGAACGTCTTCGCCCTGGTGAACCTCACCCAGGCCGTGCTGAAGCACATGATCCGGCGCAAGCAGGGCCGCATCATCAACGTCGGCTCGGTGTCGGCCGAGCTGGGCGCGAGCTACTACAGCGCGTACGCCTCGTCGAAGGCCGCGGTCGACGGCTTCACCCGATCGCTGGCCCGCGAGGTCGCCAAGCTCGGCATCACGGTCAACTCGATCCGGCCGTGGCACGTCGAGGCCGAGGACGAGAACGAGGCGATGGCGGCGCGGGCGAAGATGTTCGGCAAGACCACCGAGGAGTACCTCGAGAAGGTCATCGCCGAGAGCCCGCAGCAGCGGCTCATCACCGCCCGCGAGGTCGCCGCCCTCGCCGTGTTCCTGATGTCACACGATGCCCGCGGGATCCACGGCCAGGCGCTGAACGTCTGCGGTGGAACCTCGATGTGACCTGCCGCCCCGAGAATGACCTCCATGACCGGTGAATTCCGATCGCGCGAAGCCCAGAACTTCCTCGCCGGCCTCAGCCGCCCCGAGGCCGTGCAGCAAGAGCTGCTGCAGTCGATGATCCTCGCGCCGAACGTCACGTCGGAGTTCGGCGTCGAGCACGGCTTCGCGAGCATCCGCACCTTCGCCGAGTACCAGCGCGCGGTGCCGATCCGGAAGTACGAGGGCTTCGAGTCGCGGATCGATCGCGTGGTCGCGGGCGAGGCGAACGTGCTGACCGTCGAGCCGGTCAAGCGGTTCTTCCTGACCTCGGGGTCGACGGCGAAGTCGAAGTACATCCCCGTCACCAACACGTTCGTGCGCGCGAAGTCGCGGGCGTTCGGGATCTACTGGGCCGAGGTCTTCGCGCGGCACGCCGCGGCGAAGGCCGGGCGCATGGTGACCAACTTCTCGGACTCGGGCGAGCCGGTGCGCGCGCCGGGCTCGGGTCTGCCGTGCAGCTCGGAGAGCGCCTACTGGGCCGGCGTGACCCGGGCGACGTCGATGACGCAGGCGCCGATCATCCCCAAGGCGGTCGCGCAGATCGGCGACAGCGACAGCCGCTACTACGCCATCGCCCGCATCCTGCTCGAGGAGGAGTTCAGCGTCATCATGACGCTGAACCCGAGCACGATCCTGCTGCTCTTCCAGAAGATCGCCCAGTACGGCGCGCAGCTGTGCGACGACGTCCGCACCGGCGGCCTCGGCGAGCACGTGCGCTGCGGCGACGTCGTTCGCAGCTACGTGGCCGAGCGCTACCGCGGCAACCCGGCGCGCGCCGACGAGCTCGCCGCGCTGCGCGAGGGGCCGGGCCTGCTCGCCCACCGGCTGTGGCCGGCCCTGCGCCTCGCGATCTGCTGGCGCAGCCCGATGCTGCAGCCGTACCTCGATCTCCTCGCGCCGCAGCTCGGCCCGATCGCGGGGCGGGACTACATCCTCATGGCCTCCGAGGGGATCATGGCGATCCCGATCGACGACGGCCGCAGCGGCGGGCCGCTCGCCGTCGGTGTCCACGTCTACGAGTTCATCCCCGAGGACCAGGCCGATCGGGCCGACCCCGACGTGCTGCTGCCCCACGAGCTCGAGGACGGCAAGACCTACGTGCTCGTGTTGAGCAACGGCAGCGGTCTGTACCGCTACAACATCGGCGACGTGGTCCGCGTGCGCGGGTTCGTCGAGCGCACGCCGTGCATCGAGTTCCTCCACCGCGCCGGTTCCACGTGCTCGTTGACGGGCGAGAAGCTCACCGAGGACCAGGTGACGTTGGCGATCGGCGACGTCGCCAAGGCGCTCGATCTGAGCATCGTCGGGTTCACGCTCGCACCCGCGAAGGGCGGGTTCCCGCGCTACATCGCGTACGTCGAGTTCGATCGGCCCGCCGACGCGCGCGCGAAGGCGGCGTTCCCATCGCGGCTCGACGACGCGCTCGAGCAGCGCAACATCGAGTACGGCGGTAAGCGCAGCTCCGAGCGGCTCGCCGCGCCCGAGCTCGCGGTGCTCAAGCCCGGGAGCTTCGACGCGCGGCGCCAGCGTCGGCTCGCCGGCGGCGCGAGCGACAGCCAGATCAAGCCCACGCACCTCACGCGCGACGCCAGCTTCGGCGATCAGTTCGAGGTCCTCGAGCGGTTCCATGCGACCTAGCGGCTTCGAGCTCTGGCGGCTGGCGATCCCGCTGCGCGGCGGGTTCGGCCACGCCGCGTCGCACCGCACGACCACGGAGTTGGTGTTGGTGGCGGCGCACGGCGACGACGGCCGCGTCGGCTGGGGCGAGGCGCTGCCGCGCGCCTATGTGACCGGCGAGGATCTGGACACGCTGTTCGATCGCGACGCGCCGGCGATGGCCGCCGCGTGGCTCGAGGCGGAGGCCGCCGACTCGCTCGCCGATGTGCCCGGCGCGATCGCGGCGCTTCGCGACGCGCTGCCCGGGGCCGGCCGCAGGCTGTCCTGCTTCGGCGCGTTCGAGCTGGCGCTCCTCGATCTCGCGACGCAGGCCGCGGGCGTCGGGCTCGAGCAGGTCCTCGGCGGCTTCCTCGGTCCCGCGTTACCGGCCGGCATCGTGATCGGCTTCGAGGTGCCGACGGGCAAGCTCGAGCGGCACTGCGCCGCGCTGCGCTTCGGCAAGCGACGTCACATCAAGGTGAAGGTCGGGGCCGACGACGACGAGACGCGGATGGCGATCGTCGCGCGGGTCTTCGGGGATCTCCCGATCCGGATCGACGCCAACGCGGCGTGGACCGCGGAGGAGGCGATGATGCGGCTCGAGACCCTGGCGCGGTTCCCGATCGCCTCGGTCGAACAGCCGGTGGCCGCGGACGATCTCGCGACGATGCGGCGCATCCGCGAGGAGCTCGGCATGAAGGTGATGGCGGACGAGTCGGTCTGCACCCTCGACGACGCCCGGCGCGTGGTCGAGGCCGGCGCCGCCGACATCCTCAACATCCGCCTGGGCAAGATGGGCGGCATGCTCGGGGCCGCCGCGATCCACGAGTTCGCCCGGGCCGCGGGCGTCGCCGGCAGCCTGGGCACCATGGTCGGCGAGACCGGCGTGCTCTCGCGCGCCTCGGAGATCTTCGGCCGCTGCGTCCCCGGGTTTGATTACCTCGATGGAAAGGGGCAAAATGCGTTCCTCCTCGCCGAGGACGTCCTCGAGCCCGGGGGCGACCCGCCCAGCGTGAGTCGAGATCGCGTGCGCAAGTACGCGATTGGCGATCCCACCCGGATCGGTCGAGTGTAGAACCACACCCGAAGCGACACCCAACGATGGCGACATCCGACGACCTTCTCACGTACATCAAGACCGAACTCGCGGTGAACACCCCGGAGCTCGACGTCGAAACCAACCTCGGCGGGATCGTCGACTCCACGGCCGTGATGGAGATCGTGGTCTGGATCGAGGGCAAGTACGGCTTCGACGTCGAGATCGACGACATCGTCCCCGACAACTTCGGCAGCGTCGCCAAGCTCGCCGCCTACGTCGAGCGGCGCAAGAAAGCCTGAGGTCGCGTGCGCCTGTTCGATCTCCTCCGCCAGAGTGCAGTGCGGCTGGGTGACAAGCCCGCGGCCGTGTTCCCCGGTGGCGAGTCGACGAGCTTCGCCGCGCTCGATGCCGACAGCGATCGTGTGGCCATGCGCCTGCGTCGGCTCGGCATCGGGCCGGGCGATCGCGTCGCGATGTTCCACGACAACTCGCTGCCGGCGTTGGTGTGGTTCTGGGGCATCCTCAAGGCAGGCGCGCAGAACGTCGACGTGCCGACGCTGGCGGGGCGGCCGACGATCCAGGGCATCCTCGACGAGGCGCGCCCCAAGGCGATCGCGATGGACGCCAAGCAGGCCCACGCGCATCTGGCGAAGCCGGGCGACACCGAAGATCCGCTCAAGCTGCCGTCGATCTGGCTGTCGACGGACGAGGTCGCGCCGCTGGCGGATGCCCGCGGCGCGGGGCTGCACACGCTCGCGGACATCCTCGCGACCGAGCGCGCGACCCCGTCGGACCCGTCGGTGGGCGAGGACGACGTCGCGATGGTGGTCTACACCTCGGGCACCACCGGCCGTCCCAACGGCGTGATGCTCAGCCATCGCAACTTCATCTCGAACCTGCAGGCCGCGAACACGCTGATGCACCTGTCGGATCGCGACAGCATCCTGATGGTCGTGCCGCTGTACTACATCCACGGTCGGATGCAGCTGCTGATGCACGCGATGATCGGCGGCACCGTGTACTTCTCGGCGGGCTTCCAGTTCCCGCAGAAGGTCCTGCTCGAGCTGGTCGAATACGGCACCACGGGGTTCTCGGGCGTGCCGTACCACTTCAAGCAGCTGCTCGATCGTAGCAAGCTGGTCGCGGGCCCGCCGCCCAAGCTCGAGTACGTGCTGTGCACCGGCGGGGCGCTGGGCGCCGAGGATCTGGATCGCCTGCACGCGGCGATGCCGTCGGTCGGCATCCACGTCGCGTATGGGCAGACCGAGGCCGCGCCGCGCATCACGTGGATCGGACCGGACGATCTGTTCCGTCGGCGCGGCAGCCTCGGTCGCGCGCTGCCGGGCGTGCTCGTCGAGATCCTCGGCGGCGACGGCCTGCCGGTCCCCGCGGGCACGATCGGCGAGGTCGTCGCGTCGGGGCCCAACATCATGAAGGGCTACGTCAGCGGCGACGAGCGGGCCCTGGGCAAGATCGACGCCCAGGGTCGCCTGCGCACCGGTGACCTCGGCTGGCTCGACGACGACGGCCACCTGTTCCTGTCGGGGCGCAGCTCCGAGATGATCAAGAGCGCCGGCGAGCGCATCTTCCCCCAGGAGATCGAGAGCGTCATCGCCCGGCACCCGCGGGTGCGCGAGGTCGCGGCGATCGGCCTGCCGGATCCGCTGCTCGGCGAGCGCATCGTCGCCTACGTGGTGCTGACCGAGGGCCCGCCGGTGGAGCTCGCGGAGTTCCGCCAGCACTGCCTGCACGCGCTGCCGTTCGTGCGCGTGCCCAAGGCCTTCGAGATCGTCGAGGACCTCCCGCGGACCGACTCCGGCAAGATCAGCCGCGCGGCCCTCAAGAAGAAGGTCGCGGGCGGGGCGTGAGCGGGGCCTCCGAGCTCGACCTGCGCGGGTTCCTCGAGCAGGTCCGCAAGGCTCGGCCCTCGGACGTCGCCGACGTCGCGGCGGAGGTGGACCCCAACCACCAGACCGCCGCGATCCTGACCAAGCTCGAGGCCAAGCAGCGCTCGCCGATCCTGGTCTTCCACCACGTGAAGGGCTGCGCGTGGCCACTGGTGACCAACGTGTGCGGATCGATGGGGCGGCTCGCGTTGGCGCTCGGCTGCGGCATGAAGGAGGTCACCGCCCGCTACGCCGCGGCGGCGACCAGCCCCATCGCGCCGGTACTCGTCGACGACGCGCCGGTGCAGCAGGTGGTGATGCGCGGCGCCGAGGTCGACCTGCATCGATTCCCCGCACTGCGCTACCACGCCGACGATGCGCCGCAACCGTACCTCACCGCGGCGATCGTGGTCGCGCGGGATCCCGACGACGGCGTCACCAACCTCAGCTACCACCGCTTGATGATCGCGTCGGCGAACACGACCGGCATCTTCATCGAGCCGGGCCGGCACCTCGACGGCATCTTCCAGAAGCACCGCGCCCGCGGCACCGACGTGCCGGTGGCGGTGTTCCTCGGCGCCCACCCGGCGTGGTCGCTCGGGGCGTTGTATGCCGGGCGAGCGGACGTCGACGAGTACGACGTGATCGGCGGTCTGCTCGGGGCGCCGCTGGCGGTGACGCGCTGCCTGCTCGATCCCGCGTTGAGGGTGCCGGCGCTGGCGGAGTTCGTGCTCGAGGGCTCGATCTCCGTGTCCGAGCGCATGGTCGAGGGTCCGTTCGGCGAGTTCACCGGCTATGGCACCGGCGCCACCGAGTCGCCGGTGCTGCGCATCGAGGCGATGACGCACCGCGCCGCGCCCATCGTGCAGGACATCGTCTCCGGGCACCTCGAGCACCTGATGCTGTCGATGCCGGCGCTCGAGCACCGCAGCCTCCGCGACGCGCGGGCGGCGGTGCCCGGCGTCACGCGCGTCGCCCTGGTCGCGCCGCTGACGGCGGTGGTCGCGGTCCGCAAGACGGACGACGACGAGCCGCGGCGCATCATCGAGGCGATGCTCGCGGACGTCTACGCGAAGCAGGTCATCGTGGTCGACGACGACGTCGACCCCAACGATCTGCCGCGGGTGCTGTCGGCGATGGCGCTGCAGTGCCAGCCGGCCGACGCCGTGCGGATCTTCCACGACATGCGCGGCACGCCGCTCGATCCGTCGTGCACCGATCCCCGCGGGCGCAGCAGCAAGCTCGGGATCGACGCCACACGGCCGCTGCGGCCCGATCGCGAGATCACGCGCAACCGGATCCCGCAGGACGTGCTCGACGGCGTCGACCTCGCGGCTCTGCTCGCGAAGCCGTGATTCGGCGGGCGCGCGGGCCGTGGCACCACGGTGCTCGCCAAACGGTGACTCGGCGGGCGCGCGGACCGTGGCACCATGGTGCTCGCCCGTGATCCTCGCCGCCGGTAGCACCTCGCCCTTCGTCGAGGACCTCGCGCTGACGCTCGGGGTCGCCGCGGTGACGTCCGTGCTCTTCCGTCGGCTGGGGCAGCCGGCGGTGCTCGGCTACCTGCTCGCCGGGCTCATCGTCGGGCCGTACCTGCCCCTGCCACTGTTCGCCGATGCCACGCGCGTCGCGGCGCTGTCGGACTTCGGCGTGGTGCTGGTCATGTTCGGCATCGGCCTGCACTTCAGCCCGCGGGATCTGGCCGCGGCGATCCCGAAGGCGGGCCTGGTCGGGCTCGTGCAGGTCAGCGCCATGCTGTGGATCGGCTTCGTGCTGGGCCGCGCGTTCGGCTGGGCGGTTCTCCCCAGCGTCTTCCTCGGCGCGTCGCTGGCGATCTCGAGCACGATGGTCGTCGCGCGCGCGCTGGAGGATCACCCGGTGCCGTCGGCGACGCGCGAGCTGGTGTTCGGCGTGCTGGTCATCCAGGACCTCGTCGCGGTGGTGATGATCGCCGCGTTGACCACCGTCGCGTCGGGCTCGGGCCTCGAGCCGCTCGAGCTGGCGATCACGACCGGCAAGCTGCTCGGCTTCCTCGCCGTGCTCGTGGTCGCCGGGCAGCTCGTGGTGCCCCGCGCCCTGCGGATGGTCGCCGCGATGGGCCACGGCGAGACCCTGCTCATCGCCGCCGCGGGGCTGTGCTTCGCGATGGCGCTGCTCGCCGCGAAGGCCGGCTACTCGGTGGCGCTCGGGGCGTTCGTCGCCGGATCGCTCGCGGCGTCCTCGGGCCTCGCCGGGCGCATCGAGCCGCTGCTGTCGCCCGTGCGGGATCTGTTCGCCGCGGTGTTCTTCGTCTCGGTCGGCATGATGGTCGACCCGCGGCTGGTGCTCGAGGTCTGGCACCTCGCGCTCGTGGTCGCGGTGGTGGTGGTGCTCGGGCCGCTCGTCCTCGTCGCGCTGGCGGCGTTCGTCGGGGGCAACGGCATCCGCCGCTCGCTGCAGGCCGGCCTGGCGCTGGGCCAGATCGGCGAGTTCTCGTTCATCCTCGCCCAGCTCGGCGTGCACACCGAGGTCGCGGACGCGAAGCTCGTGCCGCTGGTGGTCGTGGTCGCGATCATCACCGCGACCACGACGCCGCTCGCGGTGCGCCACGCCGACGCGATCGCGGCGTGGATCGATCGCAAGCTGCCGCATCGCGTGCACACGGTCGCGGCGCTCTACGAGTCGTGGATCGCGTCGCTGGTCGAGGCGCGTCGCAAGCGGCGGATCGTGGGCATGCGTCGCTTCGTGCGGCTCGCCATCATCGACGCGGTCGCGCTGGTCGGCGTCGTGGTCGGCGGCGCCGTGGCGCGGCCGTGGGCGATTCGCATCGCGGCGGGCATCGGGGTCGAGGCCGATGCGGCGGTGATCGCATGGGGAGGGCTGACCGCCGCGGCGTCGGTGCCGTTCCTCGTGGGGATGCTCCGCTGCGTCCGCGCGATCGGGGCGACGTTGGCCCGCGCCGCGCTGCCGCGGGCGAGCGAGGGCACCGATCTCGCGTTCGCGCCGCGGCGCGTGCTCGTGGTGGTGTTGCAGCTCGCGGCGCTGCTGGTCCTCGCGCTGCCCGTCCTCGCCATCACGCAGCCGATGCTCCCACCCTGGCTGGGGCCGCCGGTGCTGCTCGCGATCCTGGTCGTCGTCGCGGTGCTGTTCTGGCGCCGCGCGGACGAGCTCGATGGCCACGTGCGCGCCGGTGCGCAGGCGGTGGCGGAGCTGCTGCGACAGACGGGCGGAGCGCCCGAGCGGTTCGAGGCCCAGCACATCGAGCGCGCGCTTCCGGGCCTCGGTGACATCACGTCGGTGGCCTTGGACGCCGAGGCGCCGGCGTGCGGTCGCACGCTCGCCGAGCTCGATCTGCGGGGGCGCACGGGCGCGACCGTCCTCGCGATCGATCGCGAGGGCGGCTCGCGCGCGGTCCCGTCGGGCACCGAGCCCCTGCGGCCGGGCGACGTGCTCGCGCTGGTCGGCACCGCGGCCGCGATCGCGGACGCCCGGGCGTTGCTCACCGGTGACGCGGCGCTGCCCGAAGGCCCGGCACCGCCCGACGGCGCGGCGTCGTAGTCCGGGCGGGCCCCGCGTGTGGACATCGGCGGCGGCGCTCGGCATCCTCGCGGCCGATGAAGACCTACGAGACGGATGTCCTCGTCGTCGGCGGTGGCGGTGCAGCGACCGCCTCGACGATCGCGGCCCACGACGCGGGCGTGCGCACGATGCTGGCGGTGAAGGGCCAGTTCGGCGTGCCCGGGGTCCGCGGGGCCGGGGCGACGAGCAACCCGAAGGCCGACTTCTGGACCATCCGCACGGTCGGTCCGCAGGGCGGCCTGTTCAACCCGCCGGAGGCGACGCTCGCCGACATGATCCAGGCCGGGCTCGGCACCGCCGACGCCAAGCTGTGCGGCATCTTCGTCGCCGAGGTCGGCGAGGCCATCAAGCGCCTGCGGAGCATGGGTCTGCGGTTCCAGAGCAAGATGCTCGCGACGATGCCCGCCAACGAGGCGACCAAGGGCACCAACAACATCGTGCAGATCCAGAAGGCGGTCATCGCCGGCACGAACACCGAGGTCGTCGAGCACGCGAACCTCACCGATCTGATCGTCGAGAACGGCCGCTGCTTCGGCGCGGTCGGGATCCACGACGACGGCGAGCCGTTCGCCGTGCACGCCGGCGCGGTGATCCTCGCCACCGGCGGGGTGGGGCAGCTCTTCCGGTACAGCTTCAACCCGCCGGGGAACACGGGCGACGGCTACGCGATGGCGCTGCGCGCCGGCGCCGAGCTGTTCAACATGGAGTTCATGCAGCAGGGGCTCGCGACCACGTGGCCGACGCAGGCCATGGTCATGCTGTACGAGATGGCCGAGCCGTACCGGATGTTCAACCGGCACGGCAAGGCGTTCGTCGCCGACTACCTGCCCGACGGCGTCGGCCTCATCGACGTCAGCAACCTGAAGGCGATGCACTGGCCGGTGTCGTCGCGCGACGCGTCGCTCCACCTCGATCGGGCGATCCACGGCGAGATCCTCGCCGGGCGCGGCACCGAGAACGACGCGGTCTACCTCGACCTGTCGGGCACGCGCCGCGGCTTCCAGCCCGAGGTCTTCGTCGAGTACATGCACTCGATCGGGATCGACCTCGAGCGCGACCTCTTGCAGATCCAGCTGCACCACCACACCAGCAACGGCGGGGTGCGGATCGACGAGCACACGCAGTCGCGCGTGCAGGGGCTGTTCGCGTGCGGCGAGGCGTGCGGGTGGCAGGGCGCCGATCGCCTCGGCGGCACGATGCTCGGCGGCTCGCAGGTGTTCGGCTGGCGCGCGGGCACGGCCGCCGCGGCGGTGGCGAAGGATCGACCCGGTCCGCAGCTGCACGCCGATCGCCTCGACCAGCTGCTGCTGTCGCGGCTGGCTCGTCTGCGGGCGGGCACCGGCAGCCTGCGGCCGTCGGACCTGCTGCGCCCGCTGCAGACCGAGATGTGGCGCGAGCTCCTGGTCCAGAAGGACGCCGAGAAGCTCGCGCGCGCCCGGGCGTTCGTCCACCGCCAGCGCGATCAGCTGGAGTCCGGCGTGCGCATCGACGCGCCGTTCGATCTGGTGCTCGCGCTCGAGCAGCGCAACCTGCTCGACATCGCGGAGGTCATCATCTCGGCGGCGGAGTTCCGCACCGAGAGCCGTGGATCCCACGCGCGCGCCGACTACCCGGCGCGGGACGACGCGAACTGGGCGACCAGCGTGTTCGTCACGCGCACGGGCGAGGACATCGCCGTGCGCAAGCAGTCGGCCAACGCGGCGCCGTTTGTGGACGCGCCGGGCGACATCCGCATCAAGCCCTGGGGGTAGTCCCCTGGCGCCGTGACGAGATCACGGGCGCCACGTGGTCAGCCGCGGCGGCGCTCGAGGCCGCCGGGCGGCGTCGAGCGGCCCGCGCGGCGGTCGGGCAGGAACGAGCCCCACAGCGTGCGGCTGTAGGGCGGCTCCGACGGCGGCCATGGCTCGCTGACGATGCGCGGCGCTTCGCTGCGCGCGGTGTTGCGCGCCGGGGCGTCACCGCGGGGCACCGCGACGCGTCGGAGGGCGAGGCGGGCGAGGGCGCGGTGCTGCGGGTCGGCCACGATAGAAGGCTACGGGCCAACCGTGGGCGGCCCAAGAAACCGGATCAACCGCGGGGCGACTGGCCGCGGTCCGGCCGCAGCGATTCGAGCAGCGCGCGACAGCTGCGCTCGCAGATCTCCAGCACCTGCACGAACGCGACCGGTCCACTCGACCACGGATCGGGGATCTCGAGGCGATCGCGGCGCTCGGGATCGTACTCGCGCAGCAGCTGGACGCGGGCGCGTCGCGGGCCGGTGAGGCCGGCGGCGAGTCGCTCGATGCGGCGGACGTTCTCGCGGTCGGCGGCGAGCAGCAGATCGAACCGCGAGAAGTCGTCGAGGACCAGGGGACGCGCGCGGCCCTCCATCGCGTAGCCGCGGCGCGCCGCCGCCTCGCGGCTGCGGGCGTCCGCGAGCTCGCCCTCGTGCTCGGCGCTGACGCCCGCGCTGTCGATCTCGAAGGCGTGGGCGAGCCCTGCGTCCTCCACGAACTTCCGCATCACCGCCTCGGCCGTCGGCGACCGACAGATGTTGCCGTGGCACACGAAGCAGATCGCGAGGGGCGTGTTCATGGCGGCACGAGTGGGCCGTTGCCGAAGCCGGGGATCGTCGGGCCGGGCTTGGGCTTCGGCTTGGGCTTGGGCTTCGGTTCGGGCTTGGGCTTCGCGGGCTTGGGCTTCGCGGGCTTGGGCTTCGCGGGCTTGGGCTTGGCGGGCTCGGGCTTGGCGGGCTCGGGCTT
>LNFB01000211.1 GCA_001464385.1 Deltaproteobacteria bacterium Ga0077550 | reverse complement strand
CCCACGACGCCGCACCCGCGGCGTGGGCGTGGGCGAGGGGCACGAGGTGATCGACGTCGAGCTGACGCGGATCGGTGATCGTGCGATCGGTGTAGGGGCAGCGCCAGCGGCCGCTGGCGACCGCGCAGCGGCGCGCGTCGACGAAGCGCACCGGGATCTCCGACTCGGCGATCAGCACCTCGGTGCGCGTGTCCTGGCAATCGCCGTCGGCGTCGATCCAGTGGGGCCACGCGTCGCGATCGAACGCGATCGCGGGCGCTGGGGTCGTGCGCGGGGCGGCGGGCGTCGGGGTCATGCGCGGGGCGTCGGGCGTCGGGGTCGCGCGCGGGGCATCGGAGGGCGGCGCGACGTCGGAGGGCGGTGCGGTGTCGGAGGGCGGCGCGGTCGATGCGCTCGTCGCGTCGTCCGCGGCCGAGGCCGCCGGGTCCGGCCGCGTCGCGGATCCCGTGCGCGGCGCGGGCCCTCGCGGCGCCGACATCGGGCGGCACGCGAGGACCAACAGCACGGCCGCGGCGACGCGTCGCATCCGCGGATGCTACCGCCGGTCCGATCGCGCCGCGAGCCCGGCGCACCCCAGCGTTGCGTTACACTCCCCGCCTTCGGAGGTCCCCGTGAAGACGCGTGCAGCCGTGGCCTGGCAGGCCGGACAACCCCTCTCGATCGAAGACGTCGACCTCCAAGGGCCGCAGCGCGGCGAGGTCATGGTCGAGGTCAAGGCCACTGGCGTGTGCCACACCGACGAGTTCACCCGCTCGGGGGCCGATCCCGAGGGCCTGTTCCCCGCGATCTTCGGCCACGAGGGCGCGGGCATCGTGGTCGAGGTCGGCGAGGGCGTCACCTCGGTGAAGCCGGGTGACCACGTCATCTTGCTGTACACGCCCGAGTGCCGCGGCTGCAAGTCGTGCCTCAGCCGCAAGACCAACCTGTGCACGGCGATCCGTGCGACGCAGGGCAAGGGGCTGATGCCCGACGGGACCTCGCGGTTCTCGATCGGCGGCAAGCCGATCCACCACTACATGGGCTGCTCGACGTTCGCGAACCACACGGTCCTGCCGGAGATCGCGGTGGCCAAGGTCCGTGACGACGCCCCGTTCGACAAGATCTGCTACATCGGCTGCGGCGTCACGACGGGCATCGGCGCGGTCATCTACACCGCGGGCGTCGAGCCCGGCGCGAACGTGGTCGTGTTCGGCCTCGGCGGCATCGGCCTCAACGTCATCCAGGGCGCCCGGCTCGCCGGCGCCGACATGATCGTCGGCGTCGACATCAACCCGGCGCGCGAGCCCCTGGCCCGCAACCTCGGCATGACCCACTTCGTGAACCCCAACGAGGTCGGCGGCGATCTGGTCGCGCACCTCGTCGAGCTCACCGGCGGCGGCGCGGACTACAGCTTCGAGTGCGTCGGCAACACCAAGCTCATGCGCCAGGCCCTCGAGTGCTGCCACCGCGGCTGGGGCACGAGCGTGATCATCGGCGTCGCCGGGGCGGGCCAGGAGATCTCGACGCGCCCGTTCCAGCTCGTCACCGGCCGGGTGTGGAAGGGCAGCGCGTTCGGCGGAGCGCGCGGGCGCACCGACGTGCCGAAGATCGTGGATTGGTACATGGACGGGAAGATCGAGATCGACCCGCTCATCACCCACAAGCTCCCCCTCGAGCGCATCAACGAGGCGTTCGACCTCATGCACTCGGGCGCCTCGATCCGCACGGTGGTCGAGTTCCCATGAACGACGGCGCCGTGATCACGCGCTCGGAGCAGCGCTGCTTCGGCGGGATCCAGGGCTTCTACGAGCACGCCAGTGACGCGTGCGCGGGGCCGATGCGCTTCGCGGTGTACCGGCCGCTGCAGGCGCTCGCGGGCGCGGCGGTCCCGGTCGTCTACTACCTGCCAGGGCTCACCTGCAGCGAGGAGACGTTCGTCATCAAGGCCGGGGCCCAGCGCGTCGCCGCGGAGCTCGGCCTCGCGCTCGTCGCCTGCGACACCAGCCCCCGCGCCGCGCGGTACCCGGGCGACGACGCAGACTGGGACTTCGGCCAGGCGGCGGGCTTCTACGTCGACGCCACCGTCGCGCCGTGGTCGCAGACCTACTCCATGCATCGCTGGGTCGCCACCGAGCTGCCGGCGCTCGTCGAGCGCCACTTCGGCGTCGGTCCGCGGCGCGGCGTGTTCGGCCACTCGATGGGTGGTCACGGGGCGCTGACGATCGGGTTGCTGCACGCCGATCGGTTCGCGTCGGTCAGCGCGCTGGCGCCGATCGCCGCGCCGATGCAGGTGCCATGGGGGCACAAGGCGTTCGCGGGCTACCTCGGGCCCGACACTGCCGCGTGGCGGCGCTACGACACCTGCGCGCTGCTCGAGGACGGCCACAGGTTCGCGCACGCGCCCCACGTCGACGTCGGGCTCGCCGACAAGTTCCTCGAGACCCAGCTGCGGCCCGAGCTGCTCGAGGCGGCAGCCGCCGCGGTGGGGCAGCCGATCTCCGTGCACCGGCACGCCGGCTACGACCACAGCTACTACTTCGTCGCGACGTTCGTCGAGGCGCAGCTCCGGCACCACGCGGCGATCCTCGGGGAAGGCTAGTGCACCGGCTCGGCCTGGTCGCGTTGCTCGGCGGCGTCGCGTGTCGGCCGACGTCGGTGCCCGTCGCCGAGCCCGTCGCGGCGCCCGAGATCGCGGCCGACGTCGCGTTCGTCGGGGTCGACGTGTTCGACGGCGTGGCCTGGATCGACGACGCGACGGTGCTGGTCGCCGACGATCGCATCGTCGCGGTGGGTCGCGATCTCGCCGTGCCCGCGGCGGCGACCCGCGTCGAGGGGGCAGGGCAGGCGCTGTTGCCCGGGCTCATCGACGCCCACGTGCACGTGCAGAACCAGGGCGACCCGAAGCAGGCGCTCGCGTTCGGCGTCACCACCGAGATCGACATGTTCACGCTGCCCGAGGTCGCGGCCTCGGTCCGCACGTCGAGCCGCACGCGCGCCGACGTGGTGTCCGCGGGCATCCTCGCGACCTCTCCGGGGGGCCACGGCACCGAGTACGGCGTGCCGATCCCGACGCTGTCGCGGCCCGAGGAGGCCGACGCCTTCGTCGCCGCGCGCATCGACGAGGGCTCTGCGTTCCTCAAGATCGTCGTGGGCGACGGCGCCGAGCTGGGCCTGCGGTTCACCACGCTCGACGCGGCGACGGTCGGCGCGTTGGTGACGGCGGCCCATCGACGCGAGCTCGCCGCGGTGGTCCACGTCGGCACGCTTGCCGACGCCGAGATCGCCGTGGCCGCGGGTGCCGACGGGCTCGCGCACATGTTCACCGATCGCGCGCCGACGCCGGCGTTCATCGCCGCGGCGAAGGCCGGTGGCGTGTTCGTCACCGACACGCTCGCGGTGCTCTCGTCGATCTGCGACGGGCGGCACGGGCCGGCGCTGGCCGACGATCCGCGGATCTCGCCGTGGCTGCGCCAGGACGACGAGCTGGGCCTGCGGACGCCGTTCGTGCCGCCCTCTGGGCGCCCGAGCTGCGCGCTGGCGTTCGCCGGGGTGCTCGCGCTGCACCGCGCCGGCGTGCCGATCCTCGCCAGCACCGACGCGCCCAACCCGGGCACGGTCCACGGC
This sequence comes from Deltaproteobacteria bacterium Ga0077550, assembly GCA_001464385.1. GTDB lineage: Bacteria > Myxococcota_A > Polyangia > Nannocystales > Nannocystaceae > Xiheibacterium > Xiheibacterium aquaticum. The sequence continues at coordinate 44,335 of LNFB01000211.1, read as the reverse complement.
GCGAGCCTGCTGGGCGAGCTCTCGCTGCTGGTCGAGGCCGGGCTGTCGCCGACCGATGCGCTCGCGTCGGCGACGTCGAAGCCCGCGGCGGCGTTCGGCCTGGACGATCGCGGGCGCATCGCGGTGGGGCGTCGGGCCGATCTCCTGCTCGTGCGCGGCGACCCGCGCGACGACATCACCTTCGTGCGCGACATCGTCGCGGTGTACAAGGGCGGCCGCGCCTTCGATCGCGAGCCGCTGCGGAAGATCGCCGAGCTCGAGCGCGCCGCCGTGGCGCGGCTGCGGACCGCCGCGCCGCCGCCCGCCCTGCTCGACGGCATCTCGAGCTTCGACGACGGCACCCAGGCGACGGGCTTCGGCGCCGGTTGGCAGCCCTCGACCGATCAGCTCCGCGGCGGCACCTCGACGGTCGCCCTGAGCGTGGTCCCCGAGGCCAAGCGCGCCCGCAATCGCGTGCTGTCGGTCGCCGGCGATCTCGCCGCAGGGCCCGCTGCGTGGGCCGGGGCGGCGTTCTTCCCCGGGGCCACGCCGATGGCGCCCGCGAACCTCACGACGGCGACCACGCTCGAGTTCCGCGCCCGCGGCCCGGGGCGCGTCGTCGTCATGCTCTTCACCGCCCAGGGCGGCGCGATGCCGGCGGCGACGTCGATCGCGATCGGGCCGACCCTCGCCACCCACCGCGTGGCGCTGCGCGATCTCGTCGTCGATCCGTACGACGTCACGATGATCTTCATCGGCCAGGCGCCCCTCGACGACGCGGGGGCGCCGCGCTCGGGCCCGTTCCACTTCGAGCTCGACGACGTGCGGCTGCGTTAGTGCCGACGCGGCGCGGCCGGGTAGACTCGGGCGCGTGCCCGTCGAGCTCGTGCCGGTCTGTCTGTTGTGCGCCGCGATCGCGTCGGCCTGCTGGTTGCTGTCGGTCTTCACCCGCGAGTACTCGTGGGTCGACCGGGTGTGGTCGCTGACGCCGATCCTCTACGTCGGCTACTTCGCCGCGTTCGCGCCGTCGGCCGATCCGCGGCTGCTGCTGATGACCGCGCTGGTCGCCCTGTGGGGCGGGCGACTCACCTTCAACTTCGCGCGCAAGGGCGGCTATCGCCGTGGCGGCGAGGACTACCGCTGGGCCGAGCTGCGCCGCCGGATGCCGCGGCGCGCGTTCGCGGTGTTCAACGTCGTCTTCATCGCGGGCTACCAGAACCTGCTGCTGCTCCTCATCTCGCTGCCGGCGTGGGTCGCCTCGACGCACGGGCCGCGGCCGCTGGGCCCCCTCGACGCGGCGGCCGCGATCGCGTTCGCGGCGTTCCTCGTCGGCGAGACCGTGGCCGACGAGCAGCAGTGGGCGTTCCAGTGCCGCAAGCAGGCGCAGCGCGAGCGCGGCGAGGTGATCTCGGCGCAGTTCGTCACGACCGGGCTGTTCCGCTTCAGCCGTCACCCCAACTTCTTCTGCGAGCAGGGGATGTGGTGGGCGTTCTACGGCTTCGGCGTGGCCGCCGGCGCGCCGTGGCTCAACCTGTCGATCGTGGGGCCGACGCTGCTGACCCTGCTGTTCCTCGGCTCCACCGCGTTCACCGAGTCGATCACGCGCGCGCGGTACCCCGAGTACGCGGCGTACCAGCGCACGGTGTCGCGGTTGGTTCCGTGGCGTCCGCGGCGCCCGTAGGGCGCTACCTCGAGCGGACGATGCTGTAGCCCATCAGCGCGATGAACACGACGAGCGGGATCAGGTACGGCACGACCACGAGGCCGCCGAGCTCGAATTTCTGCCAGCCGAGCAGGAACTCTCCGGAGGCCACGGCGCCGGCGACGAGCAGTGCGCCGAGCGCCTCGGGCCAGTCGGTCTCGAGCTTGAGGCCCAGGGCGTAGATCAGCAGGCCGACTGCGGCGGCGACCGTCGGGAACCCCCACGGCGGCATCCCGAGGAACGCATCGACGCCCCGTTGCGCGACGTCGGGCTTGGTCATCGCGAAGTTCGCGACGACCACGCCGACGAGCAGCACCACGGCGACGATGAGGTACGTCCAGACCTTGGCCCGGCCCGAACCCATGAACTCCTTCTCGGCGGTCACGGCGGCAAGGGTACCAACTTGGGGGTGCCGGGGTGCCACAGGCCGCCCGAATCGCCCGGGGGAGGCCCGTCGCTAATAAGGATCGCCCGCTCGCGGGACGGATTGCGCGGGGGCACTGTCCAATTCGAGGCCCGAGCGGGAAACCACCCGACGTGGAACGTCGGTGGTCATCGCCCGTGGTCGCCCGCGATCGGCGCCGTAGCCCGATCGTGGACCCCCGCGGGCTGCTTCGGCCCCACCGCGGTGGTGGTGGCCGAGGCCGGTCCGCCACCGCACGAAGCACTGCGGAGATGTCCGGCGACGCGCGGGGTTGCGAGCAATGTGGTGCAGTCTTGGAGGGCTTGGTACCTTGATCATCGTGTCTACGTTCGGTTCGTCCCGCTGCGGACGGGTGGTTGGTCGTTCGATGTTCGCGTGGGTCGTCGCCCTGGTGTTCGCGCTGATGACCTCGGTGTCCTCGGCCGGCGCGCTCGCGGCCCCGCCACCGCCGCCGCCCGCGAAGCCCAAGGCTCCGGCCACCGCCGCGCCCGCGAGCCCGGTCACGCCGGCGAAGCCGACGGTGGTCAAGCCGACCACGGCGGCCAAGCCCGCCGCGAAGCCGGCGACCACACCATCGACGACCGCGACGCCGAAGGCCCCTGACGCCAAGTCCACGGCGCCCGCGTCCGATCCCTCGGTCCGTCAGAGCGAGGTCTACGGCGATCGCATCGAGGGCCTCTCGGTCGAGGTCGACGACCTCAAGGACAAGATCTTCCGCAGCAAGGCGCGGCTGGCCCTGCTGCGCGAGACTGTGCTCAAGGGTGTGATGGCCGGCTCGCGGGTCGTCATCGCGCACCGCAACCTGATGGGCTCGGGCTTCCGGCTGGTGAAGATGGTCTACATCATGGACGGCGCGCAGATCTACGCGCGCAGCGACGAGTCCGGCGGCCTCGACTCCGAGGACGAGCTGGTCATCTACGACGGCAACCTCCCGCCGGGCGCCCACAACGTCACGATCGAGCTGACGTACAAGGGCCACGGGTACGGCGTGTTCGCGTACCTGTCGGGCTACACGTTCGATTCGCGGAGCTCCCACAGCTTCACCGCCCCCGAGAACGGCGCGGTCAAGCTCAGCTCCGTCGGCTTCGAGCGCGGCAACCTGACCACCGAGATGAAGGACCGCCCGAGCGTGAACTGGCAGGAGCTGCCCCTCGACGCCGCCGGGCGTCCGCTGGCCCAGCCCAAGTCGCGGCGCGCCAAGGACGGAGAGTAGTGGCGACGCACTCGCCCGCGTGGATGCTCGGCGCGGCGCTCCTCGTCGCGGTCGGTCTCGTCGCTCCGGCCCACGCCCGCGACCGCGAGGCCAAGCTCGGCGATCTCGCGACGCAGCTGCGCGAGGCCGAGCAGAACGTCGTCGCGGCCGAGCGCGCCGCGGCGAAGGATCCGAAGCCCACCGAGACGGTGCTCGCCAAGCGCCTCGTCGAGGCCCAGCTGCTGCTCGCCGAGGGCGACGCAGAGGGTGCGGCGATCAAGTTCCTCGATCTGGTCGAGAACCACGGCGAGTCGCCGGCGGGCGCCCAGGCGGTGTTCTTCCTCGGGGACTCGCTCGTGCAGCTCGACATGCCGCGCTGGGCCGCCGAGCTGTTCAGCAAGAACCTCGGCGACGCGCGCCCGGACGCCAAGCGCTTCCACCAGCGATCGGTCGCGCGCCTCTTCGACCTCGCGGTGCCGCGGCGCGGTGACGGCTTCGCCCGCAAGGCCGGCGTCTCGGCCACGCCCGAGGTCCGCGCGCGGCTGCAGTCGCTCGGTGTCGACACCGAGTCGACGCCGCCCAAGGGCGTGCTCGATGCCGCGAACGTCGAGCGCCTCGGCAAGTGGGCGGCGTCGTTCCCCGCGTCGGGACGGCTGCCCGAGCTCCGCTACTCCTGGGGCCGATTCCTGTTCCTGCAGGGCAAGGTGGCCGAGGCGATGGCCGAGCTCGACGGGCTGTCGCCGATCGACATCCCGATCGCGCGCGGGGGACCCGACGCGATCTGGCGGGTGCGCGCGGCCTACGTCGCCGCGTCGGCGGCGCTCGCCAAGGGCGACGTCGACGACGCGCTCGACCGCTTCGCGCGGATCACCAAGGTCCGCCCAAGCGACCCGCGCGACCGGCAGATTGTCGAGCTGGCCTGGATGGCGCTCGGGCGCATCCACCACGACATCGACGAGACCGACGACGCGGTCCGGGCCTATCGCCGCATCGGTCGCGACTCGCCGTTCTTCGCCGAGGCGATGTACGAGACCGCGTGGACGCTGCTCCGCGCCGAGCGCTACGAGCAGGCGGTGCAGGCCCTCGACCTGCTGCTCATCTACGATCCGACCTCGCCGATCGTCCCGGAGATCAAGCAGCTGCGCGGCAAGATCCGCGTCCAGCAGCGCGACTACAAGTCGGCCGAGGAGGAGTTCCTCGCGCTGCGCCGCGAGTTCGACCAGCTCGCCGGACAGCTCGGGCGGCGTCTGTCGGCCAAGGGCGACGCCACCGAATACTTCGCGGCGGTCATCGGCGAGGACATGGAGCACTTCAGCCTCGCCGCGGTGCTGCCGGTCGGTGCGATCGCGGTGGCCCGCACGCTCCCCCGCGCGGTGCAGGCCGAGTCGCTCGCCCGCGAGGTCGGTGCGCTCGAGCGCGAGCTCGCCGACACGCGCACGCTGCTCGCCCGCATGGAGGAGGCCGTCCGCGCCAAGGACAAGGCCCGGCTGTTCAACGACCTGGCCGCCCACGCCGCGGGCCTCGACAACGTCGACGACGACCTCATGGCGGTCGAGGAGGACCTCATCGCGCGGCTCGCCGGCGATCGCGACCTCGGGGCCGCCGAGCGCAAGCGCGTGGTGCTGCGCGACAAGGTCGATCGGCCGCTGGGCGACAAGACCGACGTGCAACGGCAGGCGTCGGTGCGGCTGCAGCGGCTGCAGGAGCAGGCCCACAAGCTGGATCTGTTCGTCGGTGCCATGCGGGCCGAGCTCGTCGCCACCGAGCGGTACTACGAGGAGACCCGCAAGGATCAGAAGATCGATCACCAGGGCTTCCTCAAGGACGCCGCGGCGCGTCGCGACGAGATCGCCCTGCACGAGGGCCAGGTCGCCGCGCTGCGCGAGCGCATCTCGAGCGCCCAGGCGGCGCTGCGCTACGAGGATCCGCTGCGCGAGGCCCGGGCCAAGGCCGTGCTCGCCTACCGCCAGCACCTCGCCGGCATGTACGGCGCGCTGGCCAAGTCCGGTGGCAAGGCCGAGGTCGCGACCCTGTGGAAGCGGGCCCAGGGGCTGCACGCGCGCGCCGACAAGGCCCGGGTCGATCTCGATCGCACCGCCGGCAAACGGCTCGAGGGTGCGGTCGTGGTGCTGACCGAGGAGCGCGGCAACCTCGACGGCTACCTCGGCGAACTCACCGGCAAGAAGGGTGACACCAAGGTGCTCGTCGCCGATGTGCTCGCGGCGTCGTACTCCGACGTCGTCACCGAGCTCAACTCCCTGGTGCTCCGCTCCGAGGTCGGCCTGCTCGACGTCGCGTGGGCGATGAAGGAGGCCGAGACCGACGAGATCCAGCGCCTCGAGATCGAGCGGGACCGCGGGCTCCGCGAGATCGATCGCGCCGTCGAGATGGGTCTGGAGGACGTCGAATGAACCGCAGGACCCTCGCGGTGGTGGTGATGTCGTTGGCCCTGTTGCCCAGCGCTGCGCAGGCGTTGCCGCGCGGCGAGATGCCGAAGGTGAAGCGCCTCGGCGACGCGAAGCCGCCGGTCGGTGTCCCGGGCGAGCCGGGCTCGGGCCTGCCGCTCGAGGCCGCGCCGCGGGCGACCGATCCTGCGCGGCTCAAGGCGCCGCTGCCCCTGCGGCCCGCCGACGAGCGCGAGGCCAAGGCGCTCGACGAGCTCGAGGAGCTCGGGGCCCGCTACAAGGACGGCCACCAGGCGCAGGCGCACACCGTCGGGCAGACGCTGCTGGTCACCGGCGTCACCGGCAAGCGGGCGCTCGAGTCGGCCTACGACAAGACCATCAACGAGAAGCAGGCGAACGCGCGCAAGCTCCGGGCCCAGGCCGTGCGGCGCTACGAGGACTTTCTCAAGCTGCACCCCGACGATCCGGCGTGGACGCCCGAGATCATGTTCCGCCTCGCGGAGCTGCACTTCGAGACCGGCACCGAGCGGCTCGCACGCGCCGAGGATGCGTTCCAGAAGGAGCTCGAGGCCTACCAGGTCCGCCTCGAGAAGGACCCGAACGCCGCGCCGCCGCCGTCGCCGGTGCCCGAGTACGAGCCCGCGATCGCGCTGTACCGCGACGTGGTCACCCGCTTCCCGCGGTTCCACCTCGCCGATGCCTCGCTGTACATGATGGGCACGCTCCTCTTCGAGGAAGAGGAGTTCGATCAGAGCCGGCAGAGCTACCTGGCGCTCGCGTGCGCGAGCACCTTCGCGCCGCCGGCGGGTGACGGCAGCAACCTCGTCGACAGCGCGAACTTCCGCGCCGGCGACTACGACCGCTGCGAGCCGTGGAAGAAGGACAGCGAGTACGCCGACGAGGCGTGGCTGCGGATCGGCGAGGTCCACTACGACCTCGACGAGCTCGACGCGGCGCTCGCCGCCTACGCCAAGGTCGTCGCCGACCCCGAGGGCGAGCTCTACGACGAGGCGCTCATCCGCATGGCGTGGACGCTGTACCTGCAGCGCGAGTTCGCCGACGCCGCCAAGCGCCTCGACGAGTTCGTGAAGTACGCCGACGCGCACGCCAAGGACGCCGAGCCCGGCGGCGCCATCGCGTTGCGCGACGACGCGGTCAAGTACATCGCCAAGGTGTACGTCGAGGAGGACTGGGACAGCGACGGCAACCGCGACCGCGTCAGCGGCCTCGGCCGGCTCGACCGCGACTACAAGGCCCGCGGCAACGAGAAGCACGTCCCCGAGATCTACGCCGCGCTCGGTGATCTGCTGGCGCTGCAGACCGAGTACGGCCGCGCGATCGAGATCTGGGAGAACACCCTGTCGCGCTGGCCGCTCGCCGCCGCCGCGCCGCAGATCCAGATGCGGATCCTGCAGGCCCACAACGCCCTGCAGGACAAGACCGCCGCGACCGCGGCCCGCGATCGCCTCGCGACCAACTACCTGCGCGGCACCAAGTGGTTCTACGCCAACGAGGGCGATCCCGACGTCGTCGAGGGCGCACTCAAGCTCGCCGAGGAGGCGCTGGTCCACACCGCGATCGATCACCACGCGCGGGCCCAGACCCTGCGCGCCGCCGGCGATCCGAAGGCCGAGGGCGAGTACGCGATCGCGGCCAAGGCCTACGAGGCCTACCTCGAGCGGTTCCCCGACACGCCGAGCTCGTACGAGTACCGCTTCAACTTCGCCGAGTCGCTGTATTACAGCGGGCAGCTGCTCGCTGCCGCCGAGCAGTACAGCGAGGTCCGCGACAGCAACCTCGACAACCGCCTCCAAGAGGATGCCGCCTCGGGCTCGGTGCTCGCCTACGAGGCGTACGTCGACGGCGAGAAGCAGGCCGGCCGCCTGATGGTCCCCGACATGCCCAAGCAGGGGGCGCCGGGTCCGTTCGACAAGCCGCTCGAGATCCCGCCGTTGTTGGTGAAGCTGCAGGAGGCCTACGACCGCTTCGTGCTCGCGCGCCCCGACAGCGAGCAGGCCCCGTCGATGAAGTACCTCGCCGGCGAGGTGTCGCAGCGGTACCTGCAGTTCGACGCCGCCGAGGAGCGGTTCGTCCGCATCATCGAGGAGCACTGCGACAACAACGTCGCCATCAACGCCGGCACCGCCATCCTCGACGCCCACGTCGTCCGCGAGGACCTGAAGGGCGCGCAGGAGTGGACCGAGAAGCTGATGGGCAAGGGCTGCGGCGAGGGCGACGAGGCCAAGAAATTCGCCGGTGACCTCAAGACCCTCGGCAACGCGGTGCGGTTCCAGGAGGCGACGATCCTCTACGACGCCGGCGAGTTCGAGGCCGCGGCCGACCGCTACGTCGCGCTGGTGGATCAAGCTCCCGACGATCCCAACGCCGACCGGGCGCTCAACAACGCAGCGGTCGCGTACGAGAACATCGGCCGGTTCGGCTCGGCCAGCCAGACGTACCAGCGCATCTACGAGAAGTACCCCGACAGCGAGTTCGCCGACGACGCCCTGCTGCGCACCGGCTACAACCACTCGCGGTTCTTCGAGTTCGACGAGGCGGTGACCTCGTACGTGAAGCTCGCCGAGGACGCACGGTACAAGGACAGCGAGCACCGCGAGATCGCGCTGTGGAACGCGGCCGATCTCCTCGACAACCTGCAGGACTACAAGAAGTCCGCGGCGATGTTCGCCACCTTCGCGGGCAAGACGACCGACAAGGCCAAGGCCGCGGACGCGACGTTCCGCGCGGCGCAGGTGCTCGGCAAGACCCCGGATCAGAAGGCGACGATCCGCGCCTACGAGGGCTTCCTCGCCAGCTACGGCGGCGACCCGGCCCACGCGGCGAAGGCGGTCGAGGCCCAGCTCCGCATCGGCCAGGCGTACGCGAAGATGGGCGATCGCAAGAAGGCCGAGCAGTACTACCGCTCGACCGTCGGGGCCTTCGACGCCAAGAAGCTGCAGGCCGCGACCGACGCGGCGGACCTCCCGGCCGAGGCCCAGTTCCTGCTCGCCGAGTACGCGCTCGCCGACGTGCTCGAGGTGAAGATCAGCTCGACCGGCAAGAAGATGGAGAAGGAGATCAAGGTCCTCACCGACCGGCTCCAGGTCGCGTCGTCCGCCTACGACAACGTCTTCCCGTACCGGCGCATCGACTGGGTGCTCGCGGCGATGTACCGCCGCGGCTACGCCTTCGAGACCTGGGCGATCGCGATCCGAGCGGCGCCCGTGCCCAAGCAGCTCAAGCCCAACACCGAGGGCTGGTTCGCCTACAAGGACGTCGTCGACCAGTTCGCGGCCCAGGCCGAGGCCAAGGCCATCGGTCTGTACGAGGAGACCGTCAAGCGCAGTCGCGAGTTCAGCGTCGCCAACGACTGGACGAGCTCCGCGCGCGAGCGGCTGAACATCTACAAGCCCGAGGAGTACCCGCTGCTCCGTCAACCCGCGCTCGAGCTGCAGCTCGAGAGCTCGAGGTGATCGCCATGCGACGTCTGACGACATGGATGATGCTCGCCGCCCTCGGCGCCTGCCGACCGGTGGACGGGTCGACCGAGACCCCCGGCGACGGCGACACCAGCACGCTGGAGAGCATCGAGGACGCGCCGCCGACCGCGGGGACGCCCGAGGCGCCGGCGGCGGCCGCGAGCGCCGACAAGTCCAAGCCCCTGCCCAAGGTCCGCGACCGCGACCCCGAGGAGGAGAAGAAGAAGCTCGCGCTCTCGCACCAGCGCAGCGCCGAGGCGGCCAAGCACCTGGCGTCGGGCCGCCTGGTCGAGGCGATCGACCACAGCCGGCAGGCCCTGAAGATCCACGAGCAGAACGTCGAGGCGATGTTGGTGATGGCCGAGGCCTACTACCGACAAAAGAAGTTCGAGTTGGTGCAGGCCGTGACTTCCAGCGCACTCGCCGTCGACGAGAAGGTCCGCACCGGCCCGGAGACCAGCCGCGCGCACAACCTCAAGGGCTTCGCCTACACGCAGATGGGCCAGGACAACCTCGCCACGCAGGCGTTCCGGATGGCGGCCGAGGCCGACGAGAAGAACGCCTCGGCGTGGAACAACCTCGGCACGCGCTACATGCAGGCGGGCGATGTCGCGACCGCGAAGCAGTGCTTCGGCTACGCCCTCGAGCTCGAGCCCAAGTTCGCGAAGGCGCATGTGAACCTGGGCGCGGCGCTGCGGGCCGACGGCAAGGTGCAGGACGCCGAGAAGTCGCTGCAGACCGCGCTCAAGCTCAAGCCCAACTACCCCGAGGCGTACTTCAACCTCGGCGTGCTCTACCTCGACGCCGATCCGTACCCGGGTCTCGAGACGATCGCCCGGCTCGAGAAGGCGATCAGCTACCTGACGAAGTACCGCGACCTCGCGATCGCGGACGGGCCCGAGGGTCCGTCGGCCAAGAAGGGCCCGAAGGTGGCGCCGGGTCCGGCCGCGGTGAGTCAGGCCCGTGCCGACGACTACATCCGCGTCGCGAAGAAGGGGATCGATCGCGAGCAGCGACGCCTCGAGCGCGAGAAGACGCGCGACACCAAGCCGACCGAGCCCAAGCCGAAGCCGCCCGCGGCCGCGGACGCCGGTGCCGACGACGGCGCGCCGACGAGCGCCGACGCGCCGCCGGCGGAGCAGCCCGGCGCGGAGGATCCCGCCAAGCCGCTCACGCCGAAGAAGCCCGGCGGCGCGACGCCGAGCGCCCCGAGCTCGCCGACGCCGAGCGCCCCGAGCTCGCCGACGCCGAGCGCCCCGAGCTCGCCCGCGCCGAGCGATCCGCCCGTCGCGAAGCCTGGCGCTACGCCGCCGCCGGTCGCGAAGCCCTCGAGCCCCGCGACGCCGACGAAGCCGAGCGAGCCGACACCGCCCGCGGCGAAGCCGTCGACACCGCCCGCGGCGAAGCCGTCGACACCGCCCGCGGCGAAGCCGTCGACACCACCGCCCGACGCACCCCCGAGCGCGCCGCCGTCGGCCCCGGTGGTGAAGCCCGCGGCGCCGCCGTCCTCACCGACGCCGCAGAAGCCCGCGGTGCAGAAGCCCGGCGCGCCGAAGTCCGCCGCGCTGCGTCGCATGAACGCGCCGACGATCGCATGCAGGCAGGATCCGATCGCCCAAGCGGGGAACCCGCGGCGATGCGTGGACACTCACGCTCTCGCACGCGCGTCCCGAACCCCCGAGGCCAGCGCATGACGACACCACGCTCCCGACTCCCGCGCTTCGCTTCGCAGCACCTCGCGACGCAGCACGCCAACCACTTCGGACAGGCCGCCGCGACGCGTGTGCATGCAGCTCGCGATGGCTTCGGACACGCCGAGTCGGACCCGCGCGCCCGCCGTGCGACGTACCGCCATCTCCCCTTGGCATCTCTGATCCTTTTGGCTACAGTGCTCGCCTCTCGGCCCGTGTACGCCCTCGCACCACCGGCTACGGCTGCAACCGACGCGACGCAGCCTGCGCCGACGGCAGCACCCACGCCCGCGAAGGCGAAGGCCGCCCCGACACCCGTTCAGGGGGACGCCACCGTGCAAGCCGATGCGCAGGGCCGCACGGCGACGAAGGCGTCGAAGGGAACCAAGTCGCCGAAGGGCGCAACCAAGGCCTCAGCCAAGAAGCCCTCCGCGGGCGGCAAGAAGGCGATCTCCATCGACGACGAGTTCCTGATCGAGGGCAAGCTCGAGAAGCCGAACGCGTACTACATCCTCCGTCGATCCTCGATCGACTTCGACTGGGCGCGCCTCGGCGCAACCTTCTCTCCTTTGGTGCTTGAGTCCGTACAGGATCCTTTGTTCTAATCCGTGTCGAGGTGGCCAGGTCCACCTCACCCCCGAGCGCGCGAGCGGTCGGGGCGGGGCGTCGCGAGCGCTCCCGTTTCGGCCTGCGGCGCTTAGGTCCGCGACGAGACGCTCGCCAACCCCAGCCCACTTCGGGCAAGATGCAAACCCACACTCACTGAAACAACGCCGGGTCTCATCAGACGTGCACCCGGTTCCAAGCGGGGCCTCGCCCCGTTCGACGAGGAGGACGACAAGTCATGGGCGGTCAACCATTTGCGGAGTTCTACCAGGACGGCGGGTTCTGGATGCACTTCATCGCGCTCTCTGCCGTGCTCGGCGCGGGCGTCACCATCGAGCGTTTCATCTTCCTGTTCTTCCGTTTCAACATCAACGGAGCTCAGTTCTTCAACCAGATCCAGAAGTTGGTCATGGCCAACAACATCGACCGCGCGATCAAGCTGTGCAACGCCGCCGACAAGGCTGCGCTTGCCCGCGTGATCAAGGCAGGTCTCACCCGGGCGAACAAGAGCGAGGCCGAGATCGCTGCGGCGATGGAAGAGGCCCTGCTCGAGGTCAGCCCGGCGATCTCGAAGCGACTCTCGATGATGCCGGCGATCGCGAACATCGCGACGCTCCTCGGCCTCATCGGCACGATCGACGGCATGATCCAAGCGTTCCGTGCAGTGGCCACGGTCGCCGCCGATCAGCGTGCGACCGCGCTCGCGAAGGGCATCGGCATCGCCATCAACACCACCGGCTTCGGTCTGATGGTCGCGATCCCGCTCCTCGCGGTGCACATGTTCATCTCGAACTTGGCCAAGAAGGTCTCGGACGAGTGCGACCTGTACTCGTCGAAGCTCGAGAACCTCCTCGCCAGCCGCGTGCGGCAAGGGTGAGTGTCGACCCGCGGGGTAGTCGCCGTGGCCTACGGCGGCTGATGCCCTCCGGGAGTTCAACCCCCACCTGAAAGGAGGAACGAGCATGGGCAAGAAGTTCGAGGAAGAAGAGATCGAAGCGAACCTGCTTCCCGTCATGAACATCATGCTCCTGTTGATTCCTGCTCTGCTTCTGGCGATGGAGATCGCCCGCATGGCAGCGATCGCGGTGTCGCCACCGAAGTTCGCCGCCACCGCGGACCAGAAGCAGGATGAGAAACAGGAGAAGCCGCTCAACCTGAAGGTCTTCATCATGGAAGACGGCTATCGGGTGAGCGCGTCGGGTCAGCAGGCCGGCGCCGAGGCGGGGAAGTCGGCGGACTCCAACTCGCCGACCATCGCCCTCGCCAAGCCGGGGACGCCCCTCGACGACTACGACCGGTACGACTACGCGTCGCTCGGGTCGGAGGCGCGCAAGTACAAGGATCTGTTCCCCCACGAGACCGTCGTGACGATCTCCGCGGAGAACAGCATCCCCATGCAGGTGCTCATCAACACGATGGACGCGATGCGCGGCCTCGACTGCAAGATGATGGGCGCCATGACGGCCGGCGAGGAGGTCCCGCCGGAGTGCATGTTCTGGCAGGCCATCGTCGAAGCAGGGGCAGGGTGAACCATGACGACCGAAGCTGAGCAAGCGTTCATCGCCCGCAAGGCCGCCAAACGCGAGGGTCGCCGTGGCATGCAAGAGGAGAAGGCGATCCTCGGCATGACGTCCCTCATGGACGCCATCACGATCATCGTCACGTACCTGCTCAAGAACTACGGCTCCGACCCGGTCGTCATCGCGCCGACTCAGGGCCAGAAGGTGCCGTTGTCCAAGGCCGACACGCCGATCCAGGACGGCGTGCCGATCTACGTCAGCGAGCGTGCGATCACGTTCGCGGAGAAGCGCGTCGTGCAGATGGACGAGACGGGGCAGATCGACCCCGCCGCGCTCCAGGGCCACCTCATCGGGCCGCTGTACGATCTCCTCGCGGAGGAGGCCGACAAGGCCAAGCAGATGTCCGAGGGCAAGGGAGAGGAGTGGGAAGGTCGCATCATCTTGGTGGGCGACCAGAACCTCAAGTTCTCCGTGCTCGTCGACGTGATGTACACCGCAGGGCGCGCGGAGTTCCGCGAGTACGCCTTCTGCGTCGTCCAGCAGAACGGTTAGCGCTCCGAAGCACGTCTGAAGAGAGCCGGGTCCGGGAACGGGCCCGGCTTTTTTCATGCCGGCGTCGGCGAGGAACTTCGCCCGCGGCGTGCAGTCGATCCGCGTCGGAGGCCCGACGATGGCGATGCGACGCAACCGAGACGAGGAGACCGAGGCGAACCTGCTGCCGGTCATGAACATCATGCTGCTGCTGATCCCAGCCCTGCTGCTGGCGATGGAGGTGGCCCGCATGGGGGCGATCGACGTGTCGCCACCGCGGTTCGACAACAGCGGGCCCGCGAGCGACGAGCCGCACGTGCGCGCCCAGCAGCTGCGGGTGTTCGTCGCCGAGGATGGCTTCGTCCTGACGACGACGGACGCCGCCGACGAGCCGAAGCGCATCGCCCTGGACGACGATCGCAAGGATCTCCTCGACCCCTCGCGGTACGACTACGCCGCCCTCGAGGACGCCGCGATCCAGATGCGCGCCGCGGACTACGACCCGATCGTGCACGTGGACGCGGAGGGCTCGATCCCGATGTCGACCCTGGTCGCGACCCTCGACGCGCTCCGCGGGAGTCGATGCCATCTCGGGCGCCTCGGCCCGGGCGAGGAGCCCCCGCCGGAGTGTCTGTTCTGGTCGGTGATCGTCGAGCCCGGGTCCGGCCACGGGTAAGCCACCGCACGGAATCTATCCCGCGCGAAAGCTGACCTGCGACAATGTGTCGCGGGCCATGCGCAGGTCACTTCGGGGTGTACTGAAAACCCTGTTTCGCGGGAAGATGAGGGGTCAGATTGGTGCTCCAGCACGTCCGGGTTATGCTGATGTCCTGGGGGCCACGGGCACGTCTCGCGCGTGTCTAGTGATCCACGGTTGCTCACGAAGCTACGAAACCGATGAAGCCTGCACCCTCACCCCGGACGAAGGTACTGCGGCTCGCGGTCGTGCAAGACGGACTGGTGTGCGACGAGGTCCACCAGAGCCGCCCTGCCGCGCTCAGCTTCGGCAGCGACTACCGCAGCGACGTGATGTTGTTCGGTGCCGCGGCCCCGCTCAAGCACACGATCTTCGACTTCCGCCAAGGCCGCTACTTCCTCGATCTGCCTGCGAGCGCGAAGGGCAAGCTGTCGCTCGGCAACAAGGCCGTCACCGTCGGTGCGCTGCGCAAGCAGCTCGGCGGTGGTGATCGCGTCCGCGTGCTCCTCGATCCGCGCGCGAAGGGCAAGCTGCTGATCGGCGAGACGACGATCCTGTTCCAGTTCGCCGATCCCAAGCCGATCCCCGCGAAGGTCCCGTTCCCCGTCGAGTACGCGGCCAAGCTCCGCGACACGTTCTCCCCGCTCGACCGCTACACGATGGCGAGCTCGGCGGCCGTGCTCGGTTCGTTCTTCGTCTACGAGGCGAACCAAGAGCGCAAGGACGAGATGGATCTCGACACGATCGACGATCGCTTCCACACCGCGATGGGGATCGTCGAGGACAAGAAGGAGCCCGAGCCCGTCCCCGAGGAGGAGAAGGACGAGCTCGCGGAAGAGGACGAGGACCAGAAGGTCATCGACAAGGAGAAGCCCAAGGAGAAGCCGAAGGTCCTCGACGACAAGCCGCAGAAGTTCTCCGAGAAGGCGATGGCCGAGGCCCGCTCGGTCGGCGTGGCGCGTGTCCTGGGCACGTACGGCGGCCCCGGCGAGGGCACGGTCTTCGACGTCATCAACAGCACCGAGAACAACCTCGGCGAGCTGTTCGACCAGGGCATGACGACCACGGTGCTCGCCGACGGCGGCGACATCAGCCCGTTCGTCCCCGGCGGCACGGGCATCAGCGCCTCGGGGTCCGCGGTCCAGACCGCCGGCTTCGAGACCGGCGCGGGCCCCGAGCTCGCGCGCAAGGAAGACAAGCTCGAGCGCAAGATCGCGGGCGTCACCAAGGCGACCAATACCGACGTGTTCGGCGACGTCGACAAGACGTCGATCAAGGCCGCGATCAAGCACCGCACGAGCGCGCTGCAGCACTGCTACAACAAGGCCCTGCGCACGCAGCCGGATCTCGCCGGCAAGATGACGTACACCATCGCGATCAGCGTGATGGGCTCGGTCACCAAGGTCGACATCGAGGAGGACACCGTCGGCTCGGCCGCGGTGAGCAGCTGCGCCCGGGCCAAGATCCAGGGCTGGCGCTTCCCGATGGACGGGGCCGAGGAGGGCGCCGAGGTCACGTTCTCGGTGGTCTTCTCCGGCGGCTCGTGACGCGACGCACCTCCGGAACGACGGGGCTCCCGCGGTTTCGTGTCCGGTTTTCGTGTGCTCGACACGGAAACGGGGCCGCGGCACCATGGTGATCGGTGTCCCGACCCAGGAGTTTGATGTGAAGTTCCTCCCGTCCTCCGCACACGGAACCCGCCTCGTTCGCGCCATGGCCCTGGCGTGTCTCCCCGTGTGGCTGCTCTCCGCGGCGACCCATGCCGCGCCGCCGCCGGCCCCCGAGCCCGAAGCCGAGTCGGCGCCCGCGGTGGCCGCCCCGGTCGGGATCAGCGAGAGCCGGGCGAAGATCGACGCGGCCATGACCGAGCTCGGTCAGCTGACCGCCCAGGCCGACGGCGAGTCCGACGTGGTCCGCGCGGCGTGTCTGATCGACAAGCAGGAGCGCGGCGGCGAGGTGATGGAGCTGGTGACGACCGAGGTCCTCGTGATCCAGGACGCCGGCTCGACCGATCAGCAGCGGACGTTCGCCGCCGAGAAGCTGGGCGCGCTGTCCGAGCGGATGGGCGGCCTGGTCGATCAGGCGCGCGCTTGCGCGGGCGATGCCTCGCCGGAGGACAAGGACAACAAGACCCGGACCGAGGTCGACGAGCGCCCGACGGTGCCCTTCGCGGATCCGACGGCGAGCGGTGCCCGTGCGCCGGTACCACCGCCGGTCGACGACGTCCGTCCGCCGACCGTCGAGAGCCCGACCAACTAGACGTCGGGCCTCGCCGCGGAAGTGTAGAAAAACCGCCCCTCGGGGGTATCTCGTGTAGCCTGTCGGCCTCTTTGCCGCGTGGGCGCCTCGCCCCGTCGAACTGTTCGAACGTGTCCCTTCGTCGCCTCCTGACAGTATCCACGGCCCGGCTCGCGGCGCTGTCGATGGCGATCGGCCTCTGGCTCGGGATCGCGTCGACGGCCCTCGCGGGCGGCGTGCTGCACAACGCCTTCGGCATCCCGCGGGCCGAGGACGGCCGCGGTCTCAAGGTCGGCGAGCGATCGACGTTCCACACGGGCTTCGCCCTCGGCATGGGGCTCGACTCCAACGTCTACTCCAACGCCAAGACCGAGGACCCGCTGGTCAGCACTGCGCTGTGGCCCTCGGCGTGGCTCGGCATCGGCAACCGCGACATCCGCGATGGCCTGCTGATGACGCCGGCCGAGCGCAGCGGCCGGTGGTTCGACTACAACATCTCGCTGCTCGGCGGCTTCCGCCAGTACCTGTCGCGCAAGGCGGACGTGCGCTCGGTACCGCGGCTGTCGATCGGCACCCAGGTCCGGTTGGCGTTCCTGCCCGGCCGGCGCTTCTCCGTGCACCTCGACGAGGACTTCTTCCGCGGCGCCTCGGCGGGCAACTACCAGGCGCTGGGCTCGGTGCTGAACTTCAACCGCCTCGATCACCGCGGGCAGCTGACGTTCTACGTGCGCCCCGGCGGCGGTCGAATCGCCTTCGGCGTCGGCTACCGCAGCCAGTGGCTGCGCTTCGAGGACGACGACCTCAACCGCAGCAACCGGCTCCTCAACGGGCTCTACTCCGAGGCCAAGTGGCGGTTCCTCCCGCGTAGCTCGCTGCTCGCGACCTACACGATGGACTTCACGTACTACTCGGACTGCTGCGTCGAGCCCGGGACCGGTCGCAACGAGGACAACTACGCCCACCGCTTCCTCGCCGGCTACCGCGGCCAGGTCGTCGACAAGCTGGCGATCGAGGCGATGGTCGGGTGGGGCGGCGGCTTCTACCGCACCGACATCAACGGCCCGAGCTTCAGCTCGTTCATCGGCAACGTCTCGGTCAACTACTTCCCGACCCTGCGCTCGCTCGTCCACGTCGGGTTGACCCGCAACTTCCAGGATTCGCTGTTCGGCAATTACTACGTCGACAACGCGGTGTCGGTGGCGCTCGGGCACCAGTTCCGCTGGCGGATGATCGGGCACCTCGGGGCGAGCGTGGCCGGGCGTCGCTACAACGGCCTGCCGGTGCCGGGCGACGAGTCGGACATCATCGAGAACTATCAGGGCCCAGGCGCCGCCGGGTTCCAGCGGCGCACGACCATCGTCGGGCTCTCCGCCAAGGTCGAGCAGCCGCTGGGCAAGATCTTCGCGGTGTCCCTGGGCTACGATCTCATCGCCGACACGCGACCGTTCACCGTGCTCTACGTCCGAGACCCGGAGACACCGGACGATGTCCCCGACCCGACCGACACGCTGTCGTTCGTGCGCCACCTGGTCACGCTCGTCCTGGCGGTGCGCATATGACCCGCGCGCGCCTGGGGCTCGGCGTCGTGCTGCTGCTCGCGGCGTGCCGGCCGACGAACCCCACGCTCACGCTGCCGCCCGCCGCGACGCCCGAGAACCGCACCCTCGGCCCCGGCGACATCATCGAGATCCGCGTGCGCGAGCACGACGACATCAGCGGGCCCTACGAGGTGAGCGACGACGGCAAGATCCGCTTCCCGTGGATCGGCGACGTCGAGGTCCGCGGCAAGACGGGCGCCGCGATCGCGGAAAAGATCGAGCTCGAGCTGCAGTCGGGCTGGCTCAAGCAGCCGCAGGTCACCGTGCGCGTCACCGAGCGGCAGAACCGCGAGGTCAGCGTGCTCGGGCAGGTCAAGGAGGCCGGCTCGCTGCCCTACAAGCCCGGCATGACCGTGATGCAGGCGATCTCGCAGGCCGGCGGCATGAACCCCCTGGCGATGCCGCGGCGGGTGAAGCTCATCCGCCAGACCGACAAGGGCCGCCAGACCTTCGAGATCGACGTCACCGCGATCCTCGAGAGCCGGGGCCAGGACTTCGCGCTCGAGCCCGGCGACATCGTCTTCGTGCCCGAGTCCCCGGTCTAGAGCGCGCGCCACCCTCGCGTGCGCGCGGGCCCACTCCGAGGCGGAAACCCGAGGCCCCGCCGGGGCACGTGGCCGTTCGTCGCCGGTTTTCGCGGCGCCAAGCCGCGGCCTGATACACTCACGACGCGATGACGGCCGAGTCCGAGCCGGTGCTGGGCATCGATCTAGGCACCACGAACTCCGCGTGCGCGGTGGTGCGCGGCGGCCGTGCGTCGGTGGTCCGACGGGGCGACGACCGCATCATCCCCTCTGTGGTCGCGGCGATGCCCGACGGCCGGCTCATCGTCGGCAACCGGGCCAAGCAGCGCCGCGCGGTGGACCCGTCCCAGGTGGTCTTCAGCAGCAAGCGGCTCATCGGCCGCCGCTTCGGGGCGACCGAGGTCCAGCGCATGCGCGAGACGATGCCCTACCGCATCGTCGAGGGGCCCAACGAGGCGGTGCTCATCGAGCTCGGCGGCCGCCTGCTGAGCCCGGTCGAGATCGCGGCCAACATCCTCACGTACCTGCGCGAGATGGCCGAGGAGGCGCTCGGGCAGGCGGCGACCAAGGCGGTCATCGCGGTCCCGGCCAACTTCACCGACGCGCAGCGCAGCGCGACGCGCATCGCCGCCCGGCTCGCCGGGCTGGACGTGATCCGCGTCATCAACGAGCCGACCGCGGCCGCGCTCGCCTACGGCTACATCGAGGACACCGACCGCCGCATCGCGGTCTACGACTTCGGCGGCGGCACGTTCGACGTCACCATCCTCCAGATCACGCGCAACGTGTTC
The DNA here is from genome assembly GCA_001464385.1 of Deltaproteobacteria bacterium Ga0077550. Lineage (GTDB taxonomy): Bacteria > Myxococcota_A > Polyangia > Nannocystales > Nannocystaceae > Xiheibacterium > Xiheibacterium aquaticum. Next base: position 24,958 of record LNFB01000211.1, on the reverse strand, counting down.
GAGGTGCTCGCGACCTCCGGCGAGATGTTCCTCGGCGGCGACGACATCGACGAGGCCGTGATGGGCCTGATGGTCCACGCGTTCGAGCGCCAGCACGGCGTGCCCGTGCGCAGCCGCAGCATCGGGATGGAGCGACTGCGCGCCGTCGCGGAGCAGGTGAAGATCGACCTGTCCGAGAACTTCAGCAGCGGCATCCGCGTCGACGACGTCGTCGATGGCCGCGGGCTCGAGTTCGCCCTGTCGGAGGCCGATCTGCGCTGGCACATCGAGCCCATCGTGCGCCGCACCGTGCCGGTGTGCATCGACGCGCTGCGGGTCGCCGGGCTGGCGCCGCAGCAGATCGACGAGATCGTGCTGGTCGGCGGGACCACGCGGCTGCCCCTGGTCCGCGAGATCGTCGCGCAGGTGTTCGGCAAGCCCGCGCAGACGGCGATCAACCCGATGAGCGTGGTGGCCGTGGGCGCGGCGATCCAGGGCGCGGCGCTGCTCGGCTCGCTGGTGCCGATCTCGACGTCCACGGGCAACTTCGCCGCGATCCCGAACTCCGCGGTGCTGCTCGACGTCACGCCGCGCAGCCTCGGGGTCCGAACGCTGGGCGGCTTCGTGGACATGGTCATCGCGCGCAACACCGCGATCCCGGTCGAGCAGACCCGGCTGTTCACCACCACGGCGGACAACCAACGCTTCGTGCGGATCCAGGTCTGTCAGGGCGAGTCCGAGGACTTCGAGTCCAACCACAAGCTGGGCGAGCTGACGTTGTCGGGGCTCCGCGAGGCGCCACGCGGCGAGGTCACGATCGCGGTGACGTTCGAGATCAACGCCGACGGCATCATCGAGGTCCGCGCGGTCGACCAGGTCACCGGCGCCCGCCAGAGCGCGACGATGCGGGTGCTCGGCGGGCTCGACGATCAAGAGGTCGCGGCGATGGCCTCGCGCATGGGCGGCGAGGCGGGCGCGGTCGCCCGCGGCAAGACGCTGGTGCCGGGCCCGTGAGGGATGCAACCGCAGTGGACGAGGATCGCAACCGCCAGGTCGAGATGCTGCACGCGAGCTTGCCGACCGCGAGCTACTACGACTACCTCGGCCTGCGCCCGGGCTGCGACTACGTCGCGGTGCGCGAGGCCTTCCACGAGCGGGCCCAGCGGTTCCACCCCGATCGCTACGTCTTCTCCGCGGGCGAGGACGTCAAGGCGATGGCGTACGAGGTCTACAAGCGCATGACCGAGGCCTACAACGTGCTGTGTGATCCCGAGCTGCGCGCGGCCTACGACGAGGCCCGTGTGCGGGGACAGAACCGGCTCTCGGAGACCGCGAGGGCGCGGCGCTCCAGCCCCGAGGAGCGGCAGGTCGCGAGCGCGTTCGCCCGGATCTACCTGCGCTCGGCGCGGGTCAAGCTCGAGCGACAGGACCTCCGCGGCGCGTGGATCGACGTCGAGCTCGGGCTCGGCCTCGAGCAGGCGCCGCCGTTGCTCGCGTTGCTCGACGAGATCCGCAACCATCCGCGGGCGGCGTCCGTGCTCGGGGGTCCTCGGTGAACGCGGGCCCGCCGTCCACGATCCGCCGCGCCACCGTCGAGCGGGTCACCCGCGAGACCCGCATCGCGCTGTCGCTCACCGTGCCCGGCGACGCGCCGGCGCCGGCCAAGGTGAAGACCGGCGTGCCGTTCTTCTCGCACATGCTCGAGGCGCTGGCGAAGCACTCGGCGATGGCGCTCGAACTCGACGCGGAGGGCGACCTCGAGGTCGACGCCCACCACACGGTCGAGGACACGGGGCTCGTGCTCGGCGCCGCGCTCGACCAGGCCCTGGGCGACCGCGCGGGCATCACCCGCTACGGGTGCTTCTCCCTGGCGATGGACGAGACCCTCGTCGACGCCGCCATCGACCTCGGCGGCCGCCCCTACCTGGTCTTCGACATCCCCGTCATCGCGGGGCGGTGGGTCGGCACGTTCGACTGCGACCTGGTCAAGGAGTTCTTCGGCGCGGTCGTCGTCGCCGGGCGCATGAACCTGCACCTGCACCTGCGCAGCGGCGGGAACTGCCACCACGTGGTCGAGGCGACGTTCAAGGCCTTCGCCCGTGCGCTGCGCATGGCGTGCGGCCCGGACGGTGCGATCACCGACGTGCCATCGACCAAGGGCGCGCTCTGATCTACTCTCGGCGCCGCCGATGGCCGATTCGAAGCGAGATCCGCGGGTAGAACTTGAGTTGCGCGAGCGCCTGGCCGACACCGGGGCGGGGCCCAGGGCCGCGCGCGACCCGGCGCTGGCCGAGCGCGCCGCCGCGACCCATGCGGCCGCGGCCGAGCGCGTGCACGCGGCCGGTCGCATGACCGCGCGCGAGCGGGTGGCGATGCTGTTGGACCCGGGCTCGTTCGTCGAGCTCGACCGGTTCGTGACCCACGGCTGCAGCGACTTCCAGATGGCGGACAAGCGGGTGTACGGCGATGGCGTCGTGACCGGGCACGGCACGGTCGACGGTCGCACCGTCTTCGTGTTCGCGCAGCAGGCCGAGGCCTTCGGCGGCAGCCTGGGCATGGCCCACGCGCGGAAGATCTGCAAGGTCATGGACATGGCCATGGATGTCGGCGCGCCGGTCATCGGGCTCAACGACTCGGGCGGCGCGCGGATCCAGGAGGGCGTCGAGTCGCTCGCCGGCTACGCCGAGATCTTCAAGCGCAACGTGCTGGCGTCGGGTGTGGTGCCGCAGATCTCCGTGGTGCTCGGGCCGTGTGCGGGCGGTGCGGTGTACTCGCCTGCGCTGACCGACCTCGTGCTGATGGTCGATCACACCAGCTACATGTTCATCACCGGCCCCGACGTCATCCGCACGGTGACGCACGAGGAGGTGACCAAGGAGCAGCTCGGCGGCGCGACGACGCACAACGAGCGCTCGGGCGTGGCCCACTTCCGCTGCGCGGACGAGGCTGCGGCGCTGGCGATGACGCGGCAGCTGCTGTCGTTCCTGCCGTCGAACAACCTCGGCACCGCGCCGGCCTTGGCGAACGCGGACGACCCCGAGCGGCGCTGCCCCGAGCTGCGCGACGTCGTCCCCGTCGATCCGAGCAAGGCCTACGACATCCGCCGCATCATCACGGCCATCGCCGATGGCGGGCAGTTCCTCGAGGTGCAGGAGGGCTACGCGCGCAACATGGTGATCGGCTTCGTTCGCGTCGCGGGTCGCAGCGTCGGCGTGGTCGCCAATCAACCGCTCGTGCTCGCCGGCTGCCTCGACATCGACGCGTCGACCAAGGCCGCCCGGTTCGTGCGGATGTGCGACGCCTTCAACGTGCCGCTGCTGACGCTGGTCGACGTGCCCGGCTTCCTCCCCGGCACCGAGCAGGAGTACCGCGGCATCATCCGGCACGGCGCCAAGCTGCTGTACGCCTTCACCGAAGCGACGGTGCCCAAGGTGACGATCGTGACGCGCAAGGCCTACGGCGGCGCCTACGACGTCATGTCGAGCAAGCACATCCGTGGCGACATCAACCTCGCGTACCCCATGGCCGAGATCGCCGTGATGGGGGCCGAGGGCGCCGTGAACATCATCTTCCGCCGCGAGCTCGCCGACGCGGCGGATCCCGAGGCCACGCGCAAGCGCCTCGCCGAGGAGTACCGCGAGCTGTTCGCGAGCCCCTACAAGGCGGCCGAGCTCGGCTTCGTCGACCAGGTGATCGATCCGGCCGACACGCGCGTCCGCATCGCCCAGAGCTTCAAGATGTTGGAGAACAAGCGGCAGGACAATCCGAGGAAGAAGCACGGCAATATTCCGCTGTAGCGGGCGAGACGAACGCCGAGGCGTTCCCTCAAGGCCCCGCGACCGCGTCCGACTTCCCCAGCCGCGCCTCGAGCTGCTTCGCCGGCGGATACCCGTCCGCCAGCTCCAGCGCCCGCTTCACCGACGCCATCGCCCGAGCCCCATCCCCTCGGCGCGCCGCGATCTCCCCCTGCACGGTCCACAGCTGCGGGTCCCGGGGATCCGCCGCGATCGCGGCCTCGATGTAGCCCGCCGCCTCGTCGAGCCGCGGCGGCGTGGCCTCGAGGGCGAGCCGACAGCGCAGGTACGATGCATACGCGGACGTCGGCGGCGGCGTCGAGTACACGACCTCGCCGTCGACGACGTGCAGCGACGTGTGGCTCGGCCCGCGCGGCGCACAGGCCGACGCGACGACGAGCACCGCGAGCGCCGGGACGAGCCGCATCACAGGAACGTGCTCAGGTACACCGCGAGGCAGTACCACGGCGTGCCCGCCAACAGCAGCGCCCGCCGTGCGCGGGCGAGGTGGACGCGCGTGCCACCGGCGAAGACCGCAGCCACGGCGACGCACCAGACGAACGCCGCGGCCAGCACCGCGAGCGCGAAGCTCTTGAGGGTGAAGGGGGCCAGCGTTGGGACGAGGGCGCCGAGGCCCGCGACGAGCGTGAGGCCGACCGGCCCGTAGCTGAGCCACAGCGAGATCGTCGCGAGCAGCCCCTTGCCGGACGCCGACGCCGTGCCGATCGCGGCCGGCCGACGCAGGTGCGACAGCACCCAGGCGAGCAGGAAGACACAGCTGATCGCCAGGGCCAGCGCGACGCCGCCGAGGGCGAGCATCTCGCGGATGCGCTCGAGCAGCTCCCGCAGCTTGTCGAGGTCGGGCAGCGCCGCGGCAACGGCCAGGGATGCGCACATGGGGCCGAGCATAGCAGCGCGGTCGGGCCGAGCCAGGAGCGCCGCGGCAGGGGGCGGCTGTTCGCCCCGGCAGGCGCCGCGAGTCCCGCCCGTGCCCCGCGAAACCGGGCGCGCGGCAGGGGTGTGCTCGGGCCTGCGCGGTGGTCTTGCGCGACGCGGACACCCCCTGTAGAACCGTCGCCCGCACGCGCGCGTAGCTCAGCTGGATAGAGTGTCGCCCTCCGAAGGCGAAAGTCGCAGGTTCGACTCCTGCCGCGCGCACAGGCCCAGGACGGGCACGACGTTGGAGCGACCCGAGGGCGGGGCACGACGCACGACACGGCAATGACCGTGGCCCGATGTGGTCCGTCGGACCGTCATTGGCGTGTCGCCCGCGACGGAAATCCCCGCGTGCGGCCCAGCGTGGACGCCGTCAATCCGGTGGCGTCCCTTGATCACCCTCGGGTTTCTTCCGCGGCACCATGCTTGCTCTTCAGGGCGGCATGTCCCTCGAAACCGAAATCTCCGGGTGCGCCAGCCTCGAGTCGATGCTCTTCGGCTGGGATCCCGACGCGGCGACGCGGCGCGCGGACGCGTTCGTGCGCGCGGCGGTGCGGCGCCTGGCGCCGGCCCGACGCGAGAGCGCGTTCGAGGTGCCGGAGTTCGGTGGCACCTACTCGCGGCGCGGCGGCGAGACGACGATCGTCCGCGCCAACGATGCTGCGCTCGCCCTCGCTCGCCACTCCCGCGCGGCGTGAGGCGCGACGCCCGGCCGCGGCAAGCGTTGCGCGTCCCCGCGCCATCGTGGGTCGCTACGCTGGCGTCGCATGGGCCAGGCAATCACGCGCGTGACCCTGCCGTTGGTCGAGGGGCCGCGTACCGCCGCGCGGGCCCCCTGCGCCGACGAGCACGGCGCGCTGCCCCTGGACTGCCCCGGCTGGTGCCCGTACGCGGTGCCCCGCTGCGCGGCGGAGCGCGCGGCCCCGTCCGATGCGCGCCACGTGGCGAGGGTGGGCGACAGCGTCGCGGGGCGATGGCTCCTCCGAAAGTCGATCGGCCGCGGTGCGATGGGCGAGGTCTTCCTCGCCGACGATCTCGCCACCGGCGGCGCGGCGGCGATCAAGCTGCTGCACCCCGACGTCGTCGACGAGGACGCGCTCGACGCCTTCGCCCTCGAGGGCCGCACGCTCGCGCGGCTCGTCACGCGCGTCGCGAGCGGCATGGTCGTCGCGCTACTCGATCGTGGTGTGCACCGCGGCGTCCCGTTCTTGGCGATGGAGCACGTCGCTGGCACGACGCTCGCGGCGGTCATCGCCGCGTCACCGTCGATCCGCCTGCCGGTGGCCCGCGCGCTCGGCTTGCTGCGGGCGCTCGCGGCCGGTCTCGATGCGGTGCACGGCGCCGGGATCCTCCACGGCGACATCAAGCCGACCAACATCCTGCTCGGGCACGGTCGCGTCGTCCTCGCGGACTTCGGGCTCGCGCACCCGTACGGGCCGAGCTGCCGCACCCGCAGCGGCAGCGTCCGCGGCACGCCGCTGTACCTCGCGCCCGAGCTCGCGTGCGGGCTGGCGGTCACGCCCGATCGCGCCAGCGACGTCTACGCCTTCGCGACCGTCGCCTACGAGCTGCTCGCCGGTCGCCCACCGCTGGCCGCCGACTCCATCGCGCAGGTCATCGCGCGTCAGCTCAACGATCCGCCCGAACCGATCTCGCAGTTCCGGCCCGAGCTCCGCGCGGCGGACCGCGTGTTCGCGCGCGCGTTCGCGAAGCGCCGGGGTGACCGACACCGCAGCGCCGGTGAGCTCGTCCGGGCGCTGCGCCTCGCGCTTGGTCCCCGCTGACGTGGCGTGCGGCCCGTCACGGTTGGACGCCAGATCGAATCGGGGGGCCGCGCGTCGACAGTCCGGATCCGGAGGTCTGAAATGTCGAGAACCCTCGCCGCCCTCGCGCTGTGCCTCACCGCGGCCGCAACGCTCCCCGCCTCGACCGCGCAGGCCCACGGCCCCGGGGGAGGCGCGCATCGTCGCCCCGTCGCCGCCGTCGCCGCGCCCACCGTCCGCGTGATGATCGAGGCGCCCGAGGGAGGTGCCTTCGCGAGCGTCGAGCACCGGGGCGCGATGTTCGTCGCGGGCGAGCTCGGCGAGCGCTACGCGGTCCGTCTCGTCAACGACAGCGCCGATCGCCTGGAGGTCGTGGTCTCCGTCGATGGTCGCGACGTCCTGTCGGGCAAGGTCGGCGACTTCAAGCGGCAGCGGGGGTACGTCATCGATCCCTTCGGTGAGGTGGTGATCGACGGGTTCCGCCGCTCGCTGGATCACGTGGCGGCGTTTCGCTTCTCGTCGGTGCGCGACAGCTACAGCGCGCGTCGGGGCACGCCGCAGCACGTCGGAGTGATCGGGGTGGCCGTCTTCCGCGAGAAGGCCGCGTCGGGCTGGGCTGCGACGCGACCCCGCGCGGCCGCCGACGCGCGCGACGAGTCGTCCGCCGCGCCGCGGAGCAAGTCGCCGCGCATGAACAAGGACGTGGGCGGTGCACGTGGCGAGAAGCTCGGCACCGAGTTCGGCGAGTCGTTGGTGTCCGAGGTGATCGAGGTGCCGTTCGTGCGTCGCAACCAGACGCGGCCCGACGAGCTGCACCGCGTGGTCTACGACTCGGCGGAGCGCCTGCGCGCCCGCGGCGTGCCGATCGATCCGGTGTTCGTGCACGAGCCGTGGGATCGCGGCGACCCGAGCCCATGGCCGGGCGCGGTCGAAGAGCGGCAGTTCGCCCCACCGCCGCCGCCGCGTCGCACCTGGCGGTGACCCCGCCGCGATCGCGACGAGCCACGGCGCCACGAGGGCGGCGCCGCTGGGCTCGCCACCGGTGCACGCGCAGGCCTCGGGCCCCTCGCCCCGACCCGCGCCGAAGCCCGGTGGCAGCGCGCCGTCGGTCCCGAATGCGCCGTCGTTGCCACCGTCGTCGTCGGGATCGGCGGGATCGTCGTCGCCGGCGTCACCACCCTCGGTGCCGGCACCACCGCTCGGATCGCCGCCGCCGTCGGTCGGCTCGGGATCGAGGGCGCCCGGGCCGACCTCCACCGTCACGACCGGGCTGCTGCCGACGTTGCCCGCGAAGTCCTCGGCCTCGACGTGGAACTCGTAGGTGCCGTCCGGAGTGTCGGTCGCGGGCCACGGCCCGAACGGCGCGGTGTCGTCGCTCGCCTGGGGCTCGCCGTTCACGAACAGCGTGACCGACACGACGTCGACGTCGTCGCTGACGTCGACCGCGATCTCGAAGTCGGAGCCGCTCTCGTACTCGGCGCCGTCCGTGGGGCTCGTGATGGTCGCGACCGGCGATTGGGTGTCGGGCGTGGAGGGACCGAACAGCCCCAGGATGTGCTGGTACGAGTTCTGCGTGTTGCCGCCGCAGGAGCACGCGCGCTCGCTGTACTCGCCGCAGGGGTAGTCGCCGTCCTGGTACTGCACGTCGCCGCACCAATTGAGGTACGTCATCGGATCGTCGCACTTGTACTCGTGGTCGAGGCCCCAGGCGTGCGCGGCCTCCTGCCCGACGACGATCGCGAGCGCGTCGGGGTTGTTGCCCATGGTCTCCGCGAACACGTACGTGATCGCGCGGGGGATCACGCCGCAGCTGAAGGGCGCGACGCCGCCGGCGCCCTGGAACCCCGCGCTGGCCCCGTCGCCACAGACGATCACCTCGTCGTGCGGCGTGTTGCCGGGGTCGACGTCGGTGACCTGGATGTCGAACGGCGCAAAGATCTGCCGCGCCCGCGCCATCATCTCGTTCCACGTCGCGTCGCCGTAGGGGAACTCGGGGAAGTCGACCGCGAAGCTGAGGATCGACGAGGTGTTCGCCGAGGAGTCCTCGGGGCCCGGAGTGATGGTCTCGCCGCCGAGACAGCGATTGAGGAAGAGGATGTGCTGCCCGACCCCGGCCTGCGGCGCGGGGGCGTCGGAGATCGGCGGGTCGACGATCACGTAGGTGCCCCGCGGGTGGTCTTGCAGGGCGTCGCTCGGGGAGGCGGTCGCATCACCGGCGGTGATGATCGACGCGAGCGACGCGGCGACGGACATCGGCAGCACCAGGGCGAGTCGCGAGGCGGGGTGAGACATGATCGAGATGCTCCTCGAGCCACGGCGCTGGGGGGATGCGCGTGGCGGTCAGCCGCAGAGCCGCGCAGGGGAGACGCGGTTCAGCCCAGCACAGCCTGCTGGGGATCTGCGGCGCTGGCAAGGCGTGGTTCAGCGCGGCGATGTTCGTGTGTCGTGGCCCACGCGAGGGACCGTCGAGGGGGAGCGGTCGGGTCGGTGTGACGGCGTGGAACCGTCGATGGTGATCGTGCGTTCGATGCAGGACGTGGGTCGGCGCATCGCATTGGTTCCGGCGCCCCCGTTCGCGCGGGCCGCTTGCGGGGGTACGGGGCAGGCGCGCCTTCGGACCGGCGTGTTCGTGCTCTGTGCTGCGGTTGCGTGCGACGGCGGCCCGCAGACCGCGGCGCCCGAGGCCCGCGCTGCGATCGCGCCGATGCCCGTGGCTCCCCCGGCGGCGCTCGAGGGTGTGGACGCGATCGTCTCGCCCGCGGGGGCGCCGGTCGATCTCGAGGCCGCCGCCGACGCGGCGCCGAGCCGCGCGCTGCCCGAGGGGGCGCGGCTGTCCGAGGCTCCGCACGTGCGCGTCGCCGAGCTCGTCGCGGCCCTCGAGGCGATCGCCGTGGCACTCGACGACGCGCCGGCGCTGCGCGACGAGTACGCGGCGTGGACGGCTGCCCACGGCCTGACGCCGACCGATCGCCTGTGGCGCGACTGGGTCCGCGTGCGGCTCGTGTTCGAGTGCGTGCGCGATGGCGGCCTGTGGCAGCTCCGCTGGGCGATCACGAACCGCGCGCCGCGATCGGACGCGATCTGGGACCAGTGGGCGGCCCTCGACGGGTTCGATCCCGCGTCCGAGGGCGCCGCGGACGTCCCGACCGCCACCGCCGAGTGCGACGAGCTCTCCGCGCTGTTCGCCGTGCTCGTGCGGCGGCTCGGGGTGCAGGACGTCGGCCTCTTCTGGCCCGAGTGGAACCATGTCGTCGCGGTGTGGACGATCGCCGACGGTCAGGTCGCGCCGGTGCGCGTGGTCGTGCCGACGTCGCAGATCTTCCTCGATGACGACGCGTCGCTCGGCACCACCGGCTTCGACCCGTGGAGGCAGAAGACGATCTACGAGTACCGCCGCCGCGACGTCCGCGACGACGCCGAGCTGCCGGGCCCGCTCGCGCGGTACTTCATCGCGCGGGCGTGGGCGGAGATCGAGCGCTCGCAGGTCGACCTGCAGCGCGCCCGGAACGCCCGCTCGGCGGTGCTGGGCGGCTCGTAGCGGCCGCCTCACGCCGGGCCGTCGCCGCCGCGCATCGTCGCGGCGTAGCCCTGCCACGCCGGCGTGGGATCCTCGGCGCTGCGGATGCGGATCACCGCGCCCGGCTGCTCGGGGCTGCCGATGATCTCGGTGTAGCCGGGGAGGACGCCCGGCGCCGTCCAGCCGTAGAGCCGCCGCGCGTCGCGGGGCGCGAGGTTGATGCAGCCATGGCTCTTGCGCTCGCCGAAGCTGCCGTGCCAGTACGCCGTGTGCAGCGCGAAGCTGCCGATGAAGTACGCCGTCCACGGCACGCGATCGACGGCGTAGGGCTCGTCGTCGTCGGGCCGCGAGCTCATCGTGCGCTCGGCGAGCTTGCGCTCGATCCGGAAGATGCCGGTCGGCGTGTCGTGGGTGCGGCGTCCGGTCGACACCAGCGTCGCGTACACCGGGCGGTCGCCGACGTAGGCGACCAGGGTCTGCTGCTCGATGTCGATGTCGAGCCAGCGCTCGTCGGCGGCGATGCCCTCGGGGGCCGCGGTGCGCGAGGCGATGCGCACCAGGGCGCGCTGGGCCCAGCCACCGCGATCGAGTCGGACCCACTTGCCGTCGGCGGAGGTCTCGACCACGCGGGCGGTCTGCCGCGCCTTCCACCGAGCCTGCACCGCCGAGCGCTCGCTCGGCGCGGTGTGCAGCGGGATCGCGCCGTCGTCGCCGCGGAAGCGCGCCCACGCGATCGGTTGCTCGAGCGCATCGTCGATCTCGAGCCCACGGAATCCAGAGCTGTCGAGCTTGCGGATGTCGGCGGCCGCGACCAGGCCGTGGCGCGTGCGCCAGTACTCGCGGCCGTCGACGCGCACGGTGCCGAGCCGCCGCACGGTGAGCGCGGCGTCGGGCGTGCGCCCGCGACCGCTGCGGGCGGCGAGGGCGTCGTCGAAGATGCGCGCACCCTCGCCGCGGATCTTGCCGTACACACCGGGCACGAGGGCGCCGGCGGGCACCCGCGGGAACAGCTCGCGGCTCGGGTCGCGGTCGGTGGCGACCGTCGTAGCGCAGATGTAGCCGCGCGGCTCGATCGCGCGCCAGCCGTGGACGCAGTCGTCCGCGGGGATCGGCGGGTGCACGTCGACGCGCACCGCGGGGGCGAGCACGCCGAGCAGGACGGCGCCCTGGCTCGGCGCGGCGCGGACCTCGGTGAAGTGCTCGAGCTCGGCGGTCTGCAGCGCGACCTCGACGAACTCGATGCCGTCCTCCGCCTGCGCGACGTCGAACGCCATCGAGGGCGCGGGGGCGGTGCCCTCGGGGGCGCGCGGCGAACCGAGCTCGGTGGGCGCGACCGCCTCGGGCGCGGCGGGGTGCGTCGCGTCTCCCGGTGCGGTCTCGCGCGAGCAGGCGGCGAGGCAGGCGAGGGCCTGACCGAGGGCGAGGCCGAGGGCGAGGGTCCGTCGATTCGGGATCACGACCGGGGCAAGAGCAGATCGCGAGCCACGACCTCGCGCGCCGGATTCCCCAGGGATGTCCGAGTGCTCGCGTCCCACCGCGGCGGAGCGGTGCGGCGTGCCCTTGACGCCCGGTTGCCCGACTTGCTCCGGGTTGCCCAACTTGGATCCGCCGGGCGCGGGCGGTTGCTCAGTCGTGCGCGGCGGCGAAGTGGGCCTGCAGCGCGGCCCCCAGCTCGGCCTTGCGGGCGGCGTCGGCGAAGCTGGCCGCGATCCCGTGCTCGCCCAGGCGACGCAGCGCGGCGTGGTCGAGGCCGAGGCCGTGGGTCACCGCGAGGAAGTTGTCGCTCATGTAGCCGCCGAAGTACGCGGGGTCGTCGGAGTTGACGGTCGCGACCAGGCCCGCGTCGAGGAGCGCGCGGAGGTTGTGGTCCTCGATGCGGTCGAAGACGCGCAGCCGCACGTTGGACAGGGGGCACACGGTCAGGGGGATCGCGTCGCGGGCGAGGCGACGGACCAGGTCGGGGTCCTCGAGGCAGCGCACGCCGTGGTCGATGCGAGCCACCTTGAGCACGTCGAGCGCCTCGGTGATGTACGCTGGCGGGCCCTCCTCGCCGGCGTGGGCCACGGCGCGGAAGCCATCGGCGCGCAGCCGCGCGAACACGTCTGCGAACAGGCGGGGCGGTCGATCGCGCTCGGAGGAATCGAGGCCGAACGCGGCGAAGTGCGAGCCGAGCCGGCGGCAGTCGAGGTAGGTCGCCGTCGCGGCCTCGCCCGAGAGGTGGCGCAGGAAGCAGGGGATGAGCGCGGCGGTGAGGCCCAGCTCGGTCCGTGCCCGCGCGAGGGCGGCGACGAGGCCCTCGACGACGACGTCCAGCGCGATGCCGCGGTCGGTGTGCGTCTGGGGATCGAAGAAGATCTCGGCGTGCTGCACGTTGTCTGCCGCAGCGCGCTCGCACCACGCCCATGCGAGATCGTGGAAGTCCTCGGCGTGCTGCAGCGCCGACGCGCCGGCGTAGTAGACGTCGAGGAACGACTGCAGATCGACGAACGCGTACGCGGCCCGCAGCGCGTCGACGTCGGCCCAGGGCAGGGCGACGCGGTTGCGCTCGGCCAGCGCGAGCATCGTCGCGGGCTCGAGGGTGCCCTCGATGTGGAGGTGGAGCTCGACCTTGGGCATCGCCCGGACGAACGCGTCGCTCGGGGCGTCGGTCGGCATCGTCGTCCGAGTCTACGCCGGCGATGACGTCGAGGGCACGTCGCGGCCCTGCTCGAGCGCGGGGGCGTCCTGGGCGGCCCCGAGGGCCCCGGCCGCGATCGCCTCGGCGCGCTGCTTGGCCCGCCCGAGGGACACCGCGTTCTTCGCGACGAACAGCGCGCCCGCGATCCCGACCGCGACGCCGAGCAGACCCAGCGTCGTCAGGGAGAACAGCCACGCGATCGCGAGCAACGTCAGGGCCACAGCGCCGGTCCCGGCGCCCGCCAGCGCGAGGGCGCCGCGGCCGGCTGCGGCGTCGACGTTCACGTGCACGAGCGAGCCCGCGGCGCCGTCGTCGGTCGCGTGGATGCGATAGGTGAGGCCGGCGTCGTCGTCGACGAGATCCCAGCGGCCCTCGCCCTGCGCGTGGCCGGTGCGCCCGGTGGCCTGCTCGAGGTGGCGTCGCACCGTGGCGATGGCCGCGGGCACCGCGAGCGCGACCGAGCCCTGCAGCGTCGCGGGCGTCGAGGTCGACACGCGCGCGGGCACGCCGGCGCGCTCGGCCAGGGCAAGGCGCAGCTCGACCGGGCTGATCCCAGCCTCGTGGGCCGCCTCGCGGAGCTGCTCGTCCGTGAATCCCTCGGGCATCGCCGTGGGCTCCCTCAGCCGACGCCGGGAGGATCGATGACGCCGGCGGGCGTGGCCACGCGGTTGCGCCCGGCGTGCTTCGCCGCGTACAGGAGTTGATCGACCTCGGCGACCATCGCCTCCGAGGTGTCGTGCCGCTCGGGGACGTAGCTCAGCGCGCCGACCGACACCGTGACCTGAAGCGTGACGCCGTCGTAGACGAACTTGGTGGCCTCGGTCAGGCGCCGCAGTCGCTCGCCGAGCTGGGTCGCGTGGAGCAGGCCGCTGTCGCGGGCGATGACCGTGAACTCCTCGCCGCCGACGCGACAGAACGCGTCCTCGGTGCGCAGCGAGCCCATGATGCAGGCGGCGAGGCGCTGCAGGACGTGATCCCCCGCGGGGTGCCCGTGCTCGTCGTTGATCTTCTTGAAGTGATCCACGTCGAGCATCAGCAACGAGAGCGACAGCTTGTGCCGCTGGGCGTGGCTGAAGTCCTTCAGCAGCTGCTCGTCGAAGAACCGCTTGTTGTAGGCCTGCGTGAGCGGGTCGCGGGTCGCCGACTCGTAGAGCTGCTGCTGGAACTGCTCCTCGAGCGAGTCCTGGTAGCTGAACTTGAGGATGGTGACCGAGCCGACCTGGATGCGATCGCCGTCGTCGAGGTCGTGGCGATGGACCCGCACGCCGTTGACGTAGCCGCCGTTGGTGGAGTCGAGATCGGTGAGGCGCACGCCGCCGTCCTCGACCCGGGACAGCCGCATGTGCAGGCGGGAGATGCCCTCGTCCTCGAGGCGGATCTCGGCGTCGAGCGAGCGGCCGATCGTCACGTCGGCCTGGGGCAGCTTGAACATCTTGCCCACGCTGCGCCCGGACAACACGATCACGAACGCGTTGCGCTCACCCGAGGTGGTCGGCGGGCGTGCCCGCCGGATGACGGTTTGTTCCTCGCTCACCGCCGACGTCGACTTCTGCTGTGCCACAGACCCGGGAAAAAAGAAACGTGGACTCGCATGGGCGGCCGCGGCCACGCGTTCCCGCGCCCCCGGCCCCGCGTGCCCCGCCGCGCGGGAAGGTCGACCGCGACCCGTCCGGGGTGTGCTACCAACGAAGCGCATGCCGGACGATCTCTCGCAACGCATCGAGCGATTGGTGGCGCGGGGGGTGAATGTCGTGGATCCTCGGCAGACGTACGTCGCGCCGGAGGTCATCCCCGAGCGCATCCGCCCGGGCGCGACGCTGCACCCGGGCACGCGCCTGCAGGGGCCGCGGACCTACCTGTGTCCGGGCGCGCAGGTCGGCGTCGAGGGCCCGGCCACCGTGGTCGACGCGATCTTCGGGCCGAACGCCGCGATCGACAGCGGCTTCGTCCACGGCGCCGTGCTCCTCCGCGGCGCGAGGCTCGGCGCCAACGCGCACGTGCGCCCCGGCACTCTGCTCGAGGAGGAGGCCTCGACCGCCCATGCCGTCGGCCTCAAGCACACCATCTTGCTGTCGTTCGTGACCCTCGGATCGCTCATCAACTTCTGCGACGTGTTGATGGCCGGCGGGACCTCGCGCTCCGATCACTCCGAGGTCGGCAGCGGCTTCATCCACTTCAACTTCACGCCGTGGGGGCGGCGCGGCGACAAGGCGACCGCGTCACTGATCGGCGACGTCGTGCGCGGGGTCCTGCTGACCCAGCCGCGGATCTTCCTCGGGGGTGCGGGCGGCATGGTCGGACCGCGGCAGGTCGGCTACGGCAGCATCGCGGCGGCGGGGCAGGTGCTGCGCCGCGACCTCGCGGCGGCGACCCTGGCGTCGCAGGCGTTGCCGACGATCTCCAAGCCGGTCGTGCCCGGCGCGCTCGACGGTGCCGAGCCCCGCGGCCGGCGCAACGTCGACTACATCGCGCAGCTCGTGGTCCTGCGCGCGTGGTACCGGGCTGTCCGGCTCGCGCGCGCCGCCGACGACGACGCGCGCGTCGTCGTCACCGCAGCGATCGACACCCTCGGCGTCGCGATCGAGGAGCGCGTCGCGAGGCTGCGCAGCTTCCTCGAGGAACGCGGTCAGGCGATGCCCCGACTCGATCTCGAGCCAGAACTCGCCTGTCCGTCGGTGCTCGCACCATCGCCGGTCGAGCACGTCGCATGGCTCGGCGGCCTCGACGAGTCCGAGCGCGCCCTGCTGCAGGACTGGCTCGGCCGCGTCGCAGCGGCCGTCAGCGCTAGTCGAGCGTGAACGGCATCGACGTCGCCGGGAACGCCGCGACGCAGCAGTTGTCGTCGAGCGAGAACACGGTGTCGTACGTCTCGCCGGACTTCATGGTCAGGCCGCTGCGGGTCTCGTTGTACCAGGAGACCGTGAAGCTCATGCGGTCGTCCGCGAGCTCCACGCTCCACTCGCCTGCCGCGTCGGGCGGGCCAGCGACGAGCTCGCCGTCCTCGAGCGTCGCGGTGACGCCAGAGCGCGGGCTCGAGACGACGAACGACAGGGCGTCGACGACGTCGAGCACCGCGGCGTCCTCGGTCCCGTCGACGCGGAACGCGATCTCGGGGAGGGGCTCGCCGAGCTCGAACGTCAGCTCGGCGACGTCACCGTCGACCGTGCCTTTCGCGGCGCCGTCGCCGTCGGCATCGAGGAGTTCGGTGGGTTCGTCGACTGCGACCTTGGCGACGCCGGATTCGGTGGTGTCGCCGGAGCAGGCGCCAAGGAACGCCGTGATCAGTAGGGTGTGTTTCTTCATGCGTGGGACCTCCGGTACCGGGTAGCTGCTCTGTTCGACCGATCCGCGCGCGCTTCGAGGGCGAGATCGGGACGGGTACGGCCGCCGCGGCTCGCTTCGGGGCACGGCGACGATCCGACGGCCGACGGGGGTGACGCCGCGTTGATCGACGCGGTCGCGACGCTATAGGCAAGGAGTTGACCGCCTCGCCCCGCCGTTCGCCCCGCTCGCGCGCCCTCCGGCATACTGCCCGCGCCGTGGCGCTCGCCCTCGTCGGCGTGGCGCTGCCGTCGATCGCGTCGGCCGCCCCGTCGATCTCCGCGGCACCAGCCGCCTGCGCGTCTCGGACGCCGCGCGACCGCCCCGATCACCCCGACATGGGGATCGTCCGCTTCCGCGATCCCTCGTGTCGCCGCGACGTGTGGCTCGGCGCCGATGTGGGCGGCGTGGTCCTGCCCAAGAACCTCGGTCCGCTCGATCGCACGGTGTGGACGGTGCGCGCCGGCCCGGCGTGGGCCATCCGCCTCGCGCCGTGGCTCTCCGCGGGCGGACGCCACGGGATCGCGATCTACGACGCGGGTGACGTGCGCCTGCGCGTGCACGATCACCAGGTCGAGCTCGCCGCCCATCCGATGCGCGACCGTCGAGCGACGATGCACGATCGGGTCTCGGCGGGCATCGAGACCCACGCCGTCCTCGCGCAGCGCATCGATGGCCGGCAGTTCCGCCTCGGCGGCGTGCGTGACCTCGTCGCCTACGTCGGCTACGGGATCGACCACACCGTCGCGCCGCGCTGGCGCCTCGGGTGGCAGGCCCACTTCCGCCACGCGTGGCTCTTCCACGACACGCAGCGCCAGCTCCGGCTCGGTGTGCGACTCGCGTTCACGCCACGGCCGGCGCATCGACTGAGCGTCACGGCGCTGGGCTTCCTCGTCGATCGCAACCCCGATCAGGCGGGCCGGCCGATGCCGCGGCGCACGGTCGTCGGACAGGTCGCCGCCGAGTACGCGTGGATGTCCCGCGTCGGGATCGGCCCGAGCCTGCAGGTGCGCTACAGCACCGGCTTCCTCACCGGCGAGGCGCCCGTGTACGAGCTGCGCTCCGAGGTCCTGCACGCCGACTACGCCGACGCGACGATCGGCCTCCGCGCGGTGTGGTAGCCGTCGCGGCGAGTCAGGCGAACGGGCGGCCCTCGGGCGTGGGCCGGTGCAGATCGCTGCCGACCTCGTCGACCCAGCCGCGCGCGAGCAACATCGACAGGAACGCGCCGCGGGGGCCGACCATCGGCACGTTGGTCTTGCCGACCGTGCGGTTGACCTGGAACTTGGTGCCGACCGCCCGCAGGTCCTCGCACAGCTCGTCGCCGTCGTCGCCGCGCAGCCAATGGTAGCGCTCGACGTGGGCCAGCAGCGGGGTGAACCCGCGATCGGTCAGGGTGCGCACGACCTCGAGCAGGGATCGCGGCGCGTGCTCGCGCGTGTGGGCCTCGAACAGCACGTAGCGCTCGGGGCCGAACGCGATGAACTCACCGCGGCGGATCCGATCGGCGAGCCCGTCGTCGAGGAAGTGCTCGGCGCCGAGCTCGAGCCGGACGCCGATGCCAGCGGCGGCGGCCGCCGTCTGGAGCCCGTCGAACGCCCGCGCGAGCCCATCCGGGGTGTTGTCGTACTTGCCCGGGTACATGTGCGACGTGCAGACGATCGTCTCTGCGCCGGCGGCCTGCAGCAGACGCAACATCGCCAACGACATGTCGAGGTCGCGGGCTCCGTCGTCGACGCCGGGGATCGCATGGCAGTGGCAATCCCGCGGGCGCAGGGTGATCTCGCGGTCCACCGCGGGCCGCTTCTTGAACCAACCGAAGACGTCCACGGCGGCTCTGTAGCGCGTCGCGATGATGCCCGCCACGCACCGGGCCAATCCGGTACGCCTGCTTGCTGCCCGCGCGGGGGGTCATTACGAGGTGCGAGGCCTTCACCCGCGAGCCTCCGATGTCGACTCTGCCTTCTCTCCCTCCACCGTCGGCTTCGTCTCCCACCCCGGCGTCGTCTGCTCCCCCGTGCGAGGCCGCGTCATCCACCGCGCGGGGCGATCGGGCGCGGCCCGTCGCCGCGGACAACGACGGGTGGTGGCCACGCTTCGCGCGGCTCATCACACCGACGCGCATGCTCAACAGCCCGTCGCGCCGACGGATGGTCCGCGGCGCGATGGACATCGCCGTCCTCACGTCCGCGCTCGCGCTCGCCTTCGTCGTGCGCTTCGAGTCGCTCGATGCCTCGGTCTGGGGCGGCATGTTCATGCTGGCGTGGCCGCCGATGCTGTGCACGCGGCTGCTGTTCGGCCGGGCGCTCATGCTCCACACCTCGAGCTGGCGCTTGTTCGCCCTGCGCGACACGGAGCAGCTCGCCCTCGCGATCGGCGTCGGCAGCGTGACGATGCTCTTCGTGCGCCTGGTCTGGCCGACGTGGGGCGTGCCCGTCGGCGTCATCGGGCTCGAAGGCCTCTTCACCCTGCTCGGGTCGTGGGGCGTACGCGTGGTCGTGCGCGCCCTCGACGAGGCCAACGAGCGGCCCGCGGTGGCGTCGACCGCCCGCCCGACCCGCGCGCTGCTCATCGGGGCCGATCGCGACGGTCGTCTCGCCGCCGATGCGCTCGCGGCCAACCCCGCCGCGGGCTACGTGGTGGTCGGCTTCGTCGACGACGCACGGGATCGTCAGGGGCGGCGCATCGGCGGCGTGCCAGTGCTCGGCGTCATCGACGACATTGCCGACGTCTCGCGGCGCGTCGCCGCCGACGTGCTCATCCTGGCGATGCCGCAGGCGTCGCGGCGCACCCGACGGGAGATCGTCGATCGCTGCCGCAGCGCGAACCTCCCCATCCGCACCGTGCCGGCCTACTGGGAGCTGCTCGGTGGCAAGCTCGAGGTCTCGAAGATCCGCCAGGTCAAGATCGAGGATCTCCTCGGCCGCGACGTCGTGGTCGCCGATCGCAGCCGCGACGCGAACCTGCTCGCGACCTACCGCGGCAAGCGGATCGTCGTCACCGGCGCCGGTGGATCGATCGGCTCCGAGCTCTGCCGGCAGCTCGCGGCGATCGGGCCCGAGAAGCTGGTCCTGCTCGAGTACAGCGAGAACAACCTGTTCGACATCGACGCCGAGATCCGCCCGCGCCTCGGGGATCGCACGGTCACCGCGCTCGTCGACATCCGCGACGAGGGCGCGCTCGATCGCCTGTTCGCGCGGCACAAGCCCGAGATCATCTTCCACGCGGCCGCTTACAAGCACGTGCCGATGATGGAGTCGCACCCGGCCGCGGCGGTCGGCAACAACGTCCGCGGCACCCGGCTCGTGGTCGAGGCCGCCCAGCGTCACTGCGCCGCGCGCCTCGTGCTGGTGTCGACCGACAAGGCCGTGAATCCGACCAACATCATGGGTGCGACCAAGCGGGCCGGCGAGATGATCGTGCAGTCGCGGGCCCCGCGGGGCACGACCAAGATGTGCTGCGTTCGCTTCGGCAACGTGCTCGGCTCGCGTGGATCGGTGCTGCACACGTTCGCCCGGCAGATCGACGCCGGCGGTCCGGTGACCGTCACGCACCCCGACATCACCCGGTTCTTCATGACCATCCCCGAGGCGGTGCGGCTGGTGCTGCAGGCCGGCACGGCGGGACAGGGCGGCGAGGTGTTCGTGCTCGACATGGGCGAGCCGGTGCGCATCGCCGACATGGCCGCGCAGATGATCGAGCTGTCCGGTCGCGGCGATGACGGCATCGCGATCGAGTACGTCGGCCTGCGCCCGGGCGAGAAGCTCTACGAGGAGCTGGCCCACGACGGCGAGGCGCTCCGCCCCAGCGGCATCGACGGGATCAACATGGTCGCGCCGCAGTCCCTCGAGGCGCCGACGATCCTCCCATGGGTGCGACGGCTCGAACTCGCGGCCGAGGCCCGAGATGTCGCGACGATCCGGCAGCTGCTCGCCCTCGGGACCGGCTACCGCCAGGGCACGGCGCCCGTCGTCGACGACGAGCGAGACGACGAGCAGGACGACGACGTGATGCAGGGCGAGGTGGGCTGAACCATGCGAATCCTCTATCTCCACCAGTACTTCGTGCCGCCGGACGCGGCGGGCGGCACCCGGTCCTACGAGCTCGCGCGGCGCTGGGTCGCCGCCGGCCACGAGGTCACGATCGTCACCTCCAACGCGATGATGCCCGCGCCGTATCGCGAGCTCACCATGCCGGAGATCACCGAGTACGACGGCGTGCGGGTGATCGTGCTGCCGGTCCCGTACTCCAACCACATGAGCTACCGCGCGCGCATGGCCGCGTTCGCGAAGTTCGCCATGGCGTCGACGCGCGTCGCGCTGGCCGAGCGCGCGGATGTCGTGTTCGCGACCAGCACGCCGCTGACGATCGCGGTGCCGGGCCTCGTCTCGAGCCTCGGGCACCGTGTGCCGATGGTGTTCGAGGTCCGCGATCTGTGGCCCGAGCTGCCGATCGCCATGGGCGCCCTCGGCAACCCGCTGATGCGCGCTGCTGCGGCCTCGCTCGAGTGGTGCGCCTACCACGGCGCCGCGCACGTCGTCGCGCTGTCACCCGGGATCGCGGATGGTGTCGCGAAGCGCGGGATCCCGCGCTCGCGCATCTCGGTGGTGCCCAACGCCTGCGACCTCGCGGCGTTCGGCGGCGCCGATGCGGGCGCGGCGGCCGTTCGGGCCCGCTACCTGCGGTTCCTCGAACCGGCGCGGCCGGTCGTCATGTACGCCGGTACGTTCGGGCCCATCAACGACGTCGCGTGGCTCGCCGACGTCGCCGCCGCGTCGCGCCGTCGCGGCGATGGTCTGCAGTTCGTCGCCGTCGGCGACGGCGCGGGGCGGCAGACGCTGGTCGAGCGCGCCCAGGCCCTCGGCGTGCTCGAGCGCGACCTGTGGGTGCTGCCCCCGATCCCGAAGCGCGAGATGCCGGGGCTGCTCGGCAACGCCACGATCGCGACCTCGCTGTTCCTGCCGATGCCCGAGATGCAGGCCAACAGCGCGAACAAGTTCTTCGACGCGCTGGCGGCGGGACGCCCCGTGGCGATCAACTATGGGGGGTGGCACGCCGATCTCCTGCGCGACAGCGGGGCGGGCATCGCGATGTCCCAGGGCGATCCCGCCGGCGCGGCCGCGCAGCTGCACGCGTTCGCGAGCGACGGTCCGCGGCTCGCCCGCGCTCGCGCGGCGGCGCTCGGGCTCGCGCGCACGCGCTTCGATCGCGACGTGCTCGCCCACGAGCTCGAGCAGGTCCTGGTCGCGGTCGCGGGGCGCGGCGCGTCCGCGGTCGCGCGCGCCGCCTGACGGGCGTCGGGTGATCCGACCGACGGCAGCGCGGTCAGAAGATCGCGCGCGTCTGCAGACGAAAACCCGGGAGCTCCGGATCCCCCGAGACCGTCGGCGGGTCCTCCAGCACCTCGATCGCCTGATCGGGCCGGAAGACGTAGACGCGGCGTGCTGCCGGATCGACGAGCCAGCCGAGGCGCGCGCCGTTCGTCAGGTATTCGGACAGCTTGTCGAGGAGCCCGTCGAGCGAGTCGCTGGGCGAGCGGAGCTCGACGACGAAGTCGGGACACAGCGGGGCGAAGCGCTCGCGTTGATCCGGCGTCAGCGCGTCCCAGCGCTCGCGCCGGATCCAGGCCATGTCCGGTGAGCGCTCGGCGCCATTCGGGAGGATGAAGCCGGTCGACGAGTCGAAGCCGACCCCGCTGCCGTCCGCCTCGGCCCACGCCGCGAGCTGGCCGGTCAGCACGAAGTTCCGTCGGCCCGTCTCCGAACCCGTGGGTGGCATGATGACGAGCTCTCCGTCGGCGGTTCTTTCGACGCGCAGCGCCGGGTTTGCCCGGCAGAAGCGCCACAGCTGCTCATCGCTCATCGGAGAGGCCAGGCGGGCGCGCATCGGCAGGTGCGTCGCGTCGGCGACGATCGAGACGGGATGCGCTGCGGTCGTCGCGGGGGCCGAGGCCATGACGGCTTTCAGCGTAGCACGCCCGGCGGTGCGCGTTACACTGCCGCCCCGTGACCCCCACGCGTCGCTCCTTCGTCGTCGGCACCGCGGCCGCGATCACCTCGGGCTGCGGGCCCAAGGCCACCGTCGCACCAGCGGAACCCGCGGGGCCCTCCGAGGCGCTCTACGACGCGGCAGGCGCCCCCTCGACGCTCGGCGCGTTCGTCGTGCGTTGCGAGGCCGCGGACGTCGTCGCGTTCGGCGAGCTGCACGAGCACCCGGTCGCGGCGCGCCTCGAGCTCGAGCTGCTCACCGCGTTGCTCGCGATGCCGCGCCCGGTCGCGCTCGCGATGGAGTTCTTCGAGAGCGACACGCAGCCGGCGATCGACGCGTACCTCGCCGGCGAGATCGACGAGCCGACGTTTCGCGAGCGGACGGGGCGCGACGAGGCGTACGAGACCTCGCACCGCCCGCTCGTCGAGGCGTGCAAGGCCAAGGGAGCGCGGGTGGTCGCCGCCAACGCGCCGCGGCGCCTGGTCACCGCGTACCGCAAGTCGGGCCTCGAGTACGCGCCGTGGCTGGCGAGCCTGCCCGAGGCGGACCGCGCCCTGCTGCCGGCGTCCAGCGTGCCGCCGCACGACGAGCACGAGCGCCGCTTCATGGCGCTGATGGGACCGGAGCGCGGGCCGGCGTTCTTCAAGTCGATGGCGCTGTGGAACGACGCGATGGCCGAGGCGATCGTGGCTGCGAGCGCCGACGATCCGAACGTTCGCGTGATGTTGGTCGTCGGCGCCTTCCATGTCGCGGCGCGCCTGGGCACGATCACGCAGGTCCTCGCGCGCGCCCCCCAGCACGACGTCGCGCTGCTGACGATGCGAGACGGCGGCGCGGCGTGGCGCGACGACGATCGCGACGAGGGCGATCTCGTCGTGTGCGTCGCGTGACCGCGGATCGCTCGCGCTGTCGGCGAGCGCAGGCTGGATCACCGATCCGCGGCCGTGCGATCGCCCCTGCACACCGTCGCGCACGGCGCGCGACGGGCACCGTGCGCTGACTCGCGTCGTTTCCCCGCGCAACCCTGGCGCGGAGGCCCTTCAGCGTCGTTTCCCCCTTGGCAGCGCCACGGGTGCGGGTGCACACCAGGGTCTCACCAAGGAAGCCACGCTACATGCCCGGCAGGACAACGCACGCTCGACTGCTCGCCTGGATCGAAGAGGTCAAGGCCCTGTGCAAGCCCGACTCCGTCCACATCTGTGACGGCAGCCAAGAAGAGTACGACCATCTGTGCAACCAGATGGCGGAGGCCGGGACCCTGATCCGCCTCAACCCCGAGAAGCGTCCGGGAAGCTTCCTCGCCCGCTCCGATCCCCGCGACGTCGCGCGCGTCGAGGATCGTACCTTCATCTGCAGCAACTACAAGAACGACGCCGGCCCCACCAACAACTGGATGGACCCGGCGCAGATGAAGGCGACGCTGGGCAAGCTGTTCGACGGCTGCATGCGCGGCCGCACGATGTACGTGGCGCCGTTCTCGATGGGCCCGCTCGGCTCGCCGATCGCCAAGCTCGGCGTGCAGATCACCGACAGCGCGTACGCGGTCGTCAACATGCGCATCATGACGCGCATGGGCCAGGGCGCCCTCGACGTGATGGGCCAGGACGGCGAGTTCGTGCCGTGCCTGCACTCGGTCGGCCGTCCGCTCGCCGCCGGCGACAAGGACGTCGTCTGGCCGTGCAACCCCGAGAACATCTACATCGCGCACTTCCCCGAGACCCGCGAGATCTGGTCGTTCGGCTCGGGCTACGGCGGCAACGCCCTGCTCGGCAAGAAGTGCCTCGCGCTGCGCATCGCCTCGACGATGGGGCGCGACGAGGGCTGGCTCGCCGAGCACATGCTCATCGTCGGCGTCGAGAGCCCCGAGGGCGAGAAGACCTACGTGGCGGCCGCGTTCCCGTCGGCGTGCGGCAAGACCAACTTCGCGATGATGGTCCCGCCCGCCGGCTTCGAGGGCTGGAAGGTGTGGACGGTCGGCGACGACATCGCGTGGATCAAGCCGCGCGACGGCAAGCTCTACGCGATCAACCCCGAGGCCGGGTTCTTCGGCGTGGCCCCGGGCACCGGCGCCAAGACCAACCCCAACGCGATCGCGAGCCTGAAGAAGAACTGCATCTTCACCAACGTCGCGCTGACCGACGACGGCGACATCTGGTGGGAGGGGCTCACGGAGGAGACGCCGGCGCACCTCATCGACTGGAAGGGTCAGGAGTGGACGCCGGCCAAGGGCACCCCGGCGGCGCATCCCAACGCGCGCTTCACCGCGCCGGCGTCGCAGTGTCCGTCGATCGATCCGAAGTGGGAGGATCCTGCGGGCGTGCCGATCGCCGCGTTCATCTTCGGCGGCCGCATGTCGAAGGACCAGCCGCTGGTCTACCAGGCGTTCAACTGGACCCACGGCGTGTACCTCGCGGCGACGATGGGCTCCGAGGCAACGGCCGCGGCGGTCGGGCAGGCGGCGATGCGCCGCGACCCGTTCGCGATGCTGCCGTTCTGCGGCTACAACATGGCCGACTACTTCAACCACTGGTTGAACGTCGGTCGCAAGATCCCGAACCCGCCGCGGATCTTCCGCGTGAACTGGTTCCGCAAGGGCGACGACGGCAAGTTCCTGTGGCCCGGCTACGGCGAGAACATGCGCGTGCTCAAGTGGATCGTGGATCGCGTCAAGGGCCGCGGCTACGCCATCGAGAGCCCGCTCGGCTGGATGCCGCGCCACGAGGACCTCAACTGGTCGGGCCTGGCCTTCGACGCTGAGAAGTTCCAGGACCTGATGGGCGTCGACAAGCAGCCCGGCACCCTCGAGGCCCACGCCCACGAGGAGCTGTTCGATCGCTTCTTCGATCGGCTGCCGAAGGAGTTCGTGTTCGAGCGCGAGCTGCTGCGCAGTCGGCTGTGGCGCTCGCCGGATCATTGGGAGGGCACGCACCTCCCCGGCGGTCTGTAGGGCGCGTCGACGAGCCCGAGCGCGGCCCTGATTCCC
>LNFB01000210.1 GCA_001464385.1 Deltaproteobacteria bacterium Ga0077550 | reverse complement strand
ACCTTGCCGACGCCGAGCTCCGTCGCGAGCGTGCCGGTGTCGATCGCGAGCACCCACTGCACCGGTCGCGTGGTCCCGTCGGCGTCGGTGACGTGCTGCTTCCGCGCGAGCGCGACGAGGTCACCCAGGGCGTCCGCGGTCGGGTTCACGACGATGCCGCGGGCCGTCTTCGCGTTCCACACCAGCGTCGTGTAGCCGACGATGAGCCCGTCGAAGCCCGGGGGCGGCGGCGGTGGGGGCGGCCGCGGACCGTCGAGGACGGGCGCCGGGATGACCGAGGAGAAGCCGAACAGCGGTCGCGCCGCGGGGGGCCGCCGCTCGTCGACGCGACGCCCCGTGAGGAGGTCGAGCACGACGTGCAGGGGCTCGGTCGAGCCGCGCCGCGTCCCCTCGAGGATCACGTCGCGACCGCGGACGCGCGTGCGCTCGATGTCGATCCCGCCGCGCTCGATGCCGAGGTGCCCGTGGTACTCGGCCTCGAACGTCGGGTCCGCGTTCGCGAAGGACCACGCCTGCGTCCCCGTGCGCATGTCGATCGCGACCACGACGTGCTCGCGCTGCAGGAGGCTGATGCGATCCCCGAACACGATCGACCAGCTCGAGCCCTGGTCGTGCGTCAGCGTCGGCGGCGACACCTCGGCGCTCCAGACCAGCCGGTCCTCGAGCAGATCGATCTCGGCGAGCAGCACGGAGTCGGGCTGCCGCATGTGCGGGATCTGGATCCCGACCGCGACGGTGACGCGGTCGCGCGTGAGCCGGTGCGCGACCGTGTTGGCGTACGGATCGAGGCCGAGGTTGCCGAGGGCCATCAGCGCGTCGTCGAGCCAGAGGTTTCCGTCCTTCTCGATGACGAGGTGCTGCTTGCTGCCGAGATCCACCGTGACGCCGCCCGAGGCCGAGCTCTGCGGCGCGGCGTCGAGGATCGCGGGGCCGCGCGGGGCCGTGGCGGCCAGGACGTGCACGGCGAGGCCCAGGGACGGGAGCAACGGGGTCATGCCCGGGGGAAAGCACGCCGCGTGCCAGGGCGTTCGGCGTGGGAGTCTCGCGGGCGTGGGGTGGTGGAGGACACGGATCGGGTCGTGGGGGATCGGGGATGACGCGGATCGGGGGCGGTCGCGCGGCGGTCCCCCGTTCTCATTGGAGCCGCAGGCGATCGAGTCGGAGGGCTACGGGGAGCGCTCGGCGACGAACATGTCGTAGCCGCTGGCGGCGGAGTTGAAGTAGTAGAGGCGACAGCCGTCCTCGGAGACGGCGGATGGAACGTCGATCGAGGTCGTGTTCAACTCGACGAGGGCGACGGGTTGTCCGAACCCGTCGTCGATCGTGGAGCGCCGCGCTGCATAGATGTCGTAGCTTCCCGAGCCTCCGTCGCGCGTCGAACTGAAGTAGATCGTCAGACCGTCGCTCGTCGGGGTCGCGTTCGAGTCGCCCGCACCGGGGACGTTGAGTTCGCCGATGGGCACGACGTCACCGAAGCTCCCGTCCGGTTGGCGCGCAGCACGGTAGAGGTCGGCATCCCCGGTTGAATCCGAGTCGAAGTACAGCATCGTCCCATCTGCGTTCGTACGCACGCCGGCCTCGTGGGAAGGCGTGTTGATGCCGGCGACGCCCAACAGCGGGCCGAAGGCTGCGACCGTGTTGGGTCGGGTCGAGACGAGGATGTCGTAGTCGCCGCTCTGGCTGATCGACTCCGCGAACAGCGTGAGGCCATCGGTGGTCACGCTCGGCCGACGCTCCGCGCCCGGAGTGTTAACGTCGCTGACGGACGCGGGATCGCCGAACTCGTCGAATCGCCCGTCGCGCGTCGACACGTAGAGGTCGAAGCCTCCGACCCCACCGGGTCGCGAGCTCGAGAAGTACAGGGTGAGTTCGTCGGGCGACACCCACGCCCCCTCATCGTGGTCCCGCGAGTTGAGGCTCACCAGCGGCGTTGGCGGGCCGAACGGCGCCTCGCTGTCGAGGCACGTCTGCGGCTCCCCGGTACTCGAGTCGTCCGCCGAAGGGTCGGTGTCGGGGACGCCCGTGGTCGAGCCGTCGCTGGAGGGCTGGGTCGGATCGGTGGTCGTCTCGTCGTCGCCCGTCGTCGTGGTGTCGCCAGTCGTGCCACCGCTGGCGTCGCCGGTCGTGTCGTCGGCCGACGCGGTCCCTGTCGACGCGGAGCCGTCGCCGCCGGGTGGCCCGGGTGCGTCGTAGCAGGCCGTCACGGCCAGGCCGATGCCGAGTTGGGCGAAGGCGAGCCGCCAGGGCGCGCGGGATTCGTCGCGGGATCGTGAAGGCGGCGTCATACGCCAGGAGTGCGAGGAGCGTGCCGATCGATCCCAGCAATTCGACGGCGACCATCGCTCCAGACCACCGCGGACACCCCGTGGCGCGCGTGCCCCAGCGAGACGGCATTGCCCACGTCACGACACCGCAGAGCGGCGTCGGCGTAGCCCGTCGGCCCAGTCGTCGAAGTCACCGCCCACGATCGGCTCGGCGTCCCCGAGGCGCGCGAGCGTCGTCCGCAGGCGGTCCTTGGCCAGGCGCAGGCGGCTCCGCACGGTGCCCTCCGGGATCCCGAGCACGATCGCCAGCTCGGGCCCCCGCAGCGCCTCCCAGTAGTGCAGCTCGAGCGCGAGTTGCAGGTCGAGCGGCAGCGTCTGCAACGCGAACAACAGCAGGTCGCGACGACGCAGCTCCGATCGCTCGCGACTCGGCGACGGCGCGAGCTCGTGCACCGACGTCGTCATCGCGTCGACGCGCCCGCGGGGACCGTGCCGCTCGCGGAAGTGCAGATAGAGCTCGTTGCGCGCGGTGCGGAGGAGGTACGCCCGGAACCGGGTGGCGTCGGTCATCCGATCGACGTGGGCCAGGCACGCCAGGAACGTGCGCTGGACCAGATCGTCGACCGCGTCGCCGACCTTGTTCACGAACATCCGTCGCACGCACGCCTGGTGGTGTCGCACGAGCTCGCGGCCCGCGATCGCGTCTCCGGCCCGCCACGCCTGCAACAGCTCGAGGTCGTTCATCGTCGCCTCCGCGCGGGGACCCGCGATCGTCGGGAGTGGGCCGCCTGCGCGTCGCGGGCCTCCGCCACGTCCGCCCACGCCGCGACGGTGTGCGGACTCGCGGAGCCGAAGTGGCGCTCGAAGTCGCGGGCGGCCGCGACCAGCAGCGTGAGGCGTGCGGCAGGATCGTCGCGGAGCCCGGCGATCCCCGCCCGCGCGTCGGTGGCGTGGGCCGTCCACGGGTGCTGGTCGCCGAGGCTCGACGCCAGGAGCACCTCCGCGCGCGCGAGGGCGAGCTCCGCGTCGTCGGCCCGCCCGAGGTGGACGAGGGCGGCGGCCAGGTTGAGACCGGTGAGGCCGCGGTCTGCCACGGCCCAGCGTGGGAGCGCGGCGAGGGCGTGGCCGTACGCGGCCACCGCGGCGTCGCCGTCTCCGGACAGCGCGGCGAGCTGGCCGAGGCTGTTCCAGAGCTGGGGGAGCATCGTCGGATCATCGCCGGCCTCGAGACGTGCGCGGGCGCCGTCGAGCGCGGCGCGTGCGAGCGCCGGCAGGTCGCGGTCGGCGTGCACGCGCGCGACGAGGAGATGGGCCTCGACCACGCCGCGCATCGACCATGCAGCGGACTCGGACTCGAACCGCGCCACGATCGCGTCCGCCGACGCCAGCGCGTCGTCGTGGCGTCCGCTCAGCAGCTCGCATTCGGCGGCATCGTTGGCCAGGGTGAGGCCGAGCGGTGTGGCGCCGAGCCCGGCGAGCTCGAGGTCGGCGAGCGCCACTCGAGCCTGCGCGACGCAGCGATCGTGATCGGCGGCGCGCTGGGCGATCGAGACCTCGACGCGGCGGCGACGCGCGAGCCCGATCGGGCCGAGCCCGTCGGGGGCGATCGCCTCGGCAGAGCGCAGCCAGAGTCGCGCGAGGTCGAGATCACCGCCGACCCACGCGTGCCACGCTGCGAGCTCGACCGCGCTGCGATGACCCATCGCGTCCTGGCGGGCCACGCGGGCGGCTCGGAACGCGGCCTCCAGCGCCTCGCGGGTGTCGGCGTCGCGACCGTCGTGACGGGCGATCCGGGCCCGCCACAGCCCGAGCCGCGCGGCGACATCGGGCGCGTCGGCCTGCGGATCGGCCCCGACGACGGCGACGTCCTCGACGAGCGCGTCGACGTCGTCGGCGAACAGGTGCGCCTGGGCCCGGGCGATCCGATCCGCGAGTTCGACGTCGATCGCGACGGTCGTCGCCGCTGGTGCCATCGCGCAGCGCCGCGGATCCTCGAGCTCGGACAGCTGGCTCCGGGCCTCCGCGGGGTGGACCTGCCGCGCGACGAAGCTCGCCGCGAGCGCTCCGAACAGGGTCAGCTCGTCGTCGAGGCACGCGTCGATGCCCGCCCTCGCCGAGGGCTCGACGCTGCACGCCGCGCGTCGCGTGGTGTGCCAGGCCGCGAGCCAGTCGCGTCCGCGTGGATCGATCGCCGGATCCACTCCGGCCGCCCGCAGCGCGGCGCTGGCGTCGACCGTGTTCGCCTCGGCGAGCGCGGCCGCGGCCGTGGTGCAGGCGTCGCCACGCGCCGTGGATGCGGCCATCAACCACGCGCTCGTCGCCGCCGCGATCGCGACGGGCCCGAGACGACGCCGCGGGATCGCAGCGCGGCGGAGCGCGACGAGCAGCGGCTCGACCGACGGCCAGCGGCGCTCCCGCTCGTCGGCCCGACCCCGCTCGAGCACCCGCGTCAGCGCCCGCGGCATGCCCCGGGCGAAGTGCGGCGCGAGGACCTCGCAGGCCATCGTCGCGAACGCGAAGACGTCACTGCGGCCATCGATCTCCTCGCCCCGTCGCTGCTCGGGCGACATGTAGCGCGAGGTGCCGCCCACCCGCTGAGGTCGTCGACCGTCGTCCTCCTGCGTGTCGTCGGCCGCCGCCGCAACCAGCTCGGCGAGACCGAAGTCGACGATCTTCACGGCGCCGACGTCGTCGACCAGCACGTTCGCCGGCTTCACGTCGCAGTGCAGGAGCCCGTGGGCATGCACGGCGATGAGCCCCTCGGCGGCGCGGGCGAGCACCGCGATGCTGTCGCCGAGGGCGTGCGGCCGACGCACCCACGTCGACAGCGGAACGCCGTGGACGAGCTCCATCACGAGGAACATCCCCTGCTCGGCGATGCCGACGTCGAACACCTGCACGACGTTCGGGTGTCGCACGCCGGAGATCGCCCGCGCTTCCCGCAGCATCCACGCGGTGACGTCGGCGCGGGTCCGTCGACGACGCAGCAGCTTGATCGCCACCGACCGACCCAGCGCGGGATCGAACCCCGCGAACACCACGCCGAACCCACCGGCGCCGATCCTCGGGCCGAGCTCGTAGCGGCCCAGGCGGGTGGTGCCACCGAACAGCGCGAGCTCGAGCCAGCCGTCGTCCTCGGGCGCGTCGATCTCGTCGCGCACCGCGGCGAAGCGCCGGCCGAGTGCGCTCGATTCGGACCGACTGTCGGAGGTCGAGATCATCGCCGCGCCGCGCATGACACCTACGCTCGGGCGCGACGATCCGATCAAACCCGCGAGGAGTTTTTCTCGAACGTTGGCCGATCGGCCGCGGTGCTCCGCGACGGCGCGGCTCGTGGTGGCGTGCCGCGTGTGATCGAAACCAGGTCGAGTGCATCAGCACCGGTGAGGCCCTCGCTCGCGGGCCCCGAGGCACGACACCATGCACATCCACCGAAGCCCGATCGCGTTCGTCCGCGCCCTCCTGCTGTGCTCGACCACCTTTGCAGCGGCGTGCGTCCAGCCCGACGAGTCCGCCGAGTCCACCGACTTCCGCGCCGACCCCGAGACCGCCGATCAGCGCTTTGCGACGCGCATGGGCACCGCCGGCGCGACCAAGGTGGAGATCGCACCGATGGATCGACCGGCCGGCGGTGACGCGCCGGGGGCGTGGAAGAACGCCGACGGCGCCAAGCTGTTCCAGGAGATGCAGACCACCGCCGGCATCGGCGTCTGCGCCACCGACGACATCGAGAAGCTCGCGACCACCGGCTCGGGTGGCCTCAAGTACCGTGCGCCCGGCGACTCGAGCGTGCTGCTCGAGAAGAGC
The DNA here is from genome assembly GCA_001464385.1 of Deltaproteobacteria bacterium Ga0077550. Classification (GTDB taxonomy): domain Bacteria; phylum Myxococcota_A; class Polyangia; order Nannocystales; family Nannocystaceae; genus Xiheibacterium; species Xiheibacterium aquaticum. Next base: position 142,475 of record LNFB01000210.1, on the reverse strand, counting down.
GCCGACGCCGACAAGGGCAAGGCGAACGAGACCGCGGGCGGCGAGCGGGGGACGTTCGGCTACTTCGTGCGCGTGACCAAGGACGACAAGCAGTCCGAGTACTTCGTGCTGTTCAGCTACGATCGCATTCGCTACCCCAACAAGGCGAAGAAGGACCAGGACCTCTGCGCCTACGAGGTCTTCGTGTTCGGTCCGCTCCAACGCAAGGACGGCAAGGTCACGTGCGTCGAGCTCGTCGAGGGCTTGGCCGTCAACGCCGCGCGCGTGCTGCTGGCGGAGGTCCCGCTCGAGCTCGCCGACAAGCGGAACTTCTCGGGCGAGGGCGCGGTCACCCCTGGGGTCGCCGCTGCGGGCAAGAACTGCCTCGAGTGTCACCGCAACGCGGGCATCACGGCCGAGACGAAGCCGTTCCCGTGGACGCTGGCGAAGATCACCCCGAAGACCTGCGGCGGTGGCGGTGGCGGGACCGACACCGGCGGCGAGTCGGGCTCCGGAACCGGCGATGACGGCACCACCACGGGCCTCGACTGGGGGACGACCGTGGACTGGTTGACCGACTCGGATTCCTCGGGCGCGACGGGAGCGGACAGCGGTGGCGAGACGGGTGCCGGCGACGGGGGCGGATCCACCGGTGGCGCGGGCGGTGGATCGACATCGATCGGCGGTGACACCGGCGTGGGCGAGAGCGGCGGCGGCGAGAGTGGTGGCGGCGAGAGTGGTGGCGGCGAGAGTGGTGGCGGCGAGAGTGGTGGCGGCGAGAGTGGTGGCTACACGAGTGGCGCCAGCGACAGTGGTGGGTCCACCAGCGGTGTCGGCGACAGCGGTGGCCACACCAGCGGCGTGGGCGGCGGTAGTGATACGGGGGCGGGCGAGACGGGCGGCCTGACCGGTGGAATGACGGGCGGCATGACCGGTGCCGGTGAGACCGGTGCGGACACCGAGGGCGACACGGGCGGATCGACATCGGTCGTCGGCGACACCGACGACGACACCGACGACGACACCGGCCCCCTCGACCTCCCCGATCTCGGGTCGATCACGCCGGTCGTCGAGGACGAGCCCTCGGTCCTCGAGCAGATGCTCGAGGACTTCGTGCGATGATCCATCGCGGTCCCGCACGCTTGGTCCGGCTCCTGCCGCGCACGACGAGCATGGGGACGGTGGGACGTGGCGGATCGGGGGAGGCTACGGTGCTGCTACATCACGGTGTGATGCAGCAGCACCGCAGCGACAGTCCGCCGAGCGCGTCGAAGGGGATCGGGTCATCGCACGCGAGATCGACCGGGGTGAGCTCGTCGACGAGTCCATCGCAGGTCTCGATGTCTGGAAACTCGACCTGGATCCGGTCGATGTCGCGAACCATCATCTCGAGGTCGTGGAGGAACAGAACGATACCTACCCGTTGTCCCGGGTGCGCATCGACCTCTGGCGCGCGATCTACAAGTCAGCCGCGCGTCCTGCCAACCTTCGCGCCATTGTCGATCTCGTCGGTGCGCGCGCTCGCGAGCGGGGCGGTGGCAGCCGCCCCGCGCAAGTGACCTGCTTCTTGTATCGGTCACTCGCGGCCCGGGACACCAACGACTCGGTCGCGAAGATCGTCTGGCGCGAGGTCGATCATCCTGCGGCTGCCTCGCTGTGGCCGTCGGAGCCGTCGATCTCGTTGACCTGTCGGCCGGACGCGTCCGGGATCCAACGTGCGGTGTCGAGCTTGGTCGCGACCCCCGACGACGATGCGGCTCACGTCCGCGGTCTGGCGGGCCGGGCCGACGCGCTCGCGCAGCGGCTGCTGGCGTCGCCTGCCTCGCGACTGTGGCCCCCAGCCGAAGTGGAAGAACTCGCGTCGTTGGAGGCCGCACACGAGGCAGGGCCACTGCCGCCGCCTCAGCTTCGCGCGGTCGCGATGTTCGTCCGCGCGTTCTTGCGAACGCTCGACGATCACCGGTGGGCCGTCCACGGTGACCCCGGGTCGTCGTTCGAGCGACGGGCGCGGCGAAGCGATCGCGCGTTGGCGCGGCTACCGGGCTTTTGTGGTGCGGTCCCCCTGCTCCTCGAGCAGGCGCTTGGGACGTAGCGTGACGCGGGCGCGGCGCGTCAGCGTCGCCCGTGACGCGGCGCATCACGGGTTGTGCACTGCCGCCGCGGCGTCCCCTGCAGCGCCGCCGCTCCCGCGGGTACAATCCCGCGGCAATGGCCGCCCCCAAGCCCAAGCGCCCGCCCGCCGACCCCAAGGCCACGCCGACGGGAGCGGAGCCCGCGACGCCGAAGGCCTCGAAGGCGAAGGCCGCCACGCCGAAGCCCGCGACGCCGAAGCGCCCCGCGAAGCCCAAGCCCACCAAGCCCGACGCGGCCACCCGGCACGCCGCCAAGGCGGCCACCCGCGCGCGCCGTCGCGGCAAGACCTTCGCGGTCGAGGTCGACGAGAACGCCGCGCCCGCGCCACCGGATGCGATCCGCGTGCGTCGCATGCATCGCCGCGATCTCAACCGCGTGTGGGAGTTCCTGAAGCTGGTGTTCCGCGACGTGAACCGCGAGACCGTCGAGTACCAGCGGCCGCGGAGCAAGCAGCGCTTCGAGGAGCAGTACGACGACGAGGGCATCGCCCAGCTCATCTTCGAGGTCGACGGCGACATCGTCGGCTACGCCGAATGCGCCTTCGAGGTGACCGGCAACGACAACTGGATCAACCCGCGCTACTTCGAGAAGCGGGACATGCGGCCGCTGTACGTCGAGGAGCTCGCCTCGCACCCCGAGTACCACGGCCGTGGCATCGGCGGCTTCATGCTCGAGCAGCTGCAGCACCTCGCGCGCGTCCGCGGCTGCACGCACTTGGTGCTCGAGGTCGCGGAGAACAACCGCCTCGCGCTCGGCTTCTACCGCAAGCGGAACTTCTTCAAGCTCGACGCATCGATCTTCCTCGCCCAGAAGGTCGAGAGCGAGCCCGAGCTGCTGCCCCCGCGCGCGCTGTCCCGTCCCGAGCCGCAGGGTGACGCCGACGGTTGAGCCCGCGGACCGTCGCGGGCCGCCATCGCTCGCACGTGCGCCCATCCGCCCGTGCCCGCGCCTTGCCGCGGGCGACGGCGGTTCGGTATCCTCGTCGCAGTCGAGCCGCCATGCGCATTTTCGCCTCCCTCGCGATGCTGGCCCTCGCGACCTCCCTCACCGCGGGCCTCGGGTGCAACCGTGGCCGCAAGGACGTCGCGCTGCGCAAGGACGCCACCAACTGGCCGAGCCTCACGGACGTGCCCCCACGGGTGGCGAACCCCGCGCTGCGCGACGCGGCGATCGTGATCGCGATCGAGGACTACCAGTCCGTCGACGACATCCCCGGCGCGCGGGCCAACGCGGCCGACTGGGTGAAGTTCCTGACCAAGACCCAGGGCGTGCCCGAGACCAACACGCACCTGCTGTGGAACGTCGAGGCGACGCGCGAGGAGATCCTCGACGACACGCGCCGCGCGGTCGAGAAGGTCTCGCCCGGCGGCCGGCTGTGGTTCGTGTTCATCGGCCACGGCGCGCCGAAGAAGAGCGGTGACGACGCCTGGCTCATCGGCGCCGACGTGCGTCCCACCCCCGACAGCGTCGCCCAGCGAAGCGTCGCCCAGAGCGAGCTGCTCGCGATTCTCGAGGGCAAGGAGGGCGTGACGCCGATCGTCGTGCTCGACGCCTGCTTCAACGGCAAGACCTCCACCGGCACGCGGGTCATGGAGGCGGGCCTGCAGGACCTCGTGTTCGTCGACCTCAAGGCCGGGTCCAAGGCGATCGTGCTGTCGGCGTCGAAGAAGGACGAGTACGCGGGCTCGCTGCCGGGCATGAGCCGACCGGCGTTCTCGTACCTGTTGCTCGGGGCGATGCGCGGCTGGGGCGACACCAACAAGGACGGCAGCGTCACCGTGCAGGAGGCCGTCTCGTACTCCCGCGACGCGCTCGGCATGCTGTTGCAGGGCCGCCAGCAGACGCCGGAGATCGTCGGGGGCATCGGCGGCGATCAGCAGCTGTCCATCTCGGTCGGCGAGGCGGGCCCAGATCTCACCGAGATGCGCATGCGCGGCGCGGCGGCGAACGACCTCGAGATCAACGCCGACACCCTCGCGGTCCCCGACGCGGCGATGTTCGAGGGCGGCCAGGTCAACTTCAGCGCCAAGACCGACATGCGCGCCGAGAAGCTGTACGCCACGGCGCTCGAGCGGCAGAAGGACGAGGAGGCGCTGCCCGAGGTGCGCGCCTCCTCGTGGTGCGAGCTGGCGCGCCTCGGCGAGGTCACCAACCCGTACCGCGTGCAGGCGCTGAAGATGTGCCGCGAGTGGCAGATCTTCGCCCGCGCGCTGCGCAACAAGGAAACCTCGATGGCGAACGACTACGAGTACCTGCGCGACTACCTGACGCTGGTCCACAAGACCAAGGACCAGAAGCAGGCCGCGTGCTCGGCGTTCCTCAGCGGCTACAGCGATCTGGCCGAGGCCGACTATCCCCACATCAAGAACGTGCGGCGGGCCCAGAAGGCGCTGCAGCGCGGCAACAAGGCCAAGCTCCCGTCGCTGTCCGACGTGAAGATCGTGCCCACGGGTAGCCCGTCGGCGGGGGCGGTGCAGTGAGCGGGCGGGCGATGCGGCTCGTGGCCGCGGCGGCGCTGGCGGGGCTCGCTGCGTTCGCGGCGTGCTTCGACGGCGAGGAGCTGACCGAGGGCCTGCGCTGCGAGCAGGACTCCCACTGCGGCGGGAGCCTCCAGTGCATCGGCGGCGTCTGTACCGATCCCGACGCGTGCCCCGACACGGACGCGTCGTGTGACGGCAGCGCCACGGCGGCGACGGCCTCCACGACGGTCTCGACGACCGATTCGATGAGCACCACCGTCGGGGCGACGTGCGCGTCGCTCGGCGAGTCCTGTGCGAACGGCGAGGCGTGTTGCGAGGGCCAGTGCATCGATGATGGCACCGGCGCGCTCGCGTGCCGCCAGACCTGCTATGCGGGCACCGAGTGCGCCGACAGCTGCTGCTGCGCGTCGGTGCCGACGGGCTACAACCTCTGCGTGCCGACGGACTCGTGCGGTGCAGATGCGGCGTGCCCTGGGCCAGGCTGCGCCTCGGCGGGCTCGCTGTGCGGGTCGGATCTCGACTGCTGCGCGGGCCGCTGCCTCCCCAACGCCGCGGGCACGTCCTCGTGCTTCAAGACCTGCACGGCGCCCAGCGACTGCGCGTCGGGTTGCTGCAACTACAAGTCCGAGTTCGCGACGTCGATCTGCGAGGTCTGCTAGGTCGGATCGCGCGGGCTCGCGTGGCGAAGGTCGCGGCCGCGTGCGAGACTGATGGGGTGCATCGGCTGATCCTGCGCACGCTCCGTCTGTGGCTGGTCGGTGCCGGGTGCACGTCGACGCCGCCCGCTCCGCCGAACGTGACGCCGCCGCCCGCTCCCGAGACCGCGGCGGAGCCCGCCGGCGACCCGGCGGACGAGGGCCTGCTCGCCTTCGACGCGGTCGTGCGGATCGACGCCGCGCCCGCGGCCGAGGGGCTCCAGATGGTGTGGCTCGAGCGTGCCGACGGGGCGCGCCTCGTCGCCGCGGATCGGCCGGAGGCGTGGTTGCGCCCCTTCGACGGCGCGCGCGTCCGCGTGTCCGGGCGGACGTGGTCTCCCGAGGGCGGCAGCGGCCGCGCGACGCACCTGCGCATCGACACCCTCCTGCGCCTCGACGCGCCCGAGGGCGCCGAGCTCGTGCGGCTCGGGCCCGAGCGCACGCTGCCCGGGCGCTTCGTGCAGAGCGTCGGCGAGCCCGGCACGAAGGGCGAGGGCGAGTCGTACGTGACCTTCGCGCCGACGATCGGCGGCTCGTACCTGCTCGCCAACCATCCCGCGGCGCTGCGCTTCGAGGTCGAGGTCGAGATCACGGCGCGCGAGGCCGAGCTGTCGCGATTCGCCGCGCACCGGGGTGGCCCGATGCTCTGGGTGCTCGGCATCGACGGCCACGCCGCCGACGATCCGCCGCGCGTCGACCCCGTGCCCACCGAGCCCTACGCGCGCGCCAGCGGCGATCTCGACGGCGATGGCGTCGTCGAGACGATCACGCTCGGTCACGACGGCGTGCTGACGATCGCCGGCTCGAAGCCCGCGACGAGCACGCATGTCGACTGGATCCACCCGACCGACGACTACTGGGGCGGCCTCGACCGCGATCAGCGGCTCACGGTCGTCCGCCTCGACGCGAAGGCCCAGGCGGTGGTGTTCTGGCAGTTCCAGGAGGGCGATGTCGATCCGGATCGGCGCTATCACTTCTTCGGCTACTGGGACGGCGCGATCCATCCGCTCACGCCCGCGCCGATCGACGTGGCGCACGCGAGCGACCTGGCCGTCGTCGGCGGCAAGATCACGTTCATCGAAGAGTCGTGCGTCCGCGACGCGACGATCCGTGCCGACGGGAGCACCGCGGCCGACGGGCTGTCGCGCCGCGACGTACGCAGCCTGCGATGGCGGCCGAAGCGGGGCCTCACGCCCACGCTGCGCCGCACCGACACGCGCAGCCGCTGCCTGATGGCCGCGTGCCCGTTCGTCGACGTCGGCGACGCGCGCGTCGGCGAGATCCTGCGCCGCATGTCCGCGCCGCGCCTCGCGGGCAGCCAGTCCCTGCGCCTGCCCCCTTTTGCGGGCGGTCGTCTCGTCGTCACGCTCGCCGAGGACAAGCCGGAGGTCACGTACCTCGACGACGTCCGCCTCTGGGTCGATGGGGTGGAGCACCGGCCGCTCGAGTGCGCGGCCGGCCACGCGGCCTGCGGCGACGACGGCGTCGTGCACGTACTCGCGCCGGGGGATCGGGCCGCGTTCACGTTCGATCTACCCGCCGCGGACGACGTCGTGCTCGTCGTCGACGGCCACTACGTGCCACGCTGAGGCCGTCGCCCGCCGACGCCTCGCGGGACCTATCGGCGGCCCACGGCGACCAGGCGGCCGGCGCCCGGCCCGTAGCGGCGGCCGTCGAGGTTGCCGTACAGCTGGACCTTCGAGAGGCCGGCCCAGTTCATCAGCTCGCGCAGCTCCTTGCCCGAGTACAGCGTGTGCTCGAAGAAGAAGCGATCGACCTTGTCGTCGCGGATCAGGATCCACTCGCTCTTCGCGCGGCACCAGTCGTCGACGACCTCGACCTTCTGCACCAACAGCGAGCCGTCGTGCTCCTCGATCGGGGTGCGCTCGGCGTGCAGGCGCTCGGCGAGGGCCTCCTTGCCGAGCACGTCGATGACCAGCGCCCCGCCGTCGCTCAGCGACTCGACCATGTTCTTGAGCGTGCGCATGTCCTCGTTCTCGGTGGCGAAGTACCCGAACGAGGTGAACAGGTTGAGGATCAGATCGTACGAGCCCGGTCGCACGAACTCGCGCATGTCCTGGCGGATGAACTCCACCTGGACCTTGTGCGCGTCGGCGTGCTCGCGGCCGCGGTCGAGCAGGAACTGGGTCAGGTCGACGCCGGTGACGTCGAAGCCGCGGCGGGCCAGCGCGACCGCGTGGCGCCCGGGGCCGCAGCAGAGATCGAGGGCGCGACCGCCGGTGATGCCGGTGAGCGCGGTGAGCTCGGCGGCCTCCTCGTCGGCGCGCGCGAAGCGGGCGGGCGAGAACACCACGGGATACACACGCTCCCAGAACGCTTGATCGGCGTACCAGTCCGGCATGCCGCCATCGTGCCAGATCTCGAGCAGACCCGGGGCCCGCCCGGGTCGACGATCCTCGATGTCACCGGCGCGAGACGTCAGAAGCTCACGCGCACGCCCGCTCCACCACCGCTGCGGACCCACATCGGCCCGGCGTTGATGCGCGCGGTCTTCTTGAACTTGTTGATCGCCAGCGGGATGAAGAGCAGGGCGCCCAGGCCCATCATCCCGCCGCCGACGCCGAGCAGGATGCGGCCGTTCTTCGCCTTCTTCGCGTCGTCGTTCTTGGCCAGCACCGCGCCCGCGCCGACGCCGATGAGGCCGTAGACGACCAGCAGCGCCCCGTAGATCGTCAGGTTGCGGCGGGTCTTGTCGGGCATCGAGCCGCCCGACGAGCCGCTGTCCGCCGTGCCGTAGGTCTTCTTCTTGAGCGAGCGGGCGGCGATGAGCAGCACGGCGCCCAGCGCCATCACGCCGCCGCTGGCCGCCGAGCCGATGATGGCGGTCTTGTCGCCGACCTCGCCCTTGCGCAGCGCGTCCTCGCGGGCCGCACCGTCGATGGGGGTCGCAGGATCCACGTCCTGGGCCGCCTTCATGTCCTCGAGGTCGTTCTTCGCGCCGCGGCTGATCCCGAGCCCCGCGCTCAACGTCGCGATCATGCCGACGGTGCCGATCAGCAGCAGCGAGCTGCCGCTGATGCCCAGGGCGCGGATGCGCTTGGCGGCGCGGCCCGGATCGTTCTCGCGGTTGCGTTTGCGGGCCGGCGCGTCGAACGTGTAGTTCAGGTCGTAGTCGTTGGGCAGCGTGCGCAGCAGCGACTGGTACTCGTCGTTGGGATCGCCGGCGGGCACCGCGGTCGTGTCGGGCGGCGTCGCCGTGTCGGGGCAGCCGGTGCTCGTCCCCGCGGCGACGTCGGGGCACGCGTCGACGTCGTCGGCGATCCCGTCGCCGTCGCGATCCGTGACGGAGGGCGGGGCCTGGGGCGGGCAGCCCTGCGGCGGCGCGCCGTAGGTGTCGGGGCACGCGTCCGCGGAGTCGGCGAAGCCGTCGAGGTCGCGATCGCCGGTCGCGGGGGCTGGGTCCTGGGCGAACGCCACGCGGGTCGGGGCGAGGAGCGAGACGACCAGGGCGCAGGCCACGGAGACGCGAACCGACATGCGCTGCGCATCCTATCAGAAAGCGATCACGGCTCGATCAGGGCGCGGCCGCGGTGCTGGGATCGATCTTGGGCTCGATGAGGAGGTAGCCCTCGGTCGTCGTCCAGCGTCGCGCCGGAATCGACGCGAGGCGCTTGGGCAGCTCGGCCAGGTAGGCGCTGACCGTCGTGCTGTCGAGGCTGCCGCTAGGGGGCTTGAACATGTCGAAATCGCCCCGCTCGGTGAACGCGTAGACGACGACGCGATCACGCTCGGCGGCGCCCGGCACCGCGAGCTTGGCCCCGAGGCTGAGCTCGACGTTGCCGCCGGCGGTGACGGTCGGCACTGGCTGTCGGCCGTTGGGCAGGATGAGCCCGGCGTTGCCGTTGGGGCCGAGGAACGCGATGACGAGGTAGACCTGCCGGCCGCTCAGCACTCGGACCGAAAAGGTCTCGCCGTCGCGGACGCTCTCGGGGAGCAGCACCAGCTCGACGCGCATGTCGGCGCCCGCGGCCGACAGATCCTTCACCGAGAAAGCCCATGCCTGGGGCTCGTTCCACTCGAGCGCGCGGCCGACCGCGCGCCACTTGCCGCCGCCGGCCCCGACCGGGACACCCTTGGCCTTCACCTTGACGTCGGCGGAGGTCTCCTCGCGCGCCTTGAACTCGCGCTTGCCGGTGCCGACCTTCACGGCGCTCACGACCGTGCCGGTGCAGCCGCGCAGGTCGGCCTGCAGCACCTCGAGATTGTCGATCTGCGCGTCGACCTTCACCGACTTGCCGTGCTGCGCGGTGATCTCCCCGAACGGCGTGGCGCCGGTGCCGATGTGGGCGGCGCGCCCGATGTCCTGCTGGTAGCTGCGCTGCCATCGCTCGGGCACGCGTCGCACGGTGACGTCGCAGCCCGCGGGCCGCTCGTCGGAGACCACGTACCCGCCCTCGGCGTTGGCCGTGACGGTGCGGCCGAGGAGCTCCTCGGGGTTGCCCCGGGGCGACAGCAGCAGGTGCTCGCCGGGGTCGAGTTCGGGCGGCTCGGGCGGGGCGTCGGGGTGACACGCCGCGGCGAGGAGCAGGCACAGCGACGGGGTCAGGGCGAGGCGGCGGTGCACGTCGGCGAGAGGATACCAACCTCCGCGCCGCGGAGCATCGCGCCCCGGAGCCGGATCACCGCGCCGCAGTCGCGACGATGTCGTCGAAGAACATGTCGCCGCCGACGTTCTGCATCATCACGTTGTAGGTGTCGACGGCCAGCGCCCCGGCGGTCCCCTGCAGGCTCGGCGTCCCATCGGTGCGCTCGACCTGCCACTCGCCGGGCTCGTCGGCGCCGTCGGGCCACACCCGCGCCTGCAGCAGGGTCGTCTGGGCGTCCTGCTGGGTGACGCGCAATCGGGCGCGGTAGGGGACGCCGGGCATGATCGTCGCGGCGACGTTGCCCCCGATGAGCTCCTCGACCCCGTCGTTCTCGCGCCACACCCCGATCCCCGGCGGCTGCATGAACCCCTGGATGAACGCGACATAGCCCTCGCCGGTGGGCACCGTCTGCTGGAGGTAGCCGCCGTTCTGGCGCACGTACAGCCCCACGCCCTGCACGGCGGGCTGGCTGAGCTCGAAGGCGAAGGTGACCTCGACGTCGACGCAGTCGAGCGGCGTCACGAGGCGCGCGAGCGCGTAGGGTCCGGGCGAGGGCACCAGGCGGCCGCGGCCCCCCTGGATGTCCGCGATCGCGACGCCGCCGACGGCGGTCCAGTGATCCGGCCAGGCGCTGCCGTCCGCGAGACCGTCGAACGACTCGCTGAACTCGCAGTCGCCCCCACCGACGCTCGCGGTGTCATCGGCGACGGCGGTGGTGTCCGCGGGCGCGTCCGTGGTGTCCGCGGGCCCGTCGCTGGTCGCGTCGTCCGTGGTGGTCGGTGTCGCCGAGGTCGCGTCGAGGGTGGTCGACGGGGGCTCGACGCTCGAGCCCTGGGTGCCCGGCGTCGTCGAGGTGCTGCCGGTCGAGGCGTCCGTCGCCGCATCGCCGCCGTTGCCACCGCCACCGCACGCACCGACGACGGCACACGCGAGGACGACGCGAAGTCCGACGATCGATTGCATGGGCCATGTATCGCATGATCGCGGCGCTCGGCGAAGCCGTCAGCGATCGCGCGCGGCCCCGAGCGCCGCGGTCGTCGCGGGTGTGCCACCACAGCACGATCCGATCCACGTGAGGCCGATCCGCTCGGCGAGATCGACGAGCGCGCGCGCGAAACCGTCGTCGTCACGCTCGATCGCCGGGCTGGGGTACGCGCCCAGCGGCGCGTCGGGGTAGGCGGTGCGGGCCGCCGACAGGGCGGCCGCGGCGTCGTCGAGCGGGCAGCAGTGCACCGCCACGAGGGCGACGCCCTCGGCGAGGGCGCGGGGCACCAGCGCGGGCAGCTGCGCGGCCCCGGGACCCGCGAGGGCGGCCCATCGCGGCCCTGGCCAGTCGCGGGTCACCTCGAGCGCGCGGACCAGCTCGTCGGCGTCCACGAATCCCTCGAGCAGCAGCACGTCCGCGCCGCGCATCGCCGCGGTGGTGCGGGCGTACTCGAGCGCGCGACGCTGCGTCGACATCGACGCGGGCAGCATCGCGAGGGAGGCCGCGACGCCGACACCGGCGCGCCGCGCCAGGTCGATCGCGACGCGACAGATCTCGACCTGCGCGTCGCCGACGTCGTGCCGGTGGGCGCAGGTCGTGTTCGCGGTGATCTGCTCCGCGCCGACGGCCACGTGCTCGCGGTGGATCGCCGCGACGAGGTCGGGCGCGTCGAGGTTCGCCGCAGCCGACCACGCCGGGGCCGCGAGCGCGAACCCGCGGCGGGCCAGCTCGGTGCCCATCGGCCCGCCGCACAGCCGCGGGCGCATCAGTCGTTCGGATCGCAGGTGCCCTGGCAGCAGTCCGGCATCAGGCACAGCGAGGCGTCCTCGGGCTGGGCGATGATCGGCATCTGCCGGCAGATGTAGCCGTCGCGGTTGCACTGCGCGTCGTCGGTGCACAGCGGCGCGCAGTACTCGAACGTGCCCATCTGGCCGGTGCACGCGACGCCGCCGGCCGGATCGCACGTCGGGTCGTCCATCACGACGCGGGTGTTGGCGTCGGGCAACGTGCACGGCTTGGCGCAGTAGCCCTCGGGCAGCTCGTACACGACGGCCTGGAACAGGCAGACGCCGCCCGCACCGACGCGCTCGACGCACTCGGCGTCGGTGGTGCACGCCGAGCCCCAGGTCTCCATGATCGGGGTGCTGACCCCGGCGGTGGTGTCCTGCTCCTCGGGGAACGCACAGCCGAGCACCTCGTTGCCGCTCGCGCCGGACTCCGACGCCGTCTCGTCGGCGGTCCCTGCGTTGGTGTTCGAGTTCGTGGTCGCGCTGGTGTCCTCGTCGTCGTCGGCGGGGCAGGCGAACAGGAGCGGGGCGATGAGGGCGAAGATGCGTCGGTTCATGTCAGGTCCTCGTGGAGTGTCGCGCGCCGGTGGAAGTGGTTCGAAGGGGCGGCGTCTAGAGCCGCTCGACGATGCAGGCGATGCCCTGGCCCACGCCGATGCACATCGACGCCAGGCCCCAGCGACCGCGCGTGCGCTGCAGCCCGTGCACCAGCGTGGTCACGATGCGTGCGCCGGAGCAGCCGAGCGGATGACCCAGGGCGATCGACCCGCCCTGCGGGTTGACCTTCGCCGGGTCGAGCTCGAGGCCGCGCAGCGACGCGAGGACCTGGGCGGCGAACGCCTCGTTGAGCTCGATCATGTCGAGCTCCGCGGTGCGCAGGTTTGCGCGGTCGAGCGCCTTGCGGCTGGCGGGGATCGGCCCGATGCCCATCACGCCCGGGTGCACGCCGGCGTGGCCCCACGCGGCGATGCGCGCCAGCGGCTGCAGGTCGAGCGCGCGCGCGCGGGCGAGCGAGGTGACCAGCAGCGCGGCCGAGCCGTCGTTGAGCGGCGAGCTGTTGCCCGCGGTCACGCTGCCGCCCTTGCGGAACGCGGCGGGCAGCTTGGCGAGCTTCTCGATCGTGCTGTCCCGGCGCACGCACTCGTCGGCGGCGACGCGCAGCGGCTCCTCGTCGCGGCCGCGCGGCACCTCGATCGGCACGAGCTCGTCGTCGAACCAGCCCTCGTCCTGGGCCAGCGCCGCCTTGCGGTGGGACTCGAGCGCCCACGCGTCCTGATCGGCGCGCGAGACCTGGTAGCGCTCGGCGACGTTCTCGGCGGTCTCGCCGAGGGTCTCGATCGGATACAGCCGCTGCATCGCCGGGTTGATCATGCGCCAGCCCAGCGAGGTGTCGAACACCTCGGCCTTGCGGGCGAAGGGCTCGTCGGCCTTGGGCATCACGAACGGCGCGCGGGTCATGCTCTCGACGCCGCCGGCGATGTAGACGTCGCCTTCGCCCGCCATGATCGACTTCGCGGCGCAGAGCACGGCCTCCATGCCGGAGCCGCACAGGCGGTTGACGGTCATGCCGGGGACCTCGACCGGCAGGCCGGCCAGCAGCGCGGCCATGCGCGCGACGTTGCGGTTGTCCTCGCCAGCCTGGTTGGCCGCGCCGAAGATCACGTCCTCGAGCTGCTCCATCGCGGCGGGGTTGCGCTCGGCGAGCATGCGCACCGCGAAGGCTGCGAGGTCATCGGGGCGCAGGGGGCACAGGCTGCCGCGCAGACGGCCGATCGGGGTGCGGATCGCATCGACGATGACGGGCGTGCGGGAGTCGTCGGCCATGTCAGGTTGCCGTATCACGATCCCCCGGACGGCGGCGGCGCCCGGGGGATCGGGGCGCGTAGATCGGGCTTGCGCGATCTCACGCTCACATGCGGACGGGGGCATCCATGCCGAGTCGCGCGAGGCCCCAGCGCAGGGCCGCGTGCGCGGCGGTGACGAGCAGCACGCGCGCGCGCTGCACGTCGCCCTCGCTCTGCAGCACCTTGCAGTGCTTGGCGTTGACGAAGCGGTTGTTCGACTTCGCCAGCTCGTGGAGATACGCGCAGAGCACCGAGGGGCGCAGGCCTGCGGCGGCCTGTGCCGCGGCCGGGCGCAGGCCGTCGATCGCCAGCACGAGCTCGCGCTCCTCGGGGTGCTCGAGCGCGCCGAGCAACGCCGTCAGCGCCTCGGGCGTCGCGTCGACGGCCGCGGCGGCGATGCCCGCCTCCTCGCACTTGCGAAGGATCGATCCGGCGCGCGCGGTGCTGTACTGCAGATACGGCCCGGTGTTGCCCTCGAGCTCGAGCCAGGCCTCGAGGTCGAAGACGATCTTCTGGTTCACGTCGCGCGACAGCATGCCGTACTTGATCGCGCCGAGCGCCAGCGTGTGCGCGCAGCGTTCGATCTCGGCGTCGCTCCACTCGCCGCGGTACTTCTCGAGGTACTTCTCGAGCAGGTGCGCGGTCATCCGCTCGCGCAGGGCCCGGAACAGGATCACGTTGCCGCGACGCGTCGCCATCGGTCCGCTCGGCAGTTCGACCATCTCGTAGGGCACGTGCTCGCAGCGGGCGGCCTGCGCGAAGCCCATCTTCGCGAGGGTCAGGAACACGTGGCGGAAGTGGTCGCTCTGCCGGGCGTCGACGACGTAGATCGAGCGATCGATGCGGTGCTCCTCGAACTTGAGCCGCGCCAACGCCAGGTCCTTGGTCGCGTAGAGGCTGGTGCCGTCGCGCTTGCGCAGCATGAAGAACGGCATGTGCTTGACCTCGTCGTTGACGATGCCGACCGCGCCCTCGCTCTGCACGAACACGCCCTTGGCCAGGTACTGCTCGACCAGCGCGAGGCCGGCCTCGTCGACCTCGCTCTCGTAGAACACGCGATCGAAGACCACGCCACACCAGGCGTAGATCTCGTCGAAGTCGGCGAGGGACCAGGCGCGGGTCTCGAACCAGATGCGCGTGAGCTCGGGGTCGCGGGCCTCGAGCTTCTGCAGGATCTCGGTGGTGCGGGCGCGCGCGGCGGCCAGCGCGGCGACGGCGTCCGGGTCCTTCGACTTCGCCGCGTCCTCGAGGTCGTCGAGGCGGTTGGACGCCGCGGAGTAGAGCTCGCCGAGCCACTCGCCCCGCGCCGTCGCCGGGGGCTGGCGCTGCTCGGGGGTCAGCACGTCCAGGTACCACCACAGGCACTTGGCGATGTGGGCCCCGACGTCGCCGAGGTAGTTGGCGGCGATGACCTCGTAGCCGTCGGCGCGCAGCAGCCGGACCAGCGCGTCGCCGAGGCACAGGTTCCGCATGTGCCCGACGTGGAACGCCTTGTGCGTGTTGGGCTGCGAGTACTCGACCATGACGCGCTCGGTGCGAGCCGGCGCGGCGCCCGGCGAACCCGCGGCGATCTCGGGGAGCACGATCGCGGCGGCGCGGCCCAGATCGAGCCGCACGTTGACGTAGGCGCCCGCGGCCTGCACGTCGGTGAACAGCGGCACGCCGCCCAAGGCGCCTGCGAGATCGGCGGCGATCTGCGGCGGTGCCTTGCGCAGGGTCTTGCTCAGCTTGAAGCAGGGGAACGCCAGGTCACCCTTCGCAGCGTCGGGTGGGCGGGCCAGGCCCTCGGCCACCGCGTCCGCATCGAGCCCCGCGTCGGGGGGCAGTGCGGCGGCGATGGCGGCGGCCACGGCGTGGTGCAGCGCAGTCGTCATGCGCCGCAGCGTAGTCGACGCCATCCTCGGGCCGCAAACGCCGTTCCCTGCGTCCCGAGAACGCCCGACCTGGCCCGACTCGGTGCTTTCCCGGAGGCCCGGCGCGGACGATGACGCGCGTCGAGATGCTGGATTTCGCCACTCGCACGACACGGACCTGCGGTTCTTCGGCCATAGTCACGGACATGGCGCGTAGGCTGGCACTGACATTGGTTCCGTTCGTGGTGGTGGTGGCGTGCGGCGACGACGTCACCGAATCCGCGGACACGTCGGCCGGGACCGACGGGACCCAGACTTCGACGAGCTTCACGTCGATCGACGACACCTTCGACGTCAGCTCCGATCCGTCGAGCGTGACCTTCACGACCGACGGTCCGACCAGCGTCACGACCTTCGATACCTCGGACTCCGACGTCACCACGGTGACGACGGTGAGCACGACCACCTCGGACGAGAGCTCCACCGATCCGACGACGGTGAGCACGTCCAGCGACGCGACGACGAGCGACGCGACGACGAGCGATGGCACCAGCACCTCGCCGACGACGGACGCGACGACGAGCGACGGCACCACCACCGAGGTGAGCACGACGACGGACGCGACGACGAGCGACGGGACGACGGAGGGCACGACCACCGACACCGGCGGCGGCGGCTTCCCCGACGCGCCCGTCTTCGGCAGCAACGTGCTCGATCTCGATCTCGTCGGCGTCTGGGGCCTCAACTGGGATCCCGCGAGCGGCTTCGATTCGGTCCTCGACATCGACGACATGGGCAACTTCACCTGGACCGAGAGCTCCGCCGACTGCAGCGCGCAGACGGTGGCCTCGGGCTTCCTCTGGGTCTCCGGCTCACAGGTCGTGATGCACGTCGAGACCTGGGACCGCCCGCTGCCGTGGGACACCGAGCCCGTGCTCGGGGAGACGTTCGCGCCGCCGTTCCGCCTGCGCATGAGCTTCTCGCTGCAGGGCAGCGGCCCCGACGACTACCTCGCGCTCGCGGCCCCGTCGCGGGTCACCGAGGCCGCGCCGTACGCCGGCGAGTCGTACATCCGCCTGACCACCGACGGGGCGTTCCTCGGCGGCACGTGGCGCGGCGAGGCCGAGCTCGAGGCGATCCCGGCGGGCGAGGTCGATCCGGTCGTCATCGTGCGCGACGTCTACCAGGCGATCCTCGATCCCGAGGCGGCCCTCGATCCCGAGGGCACGGGCATCCGCGCCACGAACACGACCTACTTCCCCGTGCCGTCGGCGACCGACACGTTCGACGGCGGCAACTGGACGTGCCTTGGCGGCTGCCCGCAGCCGTCGGGGACGACGCTGGTCGACGGCAGCAACCTCTACACGTACGGGCCCTACGGCGGGAACACCCACCTGCTCACCTTCGCGAGCGGCCGGACCTTCCGGTCCGGGTTCGACAGCGACTGCCCGTAGGGCTCGGGCGGCGGCCAGGGCCGGGCGACGTTCCTACCCGGGGATCGTCACCGGCGCTCCGCCTTCGCAGCCCCAGTGGAAGTTGTCGAGGAACACGATCGTGTCGAGGACCGGGTCCGACACGTCGAACACGCCGAACACCATCGTGATGTCCTCGCCCGGCGTCACGCCGGCGGTGGTGGTCAACCACTTGGTGCCGGCGTGGCCGACCATCGCGGTGCCGGCGAGCTCCGGGGCCGCGCAGGCGCCAGGGCAGTCGAAGTCGTTGGGCGCGTCCTTGTAGTCGAGGAAGCCGGCGTTGAGCGAGATGGGGTTGCCCATCTCGTCGAACGAGATGTTGCCGGTCCACAGCTCGGACTCGAGCCAGCCGATGTACATGTCGTTGAACCCGGACTGGTAGTACACCGGGTACTCCGTCGAGAACATCGCGAGGTCGTAGCTGAAGCCGTACGTCTCGAAGGGGACCTCCGCGGTGAACCGCAGCTCCGCGTAGTCGTACGCGCCGCTGCCCTGATCCCACTGTTCTTGGATCGTGTTCGAGCAGTCGCCGGTGCCGACCAGGCTCGGGTCGTCGGCGCACGTGTCGGTCGGCGAGACCATCGCGACATTGATCGGCGCCGGCGGATTGGCTCCGTTGTCGATGAAGCCGTTGGTGTCGTTCGAGGCGTAGAGGTTGGGCACGGCCATGTCCGCCGCGTGGCCGCTGGACATGACGAGGAACTTCTCGCCCTCGCGCGGGGGGAACGGCGGCGGCTCGAAGGTCCCCATGTTGCCCTCGTGCACGTAGAAGGCCATGGGATCGCCGTTGACCTCGCCCTCGACCTGCGAGCCGCCGGGGCAGTTGAGGCCGATGGCGTGCCAGGGATCGTCGTCGTCGCTGTCGCACGGCACCACCGTGGGTGCGCCGCAGGTCACCTCGGGGACGTCCCCGACGCCACCGACGTCCCAGACGACCGGCGAGCCCATGCCGTCCTGCGTCGTGCCGCCCTCGGATCCCGCGCTGCTCGGATCGGCCGACGACGCGCCCGTGGTGCCCGGGGCGCCGCCGGTGTCCGTGCCGGTGCCCGCACCGCTCGATCCATCCGCTGCTCCAGCGTCGTCGATTCCATCGCCGTCCGGTGTCGCGTCGGATGACGTCGTGCAGGCGCTCCCGAGGAGCGCGACGAAGATGGTGCTGCTGTGCCGCCGAAGATCCCGCATCGTTGTGTGCCCCCAAGCGTCCTTCGTCGCGCGGAGCGCCGAGGACTGGGCTCCATGGTGTCGAGATGGTCCCACCTTCGCAAGTCCGCATGCGTGGTCGCCGGGCGGGCGGGGCGGCGGCGGCGGCGAACGCGGGATTCTCCCCGACAGGCGGGTCGTGCGAGCACGCGGAATCGAGCCTCGACGCCGGGCGCGGTCGTC
The DNA here is from genome assembly GCA_001464385.1 of Deltaproteobacteria bacterium Ga0077550. GTDB lineage: Bacteria > Myxococcota_A > Polyangia > Nannocystales > Nannocystaceae > Xiheibacterium > Xiheibacterium aquaticum. The sequence goes on along the minus strand of LNFB01000210.1, from coordinate 124,256 downwards.
GGAACGATCGCGGCCGCCGTGCGTGTCAGGCTTCGAGATGGGTTCCGTGCGCCGCTGGACCACCCGCCTCGCGATCGCGTTCCTGGCCGGGGGGATCCTCGTCGCCGCGACGCGAGGTGAGCTCGCCCTGGCGTTCGCCGGCCGCCCCATCGCGCAGCCTCGCCAAGCGGATCCCCTGCGAGCGCGGCCCGATGCCCTCGCCGAGCGGGCCCCGGGGAACTCCCCGGAGGTCGATCCCTCGCCGCCCGCGGCGCCCGAGCCCGAGATCCCCGAGCCACTCGAGCCGGCCCCGGTGGCGGTCGGCACGCCGGACTTCGATTGCACGCCGGTCGCCGCCGATGGCTATCGCCGCGGCCGCAGGACGCCGATCACCCTGGTCACGATCGACGGCGCGCCGATCGAGCGTGCGACGGCCAACGCCTACCTGGCCATGCGCGAGGCGGCCGCGGCCGAGGGGCACGCGCTGACGATCTTCAGCGCGTACCGGACCCACGAGGAGCAGCAGTACTTCTACGACTGCTACCGCAGCTGCGCCTGCAACAACTGCTCGCCCGCGGCGAAGCCCGGGTACAGCAACCATCAGATGGGCCGCGCCGTCGACATCGCGATGTGGCCCGAGGTCCACGCGTGGCTCGAACTCAACGCGCGGCGCTTCGGCTTCGTCGCGACGGTCGCGGGCGAGCCGTGGCACTGGGAGCTGCGGCGCGGCGCGAAGCCACCCAAGCGCCCGGCGTGTCCCGACGAGTGAAACGCGAGTCCCGACGACGGACGGCGAGTCCCGACGACGGAATGCGTGAACGCGATCAGTCGAACCGCGAGAAGTCGGGCTTGCGCTTGGCGAAGAACGCCGACATCGCCTCGGCCGCCTCGGGCGCCCGGAGCCGCTCGAAGAACGCGGTGCTCTCGTCGGACATCGCCGCCTCGAGCGTCGCGCGGATCGGCGCCCGCAGCAGGCGCTTGGTCAGGCGGATCGACGCGGGGGGCAGCGTCGCGAGGGCGACGGCGCGCTCGCGGGCCCACGCGTGCAGCCCCTCGGGTTCGACGACGCGGTTGACCAGGCCGAGCTCGAAGGCCTTGGCGCCGTCGAACGGCTCGCCCAACAGCAGCAGCTCGGCGGCGCGCTGGTGACCGCACAGCTGGGGCAGCAGCAGGCTGGAGCCCGCCTCGGGCCCGAGGCCCAGGGGCACGAACGGCAGCTGGAAGCGCGTCGTCGGGGCGGCGTACACGAGGTCGCAGTGCAGCAGCATCGTCGTGCCCACGCCGATCGCGACGCCCTCGACCGCGGCGACGATCGGCTTGGGGTGGCCGACGAGCGCCTCGAGGAACTTCCCGACCGGCGAGTCGGCGCTGCTCGGTGGCCGCTGCATGAAGTCGAGGAGATCGTTGCCGGCGGTGAAGCAGCCCTCGGAGCCGCGCAGCAGCACGGTGCGGATCTGCGGATCCTCGAGGGCGCGGTCCAGCGCCGCGGTCATCGCGTCGTACATCGCCAGGGTCAGCGCGTTCTTCTTCGCGGGGCGATTGATCTGCAGGGTCAAGACCCGGTCGCTCACGTCGACGCGGACGTCGGGAGATTCGCTCATGGCGTTCGAGCGTACACGAGGGCGCGCACCGGGGGTGGCAGCGGGACCTCCGGGCGACGGGCGCGCCACCTGCTACCCTCGGGCGGCATGTCCTCCGGCGATCCGACCGCACCCGCAACTGGACCCGCGCCCGCCCCCGCGAGCCCGATCTCGGTGAGCCCGCCGCCCGGCGGCTTCGATCGCGCGGGGGTCCGCAGCGCGGTCTCGGAGTCCCTCGCCAAGGCGCTGCACCGCGTCGCGAAGGCGCCGTTCGGGCACACCGTGATGACGCTGCGACTGCTCGAGGCCGTCGTCGAGGCCGGCGATCTGGCGCTCGCGGCCGGCGAGGCGTTGCACGGCGCGCTGCTCGAGGACATCGCCCGCACCGGGACGTTCGCGATCCCCGAGCCCACCCGCGATCAGAAGCTCTTCATCGGCGCGTTCGCGGCGACGGTGTGGTGCGACGCGGCCGGTCGCGCCTTCGCCGAGCTCGCACCGACGCCGGTGACCGATGGCAGCCTCGAGGCCGACGGGCTCGAGGAGCTGCTCGAGCAGCCAGCGCGCGAGGTCATCGCCCGGGTGCTCAAGCTCGCCGCGCGCTACGTCGAGGTCCAGGCGGGGCTGCGGCCCGGTGCCACCGCGCAGCTCCTCGCCGAGCGCGAGGTGTGGCTCTCCACCACGCTGCACGCCTTCGTGCTGCAGCTGCGCGCCGCGGTGGAGCGCCTGACCCACGCCGGACGCCTGCGTCCGTTCGGCATCGCGCTCGCGCAGCGCAAGGTCACCGTCGGCAACACCCGCTACGAGGGGTTCGCCGCGCGGGCGCTCGGCGATCCGGTCGTCGATCTCAAGCCGGTGAAGCTCGAGGACGTCGTCGGCAACGGCGACTTCATGCAGGCCGGTCTGCGGCTGGCCCGCGACGTCGCGGCGTTCGACCTCCGACGCGGTCGCAGCCCCAAGCAGATCAACCCGGTCCTGTTCGCCCTCGGCCGACCCGGCTGCGGCAAGACCATCACCGCGCACGCCATCGGCAACTACTTCCTCGAGTACTGCAAACAGCGCGACATCCCGGCCCGCTTCCGCGTCATCCGTCGCACCGACTGGGCGAGCTCGTACCAGAACGCCAGCGCCAACGAGCTCGTGCGCATCTTCAAGGAGGAGGTCTACGGGTTCGACGGGGTCTGCGGGGTGTACTGGCCCGACATCGACACCGCGTTCGCCTCGCGCGACAGCGGCGATCTGCGCTCCGAGGAGAAGAACAACCTCGGCGCCGTCTTCGGGATCTTCGACGGCACGCTCATCCCCAAGGACGGCAAGTGGTTCATGATCTGCGACGCGAACTTCATGCAGATGGACGAGGCGACCATCTCGCGCATCGCCCAGAACCCGTTCCAGGTCCGCGGCCCGACCACGCCCGAGGACTACGTCCGCCTGCTGCGCGACGTGCTCCTGCGGGCGCAGGTCCGCTTCGTCGACGCGACCGACGTGCAGTGGCTCGAGATCGGCAAGGCCTGCGTCGACGCCGACGTCAGCGGCCGCGCGGTCGAGTCGATCGCGGGCAACGTCCGCGCGCTCATCCAGGACTTCGAGTACCCCGACGAGTACTTCCGCGCCGACTTCGAGGAGCGCGCCCGCATCATCGAGCGGCTCTCGCGGCGCATCGCCTTCGACAAGCTGCGGGACCTCATCGGCGACTACGTCTCGTTCCACAAGGACGCCGAGGAGAAGGCCGCGCGGGACCGCTTCGAGCAGGAGGTCGACAGCATGGTGCGGCAGCTCAACGCGGGCCGCGAGGCGGCGAGCCGCGCCCTCGAGCGCATGGCGGCGGCCGGCAACGCGACCGCTACCGGCGACGGCGCGTGAGCGCCCGGATCATTCGAGCACCTCGGCCGGCCACCGCTTGACGAGGTGACCGCTGGGGCGCCCGCCCTCGTGGGGCTCGAGGTACGCGCGCCGGTGCTGCATGGTGACGCCGGGGTTCGCGTTGGCGATCAAGCGGCTCTCGCCCATGCGCCACGGCGCGCGGTAGGCCCGGACGACGGCATCGACGTCGCGGAAGTAGGCGCGGGCCGACTCCGCGTCGAGCTCGCGTCGCACCGCGCGGGTGACGACGCCCTGCACGGTGTCCCACGTCTCTCGCGGCAGGCCACCGTCATCGGACAGGCGAGCGCGGTGCCCCGCGATCTCGGGCAGCCCGGCGATCGAGGCCGGCAGCGCGCGGAGCATCGCGTAGACCGTGTCGGGGAAGGGCGCGACCGCGGTCGCGACGCGCCGCTCGATCGCCTGGTGCGGGCAGCGGATCTCGACCACGCGCGGCTTGGTCGGGCCCGAGCAGCCGTCGTGGTGGTAGTACTCGCCCTGGCTCAGGCGCCCGCGGCTCGATCGCCCGCGGACGTCCTGGTAGCTCGGGTGCGCGGTGCGGACGTCGAGGCAGACGACGAGCCCGACGCGGTCGATCCACGCGAGCATCGCCTCGCGGTGCGCGGGGGCGAGCAGGACGTCGTGCAGGTAGTCGGCGGGGGCGGGCTGCTCGCCGTGGAGCCCGTGGATCTCGACGCCGAACGGCTCCGCCGGCGCGGCGAGGATCGTCCACGGACCGAACGAGGGGGTCCATGGACCCGACGCGGGGGCCGTCGCGAGCATCCGCGCAGGAGCTTGCAAGATCGCGGCGGCGCGCGTCAACACGCACCGCCTGCGGGGCACGGGCGCATCAGCCGCTCGGCGTGCCGGTCTGGCTGAGGCCGAAGCCCGTCATGTCGCTGTACGTGTACGGATAGTTGAGGCCGAGCACCGTGTCGATCTGCAGCGTCACCGGGTTCACCCGGTACGCCTCGTTGTTGTAGATCGCGGGGCCCCACACGTTGCCGTTGAAGTCGATGCTGACGCCGTGCACGTAGTTGGGGATGTCGATGGTCTGGACCACCGCGAGCGTGTCGATGTCGACGGCGACCAGGGGGTCGTTGGCCAGCCACAGGAGGTTCTCGCCGTCGGGCATGCAGCCGCCCGCGCCGCCGGCCTGCGCGGACTGCCACGTCTGGCTCGGGTAGTCGAAGCGGCCGACCATCGACGAGCAGGTCCAGATGCGATCGTTGCGATCGACCGTCATGCCGTAGCCGCCGGCCGGGGTCTGCCAGGTCTGCACCCCGAAGTTCTGCCGATCGACGCGCACGAGCGTGCCGCCGCTCAGCTGCGATCCCCAGAAGTGATCGCCCGAGTCGACCGCGCCGCCGTAGATGCCGTAGAAGTTGGGCGCGACGCCGGGGATCGGGATCGTCTGTTCGACGACGCCGGTCTCGCCGTCGACGAGCAGCACGTCGATGCTGCCGTTCGCGCCCGAGGTCCACACCTTGGCGTCGTCGTAGCGGCAGGTCGCGGCGTTGTACGTGCCCTTGCTCCACGCGACCGGGCGCTGGCTCGCGTAGGCCATCGGGGTGTGCCAGCCGACGCAGTCGTCGGGCCAGGGCTTCACGTCGGCGGGCCCCGTCGACGTGTTCTGTCCGAGGCAGTCGTCGTGGCGGGCGAAGATCATCGTGATGCCGCCCGAGCGGTTGGCGATCACGGCGTCGCCGTTCAGGTTGACCGAGGTCCGCGACGGGTTGCCGGCGCTGTCGGGCCGGGTGAGGTAGCGGCCCTCTTCGATCAGCGTCTCGGTGTTGATCTTCGAGACCGTGCTCTCGTTGCTGTTGGCGATCCAGATGTACGAGAAGTCCATCGCGCCGCCACCACCACCCCCGCCGCCGCCGCACGCCGCGTTGATGTCGGGCTGGGGCGGCATGTCGAACTTGATGCTGCCGCCCTCGCTGTCCGCGTCGGTCGGGTCGCCGCTGCCCCCGGAGCCGCCCGAGTTGCCGGTCCCCTCCGCGGTCCCGCCCGCCGTCTCGTCCCCCGTGCCGGCCCCGGTGATCGAGGTGATCCCGGAGTCCGTGATCCCGGCGCTCGCGCTGTCACGGCTCGACCCGCCCGAGTCCCCGCAGCCCACGGCCAGCGCGGCCAGGCCAGCCATCGCGGCGAGGCGCCCGAGTTCGGGGAGCACGGAGGGGAGCGGCAGGCAGGTGAGCTTCGGCATGGGGACTCCGCACGCCCGGGGGGACGCGTCCTCGCGGACGCGCGGGCGGGTGCAGCTCTCGGACACCGGCCTGGGATGGTTTTCCGGGGGGTTTCCCCTGCGACCCGGAAAACCCGGGGTTCCGGGCGTTTTCGTAGGAACCGCGTAGGTTTTCGCCGCGGCGTGATTTGACAAACCCGTGCCGATCCCGCGATCGTGATCGTCCGTGGGTGACGTACGACCAGGCCGCGCCATCGTGTCGACCGAGCTGGTCGGGCAGCGGATCATGGACCGCTACCTCATCGAGGAGAAGATCGCGCGCGGCGGCATGAGCGTGGTCTACCGCGGCGAGGACGAGCGCCTGCGCCGCGTCGTGTGCGTCAAGGTGTTCTGCGGGCTCGATCCGTCGCGCCCCGGGTACCGCACGATCCACGAGCACTTCGTGCAGGAGGCCTTCGCGCTGTCGGCCCTGCGCCACCCCAACACCATCCGGATCTTCGATTTCGGCTACCTCGAGGACGAGCTCGCCACGCCGTTCTTCGTGGTCGAGTACGCCGACGGGGGCACGCTCAAGGAGTTCGTGCGCAAGCACGGGCCGCTGACCCCGCAGGAGGCGTTCGAGATCCTCGAGCCGATCGCCGGCGCGCTCCGCGAGGCCCACGCCGCGGGGATCATCCATCGGGACATCAAGCCCTCGAACATCCTGTTCTCGCGGGCCGGGCCGTCGTTGGTGGTGAAGCTCGCCGACTTCAGCATCGCCAAGGCCCTCGAGGAGGCCTTCCCGAACCGGGCCGACGACACGCTCAACAGCAACGACAAGGTCGGGCTCTACTCCCTGGGCTGGGCCGCGCCCGAGCAGCTCCGGGGCGAGACCGTGGGCCCGTCGGCGGACGTCTTCGCGATGGCGCTCACCGCGGCCTTCATGCTCACGTGCAAGATGGTCTACCCGGGCGATGACATCCTGCAGCTGTTCGAGCTGCGCCGGCTGGGCGACGCCTACATCCGCAAGACCATGGCGGAGCACGGCCTCGGCGACGATCTGCAGAAGGTCCTGGCCTACGCCTGCCGCGCCGACGCGACCGAGCGGATGCAGACGATCGAGCAGCTCATCGAGTCGCTGCGCGAGTGCGTGCACGAGTCGTGGCGCAACGTGACGTCGAAGCAGGCGCGCTACGTGCCCCCGGCCCAGCGGCCGCCGGTCGCCCCCGGTGTCGCGCCGCCGCCCGTCGCCACCGCGTCGGCCATGGCCGAGGGCGACTCGGTCGCGACCTTCGCCAACGGCCACGCGCCGGTCCGCTCGACGGCGCCGGTGGTCCACGCCGTCCCGATGCCGAGCTCGGCGTCCGCCTCGTCGCCGTCGATGCAGCTGCCGCAGCCGCTCCCCGTGCTGACCGTCGAGAACCTCCGCAGCGGTGACCTCGTCGTCGGTGGGCGCCGCGTGCGACCGGTGGCGGTCGCCGACGAGCTGGTGATGGGGGCCGACGCCGGGATCGTCGCGAGCCCGGCTCGCTTCCGCGTGACCCCGCGCCAGCTCGGCGCCCACGTCCACATCAAGGGCCTCAATTGCTTCGTCGTGCGCGACGGCGGCCGGGCGTCGAGCGGCGTCGATCTCGAGCGCGACGCCGAGGTCGAGCTCATCGCCCCGTCGCGCAGCACGCTGGAGCGCGTCGCGGTGCACCTCGGCAGCTACGACGGCAGCTCGAGCTGCTTCACCTTGCAGGGGGTCGTCCTCGCGCTGCCCTCGCGCCTGGCGAGCTGGGCCGTGCTCCTCGATCTCGGGCCCGGCCGCGAGGCCGTCCTCCTCTACCGCGCCCTGTCCCGGACGCCTGGAGAGCACGCGTGAACAAGCCGCCCCGCTCCGTCCCGCCGCCGCCCTCGACCCCGCGCGCCCACTCGGGCGCCCACAGCCAGGTCGCGCCGCCGCCGACGATGGCGGCGCCCGAGGGACCCGCGTACCCCGGCGAGACCGCGGTCGTGCCGGTTCCGCCGCCGATGCCGAGCAACGGCGCCCTGCACGGCCACCCGATGGGCCAGCCGATGGGCCAACCGATGGGCCAACCGATGCCCATCCCGGCCGCGCCCGCGCACGGCTCGATGATGCCGATGGCCCCGCCGGCGCCGGCGCCGATGCCGGGGCCGGCCGCGACCGCGACCGCGGTGACCCACATCGTGCGGTCGCGGGCGTACTCGTTCCTCCGCGACGAAGCGGGCAACCCCACCGAGCTCGGCTCGGGCCGCTCGGGCAAGGCGTACCTCGGCGAGGAGCAGTGGATCGAGTCGAAGACGGCCTTTCGTCGCCGCGTCGCGATCAAGATCCTGCAAAAGGGCGTCACGCCCGAGGACGGCCTGCGCTTCCAGATGGAGAAGGAGGTCCTCGAGCGGGTCCAGGGCCACGCGAACATCGTGACGCTCTTCGCCTCGGGCGAGTCCGACAACCGCGACTTCATCCCGGCCTCGATCCGCGACAAGGTCGAGAACGACTTCATGGTCCTCGAGCTGTGCGACATGTCGCTCGAGGAGCGGCTGAAGGGCTCGCGCGGCGGCGAGCGCGAGGAGCTCCTGGCCTACACGCCCCGCGACCGGCTGTTCCGCGTGCTCGAGTACCTGATGCCGATCGCCTCGGCCGTCGAGTACGCCCACCTCGAGTGCAACGTCTGCCACCGCGACATCAAGCCCGGCAACATCCTGCTGCGCCTGCCCAACCCGAAGCTGCAGGGCGCGGCGCTCGACGTGCGGCTCGCCGACTTCAACGTCGGGAAGATCCGCGACGACGCGCAGGACCTGTCCGTGACGCGGCTGCACGGCGTGCCTGGCACGCTGTTCTTCCAGGCCCCGGAGCAGGAGACCAACGCGTTCGAGATCCTCGTCAACGTGCAGTCGGGCAGCAAAGAGGTCACGTACTTCGAGGACTTCTACATCTCGATCACGCAGAACGACACGTTCGAGCTGTTCAACCGCGACCGCCGCTATCCGGTCGCCGGTGCCGACCTCGCCAAGCGCCGGTTGTACCTCGCGCGGCCGTACGACGAGCCGACCGAGAACAACGTCCGGGCGAAGATCATCAAGAGCGTCGATCGCCCCGCCGATATCTACTCTCTGGGTGCGCTCTTCTACTATTTGATCACCGGGACGCACGGCAATCCGAAGACGCTCTACGACGCCTTCTACAAGTTCATCGAGTACGACGGCCCGAGCGACGGCGACGTCGCCAACCAGAACACGGTCGATGCGTACATCGAGCACGAGTACTCGGTGATCCAGAGCCTGCGCGCGCCCAAGGTCGACGAGCACAACCAACCCGTGCTCGCGCCGGCCGACCGGTTCTTCAGCTACAAGCACTACCTCGACGGCAACGGCGAGCTGATCGACAAGAACATCATCAAGGTCATCGCCAAGGCGATGATCCGCAACAAGGCCGACAGCTACTGCCAGGCGTGGGACGTGATGACCGCGGGCATCAGCGCGCTGGTCAGCGATCTGAAGGGGCTGTACGGCGGCTTCGGCACGTACATGCCGACGCGCCCGGGCACGCTCGTGCTCGCGTCGTCGTCGACCGGCGGCAACAAGGGCGGCGGCCACGGCTCGATCGCCCGCATGTGGCAGGCCTTCTTGGATCGCGTCCGCACCACGCAGAACGCGGTGCGGAAGCATCGGAGCGCGCCACCGAAGTCCGGGCCGCCGCGGCGCTGAGGCGTGGACGCCCGAGGCTCCCCCAAGGCGCAGCCCGTGCGCTATCGTCGAGGCTGGTGACGGATCATCAGCGCGACGACCTCCCGCCGGCCACGGTACGACGCACCCGGAGCGGGCGGGTGGCTGGCGGGCGGCGCACGCTGCAGGTGCTGGGCGAGGGCTTCCACGCCAGCTATCCCCTGGCGGCGACCGGCCGGCTCACGATCGGGCGCTCGAGCGAGAACCTCGTACCGATCGACGATCCGGAGATCTCGCGGCACCACCTCGTGCTCCACGTCGCCGAGGCCCTGTCGCTCGAGGATCTCGGCAGCTCCAACGGGAGCTGGGTCGGCGATCGCAAGCTCGAGCCGCGCTCGGTGACCACGCTGCTGCCCGGCGATCCGATCCGCATCGGCTCGACCACGCTGATGGTCCTCGAGCGCGTGGTCGAGTCGGGCTCGCGGCGGCTGTGGAACTACGACTACCTCGAGGCGCGCATCGAGGAGGAGTGTCGCCGGTGCTCGCGGCACCCCGGCAGCTTCGCCCTGGTCCACATCGTCTGCCAGCCCAAGACCGCCGCAGCCGTGGTGGAGCGCAGGCTCGTGGCGCTGCTGCCCGACCTCGACGTCGTCGCGCGCTACGTCCCGGGCGAGTACCAGGTCCTGCTGATCGGGGCCGACGAGGCCCAGGCGGACGCCGTGGTCAAGCGGCTGGTCGCCGGGCTCGCCGACGATCGCGTGCGCGTGCGGGTGGCCGCGGCGGCGTATCCCATCGATGGTACGACGTGCGACGAGCTCGTCACCCGGGCGGCCTCGCGGGCGGTCGACGGCGAGATCGAGGACGACGACGACGGCGACGCAGGGCCGGTCATCGCCGACGCCAGCACGCGCGAGCTGTACCGCCTCGCCGAGCGCATCGCCCCGTCGCGGATCCACGTGCTCGTCGTCGGCGAGACCGGCGTCGGCAAGGAGGTGCTCGCCGAGGAGCTCCACCGCCGCAGCGGCCGCGCCGATCGCCCGATGCGCCGGATCGACTGCGCCGCGCTGCCGGCCGATCGCGCGGCGACGGTGCTGTTCGGCGGTGACGGCACCGAGGGGGCGTTGGTCGCCAGCCGCGGCGGCACGGTGCTGCTCGACGAGGTCTGCGCCCTCGGGCTCGACGTCCAGGCGCGTCTGGTCGGGCTGCTCGACGCCAACGATGCCTCGCTGGACCTCCGGATCGTCGCCATCACCAACCGCGACATCGAGGCCGCCGTCGCCGACGGCGAGTTCCGCGAGGACCTCTACTTCCGGCTCGACGGCATCACGCTCACCGTACCGCCGCTGCGCCGTCGACCCGCGGAGATCGAGCCGCTGTGCGAGCGCTTCGTCGCCGAGGCCGTGCGCTTCGCCGGCCGCGCCGAGACCCCGATGTTGAGCCGCGATGCCCTCGCGCTGCTGTACGGCTACCCGTGGCCGGGCAACGTCCGCGAGCTCCGCAACACGGTGCGTCGCGCGGTGTTGCTGTGCGACGGCGACGAGATCACGCCCGCGCACCTCCCGGCCGAGAAGCTCACCGCGACCTTCGCGACGCCGAGCCAGGAGCGGTCGCTGCCGCCGGCCGAGCCCCTGCCGCCGCTGCGAGAGGTCCGCGAGCACTTCCAGGAGGCCGAGCGCACCCGCATCATCGCCGCGCTCGACCGGGTGCAGGGCAACCAGACCGAGGCCGCCAAGCTCCTCGGCATCGCCCGGCGGACGCTGATCAAGCGGCTCGACGCGTACGGCCTGCCGCGGCCGCGCAAGAAGATCTGACGGTTCGACTCCGTGCGCGTCATCGCCCCGCGGCTGAACCGCGCAGCGCGTCGGCCCGGGCCCGCAGCGCAGCGACGGCGTCGTCGTCGTCGCCGAGCGCGGCGGCGCGCTCGAGGGCCGCGATCGCCTCGGGCAGCCTCTGGGCCCCCTGCGCCGCCTCGGCCAGCAGCTCGAGCGTGTCGAACAGGCTGGGGTGCGCTCGGCCGTAGGTGAACTCCTCGACCGCGATGGCGCGGCGGCAGTGCTCGAGGGCGTCGTCGAACTGCGCCTCCATCGTGAGCACGCGACACAGGCTGTAGTGGGCCATCGCGGTGCCGGGATCGTTGGGGCCCTGCGAGACCGCGCGCAGCTCGAGGACGCGCCGCCACGCGATCTCGGCCTCGGCGAGGCGCCCGGTCTCGGCGAGCGCGACGCCGCGGACGACGACTGCGGCGTCGAGCAACCGCGAGTTCTGGTCGGCGGTCGCGATCGCTTCGACCCGATCCGCGAGGGTGAGCGCCTCCTCGGGGCGGCCCGACTCCGCGAGGAGGCTCGCGAGGTTGGTGAGCGGCACGCCGACGTCGCGGTGCGTGGGCCCGCGCGCGCGCTCGAGCAGCGCGATGGCCCGGCGGTGGGCGGCTTCGGCCTCGTCGACGCGGCCGCGGGCGGCCGCGATGACCGCCGTCGCGGCATGGTTCGCGGCGAACGCTGGGTGGTCCGCGGGATACCAATGCCCGAGGATCTCGGCGGCCTCGGCGTGCAGCGCCGACGCTTCGTCCCACCGGAGTCGATACTGCTCGACCCACGCGCGCAGGGTCAGCACGCGGGCGACCCGAGGATGGTCGTCGCCGAACTCGCGACGGCGGCGCGACCACGCGCTGTCGGCCAGCGCGGAGGCGTCATCGACCGCGCCGAACTCGAGCTCGAGGCCGGCCTTGGCGACCATGACGTCGGTGACGAGGATGTCGTCACCCGAGCGCTGCGCAGCCGCGTCGGCGATCTCGATCCACGCACGCGCCTCGGCCGGCCGACCGCGCTCCGCACCCTCGAGGCCCGCGAGCCGCGTGGCGGCCTGGGCCATCGCGGCGTACGCGTCCTCGGCGATGGCTCCGGTCGCCGCACGTCGGAGCTCGTCGTCCGCGCCCGGGACCTGGTTGTCCGCGGCGAGCGATGCCGCGAGCGTGCGTGCCTCGGCCAGGCGCGTCGATGGCCCGCACTCGCGCGCGGCCGCGACGGCCGTTCGCGCGGCGTCGAGCGCCTCGCCGGGGCGCCCGAGCTCGCGAAGCGTCGTCGCCTCGTCGAGCCTCGCGTCGAGCTCGATCGTGCACGGATCGTCGGGCACCGCCGCACCCTCGACGCCCATGCAACGCGCCGGCGGGGGGAGCTCGACGGCGGCGTCGATGGCCCGCCATGCCCCGGCGCGGTCGACCGTCGAGAGCATGTCGACCAGCACGCGCGCCCGCTGGTGCAGCCGCGTCAGGCAGGCCATGCGTGCGTCGAGGACCGCCGTGGATCGCTCGCCGCGTACGTGGGTCGCGTCGCACGCCTGGCCGACGGCGTCGTGCCAGCGCGCCTCGAAGGACTGCAGCGCGGCGAGGGCGTCGCGGGCGTTGGCGGTGCTCTCGCCCTCGCGCGCGAGGCGATCCACCCATGCGGCTTCGGTCGTGACGAGCGGGGGCAGATCGGGCGCGGCGCAGTCCGTGTGCGCCGGCGCGAGCTGCCGCGCGGCCGCACCCCCGAGCACGATCGCGCCCGCGACCCCGACGACGGTCGCCCGTCGCCGCGGCGCCGTGCGGACCCGAGCGACCGCGTCGAGCAGCCCGCGCATGTCCGCGAAGCGCCGCCCCGGATCGACGCTGAGCCCGCGTTGGAGCGCCCGCACGAGCGCGCGGGGCATCGAGCGCGGCGGGGAGGCGAGCTCACCGTCGGCGACCTTCGCCGCGAGCTCGCCGGCGCTCGCGGCGACGAACGGCGACGTCCCTGCGAGCGCCTCCCACAGGCTCACGCAGAACGCGAACTGGTCGGCACGCGGGTCGACGTCCGCGCCTCCGTACTGCTCGGGGGCCATGTAGCGCGGCGTCCCGGCGACCGGGGACGTCGCCGCGCGGCCGTCGGGAGTTTCGGACGACCCGTCGACGAGGCTCGCGATGCCGAAGTCGGCGACGCGCACGCGGCCATCCTCGCCGACGAGCACGTTGTCGGGCTTGAAGTCGCGATGCACCAGGCCCGCGTCGTGTGCCGCCGCGAGGCCGCGGCCGGCCTGCTCGAACGCCAGCAGGATCTCGGTGCGCGTGCGCTGTCGCTCGCGCAGCCACGCCCGGAGCGTGCGCCCCTCGACGTACTCCATCGCGACGAACAGTCGGTCACCGGCGCGGCCGAGCTCGAAGATCATCACCACGTTGGGGTGCTGCAGGCGGGCGGCCGCCCGCGCCTCGCGGAGCAGCCCGGCGTCGGCGTTGGGCTGGCCGAGCTCGCGGTGCAACAGCTTGATCGCGACCTTGCGGTCGAGCTCGGGGTCGTACGCGAGCAACACCTCGCCCATGCCGCCGGAGCCGAGTCGACGGACGAGGACGAACCGGTCGACCGTCACCTCGTCGTGCCGGGCGAAGAGCCCAGCCTTCACCCGGTTGAGGACGCGAGCCGCCTCGAGCGACAGGGGCGGGCCGTTGCCGCTGCGCTCGGGGTCGGCCTCGGTCCGCGTGTCGTTCATCGCCGCGCCGCTCGCTCGGCCCGCATCGCCTCACGCATCGCCCCTGCCCAGCGCTCGATGTCGTCCGTCGTGGCGCGCATGCCCTCGCCCGACGCGTCGAGCTCGGCGAGGCTGCGCTCGAGCGCGAGCCGGGCGCGGCGCAGGCGGGTGCGGGCCGTGCCCTCGGGCACGCCGAGCACGACCGCGATCTCCGGTCCGGTGAGCTCCTCGAAGTACATCAGCTCGAGCGCGATCTGGTCGTCGAGGGCGAGGCCTCGCAGCGCGCGGACGAGGAGCCGGTGCTCGCGCCGCGCATCGATCGCGCTCGCGGGTCCGGCGACGGCGTCGAGCACCCCGCTCGCGGTCGCGTCGGGATCGACGTCGAGCCCGCGTCGCCGGTAGTGGCCGAACAGCTCGTTGCGGGCGATCGCGAACAGGTAGGTGCGGAAGCTCGACTCGCCGCGGAAGGCGTCGCGCGCCTCCACGCAGCGCAGGAACGTCCGCTGCACGAGGTCTTCGACGTCGCTGCCGATCTTGTGCCGGAAGAACCCGTACACCGCGGAGAAGTGCCGCTCGACGAGGCGCTCGCCCGCCGACGCGTCGCCACTCCGCCATGCGTGCACCAGCGCCGCGTCGTCCACCGATGGAGGGTAGCAGCTCGGGCGCCCGGAGCGGGTCCCGCGCCGGCGGCGGGAGGTCTCCACGAGGAGGGCGGGGTTCGCTTCATCCCCGGGCCGATGCGCGACGCGGCCGGGCGATTGCGAAGTCGCCGTGCTGTCGCGAATTCGCCGTCCCGTGCGGGACGCAGGCGGCGTCAGCCCAGCGCGTCCGCGAGCAGGCGATGGAAGTGGTGGGTCCCCGTCTCGCGGGTCGGCGAGTAGCGGCCGCGGTCGTACAGCCGAGCCCGCACGCCCCGGGCCACCCGCTCGACCACCTGCTCGTCCTCGAGCTCGACCTGATCGAGCCCCGAGCCGGCGCCGCGGTCGAGCTTCGATTCGTCGGCGACCCAGGTCTGGTACAGCACGCGGCACGACGACGGACCGAGCGGCTGGACGAAGTTCACCGAGAGCCCCCACGGGTACGCGTTGATCATCGTGGTCGGGAACAGGAAGAAGTAGTAGCCGGCGATGCGCTGGCCGTGATCGGGGTGACCCGGAGGTAGGTCGAACGCGGCGTCGCCATCGTTGGCGGTGCCGATCTGCAAGACCCCGTGGGGCAACACTTCGGTGCGGTACGACGCATAGTCGAGGGCGCGGTTGAGCCCGGGGTGAACGTACGGGATGTGGAAGCCCTCGAGGTAGTTGTCGCAGTACAGCGCCCAGTTCGCCGACACGTGGTAGTCGCGGCTGCGCTCGGGGCAGAAGCGCAGCGCGTCCATCGGCAGGAACGACAGTCGCTCGGTGAGCGGGGCGAAGAGCGCCTCGGCGTCCACCGCCGGATCGAGCGCCGCGAACTGCAGCGGAGTCCACTGCGCGCGGGCGACCCGGGGCAGGTGGTCGCTCGGCCCGGGAAACCCGTGTACGCCCTCGAATTCGGGCATCGAGAGCATGCGCCCGTCGAGGGCGAAGCGGCGGCCGTGGTAGCCGCAACGCACCTGCTTGCCCGCGCATGCGCGGTCGACCAGGAGGTTGCCGCGGTGCGTGCAGACGTTCGAGACGAGGTGGAGCGCGCCGCCCTCGTCGCGCGTCATCAGCAGCGGTTCGTCGACACAGCCCGGCAGCATGACCCACGGTGCGAGGTGGGCCGGCGCCGCGGGCACGACCTCGTGGGGGATCCCGTGCCACGCCCGGAGCAGCACGCGCTCGACCACCGACGCGAACCATGCAGCGTCGTGATACAGACCCGAGGGCGGCATGTGGGCGCGGCGGATGTCCGGGTCGATCTCGAACGTATGCATGGACCGGCGACCTTCTATACCATTGCGCGCGGACGATGCAGACCAGCGGCGACCAGGGTGGCGGGGCCCCGCAGGCGCCTGTCGGGTCGGCGCCGCCGCCGGTCCCGATGCGCGCCTTCGCGACCATCTGGCTGACGCTGTTCCTCGACCTGTTCGGCTTCGGGATCGTCATCCCGGTGCTGCCGTTCTATGCCACCGAGCACGGCGCCTCGCCTGCGGTCGTCGCCTTGCTCGCGACCACGTTCTCGCTGGCGCAGTTCGTGATGTCGCCCGTGCTCGGGCGACTCAGCGACGTGCACGGGCGCCGACCGATCATGCTGGTGTCGATCGCCGGATCGTGTCTCTCGATGCTGGTGCTCGGCTTCGCGTCCACGCTGTGGATGGTGTTCTTGGCGCGACTCGTGAGTGGCACCGCGAACGCCAACGTCTCGACTGCGAACGCGTACATCGCCGATCGGGTGCCCGCGGCCGATCGCGCCCGCTACATGGGCATGATGGGCTCCGCGGTGGGGATCGGCTTCGTGCTGGGCCCCGCGGTGGGGGGCCTGTTGTCCACCGAAGCCCTCCCGGAGCTGCCGTTCTTCTGCGCGGCGGGCCTCGCCGCGATCAACTTCGCGATGGCGGTGTGGTGGCTGCCCGAGAGCCGAGCGCCGCAGCGCGCCGGGCCGCCGCGGCGCCTGTCGCCGTGGTCCGGCGTGGCGCGGATGGCCGAGCTCCGCGGCACCTCGCTGGGCGCGCTCTGTGTCGTCAGCTTCGGCTTCTTCCTCGCGTTCTCCGCCATGGAGTCGACGTTCGCGCTGCTGACCGAGGCGCGCCTCGGCTGGACCGCGCGCGACACCGGCTACCTGTTCTCGCTGATCGGGGCCTGCATCACGTTCTCCCAGGCGGTGCTCCTCGGGCGAATGGTGCGGCGCTTCGGTGAGAAGCGAACGCTCGTCGTCGGCATGCTCGTCCAGTCCGCCGGCCTCCTCGTCATCGGGGCCGCGGCTTCGGTGCCACCGATGGTGCTCGGCGCGGCGATGCTCGCGACCGGCAACGGCCTGGTCAGCCCGGTGACCAGCGCGCTGGTGAGCCGGATGTCGAGCGCGGAGGACCAGGGCCTGAACCTCGGTGTGATCCAGTCGGCGTCCGCGCTCGCGCGGATCTTCGGCCCCGCGGTCGCCGGCGTGCTGTTCGAGCGCGTCGCCCCGGGTGCGCCGATGTTCGCCGCCGCGGCCGTGGCGATCGGCGTGCTCGTGCTCGTCTCGCCGCGGATAGAGGTGCCGCCGCGCTAGTCCGACGTGCGTCGCGGCTGCGGCACGATCGGCTGCGCGAGCAGGATCTCGAGCAGGTCCTTGTCGATCACGTCGACGCGGCCGGCGTGCTTGCCCTCGATCGGGGCGACGAGGCGCAGCGGGTAGCGGACGATGTAGACCTTCTCGTCCATCTTGGCCGCGGGCACGTCGAGGGCCCACGCGGCCTCGGTGAGGCAGTCGAGCAGGGGCGCGTCGCCGGTGCGGACGAGGGAGGTGTCGCGGACGCCGGCGCGGATGACCTCACCCTTGCCGACCTCCATCTCGAGCACGACCCGTCCGCCCTGATCGCCCGCGCGGGCGAGCGCGCGGTTGTAGCAGACGCGCGCGCGCGGCAGGACGCGCGTGGTGATGTAGTTGCGGAAGATCTTCTCGTCGAGGAAGCCCTTGCGCTCCTGGCCCCGGCCCGCCTGCGCGACGCCTTCGCGGGCCAGACGCTGCTGACGCGCGCGCAGCCACATCGGTCGCACCAGCCCCTCGGCGAGCGCGACATCGAGGGTGCCGCCGGTCGAGGCGACGAAGGCCTCGGCCTGCGCGGGCCCGACGCTGGCCTTGACCTTGCGCTCGACGACGCGTCCGCCGGCGCGGCCGCGGACGCCGAGGTGCTTGGTGGCCTTGCCGGTGTAGTGACCGCGGAGCACCAGCGCGTTGCCGGACACCAACCCCTCGGGGAGCGGATCGTCGAGGACCATGTTGGCCGGCAGATCGAGCGCGAGGCCACCGAGCACGCGCGGCGCGGCGAGCAACCGCAGGACGTCGTCGTCGGGGACCTGCGCCAGCGTCTCGAGGCTGATGCGCGCGCCGAGTGCCGCCGCTGCGGCGGCCACCGGGTGCGTCGCCGACAGGCCGTGCTGGGAGAACAGCGGATCGTCGACCACGAACAACAGCTCGGGGCGATGGCGCCCCGCGGCCCGCTCGAAGGCGTCGCGCAGGGAGGTCGCGTCGAGGCTGGCGGGCAGCATGCCGTCGGTGAGCACGACGATCATGCTGCGGCGCGCGTGGTGATCGGCGGCGCGCTCGGCCGCGAGCGCGAGCGCGGCGGCGAGGTCGGTGCCCTGCTCGCGCACGTTCGCGTCGAGGATCCCGGCGAGCCGCGCACGGGCAGCCATGTCGCGCACCCCGTGCCGCGTCGCGCCGTCGTCGAGCAGCGGCTTGGCCGTGCGAGCGAAGCCGATCGCGTCGAAGGTGGCGTCCGCGGGCAGCGCGGCGAGCAGCCCCGCGATCACGCGGCTCGCCTCGCGGTGCATCAGCGCCGCCGTGCTCCGCGAGCGATCGATGACGAACGTGACGTGATCGGGGAGCTTCGCCGGCGTGGTGCCTGCGCGGAGGATCACGCGGAAGCGGCCGTCGTCGAAGCCCGGCGGGCCCGGGGCGACCTCGTAGCGCGCGAGCAGGGCCCCCGGCTCGGCGATGCGGGCGGGCCACGCGACGGTCACGGTGTCGAGCGCATCGGTCACCATGGCCGGCTCGGTGCCGTTGCTGCGATCGTCGACCCAGAACCCGCGACCGCCTGCGACGCCGCGGACCAGCACGCGGCGCTCGGCGGCGAGCTGAGGGCTCTGCGGGCCGTGCGAGGGCAGGTCGAGCTCCCATCGGCCGTTGCGGAGCATCGGGAACACGCGGAGCTCGAGCTCGACCTGCACGGTCGACTCGCCGTCGATGCCGAACGCGATGATCTCGGCGGCGGCCTGATCGCGGGCGTGCAGCGGCTCGATGGTGCGGGCCCAGATCGTGCCGGCGTCGCGCTGCCCCGCCTCGGGCATCACGCCGGTGGGCTTGCCCGGTCGCCACACCCCGTCGCGCGCGATGGCGAGGCCGGCGAGCTCGGCCCCGTCCGGGATCGCCAGGGTGTGCACCGCGTCGCGGGGGCTGCCGCTGCCGTTGTGCAGCGCGACCCGCAGCCGCAGCGTCGCGCTGTGCGTCCCCTGATCGCCCGGCTCGAGGATCGCCTCGTAGGAGAGCTCCTGCACCGGGTTGTAGCCGCGCTCGTCCTCGCCGATCTCGGCGTCGAGCTGATCGGCCGCGGCCGGGCGCGCGGCGCCGAGGCCGAGGCCGAGGCCCAGCGCGATCGCCCAGCCACGCGCCCGGGCGCTCGATCGGCTGTGGCCGCCGTCGCGGGGCGCTGGGGTGCGGACGCGTCGAGCCACTCCGACGAGACTAGCAGGGCGATTGTCGCTGACCACGCCCCGCAGCAGACGAGGGCGGCGCGGCACAAGTTCCCGGGTCCCCGTCGACGGCGCGCCGCGGTGCGCCGCGGGCCTCTAGCGGGGTTTGACGCAGACGGCGACCTGCGAGTCCTCGGCGTCGGCCAGGGGACGCCCGCGGAAGTCCGCGGTCAGCGAGCCGAGCTCGAGGCCTGCGGTCGCGACCAGCATCCGCAGCTCCTCGGGGAAGATCTGGCGGTGGGCCAGGTGGACCAAGCGGCGCGGGACCGGCGGCGGTGCGAAGCGTCGCCCCGACGGCGGCGCTTCGTCGTAGTAGATGCGGATGTGACAGATCTGCGTGGCCGCGTCGTAGCGGTGGTTGGTCGAGTAGACCAGCTTCTCGCGCGTCGCCGGGTGGACGAAGCGCGTGACCGCGTGGCGGACCTCGGGATCCCAGCGCAACCACTCGAGGTCGGGCATCTGCACGTCGAACGCGAACGTGCCGCCGGGGCGCAGCACCCGGCACGCCTCGCGGAAGCAGGCCAGCAGCTCTGTCCACGTGTAGAGGTGCATCAGCGCGTTGAACGGCGCGATGACCAGGTCGTACGCGGCGTCGGGCAGCGTCAGCGCGCGCATGTCCCCGAGCTGCGGAGTGACGGCGCCCGCGACGGTGATGCGGGCCAGCGTGTCCCGCAGCCGCTGCAGCATCGGGTCGCAGGCGTCCAGGGCCGTGACGCGGTGCCCATCGCGGGCCAGCGGGACGCTGATGCGTCCGGTCCCCGCGCCGAGCTCGAGGACGTCGATGGCATCACCGACCTCGCCCGCGAGCGCACGGTAGTGGCGGATGTCCTCGACCCGGTCGCTGTACTCGAAGTCGTACAGCGCTGCGTCTTGGTAGTGATCGCGCGTCCCCGCCTCGAGCAGGTCGGACTTGCTCGTACGGGCAGCGGCGGGGGAGGGACGTTTTCCGGAGCCGCGGGTCACGTGCCGTCCGCGTGGGCCTCGGGGCCGCCGTCGGCCGCCGGCTCGGTCGCGGCCGCCTCGTCGGTGCCGCGCCCGCGGCCGCCGCGTCGTCGTCGCTTGCGTCCGCCGCCCGGTTCACCGCCCGAGCCCGCGCCACCGCGGCCGCCCGCGTTGCCCTGGGGCGGCGGCACGGCGGGGGCCTGGGCCATCCGCTGCCACTGCGCGAGCTCGTTGCGACCGTCGCCGATGGCGTCGACCCACACGGCGAGGAACACCAGCGCGTCGTGGAAGTACTGCCGCGAGGCCATGCTCGCGGAGCGCTTGCGGCGGCCGGCGGGCTCGATGAGCCGCTGGTGCGCCATCAGGATCTGCCGCGCGAGCTCGCGGTCGCGCCGGGCGATGCCGAGGACGGCACCGACCGCGCCCATGCGGTTGTCGATCGTGCGATCGAGGTTCTGGCGGTTGCCAGCCGCGAGATCGCGGCCGACCATCGGCGCGAACAGGATCGCCTGCAGCACGCCGTTGATCACGGCCTCGTCGGTCTGCGAGATGTAGCGGTCGAGCGCGCCGAGCAGTCGCCACAAGAGGGCGGCCGGCTCCAGCGGATCCGTGTCGCCCTTCGCGGCGGCCAGCAGCGCGGCCTTGGCCACGTCGGGCTCGCCGAACTGGCGGAGGTAGGGCCCGAGGATGTGCTCGAAGAGGCCGATCTCGAGGAGCAGCTCGAAGCTGCGCCGGGCCGAGCCGCTGCGCAGCAGCTTGTAGATCTCCTCGAGCACCCGCGCCTTCGAGCACTTGACGATGTCGGGGGCGACCTCGAGCAGCGCGGCGTAGGTCTCGGGCTCGAACTGGAAGTCGAGGCGGGCGGCGAACTTCGCCGCGCGAATCATGCGGACCGGGTCCTCGCGGAAGCGCAGGCCCGGATCGCCGATGGTCCGGATGAGCCGCGCGTCGAGGTCGGCCATGCCGTCGACGAAGTCGACGATCTTCTCGGTCTCGACGTCGAAGAACAGCCCGTTGATCGTGAAGTCGCGGCGCCGCGCGTCGTCCTCGACGCTGCCCCACTCGTTGTCGTGGGTGATGAGCGGGTCGTCCTCGCCGGTCGACAGCGGCGCGGTCCGGAACGTGCTCGTCTCGATGATCTTCGAGCCGAAGAACACGTGCGCCAGCTTGAACCGGCGGCCGATGACCCGGCTGTTGCGGAACAGCCGGCGGATCGCCTCGGGCGTGGCGCTGGTCGCGATGTCGAAGTCCTTCGGACGCCGGCCCAGATAGAGGTCCCGGACACAGCCGCCCACGAGGTAGGCCTCGTGACCGGCGGTCAACAGGCGACGCACCACCTTGAGGGCGTCGGGGTCGATCGCTTCGCTGAAATCGTGCGGACCGGCCATGCGGCTTTCCTGGTCCCTGTACCACAGATGCCCGCGGAGGCGGCGGAAACGCCAGATTCGTGGGCCAGGGTCCTGGGGCAGTGGCGTGGCGATCGAACCGCTGCACAGTGTCACGGGGGAGCGACGCGGGCTTGCACGCGGTGGGGGCTGAGCTATACAGATGTGCAGTACTCCCGATGAGCGCCTCCTTCACGGCCCTGGGCGAGTTCCGCAGCTGTAGCGGTCGCGCGGCCGTGTTCGCGGGCGAGGCCCGCGAGGGGGCCGGCGTGCCCGAGCTGGCCCTGGCCTCGACCCTGGCCGAGCGCGAGTCGGGGGGCCAGGAGATCCGGGTCGTCGTCCTGCGGATCGCGTCGCGGGACCAGGGTTGGGTCGCCCCGACCGTCGCTTGGCTCGCGGCCCACGGCCGCCGGGTCATCCTCCGCACCGCAGTGCCCCTGTCGCGGTCGTCGATCGCCGCGGCGCGCCGCGAGGGGGTGACGGTGCTGCTCGAGCTGGCCCATGCCCAACCGGGGGTGCAGGTCGCGCTCCTCGGCCCCCACGCCGAGTCGACCGCGGGCCTACTCCTGCACGCCCAGCACCTGCGCGCCTGCGAGCTCGAGGTCGCGGCCTGGGTGGGCCCGCTGCTCCCCGCGGTCGCCGACGATCGGGCCCTCGAGACCCTGGTCCGGCACATCGTCGCGGCGGATCTCGTCGACGGGCACGTGGTGCTCGGGCGGCTCACGCCCCCGCGACTCGAGGCGCTCACCCGGGTGCTCCCGTGGCCGACCGTCGCGACCATGTCCCGCGCGTTCGGCATCGATCCGGCGCTGCCGGCCTCGCTCCCGGCGGCGGGCGTGCACCTCTCCCCGATGGCGGACGGCGCCCTACGCCATGCGGTGGCCCGGATCGCGGGCGCCCTCGGCCTGCGGCTGGATCACTGCGGTTGCCCGGCGCAGTGTCACCTCGATCCCGAGCAGCGCACCGCCTACGTGCCGCTCGCGACCCCGGAGCTGTTCCCCGAGCTCGGGCCGGATCGCGTCGCCCACTAGGGCTGGCTCGATCCGCGGCCGGTCAGGTCGCGCCGTCGGTCTCGTCGGCCGTGTCGAGATCCTGCACGGTGTTCACACACGCCATGCCGCCGACAGCGATCGACAGTGCCACGAAGACGAGCAGGGCGCAGAACTTACGGATCATCGGAAGAGCTCTCCGGAGCGAGTTCGGTCAGGGGTAAGGGATGGGGTCGGTTGGGGAACGACCGAAGCCCGTCGTACACCCGTCGTCGCGTGGCGTCGACCCATTTGGGGTCGGCATCGGGCAGCAGGTCGCGAGCGCCCCGCCAGATGGTCCACGCGGCGGAAGAATCGCCGAGATCGAGCGCGAGTTCCAGCCCCCAGAACACGACGTCCCAACGCTCGGGCCGGAGCTTCCTTGCACGCCGGTACAACGTGAACGCCCGCTCGGCGTGCCCCAGCCGGTGCTCGAGGCGGCCTGCGGCGGCCGCGACCTCGGACGCGTAAGGAAACTCGCGCTCGGCGCGCGACAGCAGCGCGTCGACCCGCGCGCGCCGTTCGGGGTAGGGGATCTCGGGCACGTCGAGGGTGACGCTCGCGAGGGCCGTGAGGATGCGGTCCTCGCGGGCGCGGGCCCGGGCGAGGGCGGCCTCGAAGTGCACCAGGGCGATCGACCACCGCTTGCCGGCGACGGCGAGCCGCGCGGCGCACAGGTGCGGGAGCGCGTCGTCGGGGGCCAGGGCGAGCGCGCGTCGGCAGTGGGCCGAGGCGCGGGCGAGCAACGCCGGGTCGCCGCCGCCCTCGTCGCCGCGCGCGTTCGACAGCACGATCTCACCGAGCAGCGCGTGGGCCCGCGCGGAGTCCGGAGCGCGGCGCAGCGCGACCTCCCAGAGCCGACCGTCGGTCTTGTAGGTCGTCGCGGTGGCCTGGGCGACGGCGCCCTGCACGACGACGAACGCGATCGCCGGCGCGAACGCCAGCAACGGTCGAGCGAAGCGACGCGCGAGGGCGTTGCCGGCGGCGACGAGCGCGACGCCGACGCCGACGCAGGCCACGAGGCTCGGGACGTACGCGAAGCGATCGGCGCGCATGTTCGGCATCGGCACGAGGTTCGCGGTCGGCAGCCACAGCGCCATCGTCCCCAGCGCGACGAAGGTCCACGTCGAGCGCCGCGATCGCGTCGCGATCGCATGCGCGGCGGCGAGCCCGAGCGCGGCCGCGGCGAAGAGCGTTGCGGGCTCGCCCCACGACGCGGGCCGATCCACGTACTCGGGCGACAGGCCCCACGGCACGAGCATCTGTTGCACGTACGCGAGGTGGATCTGCACGCTGCGCGCGAGCACGGCGGCGCGCGGCCACGCGGCGGCATGGATGCCGACCTGGTCCGCGTAGGGGCTCACGTCGCCGACGACGACCCACTGGTGGCCGATGGCGATCGCGGTGCCGAGCGCCCACGCCGACGTCGCGGGCCACCACCGCGTCGGCACGATGCGCCATGGGCCGCACCACCGCGACAGCACCCAGAGCGCCGGGAACACCACCGCGTTCGACTTCGCGGCGCAGGCGAGCATCTGCAGGGCGACCACCGCGAGCCACGGGCGCGCGCCGCCCTGGTTCGACGCGGCCCGATCGGCGCGGATCATCGCCTCGAGTCCGAGCGCCGCCGCGAGTAGATCCTCGCGGTACGAGATCACGGCGACGGTCTCGGCGTGGATCGCCAGCGTCGCAAACACGGCGACGATGGTCGCCACCATCGGCATCGCCACGCCGCGCGCGGCGAGCCAGCGCCACAGCCCGGCGCAGACCAGCACGTGCAGCAACACGCTCGTCGCGTGGTGCCAGTGCGCGTGGGCGCCGAACACCTGGTAGGTGAGCATGTCGAACGCCACGGCGCTCGGGCGGAACGCATCCGGCACGTGGGCCGCATGCGCGCCCGGACCGAGCAGCAGCGCGAGGTCCTCGGGGCACCGCAGGAACCCGTTGGCGAGCAGCGTCCAGTGATCGTCGTAGACGAACGCGAAGCCCAGCGTCGGCAGGTAGAGCAGGGCCGCGAGCACCAGCACGCCGCCCATCACCAGGCGCGGCGGCAATGTCGAGGGCTCGAGCGCGGCCAAGGCCGGATCCTAGCCGGAGCGACGCGCCGGCGTCCAAGCCCCGCGGGGCCGGTTCACTGCGCCTTGGGCTTGCAGTCCTTGCGGCGCTTCGCGAGCGTCCCGCAGCGACTGTAGTCGATGCCATAGACGATGGCGGTGACCGCGAGGCCCACGACCGCGATGCCTGCCCCGGCGGCGGCGACCTTGTTGAAGGCGCTGCCGCGGTCGCGGAGCGTGTCCTCGCGCGCGTAGGTGAGATCCCCGTCGTCGTAGCCGTTCTTCAGCTGCGCCTGCGTCACGCGGCCGCCGATGCCGAACGCGGTGAGCATGGCCCCGCCCACGGCGAGGGCCGCGACGCCGCCCCAGAACAACCCGGTGCGCGTGCGCTGCTCCTTCGAGGGATCGCCGGACGCACCGTCATCGGCGGGCGCAGGGCCGCTCGCGACCGCGGGGGCGGTCGTCGGCTCGGCGGCGGCCGTCGGATCTTCGAACGCGGTGCGATGCACCTTGGCGCCGTACATCGAGGCGGGATCCGGCGCGGCGGCGATCGTCGGCTGCATGGACGCGCAGCCGAGGCTCGAGGCCAACGCGAGGGCGGTGAGCGTCGAGAGGGACTTCGCGATCACGTGCCACCTCCCGTCTCGCCTGCGCCACCGCTGCTCGAGCTGTCGCCACCGTCGCTGCTGGACGTCGTGCTCGGGTCGAACGTGGGGTTCGCGGTCGGGTCGCCGCTCGACGCGTCGGTCCCCGAGCTGGTCGAGGACTCGGGCAGGCACAGTCCCACCTGGCACGTGAACCCGGAGATGCACTGGGTGTCGGTCGTGCAGGTCGTGACGCAGAAGCCCTCGAGGCACACCTCGGCGTCGCCGCAGCTGTCGGCGCTGCAGCGGCGCAGACAGATGCCGACGTCCACATCCGAGCTGCCGCTGCTGAGGAAGCTGCCGCCGCCGCCGCCGATGTCGATCCCGGGGTCGAAGCACTCCTGCGCGCTCGGGCACGTGTCCTTCGCCAGGTCGCAGGTGCTGGAGCACACGCCGTTGATGCAGAGCGCCTCGCCGCGGATGCAGACATCGGCGAACGTCTCCGCCGTGCATGGCGTCTCGCAGAGGCCGTCGATGCACGACTGGCCTTCGGCGCAATCGCCGTCTGCATCGCAGGCGTAGCGGAAACTCGGAGGGGGCTCTCGCTCGGAGTAGCAGGCCGAGGCGACGAGGGCCCCGGCGAGAACGGCGAGCACGGACGAGAAGATCGGGCGCATGGGAGGCGGCGGGGGTGCGGCGCGGCGCTACTCTATCGCAGCCACCGAGATCCGAGTTACCCCGGCGCTCGGACGCGGCGCCCGCAGGGACCCCACCACGAAGTCTCGGGTTTCGTCGTAGCGCTCGGCCCACTGCCGCGGCACCTCGAGGCTCACCGCGATACTCCGGCGCCCCGCGGCCTGCGCGGGAAGGAAGACCACATCCCGAACCATGGGCGTCTGCTCACGCCGGAGGCCGAAGCGGAGGTGGAGCGCGCCGGGCGGCAGCGGCATCGCCGCGTCCGGCGTCATCTCCTCGACGTCCGTGCAGCGGCCGACCGCCCGCAGCGGGTCGAGCCGGTGATCGAGATACCAGCGCCGCTGCGCCAGGCCCGTGGTCGCCGGCACCTCCCCGACGGTGAGTACGACCAGGCCGCCCGCCGTGGTCCACTCGAGCTCGCCCAGCGGGCCGAAGCGGGGTGCCCACGCGGCGGGCAGCGCGGCCGACCAGCCACCGCCGATCTCCACGCGGGTGGGGGCGCCGCCGCGGGCGATGGCCGGGGCCGCGACGAAGCACGCGGCGCACATCGCCAGCGCGACGACGTTGGCGGCCGATCCCCGCTCGACGGGCGCGGGCAGCCGCAGGCGCAGGAACGGGGCGTAGGCCAGGCCCGCGAGCAGACCACCCACGTGATTGGCGTGATCCACCGAGGGATTCCCCAGGGTCACCGCCAGCGTGATCAAGAGGAAGGGCAGGACCCACCACCCGAAGTGGTGGCGCACGTGGGGCCCCAGGCGGTCGCGGTTGCGGATGCCCGTGATCACGGCGGCCCCGAGCACCGCGAACACCACGCCCGACGCGCCCGCGGAGACCTGCGGCGTGAACACGAGGCTGCAGCCCGCCGAGCCGATCATCGCCACGAGCATCAGGACCGCGTAGTCGCGGCGACGGACGATCTGCTCGAGGGCGCCGCCGACCGGGAAGAGGAAGGCGAGGTTGAAGACGAGGTGCAGCCACGAGGTGTGGACGAAGTGCGACGTGAGCAGGCGCCACCGCTCGTCCGCGTCCCCGACCAGGGCGGTGCTGCGGGCCCCGAGCTCGACGACATGCAGGGCGTCCCCGAGATCGATCCCCGTCGAGGGCTGCAGCCCGGTCGGGACCCAGCCCAGGCGCGTCGCCGCCAAGAGGATCGCGGCGGGCACGCAGACCGCGGCCGTGATCCACGGGAATCGGCTGAGGGCGGACACCAAGGGCGTCTGTACGGTGGCGCGGGTCCGGGGCCAACGGGGCGGCCCACGCCCGGACACACCCCCTTTTCGCGCGACCTCGGGGGCGACCCGCGCGCGCCCCGGCGCCCCCTCCGGGGACTCCCGCGGGTCGGCTTGCCCGGCCGCCGGCCCGCGTGCTACCAAGCGCCACCCCAAATCCCCATGCCCCCCGAGGGCGCCCTGGCGTGGCCGCATCCGCGGTCTTGGGCGTCCCGACGACGGAGGCAGCGGCCCAACGCCCCGAAAGCTCGCTCCATGGAAACCACGACCCACGAGCCGTCCCAGGCGGCCATCGAAGAAGCCCAGCGCATCATCACCATCAAGCAGTTGCTCGAGGCCGGCGTCCACTTCGGACACCGCACCGATCGCTGGAACCCGCGCATGGCCCCGTACATCTACGGCGCGCGCGGTGGTGTGCACATCATCGATCTGCAGCAGACCGCGGCCCTCTTCCGTCGCGCGTACGGGTTCATCCGCCAGTGCGCGGCCGATGGCAGCCCGG
This sequence comes from Deltaproteobacteria bacterium Ga0077550, assembly GCA_001464385.1. GTDB lineage: Bacteria > Myxococcota_A > Polyangia > Nannocystales > Nannocystaceae > Xiheibacterium > Xiheibacterium aquaticum. The sequence continues at coordinate 96,754 of LNFB01000210.1, read as the reverse complement.
TGCTCTTCGTCGGCACCAAGAAGCAGGCGCAGGACGTGATGGTCAGCGAGGCGCAGCGCGCCGGTCAGTACTACGTGGCGTCGCGTTGGCTCGGCGGCACGCTGACCAACTGGAAGACGGTCAAGCAGTCGATCGACAAGCTCCGCGGCCTCGAGCGCATGGCCGAGGACGGCACGTTCGGCAAGCTCACCAAGAAGGAGGTCCTGCAGATGGATCGCCTTCGGCAGAAGCTCGAGCGCAACCTCGGCGGCATCAAGGACATGCCGAAGCTCCCGGGCGCGATCTTCGTGATCGACCCCGCCAAGGAGCACATCGCCGTGGCCGAGGCCAACCGCCTCAAGATCCCGGTCGTCGCGGTCGCGGACACCAACGCCGATCCGAACCTCATCAACTACGTGATCCCGGGCAACGACGACGCGATCCGCTCGATCAAGTTGTTCTGCACGAAGATCGCCGAGGCGTGTGTCGAGGGCGGTCGCATCGGCAAGGCCCGCGCGATCCAGCACGCCCACGACGACGAGAACACCGAGACCATCCGCGTGATGACCGGTGGCGACGGCCCCAAGGTCGAGGTGGTCTCCCGCCGCGGCCCGCTGCCCACCCCCGAGGCGGCCGCGACCCCGGACGTCGAAGAAGACACCCCCGAACCCGATCGCGACCGCGACTAGCTCGCCACAGCGACACGCTACACCGAGGACACCATGGCTGAAGTCACTGCCCAATTGGTCAAGGAGCTCCGCGACTCCACAGGCGCGGGTCTCATGGACTGCAAGACCGCGCTCAAGGAGACCGACGGCGACATGGAGAAGGCCGTCGCCTATCTCCGCAAGAAGGGCCTCGCCGCCGCCGCCAAGAAGGCCGGCCGCATCGCCTCCGAGGGCGTCGTGGTCAGCTACATCCACTCGAACTATCGCGTGGGCGTGCTGCTCGAGGTCAACTGCGAGACGGATTTCGTCGCCAAGACCGAATCCTTCAAGGAGTTCGCCCAGGACGTCGCCATGCAGATCGCGGCGATGAACCCGGAGTACGTCCGGCGCGAGGATTTCGATCCCGTCGTCCTCGAGAAGGAGAAGGTCATCGCCCGCGAGAAGGCGATCGCCGACGGCAAGCCCGAGAAGATCCTCGATCGCATCGTCGAGGGCCAGATCACGAAGCTGTACAGCGAGCGCGTCCTGCTCGAGCAGACCTTCGTGAAGGACGACAAGAAGACCATCGAGGTCCTGCTCAAGGAGCTGGTCGCGAAGGTCGGCGAGAACTGCCAGATCCGTCGCTTCGTCCGCTACGAGCTGGGTGAAGGCCTCGAGAAGAAGGCCGACAACTTCGCCGCCGAGGTCGCGGCGATGGCCGGCGCCTGAAGCCCCGCCAGCACGCCGCACGGGCCGCTCGACGCGCGCCCCTCGAAGAGGCTCCCCACCCGCGTGGGGGGCCTTTTCTGCTAGTGTGCCGCCCGTGACCGTGCCGCCCGCGACGCGCTACAAGAGAATCCTGCTCAAGCTCTCGGGCGAGGCGCTGCAAGGCGGGGGCTACGGGATCGACCCCGAGATCCTCGGCACCATCGCCGAGGAGATCCGTGCGGTCACCGAGCTCGGCACCGAGGTCGGCGTCGTCATCGGCGGCGGCAACATCATGCGCGGGGTCAGCTTCGCGGCCGGCGGGATGGACCGGGCGGGGGCCGATCACATGGGCATGCTCGCCACGGTGATCAACGCGCTGGCGATGCAGGACGCCCTCGAGCGCCGCGGCATCGCGGCCCGCGTGCTCTCGGCGATCCCGATGCAGGGCATCTGCGAGACGTACATCCAGCGCCGCGCGGTGCACCACTTGGCCAACAAGCAGGTGGTCCTGTTCGCCGCGGGCACGGGCAACCCGTACTTCACGACCGACACCGCGGCGGCCCTGCGGGCGCTCGAGGTCCACGCCGAGGTCCTGCTGAAGGCGACCAAGGTCGACGGGATCTACGACCGCGATCCGGCCAAGTTCCCCGACGCGCGCCGGTACGAGCGGGTCGACTACGTCGAGGTCCTCGCCCGGGGCCTGCAGGTGATGGACGGGGCCGCCATCGCGCTGTGCCGCGAGCACGGCCTGCCGGTGGTGGTCTTCGACATGTTGGGCCGCGGCAACATCCGCAAGGTGGTGTGCGGCGAGTCTTTGGGTACCATCGTGGGACCGGCCGAGTCGCGCTAGTGCGCGCGAGCCGAACGAGAAGGAGCCGCAGATGAACGACGAGGCAGTGCAACTGGCGAAGGACGGCATGGAGAAGGCCATCGAGCGGCTGCGACGCGAGCTGTCGCGCGTACGCGCGGGGCGAGCCAATCCCGCGCTGCTCGACGAGATCAAGGTCGACAGCTACGGCAGCCTCCTGCCGCTCAAGCAGGTCGCCACGGTCAGCGTCGCCGACGCGCGACTGCTGGTGGTGAAGCCCTACGACCGCGGGACGATCGCCGCCATCGAGAAGGCGATCAACAACTCGCAGCTGGGTCTCAACCCCAACAACGACGGCGTCGTGGTGCGCGTCCCGATTCCGCCGCTCACCGAGGAGCGACGCAAGCAGCTGGTCAAGCAGGTGAAGGACGCCGGCGAAGACGCCCGCATCTCGATCCGCCAGGTGCGCCGCGAGACCAACGACCTGCTCAAGGAATCCGAGAAGGACGGCAGCCTGTCCGAGGACGACCTCAAGCGGGGCCTGGATCAGATCCAGAAGCTCACCGACGCCGAGATCAAGGGCGTCGATGAGGTGATCGCGAAGAAGGAAGCGGAGATCATGGAGGGGTAGGATGACAACCCCAAGGGGTTGTCATCCTCCGTGCCCGTGCCCGTGCCCGTGCCCGTGCCCGTGCCCGTGCCCGTGCCCGACGCCCGGGGTTCACCCCGCCGCGACGCGCAACCGAGCCCGCGGCGGCATGACCACCGGCGCCGCCGCCGGCTGGCCCCCGCGGATCGCCACCGGAGCGTCTTCGAGTCGGCGCTGCGTCAACGCGACGTACGCCGCCTCGCGCTCGATGCCGATGTACCGCCGCCCGGCCGCCAGCGCCGCGACGCCGGTCGTCCCCGAGCCGTTGAACGGATCCAGCACGACGCCGCCCTCCGGGCACGACGCCCGGACGATCCGCGACAGCAGCTCGAGGGGCTTCTGCGTCGGGTGGTTGCCCTGCAGCTTCTCGCCGCGCCCCGGCGCGAGCATCCGCCACACCGACTTCATCTGCTTGCCGCCGTTCTGGGCGCGCATCGCCGGGTAGTCGAAGTGGTGCTTGCTCTTGCGGTCGCGCGCCGCCCACAACACCGTCTCGGTGCTGTGCGTGAAGTAGCGGCACGACAGGTTCGGCGGTGGGTTGGGCTTCTCCCACACGATCTCGTTGAGCAGCTTGAAGCCGAGCTGCTGCATCGCGAAGCCGACCGAGTAGATGACGTGGCTGGTGCCCGACACCCAGATGGTGCCGTTGGGCGCCAGCACCCGCTGACACGCGGCCAGCCAGGTGCGGTTGAACTCGTGGTTCTCGTCGACGCCGAGGCTGCGATCCCACGCGCCCTTGTCCACGCTGACGCGCTTGCCCGACTTGCAGGTCGAGCCGCCGTTGGAGAGGAAGTACGGGGGATCCGCGAACACGACGTCGACCGAGGCCTCGGGCAGCTCGGCGAGGATTTCTAGGCAATCGCCGTGGTGCAGCGTTGCGCGGCCATCGGCGCTGCGCCAATGGGCTCGAGAGACGGGAAGTGGTGTAGCGGTGGGTGGGTTTCCCACGGCTGCACCTTCGCTGCTCGGGGGTGTCTCGCCCAAATTTTCGGCTGCGCGCGCTGCTGCGCAGAAGGTCATGCTGAACAGATGCGGCCGCCAATCCGTGGGCGACGCGCCAACGCGTTGGCCGCGATCGGGCGCAACGCGCTGCGCGGCGACATGCTGCCCTTCGAGGAGTGACGAGCATGGCAGAGCAACAGATCGCATTGATCACGGGGGCGAGCCGCGGCCTGGGATTGGCCCTGGCGCGGGTGCTGGCGCGCTCGGGCGCGCGGGTGGCGATGGTCGCCCGCAACGCCCGCGAGATCGAGGCGGCCGCGGCGGCGCTACGGGCCGAGGGCCACGACGCCATCGCGGTCGCGGACGACGTCGGCGATCCCGACGCGGCTTGGCGCATCGCGGGGCAGGTCCACGCGCTGCTCGGCACCCCCGACCTCGTCGTCCACAACGCGAGCGCCCTGGGCCCCGTGCCGCTGGTCGCCCTCGCCGACACCACGCCGGCGACGTTCGCGGCGACGTTCGCGACCAACGTGTTCGGCCCGTTCGCGCTCACGCGCGCGCTGCTCGGCTCGATGGTGATGCGCGGCCGCGGGACGTTCGTGTTCATCAGCTCGGACGCGGCGGTCGAGGCCTATCCGACGTGGGGGGCGTACGGCGCGTCGAAGGCCGCGCTCGATCACCTCGGCCGAATCTGGGCGGCGGAGCTCGAGGGCACGGGCGTGCGCGTGGTCGAGATCGATCCCGGCGAGATGGACACGCGCATGCATGCGGACGCGGTGCCCGACGCCGACACCGCCACGCTGGCGTCGCCCGATGCGGTGGCGCGGCGGATCGTCCACGCGATGCGTCTGGACGCGGTGCCCAGCGGTGCCCGCGTGAGCGCCGGACGACTCGCGGACACGGTGGCTGCGGCCCACCCGGAGGTCGCATGAGAGTCGCGACGATGCCCCGGTGGGGAGGCGACGCCCAGCGCATGCTGGTCCTGGATCCCGTCCACGACGCCGTGTTCGAGCGTACGATCGCCGCGCTGCCACGGCTGCTCGCGCCGGGCGATCTCGTCGTCGTCAACGATGCCGCGACGATCCCGGCGTCGCTGCGCGTCCTGTGGCGCGGCGCGCCGCTCGAGCTGCGGCTCGCGGGCCCACCCGACGACGCGATGTGGCCCGCGGTGCTGTTCGGCGCCGGCGATTGGCGGACGGACACCGAGGCCCGCCCGCGGCCGCCGACGCTGCGGCCCGGGGATCGCCTGATGCTCGTGGACGGCGGCGCGATCGAGATCGTCGGAGTCTCCGATCGATCGCCGCGCCTGCTCGCGGTGCGCTTCGACGCCACGCTCGCCGACGCCTGGGCGGCGGTGATGCGGCTGGGTCGGCCGATCCAGTACGCGTACCTGCGTCGGCCGGTGGCGCCCCACGAGGTCCAGACCCGCTATGCCGCGCGGCCGTGGGCCGTCGAGATGCCGTCGGCTGGACGCCCCCTGGGCATCACCACCCTCGTCGCGTTGCGCCGGCGTGGGGTCGGGGTCGTGGCGCTCACCCACGCGGCGGGCCTCTCGTCGACGGGCGACGCCGAGCTCGACGCCGCGCTGCCGTGGCCCGAGCGCTACGACGTTCCGGCGGGCACCGCGGCCGCCGTCGCCGACACGCGGCGCCGCGGCGGTCGTGTGGTCGCCGTCGGCACCTCGGTGGTGCGCGCCCTCGAGGGCAACGCGCGCGACCACGACGGCGTCGTCACGGCCGCCACTGGCATCACCTCGCTGGTGCTGGGGCCGAGCACGCCGCTTGGCGTGGTCGACGGCGTGCTGTCGGGGATCCACGAGCCGGGCACGACCCACCACGGGTTGCTCGGCGCCTTCGCGGAACCGAGCCTGCTCGAGCGAGCCCATCGCGAGGCGGTCGCGACGGGGCTGTCGATCCACGAGTTCGGCGACTCGTCGCTGGTGCTCCCGGGGGCGGCCGCGGGGGCCCACGGCGCGTGTCGGCCCGCGGCGTGACGCGGGGTTTCGCCCGCTTTTGTTGTGGTGCCCGCACGATGTTGCTATCCACGGAACGCATGTCGCCGCACCGCCATCGTCGTCGCGTGAGCCTGGCGCTGCCGCTGGCGCTCGCCGTCCTCCAGGGCGGCTGCACGGGCGGCCGCGTGATCGCCAGCGCGTTGCCGGACGAGGAGCCGTCGCGACGGACCGCCGAGTCGTTCGTCCACTGCGTCGAGGTCGGGACCAGCGGCTGCGTCGGCGCGGGGGAGAACCACAGCGGCTGGGACGCCCTGCACCTGCTGCTCTGGCTCGCGAGCGGCTCGCCGGTCGGCATCCTCGAGGTGCTCCCCCAGCAGCTCGCGGCCCACGCCGATCCGCTGCGGGTGCAGGGGGCGTTCGTCGGCGAGGTCGAGCGCTACGCCGGCGCCCTGCGCGGGGCCGAGTGCGAGTCGACGATGTCGCAGCCCGCCGACCCGCTGATCGACAAGGCCGCGAGCTCGGCCGTCGCGCGGCTCGAGCGGCTCGGGATGGGGCGCACCGGCCTCGGTCGTGTCATCGACGAGCTCCGGGCCGAGGCCCACGCCGGCCTCGACGGGGGGCACCTCGTGCGGCTCGACTGCGTGCGCGACCCCTACCGGGTCTACATCGCCACCGCCGACTACGACGGACGCATCGTCGTGGTCGGCATGACCACCGTGCTCGCGCCGGAGTTCGGCGGCGACTCGCCCTCGCGGCGCGACGTCGACGTTCGCCTGAGCAGCGTGTCGCTCGGGCTGGGCGGCCAGTCGATGCCGATCGTCGAGGGCGCGGTCAACGAATGGTTGGCCTTCCCTGTGGAGGAGCTGTGATGTCGATGATCGGCCTGATGCACGCCGGGTTGCTCGGTCTGGGAGTGCTCGGTTCGGCGGTCCTCGGCACGGGGACGCTCGCGCCCCCGCGGGCGCCCGCGGCCCCGAGCGCGCCGGTCGACGACGGGACCCCGAACCAGGCCTTCGAGCGCCTGCCGGGGTTCTCGGCGGTGGTGCTCAGCCACGTCACGCGGGTCATGGGGCTCGAGGTGCTGCCCTCGGCGAACGGCTTCCCGCTCGAGCCTGGGATGTTCGTGACGATCGGGCTCGATCGGATCTACGCCGCCGATCGCGAGGTCATCACCCTGGCCGACGGTCGGATCAACGACACGGTCGCCGCGCCCGAGTGCGGCAACCTGTGCCCCGCCTCCGTGTTCGACGCGTTCCAGGCCGAGTGGCTGGCGCTCGCGATCGAGGCGACCCAGCGCGCCACCGAACTGCCGGGCAACGTCGTCATCGCCGCGCATGGTCGCCTGCCGGTCACCACGCTGCTCGCCTCGGTCTACGCGGTCGCCACCGCGCGGCCGCTGCGTCCGCCGAGCTTCGCCCTGGTGCTGTCGAGCGCGGGCCGGGGGCTGCGGGGCCAGCCGTTCCACGTGCTGCCCCCCGGTGGCCTGCGGCTGTCGCAGGGGGCGGCCGCGCTCGGGCTCCAGCTGCGCTTCGGTCGCGGCGGCTTCGAGCTCACCGCGGAGGATCCGCAGTTCAACCGCGAGCTGCGGGCACGGGACGCCGCGGGGCTGCGCGCGGTGTTGCGCGAGGTGAAGAAGCGCTACCCGGGCAAGCAGGCCATCATCCTCGAGCCCGACGAGACGGTGACGGTGGCCGATCTCGTCGCGACGATGGTCGCGGTGCGGGCCGAGTTCCCGCGCATCGTCCTGTCGGCGGGGCAAGATCTCGTGCTCCAGTGAGCCGCCCGGGGCGCACGGCCGTTCGGCCAAGATCGGTGTAGACTCCGATCGTCCGCGCACCTGTGCTCCCCATGGCCAACGACGTCGAGCTCCTACGCCAGTGGCGCGACGGCGACAACGAGGCCGGGAACGAGCTCGTGCGTCGCAACTTCATGAGCGTCTATCGCTTCTTCGTCAACAAGGCGAGCGAGGACGTCGACGATCTCATCCAGCGGACCTTCCTCGCCTGCGTCGAGGGGCGCGATCGACTGCGGGAGGACGCGAGCCTCAAGGCGTACATCCTCGGCATCGCGCGCAACCAGCTGCTGATGCACATGCGTCGCCGCGAGCGCCGCGAGACGCCGTTCGGACCCGAGGAGATGTCGGTCGCGTCGGTGTACGGATCGCCGAGCCGCGTGATGGCCGACCGCGAGGAGGAGAAGCTCCTGCTCCAGGCGCTGCGCCAGATCCCCCTCGACCTGCAGACGATCGTCGAGCTGTACTACTGGGAGCAGCTCCCGGTCGGCGAGATCGCGGTGATCCTCGAGGTGCCGGCGGGCACGGTGAAGAGCCGGCTGTATCGCGCCCGGGATGCGCTGCGCGAGCAGCTCGGCGCGATGGACATCCCGGCGCAGCTCCAGCGCACGACCATCGAGGGGCTCGAGCACTGGGCCCGAGCGCTGCGCGACAACATGCGCAGCGATCCCGGCTGACCGCAGGCGCGGGAGGTGCTCAGGTGGGCGGTGTCAGCCGCCCCGCGACGCGCTCGACGAGCGCTGCGTCGCCGCTGCGCTTCGCCTCCGCGCTCGCGAGATCCAGCAGCGTACGGCCGCGCGAGGGATCCTGGTGGCCCACGGCGGCCGCGACCTCGAGCAGCGCCAGCGCGTACGCCCGCCGCCGCGACGCATCCTCACCGACGACCGTCTCGGCGAAGGACAACCAGCGGCGCGCAGCCTCGGAGTCGCGCGACGGTTCGAGCTCGAACAGCAACACCAGCGGGAGCAGCCGGCGCACGTCGTCGGGCGCGGTGACGCGGCGCAGGACATCGAAGCCGAGGGCGGCGTGGGGGCGCGCCGGATCACGGCGGCCCGCGGCGAGCAAGGCCAGGCCGAGGTCGCAGCGCGTGCGCGCGGCGATCGGGTGATCGCTCCCGAACGCCCGCTCGGCCATCGCCGCGGCGGCCTCCCACTGCGCGACGGCGGCCTCCCCCGGGCCGATCGCGTCGCGGATGCGGGCGCACGCGACCTCGACGTCGAAGCCGACCACGGGATCGAGCGGCGCCGCGGTGATCATCTCCCGCGCGGCGCGGCACTGCGCCGCGGCCTGGTCCCCCGCGCCTCGGTCGTGGGCGAGCGTGGCGCTCGCGATCGCGACGCGGGCCGCGACCTCGGGCGTCGGGTCGCTCGCCAGCGCGGCCAGCCAGCGCTCGGCCCCCGCGGTGTCCCCGGCGTCGAGGCTCCGCGCCAGGCCCAGCAGCGCCGCACGCTCGGTCCACATCGGCACCGCGAGCGCATGCGCGTCGGCGTGCGCCCGCGCCAGCGCGGCGTCGTCGACGTCGCTCGGGCTCGCCTCGGCGAGCAGCACCGTCGCCGCGGCTGCGATCGCGGGCGCGTCGGTGCCCGCGGCCTCGCGCACCGCGTCAGCCAGCTTCGCGGCCCCGGGATCCCCGAGCTCCACGGCGGCGAAGGCCTGCCACAGGGGATCGTCGAGGGAGCGATCGTGCGTGGATCCGGGGGCGTTGTTGGCGGTGCACCGCGCTGCCTCGGGGATCCGCGCGCTCGCCCGGATCGCCCGCTCGACGTGCAGCGCGTCGGTCCGCGACACGGCGTCTTGCACCGCGGTCGACGCGAGCTTCGACGCGCGCAGGCACGCGATCGCCGGGGCCGACGCGCTGGTCGGGGCACAGATCGCGCCGCGGGCCGTCGACCAGTCCGTCGACCAGCGATCGAGCCGGTCCCGCACGCGCACGAGGGTGGTCTCGCCGTAGCCGACGCCCTTGGCCGCGAACGCGTCGCGGAGCTGCAGCTCGCGGTCGTGATTCCAGCCGCTGCTCGCGAGGTCGTCGTCGCAGCTCGCCGCGGGCGCACGACCGAGGGTCCACGCGGTGGCGGCCGCGAGGACGATCGCCGTGCCCGCGACTGCGACCGCGACCGCGACGCGGGCCGGGCGTGGCGCGCCGGCGTCGGCGACGAGCGCCTCCAGCAGCGCCTCCATCGACTCGTGGCGCGCGGCGGGATCGGGGGCGAGGCCACGGACGACCGCGCGGTTGACCCGCGACGGGATCGCGGTGTCGCGGGGCGGCGGCACGATGATGCCGCGCAGCTTGGCCTCGAGCAGCTTGCCCGGCGTGCTGCCCTGGTACGGGCTGCGCCGATACAGCGCCTCGTACAGCGCGAGGCAGAAGCTGAACTGATCGCTGCGCGTGTCGGCGCGCGAGCTGAGGTGCTGCTCCGGGGCCATGTACGCCGGCGTGCCGATCACGGTGCCGGGCTTGGTCAACGCCATGTGCACGCCCGGCAGCGAGGCCTCGTCCGGCAGGCGCAGCGTGAGCCCCGGCAGGGGCGCGGTCAGCTCTCGGGTCGCCCGGGCCAGCCCGAAGTCCGCGACGCGCACGCGGCCATCGTCGCCGACCAGCACGTTGCTCGGCTTGAAGTCGCGGTGCACGATGCCGCGCTGGTGGGCGAATGCCAGCCCTCGCCCCGCGGCGACGAACACATCGCGAACCTGCTGCCAGGGGTGCGGGTCGTCGGCCCACTGGGCGAGGTTGCAGCCGTCGACGCACTCCATCGCGAGGAAGACGCCGTTGTCGGTGCTCGACGCGCTCGGATCGAGCACGCCGGGGTTGAAGACGCCCACCTCGTAGAACTCGACGATGTTCTCGTGCTGGAGCTTGGCCAGCGACTGGGCCTCGCGCAGCAATCGGGCGCGCGGCGAGGCGGCGCGCCCGTCGGAGACCAACAGCTTCACCGCGACGACGCGCCCGTTCTCGGCATCGCGGGCGCGGTAGACGGTGCCGCCACCGCCGGCGCCGAGCCGCCCCTCGATGACGTAGCGCCCGACCATCGTGACGGGCTGCGCCGTCGCGCCGAAGAGCCGCGACTGCAGGGAGCGCAGCGCCTGCTCGGCCGCGAAGTCGGCGTCGGGCCGCGCCCGCTCGAGCAGGTCGCCCAGGGGGTTGCCGTCGTCGTCGGTCTGCGGCGGCTCGGTCAGCGCGACCCCTCGGTTCAGCGACGCCGCCGCGGGCGGGCGAGGAGGATGAGCAGGACCGCGATCGCGACGCGATCACGCCCCTGGCGAGAGATGTGGCAGAAGTTGTCGCTGTTGTTGTCGGCGTCGTCGCAGCAGCCCGGATCCTCGTCGTCGGGATCGACGCAGCCGTCCTCGAGATCCTCGGCGCCGTAGGTGATGCCCGTGACGTCGTCGCCGACGAAGCTGCCGCCGTCGTCGTTGGATCCCGTCCCCGTGCTCCCCGTTCCCGTGCCCGTGCCCGTGCCCGTGCCCGTGCCCGTGCCCGATGTGCCCGTGCCCGTGCCCGTGCCCGTGCCCGTGCCCGTGCCCGTGCCCGTTGTGTCCGACGTGCCCGACGTGCCCGTGCCCGTCGACCCCGTCGACCCCGACCCGTGCAGCACCTCCACGCCGAACTCCGGCTCCGCCACCGTCACGACCGCGACGATCCCGAGTCCCGCGAGCACCGAACCCAGCATGCCGATCAGCATACCGCTAGCACGCCCCGCGCTTCGAAAACCGCGATCCCGGGCAGCTACCGCTCCCGCGGAACGTCTTGCCGTCGCAGCCGCAGTACTCGCGCAGGTCCTTGGTGCACGGCCGCTGCGCGGGCTTGCAGACACCCGGCACGTCGCAGCCCTCGCCCTCGCACACGCCGCTCTCGCACTCGGAGCCGGCCTCGCAGGCGGTGCCGTCGGGCTTGGGCGCAGCGCGCTCGCACACGCCGCGGTGCGCGAAGCGTCGGCCGGGACAGCTGCCCGACGCCACGAACGTGACGCCCTCGCAATCGCAGTAGCTCTGGGCGTCGCGCGTGCACATGCGATCGGCCGGCGCGCAGGTGCCGAGCACGTCGCCGCAGCCCTCGCCCTCGCACACCGCATTGCCGCCGCAGTCCGCGTCGGTGCGGCAGCCGGCGGCCGGGGGCGCGCCGCCGTCGTCGACGACGCCCGCGGTGGCGTCGACCGGGGCCGGGCCGGGGCTCGGCGACGCGGCGGTGTCCGTGGCGCGCGGCGTGGCGGTGCAGGCGAACACAGCGGCGAGGAGCACCATCGTGACCCGAGCGATCGATGTCGTCATGGCCGCATGATAGCGGCTGGACGCGGCGGCAGGCTCGTCCGCACGAAGGCGTCCGCGGCGGTCGCGAAGCGCTCGGGGCGGGTGATCGGCGTGCTGCAGGCGGACGCCGTGCACAGGTACACCGCGGGCTTGCCGAGGTCGGGGTAGCGATCACCGGGCCGTCCGACCTCGACGACCGCGCGCGGCTCCGGGTAGCGCAGCGCCGCCGCGAGGAGCGCCCCGGTGCCCGGGGCCGCGAGATCGCCGACGATCGTGATGTCGAGCGTCGCCATCGTGACCTCCTGCAGGCCGAGCGCGTACTGCCCGAGGATGCGGCCCTCCTCGGCGACGCGCGCGGGATCCCCCAGGCTCGCCAGGGCGCGCTCGGCCGCGGCGAGGTAGGGCGTCGCCGTGGTTCCGTCGCCGTCGGTGTGGCGGTGCAGCGCCGCGAGCAGCCGCGCGGCGAGCCCGTTCTCCTCGTGGGGCGTGCGACGCCGCGCGAACACGCCGACCGCGTCGGGATCGAGGGTGTGCGCGAAGAAGGCCCCCGTGTCCGGGTCGCGCAGCGACGCGAGCATGAACCCCGCCACGCGCTCGGCGTGGGCGAGCCACGCGGTGTCGCCGGTGCTGCGGTACAGCGCGAGCAATCCCCGGCCCATCGCGACCTGATCGCGGAGGTAGCGTCGCGCGTCGGGATCCTCCGCGCGGTGGCGGAACCCGCCGCCCGGGTCGGCGTGGGTCTCGAGCAGCCGCCGCGCGGTCGTCTGCGCCTGCTCGAGCGGATCGCGATCGCCGGAGGCCGCATGCAGATCGCACAGCGCCTCGATCATCATCCCGTTCAAGTCGGCGTAGACCTCGGTGTCGATGCGCGGGATCCCGAGGGCCCGACGGCTGGCCTCGTCCGCGGCGTAGTACGCCGCACCGACCACCGCGGGCGCGCCCTCGCGCCGCAGGTCGGCGTCCTGGCTGGTGTAGAAGCCGCCGTCCGGGGCGCGCATCATCGTCGTCATGTACCGCGCCACGTCCCGCGCGTGGTCCAGCCAACGGGCCTCCCCGGTGAGTCGATGGGCGTAGGCGAAGTTGCGGATCGCCCCGGCCTGGATCGCGGTGATCTTCTCGAAGTGCGGGTGGTCCCAGTCGCCGTCGACCGAGTACTGGTACATCCCGCCGAAGACCGGGTCGATGAGCTTCGCCGCCGACGCCAGCGTCGTCAGGGCCTGCGTCGCGCTCGCGGCGTCGTCGTCGACGCGCGCGCGCACGAAGGCGTGCTCGATCGGCCCCGGCGCGGGGTAGCGCTGCTGCTTCCCCCAGCCGCCCTGATCCGGCTCGTAGAAGCCGTCGAGCTGCGCTGCGACCTGGTCGCGGATGGCGTCGAGCGCCCGCTGCTCACGTGCGGGCCGGGCCGGCTCGACCACGCGGTGGCGCAGCGTCCCGCGATCGCGATCCGCGACGAGCTGGCGGAGCCGCGCCGCGAAGCCCCGCGGCTCCTGGTAGCCCCGCAGCTCGAGCACCGGCTGTGCGTCGGGCGACAGCACCCCGGTCGCGGGCCAGCCCCACTCGCGGTAGCGCTCGGCGACGTCGGGGCGCGCATCGGAGTCGACGCGGATCGTCGCGAAGTGATCGCGCAGCAGGGCCGCGACCTCGGGATCGCGGTACGTCGTCTCCTCCATCACGTGGCACCAGTGGCACCACGTCGCGACGACGTTGACGAGGATGAGGCGCCGCTCGGCGCGGGCGCGCTCGAAGCTGGCCTTCGACCACGGCTGCCACGCCACCTCGGCGGCGACGGCCGACGCTTCGGGGTGGCGCGTCGCCGCGACCGGGGCGGCGCAGCCCACGAGCGCGCCGAGCAGCATCGCCGCCATCGACGTCACGCGTGCGGCCCTCGTCGCCCCGATCGTCATGACCGTCATCCTCGTACGTCGACCGCGGCGGCGCATCACAGCACGCAGACGCCCCCGCCGCCCGGCCCCGCGTGCGGGCAGTGCGTGTCGGGGTCGGCGAGCGCAGCTCCGGCGTGGTACGTGCGGCACCCGATGGTGTCCCCGTCGACGTCCTTCGCGCTGCCCGCGTACCAACCCCCGCACTGGGCCATGCAGTCGGCCTCGTCGTCGTAGGCGTTGAGGCCGTCGACGCAGCTCTCGAAGTAGCGCGAGCAATACAGGCCGCAGTCCGGCGCGTTCTCGGTCACGCACGTCGCCGCGCCGCTCGGGCCCGCGTGCGGGCAGTGGATCGAGGGATCCGTGCTCGTCGCGACGGTCGCGTGGTAGAGCCGGCAGCCGAGCGAGTCGACCGCCGTGTCGGGGGCCGCGCCCATCGGCCACTGCGCGCAGTTGTCGAGGCAGTCCTGCTCGTTGGCGTACTCGCTGAAGTCGACGCAGCCGGCGAGGTACACGTCGCAGTAGCTGGCGCACGACAGCTCCGCGGGGGCGTCTCCGGTCGACGAATCGGCGCCGCCCGAGCTGCTCTCGTCGTCCGTGGTCGCGGTGGTGGACAGGGTCTCGGCGGTCGTCGGGGCCGTGGTCGGATCGCCGGTCATGCCCGCGGTCGTGTCCCCGGTCGACTCGTCGGATCCACCGACCGAGCCCGAGTCTGCGTTCATGCCGTCGTCGCCGTCGTCGTCGCCCCCAGCACAGGCGGGCAACAGGGAAACCGAGAGGAGAAGGGTCATCGTCTTCGTCATGGAAACCTCCGCGTCGAGTCGGTCCGGTGGACCGCGCACCCTCGACGGGGGCAGGTACGGAGCTCGCGTGGCGGTGGATCGGCGCCGGTGCGGGTGATCCGCCGACGCCCCCTCCGCGTAGGAGCCACGAGCCCGGTGCGCTGCACGCCCTGGCCGGAGGACCCGTGACCACGACACTTCGACCCTGGGCGGTGCGATCCGGCGCGATCGCGCTCGCGGCCCTGCTCTCCCCGTTGGCCTCGGCCCCGACGCAGGCGGCCGACCACGCCGACTCGCCCACGACCCGGGACGACCCGGCCGCCGATCTCACCGACGTCTACGCGTGGCACGCCGGCAGCAAGCTCGTGGTCGCGTTCGGCTTCGCGGGGCTGTCCGAGGCCGGCCTCCCGGCGGTGCTCGACAGCGGCGTGCTCTACACCGTGCACCTCGACAACGACGGCGACAACGCCTCCGATCGCGAGGTCTACGTGCGCTTCGGCCAGAACGGTCGCGGCGACTGGGGCGTGCGGGTGGAGAACCTGCCGGGCGTCGCGGAGCCCGTCGTCGGCCCCATCGACACCACGATCGACGCGGGCCTCGACCTGCGGGTGTTCGCCGGCCTGCGCGACGACGCGCTGTTCTTCGACCTCGACGGCGCGAGGCTGACGCAGCGATCTGGATCGCTGATGTTCGACGACACCCGCGACTTCTTCGCCGGAACCAACATCACGGCGGTGGTGCTCGAGATGAGCATCGACGCGGTGGCGGGCGGCTCGGACACGGTGACGACCTGGGTCAGCACGGGGCGGAGATGAGGCACGCCATGCACGTCACGCGGGGAACCGGCGCCCTCGTCCTCGCGCTCGTGGCCGTGGCCTGCGGCGAGCCGGCCCAGGATCGCGGCGGCGGCGAGTCGGGCGGTGTCGAGACGACGGGGGACGACGGCTCGGAGGGGACGTCGCCCGATCCGACGATGGGCACCACGAGCTCGCCGACCACGACGGCCTCGACCGCCACGACGGCGACCACCGACCCCGGCGAAACGGACGGCGACACCACCGACGACGGCGGCGACGATCCCTTCGTGTTCGAGGACGGCGATCCCGCCGAGTACGCCCGGATCGACCGCCTGGGCATGCCGGGGGTCGCGGTGATGCTCATCGACGACACGGACGCGTACAACGACGGCGATCCAGCGGACGACGTGGCCGAGGTCTTCGTGCCGGAGATCGTCGAGCACCTGAGCGCGTTGCACGACGCGCTGGACGACGACCTCGTCGCCATGGGCCTCACCCCGTGCGCCCTGCTCGACTGCGTACAGCAGCTCCGGCCGCTCCTCCTGCCCGATGTGCTGCGCGTGGAGTTCACGGCGCCCGCGGGCTTCCCGAACGGACGACGGCCCACCGATCCCGCCCTCGATCTCGTCCTCGCGGTGATCCTGCTCGACCTCGGCGAACACGGCCTGACGACGCTCGCCGATCTGCCGCTCAATCCCCCCTCGGGAGATGTCGCGCCGCCCGAGGCGTTCCCGTACTTCGCCGCGCCGCACTGACGATGGCTCGGTCCTTTCGGGGGAGCGGCCCGCTTCAGCCGGCGCACACGCCCGGGTCCGGTGTGGGATCGCAGCCGTCCTGCGGGAAGCTGCACACGCCGCCCGGACAGAAGTTGCGGACCTCGCCGGTGCGCAGGAAGTGGTCGAGCTGCTCGGCCGCCTCGGGCAGCACGCGGATCGAGCCGTGGGGATCGTCGCAGGCGCGCTGGGGCAGGGCGCAGTCGGGCTCGGGGGGCAGGCCGAAGTCGTACTCGATGTACGCGCTGCCGGCCGGCGGCTCGGCCACGGTTTCGAGGCCGAAGACCTCGCGGCCCCCGGCGTCGACGAGCGGCACGTCGAGCGTGCGCGCCAGGACGTGCGCGGCGACGGTCGACACCGAGTGGTCGCCGACCGCGGCGCGCATCAGCACCTCGTGCGCGGGCGTGTCGGCCAGCGGCTCGTCGCGCAGGTGGGTGATGAAGCCGTCGGGCTCGACCCGATCCCACAGCATCTGCACCAGGCCGAGCACGAGCTGGATGTCGCGCGGATCCTCGTAGGTCGACTTCGCGATCTCGAAGAACGCGTCGAACTGCGCGCTGCGGTTGAGCAGCAGGCCGAACGGCGAACCCATGACCTCGAGGCCGCCGCGCGTCGCGTCCTGGGTGACGCTCATGTACAGCGCGCCCATGATCCCGCCGAGGCTGATGCCGTAGTAGGCCTGGATCGACGGGTCGAGGAGGTCGGCGAACATCGGATCGGCGGCGACGCCCTGGGCGATCACACGATCGAGCACCAACGCGTTGACCACCGACTGCTGCAGTCGGGCGAACATGCCGTCGAAGTCCTCGATGGCGCCGCTCTGTAGGATGGCGCCGATGGTCGCCTGATCGGGCTGCGCCAGGCCGATCCAGTCGGTCGAGTAGATCGCCCAGCCGTGGTTCTCGCACAGCTCGAGGAACTCCTCGCGCTCGATCTCGCGACGGGTGCCGAGCAGGCCGTGGCCGTAGTGGAGCAGCTGCACCGCCTCGGTCGTGGCCCGCTGCGGGATCAGCAGCTCGAACTCGAACGCGTAGGTGCCGATGGCCTCGGGCAGACCGGCGTCGTCGAGGTTCATCACCGCGTCCGGGCCCGGCTGATCGACGAACAGCGGCACCTCGAAGGTGCCTGTGATCTTGTACGCGACACGCGGGTCGAACGCGGTGTCGACCTCGTCGAGGGTGAAGACCGGCGCGTCGGCGACCAGCGCGAGCGCCTCGTCGCGCATGTGCACCAGCGGCGTCACGAGGTTCTCGTCACTCGCGGTGGTGAAGTCCCAGGCGAGCTGGAGGTCGGCTCGCGCGACGCCGGCGGCGTCGAGCTGGCCGAAGATGTCGGAGTACAGCGGGCGCCGCGCCTCGATCGACGGCTCGTCCGAGGGCTGACCGTCGCGCAGCGCGACGAAGGCCGGCGTCGCCGCGATGGCGGTGCCCTCGGCGTCGACGAGGCCGCGCAGCGCCACGATGTAGCGCCGTGCATTGGCGAGGCGCACCGCGGGGCGCACGAACAGGACCCGGGCGTCGGGATCGTCACCCGACAGATCGAGCTCGGCGAAGTGCGGCACCCGCTCGCCGGTCTCGGCGTCCAGCAGGATCGTCGGCGAGTCCTCGGCGAGGGACTCGGCGATGTGCGCCGCGCTGGGCAAGCCGACCGCGGTGGCCCCGGGGATGTGGACCATGATGCCCGCGCCCGGCGAGAAGCCGTCGCTGCGCGACCACGGCGTCGGATCGGCCTGCACCTCGTAGTAGCTGACCGGCATCATGTCGGTCGAGAGCTCGACGCGTCGCCCGGTCGGCGTGTCGGCGTCGGCGACGGTGAACACGTTCGAGGGGAACGGGTGCCCGCAGTAGTCGGGCACGAGCGGGTCACAGGGGAGTGTCGGCCAGTCGACGACGGGATCGGGATCGGGGATGGAGCCGGTGGTGTCGCCGCTCCCGCCGCTGGTGTCGACGGGGCCGGGGCCGGAGCCGTCGGACGAGGTCGCGTCCGCGCCGGCGGGGGCGCCGTCGTCACCACAGGCCAACAGCAGGGCACAACCGAGGGCTCCGGATCGCAGTCGCATGGATGGCTCCGGAGAGTACACCCCGCGCAGGGCGGGTCACGTCGCCCGATACCGCGCGGTGCGGCCGCGGGCGCCCTGGATCTCCCCGGGTGCAGCCGCGGCCGCGTCCTGCGGCCGGTACTTCATGAGGAACGACACCGCCTTCAAGCCGCGCGCGGCCCAGTACACGACGACGAAACCGAACACGAGGATCGCCGGACCCGACAGCAGCACGGCCGACCAGGGGATGTCGTCGCCCTTGGTGAGCGCGTCGATGAGCGCGCCGATGCCCTCGCGCGCCCCGGCCACGAACAGGATCGGCAGCACCTGGGCCCAGAGGAGCGAGATGCTGCCCCAGCCCCAGAAGCGGCGATGGGCCGACAGCGGCACGCGCTCGTGGAAGCGGCGCTTGAAGATCTTCTGCGCCTTGCCGAGGAACAGCACGTTGGTGACGAGCACCGCCGCGACGTTCAACACCAGGAACATCAGCGCGCCCATGACGCTGGCGTAGACGGCGAACTTCGAGAACTCCGGCGCGGCGATCGTGTACATCAGCGCCGTGAACACGTAGGCGAGGAACGCCTCGATGGCCGGCTCGACCGCCAGCGTGAGCATGACGCCGGAGATGACCGTCACCACCACGAGCGTCCCGATGAGGCACAGCGTCGCGAGCAGCTCGCGACCGACGGTGCGGAACACCTCCTTGACCACGTCCCCCGCCCGGGCCTCGCCGGCGGCGACGCGGCCCGGCAGCGCCACGATCTCGAGGATCACGGGCTTGATCGACAGCACGAACAGCACCACCGCGACGACGGTGAGGACGATCGGCAGGTAGCCGAACATCGCGAACACGCCCTCGAACTGCCGCGCGATGGTCTTGAAGATCGTGATGTCCTCGTTGATCTTCGACACGTTGTCGAGGATCGCCATCGGCAGGCTGTCCTGCTCGCCCGCGGCCACCTGCGCGAGCGGGGCCTCGATGAGCATGGGTCCGACGTCGACGAGATCCTCGACGTTGTCGTCGAGGACTTGGAACGTCGCGTCGATGACGGCGACCTGGGGGTTGGTCACCGACGACAGCGCGCCCTGGATCCCGCGCAGCAGCAGTAGAACGCGCGAGAAGAGGAAGATCGCCGCGACGCACACGCCCGCGGCGAGCGCCGAGTACTTGAACAGCATCGCCTCCTGACCGGGGTACTTGCGACGCAGCGACAACGGCAGCAGCAGCAGCAACAGACCGGCGAGGGACAGCCAGCCCAGCAGCCGCGACATCGTCGCCATCTTCTCGTCCTGCTTGGCCGCGATCTTCTCCTCGAGGCGCAGTGCGACCGCGTCCTTCTGCGAGCGCAGCACCTCGCGCAGCAGCGCGAGGTACTCCGCGGGATCCATGGCGGGCGCCTCCTCCACGCCCTCGTCGGGTGGTTGGGCGTCGGCCGTCGGCGCGACGATGGTCGGCGCTTCGTCGGACGGGCGCTCCGCGTCGGCCTCGAGCGCGGCGACGCACTCGGCCTCGCTGCGACCGCCGGCGACGCATGCACCGATCGCGGCGGCGGCCTCGGCCTCGGCGATGCAGTCCGCCTCGGCGCCGCCCTCGGCGAGGCACGCCTGCACGCGCGCGGGGTCGAGGGCGACCGCCTCGGTGGGTTCTGGGGAGGCGAGGGCGGTCGGCGTGGCGCCGATCGCCCAGGAGGCGAGGAGCGTGGCGAGAATCGGCATGGCGTGGGTTCCGCGGGGCGCGGGCATGCGGCCCCTCGGAGACACGACTCCCATCGCGCCGGGCTGTCGCACGCAGCGCCTGGATCCGCGCCGGTGCGCTAGGTCTCGATCTCGTCGGCGATGCGCGAGCGCAGCTCGGCCGCGGCCTCGGCACCGAGCGCGGTGGGGTGCCAGCCGAGCCCGAGGCCGGCGTCGCCGTGGCGCGGGATGATGTGGAAGTGGACGTGGAAGACGGCCTGGTGGGCGGCCGCGCCGTTGTTCTGCAGCACGTTGTACGCGGTGGCGCCGGTGGCCCGCAGGATCGCGCGGGCGATCCGCGGCAGCACGCGGCCGATCGCCGCGGCGCTCTCGTCGGACAGCTCGTGCAGCGCCGCGACGCGCTGCTTCGGGATCACCAGGGTGTGGCCCGGCGACAGCGGGAAGATGTCGAGGAACGCCAGCGTGTGCTCGTCCTCGTAGACCCGGTGGCAGGGGATCTGACCGTCGAGGATCTTTCCGAAGATGGTGGTGTCGTCACCCATGGGCACCTCGCTGCGGTCCATGTTATGCCATGGCGGTGCAGAAGGTCGTGCGCATCGTCGCCGCGGTCGCGGCGATCGGCCTGGTCGGGTATGCGGTGGTGGTCGCGTCGCGTCCGGATGCCGAGGCGCCCGCCGCGGCGAAGGACGGCGGGCAGCGGCCCCGCGCCGCGTCGTCGAAATCGGACCGCGAGCCCAGCCCGGCGAGCGCCGAGCGACGCGCCCGCGTGGCGGCGACCAAGTCGGCCGCGGGACCGCTCGCGGCTCCGCCACCGGCCGAGCCGACCACGCCGGTGGACTACGAGAAGGCGTACGGAGAGCTCGAGACGTTCGTCACCGATCTCGAGGCGATGCACGCCAAGTCGAAGACGATCCCGCAGCCCGAGTGGGTCGAACGCTACCGTCGCGGCAACGAACTCGTCGACGCGCTCATGCGGACACCGGAGGCGAAGGACGAGGGCGAGCGCAAGGACATCCTTGCGCTCAACATGCGCTTTCGCGAGGTGATCCAGAAGGTCCTCGCGAAGCCCTAGAGGAGGGCTTCGCCCCCCTAGAACAGCTTGCCGAGCCCGCCCGGCAGCTTGTCCTTCAGGCTCTCGAGCACGTCGCTGCTGCCGAGCCACTCGGGGACCTTGCTGATGTTCTCCTTGAGGAACTCGACCACCGCGGCGGCCTTGGTCTCGTCGAGTCCGACCTTCTCCACCAACTGCTGAATCATTTCGTCCATGTCGTGTCTCCGGGAGCGCGCAGCATAGCAGCGCGTCGGCCCGCTCGCGTGGGGCGCGTTGCCCCGGCCCGAACCGCGCTCGCGGTGGTCACAGGGGCGTCGCGCAGCAGCGAAACCCGGTCGAGTAGTCCCAGTGGGAGCGATCGTGCGCGGTGGTCGCGTACGTGCAGCCGGGCCCGTTGAGCGCAGTGTCGACGAAGAACCCCCCGCGGAACGTGCCCGCCGGATCGGCGGTCCACTCGTGGAGGTTGCCCATCATGTCGAAGGCCCCGTCGTCGCTGACGCAGCCGACGTGGGCCCCGGTCGTCTGCACGCCGTCGGGGACCTGCAGGATGCAGGGGTTGCCCAGCTGCGACCAGATGCTCGGATCGGCGGTGCCGAAGTACTCGACGGCGGGGTGCTGCACGCGGGCGTCGTTGCAGGTGCCCGGCTCGAGCCGGTCGCCGTAGGGATACACGTGGCCGGCTGCGCCTCGGCACGCGCGCAACCACTCGTCGTCGTCGCACAGGCGCTTGCCGGCGGTGGCACAGGCGGCGGCCGCAGTGTCGCCGTCGATGTAGCCCTGTGGCACCGCGCCGTCGATCGACACCGCCCGGACGTCGCCGGTCGGGTGCACGTAGGGCGAGTGCGAGCCGATCACCGCGCCGTCGGCATCGAGCACCACGAGCGAGGCCTCGTGACGATCGATGCAGAAGTCGCCGATCGCGAGGTCCTGGATCGCGATCATGCCGTCGGGGCAGGCGGGATCCCACGGCGCCTCGACGAGGCCGTCGTTGGGCGTGGGCGCGGCGTCGGGATCGCAGGCGAGCGCCGGATCGGTGCAGCACTGCACGTCGGCGTCGCCGGGGCAGAGGCCCGGGGTGCGCACGAGGTCGGCGGGGCACTCGGCCTCGGGCAGGCACAGGCCCGGCGCAGCGTCGACCGAGCACGACACGGCATCGGGGAGACAGCACTGGATCGCCGGGACGTCGTCGCACGTGCCGAGCACCGAGAGCGCGGGGGCGGGACACGCGGTCACGTCGCCACAGGTGCCGGGTTGGCCGGAGAGGCTGCAGGTGGTGTCGTCGGCGGTGGTGGAGGAGTCGGCGGCGGTGGTCGAGGTGGTCGAGGTGCTCGCGGTGCTCGACTCGTCGCCCCGAGGATCGGTGGACGAGGCGACCGCCCCAGTGTCATCGTCGCCCGACGTCGCGAGGGCGCTCGTCGTGGTGTCCGCAGGTGGACGTGGAGACCCACACGCAGACGCCGCTGCGAGCACCCACCCGACTACCCGGGAGGAATGTCCGCCCACGTCCCATCCGTCGCAGGGACGGGGTTCAGCACGTAGATCCGCGTCGGCGCGGCGGTGGGCATCGAGCCGTCGGGGGGCATGCTCGGGTCGAGGACGTCCCAACCCCAGACGTCCGCCCGGATGTCGCCGGTCGCGACGTCCCACTGCAGCTCGCCGCTGACACCCTGCAGATCGACGCTACCGTCACCGGTCGCGAGGGTGTTGCGCGCGTCGGCGATGAACGAGAGATCGGAGCCCGAGAACGAGATGAACTCGCCGTCGGCGTCGACGAGCCGCGGCATCCCGGCGGCGACGCCGGCCCCGGTCACCGGAGCATCGCCCGCGACCGTGCACATCGAGAACAGCGTCGACATCGTCGCGTCGTAGCTGAGCGCCGACGACGTCAGGGGCTCCTCGTCGTTGAAGCGGATGCGATAACGGACGCTGAACGCCTCGAAGTTCTCGGGGTTGAGCACCACCGGCGAGGTGCCCTGCAGGCGGCTCTCGATGAGGGGCTTCAGCGGCACCAAGGCCCCGGTCCCCGATCCCGGTCCGATCTCGTTGATGAACCGCTCGAGCTCGGGCACCGCGCCGTGCGTGACCGTGAACAGCGGCATCGGGTCGCCCATCGCGCCCTGCCACACGACGCCCAGGTACGAGTACAGCAACGCCTGGATCTCGCTCGTGCCGATGAACAGCACGTGCGTGTAGTAGGGGTTGTTGGCGTCGTCGCCCGCGGCGGCCGCCAACACCGCCCCGTAACTCGCGAGCAGCTCCTCTTGGCTCGCGAACGTCGTGGGGTCGGGGTAGGTGTCGTAGTAGATCGCGGCGCTCGGCAGCGCGGCCTCGAGGTCGGTGAGGATCGCGCTGAGGATGCCGTTCCCGTAGGCGTCGTCCTTGGCCAGGATGAGGAGGTTCGACACCTCGGCCTGATCGTCCAGGTCGATGAACCGATCGACGAGCGCATTGGACTGGTACACGTCGCCCGCGATCGTGCGCCACACGAGGTTGTCGTCGTCGAGGTCGGCGATCGACATCGCCGTCGAGGCCGGGGCCATCAGGAACGTGCCGCCGGGGATCGCCACGTCGTTGGCCACCTGCAGCACCGACTCGGAGAAGATCGGTCCGATGATCGCCGGCACGCCGACGTTGCTCACCAGGTGGGTCGCGGCGTTCGTCGCCGCATCGCCGCCGGCCGAGTCGTCGCAGCCGACCCACGCGATCTTGCGGTCGCCGGGCAGGCTCGTCTCCTGGTTGAAGTCCTCGATCGCGAGCTGGACCGCGTTCTCGAGCGGCTGGACCAGGTTGTCGAACGGCGGGCTGGTCGGCATGATCGAGCCGACGAACACCACATCGTCGACCTCGCCGCCCTCGGGCCACTCGAGGATCTGGCACTCGGCCGACAGCAGGTCGACGCAGGTCCCGTCGGCGCCGCAGCGTTGGTCGCTCTCGCACTCCGAGTTGAGCGCGCAGCCGGCAGGCCCCGTGGTCGCGGTCGACGACGAGTCCGTCGAGTCGACCGACGTGTCCGAGGGATCCGTCAACGTCGCCGACGTCGTCGGCCCGGTCGGATCCGTGCTGGTGCCGGTCTCGGTCGCGGTGGCGCCGGTGCTGTCGAAGGCGCCGGGCGGCCGACAGAAGCCGTCGACGCAGCTGCCCTGGCCGGCGTTGTACGGGCAATCCGAGTCCGCGGAGCACTTGATCTGATCGTCGAGGTCCAGCGCGAGGCTGCAGCCACCGACACCAAGCCCGAGCGCCGCGGCGCAGGCCGAGGCGAGCGCGCCGAGCCGATGGACGCGTGGGGGTCCATGACGGAGTTCACGGTGGGAGCACGCGCGGATCATGTCGAACCTCCAGGCCAAGGACTGCGGCGACGCGAAGGCGTCACCCCGAACTCATCGTGTCAAAAACTGCCGCCGAGCGACAGGCCGGCGCCCCAGCGGCCCGCGCCGGTGGGACCGAGGGCAGGTCGCACTGCGAGGCCACGGCGAACGCGACTGGCGGCCGTGTCGGTGCCCGCCTTGCCCCGACCCTTGCCGAGCGTCGCGAGCACGAGGGCGAGGCCGGCGGCGGCGAGCACTCCGCCGGTGATGAGCAGGCCATCACCGACCGCGGCGCGGCCCTTGGCCTCCTGCCGCAGCGAGAGCTTGTCGTCGACGAACGCGGCGTCCTTCGCATCGTTGGACTTGCCGACCGCGAGCCCGCCGAACACCGCACCGATGACGAGCGCACCGCCGCCGACGCCGAGCAGCGAGTAGCCGGCGATCCGCATCTTGCGCTTCTTCGCCGCCGCGGCCTGCTCCGCCGGCGTCGGGCCCTCGGCGACGGGCGTCGTGTCGGGCTTCGCCTCGGGCTCGGCGTCCTCGCGGAGCTGATCCAGCGTCTGGCGCAGGACCTTGAGCCGCGCCGTCGCGTTCTCGCGGGCCTCGAGATCCACCCCGGGCTGCTTCACGAACTCCTGGTAGTTCGCGACGGCCTTCTCGAGGTCGCCCTTCTCCTCGTAGACGCGGCCGATGTTGAACAGGTAGTTCGGCTGCGGGTCGAGGGAGTACGCCTGCTGGAAGAGATCGACCGCCTTGTCGTACTCGCGGGCCTTGAACGCCGCGACGGCGGCGTCGCTCAGCGCGTCGGCGCCCTCGGGCGCGGCGGCCTCGGCCCCCTCGGCCGGCGCCGCGGTCGCGTGCAGGGGCGCGGCGACGACCGTGACGGCGACGAGCGCGGCGACGAGGGCGGAGACGAGGGGATTCGTTCGGTGCATGTCGCTAGGTCTCTGGCTTCGAGTCCGAGGGGCTGACCCCGACCCCTAGGCGCCCTTGTTCACGGGCAGGAACACGTCACCATCGCCCGAGGGCGGCTTGGTCGGCAAGAACGGATCCTTCTTGGGCTTCGCGGCCGGAGGATCGACCGGCGCGGTCGCGGGCACGGACGGCGTCGCTGCGGGGGTCGTCGCGGGCGGTGTCGGCGTGGTCGTCGTCGCGGGCTCGGCCTCGCGGTGGCCCGGGCCCTTGCCGCGCAGCGCGACCGAGATCGGCACGTTGCCCGTCGCCGCGACCTCGATGGTGCCCTCCCACGGGGCGTAGCCCCGGGCCGTGATCCGCACGCTGTGCCGGCCGACCGCGAGCTTGCCGCGGTAGGGCGTGGTGCCGGCCTCCGTCCCGTCGATCGCGACGTTCGCGTTGGGGCGGGCGTTGATCTCGACGGCCCCGAGGATCGCGTCGCCGCCCGTCGCCGCGCCGGACTCGGTCGGCGCGGCCGAGGACAGGCGGGCCAGCGCAGCCTTTGCGAAGGCGTGGCTGGCGTCGTGGCCGAGCACGTCGCCGTAGGCCACCTTCGCCGCCTCGACGTCGCCCTCGGCCTCGAAGCGGGCTGCGCTCGCGAGCAGTCGAGCGACCACGATGCGTTCCTGCGCCGCGGTGACGCGGGCCCTGGCGGTCGCGTCCCCCTGCGACGCGGAGCGGATGCGATCGAGCTCCATCGCCGCGAGGTCGAACTCGCCGCGGCCGATCTGGGCGTCGATCCGATCGAGGGTCGCGTCGAGGCCACCGGCGGGACCGACCATGCCGGCCTCCGAGGCCTTGCCCGCGACCGCGGGATCCGACGCGCCCCGGTCGTCGTCGCGCATCATCCACAGCAGCGCGCCGACGATGACCACCGCGAGCAGGGCGCCCGCGACGACCGACATCGCGACCAGGCCGATCGTGCGTGGCGGCGCGACGATGATCTGCTCGGTGATCACCGAGCCTCGACCGGTCGCCTCCTGGCCGGCGTTCGGCAGCGGCGAGCTGATGGGCCGCAGCGTGCCGGGGATCGGGGTCGGCGTCGCGCTGTCGACCGGGGCCTCGCCGTGGGCGTCGCCGACCAGCTCGATGAGGCCGGTGTTGCCGGTGCCGGGCGCGACCGACAGCGGCACGCCGTGGCGCTCGGTGGTGGAGCGCGGCAGGCGGAACAGCGACGCGGGGACGACGTCGATCAGCCGCTCGACGATGCGATCGGCGTCGGCCGGCCGGGACTCGGGATCCTTCGCCAGGCACTGGTGCACGAGGTCGACGAGCCCATCGGGCAGGCCGTGGCTCTGGCCGAGGAGCTCGCGTAGGTCGCGGGGCGCCTCGTGGATCGTCTTGTAGAAGACCGCGGCGTTGGTCTCGCCCTCGAAGGGGAGGCGCCCGGCGAGCATGTAGTAGAAGAGGACCCCGATCGCGTAGACGTCGACGCGCAGATCGATCGGCTCGCCGCGGATGGCCTCGGGCGCGAGGTAGCCGACGGTGCCCATCACGTGCTCCTCGGTGATCGCCTGCTCACCGCGCAGGAGCTTGGCGAGGCCGAAGTCGAGGATCTTGACGAAGTTCGCCCGGCCCTTGCGCTCGCAGAGCATCACGTTGGCCGGCTTGACGTCGCGGACCATGAGCTCGCGCGAGTGGGCGTGGCCGATGCCCTTCAGGATCTGCGCGGCGATGGGGACGAACTCCTCCAGCGTCAGCCGCTTCTTGCGGGCCACGTGCTCCGACAGCAGCTCGCCCGCGAGGTACTCCATCACCAGGTAGGCGCGGTCGTCCTCGTGGCCGAAGTCGAACATCTCGACGATGTTCGGGTGCTGCAGGCTCGAGAGCCGCCGCGCCTCGCGATCGAATCGGGCCATCGCCTCGGCGTCGCTGGCCCAGTGCGGCGCGAGCACCTTCACGACGACGTCGCGGCCGGGGTTGGTCTGGCGGGCGTGGTAGACCAGCCCGACGCCACCGCGGCCGATCATCCGCACGATGGCGTACTTTCCCCCGAGCGTCTGACCGACCAAGGGGTCCGTCGACGCCTCCGAGACCTTCGCCGTCGGTTTGTTGGGGAGACTCATCACGTGGATTGGTTCGGTGACGCCACGAACCCAGGCCCATTTGGTTATCGCATTACAGGAAGTGCTTCAAGCGTGCCGGTGCCACTGCGACTCCCGACGTCGCCGCGGAACGGCATTCCGTGGGGTCTGGCTCGGGGTTTCAACGCGATGAAGCGCATGGACGTCGGCTTCGGGAGATCGGCATCGTGGGCGGCCCTCGCTGCCAACGCGCGGGGGACGTCTGCGGTGTGCTGACCACCCGGACAGGGGGCACGCGCCACCGGCCGCCGCCGCGGCCTCGAAACGGCGCTCCTCGGGCTAGAAACAACGATCCACGCGGCCCCATTGCGGCGGCGTGTGGCCGCAGCGAAGACTGCAACGGCGTGACGGTGTCGTTCACGATCCGAGACCCCCAGGGCGCTGGCAGCGACGTGCGTGGCCGCGTCCGCTTCGGCGGGGCTGCGGTCGTGCTCGAGTTCGAGGGCGAGAGCGCCGCGCCGTTCGGCGTCGAGCGCAAGGTCGTGATCGACGTCGAGGAGTTCGCCGCGTGCTCGTTCCGCCGCGGCGTCCTCGGGGCGCGCCTGCAGTTGTGGGCCCTCGACGAAGGTGCGCTCGGCGGCGTGCCGGGGGCGGCCGACGACGGCGTGCTCCTGCAGTTCGCACGGCACGATCGCGACGCCGCCGAGGCGCTCGCGCAACGTGTCCGTCACGCGATCGACGAGGCGGTCACGCGATCGGACCGCGGCGCGGTCGGCCCGTGGGATTGCTGAGCCCCGCACCCCGCTAGGGCTTGACGACCTCGACCTTGCCGAACTGCCGGAGCTTGGGCTCGAGCAGCTTCGCCGGACCCACGACCACGATGACGAGGTTCCGATCGTCGACCAGCGCATCGGCGGTCTGGCCGAGCGCCTTGGCGTCGGTGCTGCGGACGCGCGCGAGGTAGCGGTCGAACCAGTCGCGGGGCAGCCCGGCGAGATCGAGGGACCACAGCTCGCCGACCGCGTCGCTCGGGGTCTCGCGCTCGCGCGGGAAGCTCCCCGAGATGAAGCTGATCGCGGCCTCGCGCTCGGCCGCGTCGGGCGGGTGGGCCTGCAGGCGCTCGATCTCGTCGATGATCGTCGCGACGGTCTCGGCGACGGTCGCGTTCTTGCTGAACGTGCGGATCACGAACCGACCGGCGAAGCGCCCGGCGCTGAAGCCTCCGCCGGCGCCGTAGGTCAGGCCCTTCTTCACGCGGATGGTGTCGTTGAGCCGCGAGTTGAAGCCGCCGCCGAACACCTCGGAGATGACGCGCGCGTCGGACCACCGCGGATCGTCGCGCGTGATGCCGAGGTGTCCGACGCGGATCTGGCTCTGTTCGGCGGGGCGGTCGACGATGACGATGGTGCGGCCCTTGGGCGCATCCACCTTCGGCAGGGCGACCTGGGGCGCGGCGCCGGTGGCCTTCCAGCCCGCGAAGTGCTCGTCCGCCCACGCGAACGCGGTCGCGGGGGCGACGTCGCCGGCGACGTACAGCACGGCGGCATCCGGCCGGGCGTGCGTCGACCACCAGGCCGCGAGCGTGTCGCGATCGAGGGCGTGCAGATCCTTGGCCTGGCCCTCGGGCAGCCGCGCGTAGGGGTGGGTGCCGAACAACCGGCGCCGCAGCTCGCGATCGGCGAGGTAGTCGGGCGAGCGCTCGGTGACCATGAGCCCGGTCGTGGTCTGCTCGACGAGGCGCTCGAGCTCGTCCTTGGGGAACGTCGGGGTCGTGACGACCTCGGCGAGCATCGCGATCGCGGCGCCGGCCTCGTCGGTCACCGCGCTCGCGGCGACGTTCGCCCCGTCCATGTCGGCGGTCCCGCCCAGGGTGATCGCCCGCTGATCCAGGGCGTCGGTGAGCGCCTTGTAGTCGTGCGCCTTGGTGCCGCGCGTGAGCATCGGCAACGTCATGTACGCCGTGCCGGGATGGTCGGCGGGATCGGCGAAGGCGCCGTAGCGCAAGCCGAGGGTGAACTGCACGAACGGCACCTCGTGGTTCTCGAGCACGACGACGCGCAGGCCGTTCTTCAGCGTGTGCTCGGCGGTGATGATCGCCGCGTCGGCGTCGAGCGGCGGCGCGACGGTGGGTGCCTTCCCGAGGGTCTCGGGGCGGACCAGGCCGGGCTTGCCCGAGCCCGCGCCCTGGATGCCCTCCTTGCCGGCCTTCGTGTCCTCGGCCGGCTTCGCCTTGTCGCCGCCGAACTGGCTGGCGATGAAGCCGAGCAGGCTCGGCTCGATGCGGATCTCGAGCTCGTGCTCCGGCACGAGGTAGCGCTTGGCGGCCTCGTGCAGCGCCTTGCGATCGAGCCCGCGGATCTCCGCCAGCTCGCGGTTGACGTTCTCGACGTCGCCCTCGAGCACGGCGGCCTCGCCGAGGCGCTGCGCCTTCGACTCGATGCTGAGCTGCGACGTCGTCGCGTCGCGGAGCATGCCGTTGCGCGCCTTCTCGACCTCGGCGTCGGTCGGGCCGTCCTTGCGCAGGCGATCGATCTCCGCGCGGATCGTCGTGAGCGCGGCGTCGGGCTTGCTGCCCAGGGGCTTCAGCACCGCGCCGGCCGCGAACAGGCCGTCGTCCTCGAGGCTGAAGCCGCCCGCGACCGCGAACATCGCGAGGCGCTTGTCGGTGACCAGCGCGCGGTACAGCCGGCTGCTCTCGCCGCCGCCGAGGATCTTCGACAGCGCATCGAGGGCGAGCTCGTCCTTGCTGCCCATCGGCACGGTGCGGTAGCCGATCGCCACGATCGGCACCGGCCCGTTCTTCTCCTCGATGACGATCTTCTTGGGCGCCGTCTGGGCGGGCTCCTTCACCGTCACGCGCGGCGGGTCGGGGTAGCGCGGGATCCATCCGAAGTAGCGCTCGGCCATCTTCACGACCTCGGCGTGATCGACGTCGCCGACGATCACGAGCGCGGCGTTGTTGGGCACGTAGTACGCGTTCCAGAACTCGTGCAGCTCGTCGACCTTGGCGGCGGCGAGCTCGTCCATGTTGCCGATCGGGCTCCAGCCATAGGGGTGCTGCGTGAAGATCTGCGGCAGGATCTTGTCGAGCACGGAGCCGTAGGGCTGCTCGCGGCCCATGCGGTACTCCTCGGCCACGACCTTGCGCTCGGTGTCGTAGTAGCCGTCGTTGATCTTGAGGAAGCCCATGCGCTCGGCCTCGAGCCACAGGACCATCTCGACCTGGTTGCGCGGCACCACCTGGATGTAGGTGGTGTTGTCGAACGAGGTGTACGCGTTGGCGTCGCCGCCGACCTTGCGGATGTACTCGAAGTGCGCCTTGGGCCCGATGTTCTGCGTGCCGCGGAACATCATGTGCTCGAACATGTGCGCGAAGCCGCGGCGGTTCGGCTTCTCGTCCTTGGAGCCGACGTGGTACCAGAGCTGCACCGCGGCGATGGGCGACGAGTGATCCTCGAGCGTGATCACCGACAGCCCGTTGGCGAGCTCGGTCTTCTGGTAGTCGAACGGTCGCTCGTCGATCGCGCTCGCCGTGGCCTTCGGTGGCGGCGTCGTCGGTCCCGCGCCGGGGTCACGCGTGGCGGCGGTGGGTCGGCAGGCACAGAGCAGGGCGGCGGCGAACAGCAGCGGGCGGAGCATGGCGAGCGGACCATACACCGCCTGCACGTCCACCGGTGGCCCTCACGGGTAGAGCGCGAAGCAGTAGAACCCGCCGTAACCGCCGCCCGAGCCCACCGTGGGGACGTTCGGGTCCGGGGGGCCCATCTCGATCAGGTTCACCCCGGGCGCGCAGCCGGCCTCGTCGAGCGAGCTGATCCAGTGCGCGGGGTCGAGGTCGCCGCCGGGGCCACCGCCACCGCCTCCGGGGCCGCCGTAGCGCGGCCAGCTGTGCCCGACGCGGGGGCGTCCCTCGGTCTGGACGTCGCCCGCCGCCGAGGTCCAGTCGAGGCACGTCGCGCTCGCCGAGTAGATCGTGCCATCGGCGGCGCTGCCGGTGAGCATGTCGTGGTTGTCGACCTCGGGCTGCGTGGGGTCGGGCTGGTGGTTGGGGACGCCGTCCTCGTTGGGGAAGTCGTCCTTGATCGCCGGATCGATGTTGAGCGGCCGCTCGTTGAGCAGGTCGGCCTTGCTGAGCGCGAAGGTGCGGCCGAGCCGATCGTACCAGGGGCCGTCGCCGACGCGATCGATCGCGGAGACCGGGTCGCCGTTCTCGTCGGCGGTGGCGCTGAGGAACGCGCGCCACTGCTTGTTCGCGGCGCCGGGCATGCTCTGCTCGGCGATCGTCGCGCAGATCTTGTCGGCGCCGCGCAGGCCCGCGCCCGGGCCCTCCTCGCCGAAGCGGAGGTCGCCGCCGAAGCCCTCCTGGCTGCCCGACAGCTCCTGCAGCGCGCGCAGGCTGGTGACGAAGAAGCTGAAGTGCTCGGTCGGGATCTCGCCGCCCGAAGTGCTCGAGGACGATTCACCGACGCCGGTCGGATCGCCGGAGCCGCTCGAGTCGCCGACGCTGATCGAGGCCCCCTCGGCGCCGGTCGGGTCGGCGGTGCCGCTCGATCCGGCCGACGCTGCGCTCGTGCCGGCACCCATGGACGTGCCGCCGCTCGAGTCGGCGGCGCCGTCGGACGAGGAGCACGCGCCGAGCATCAGCAGGAACGGCAGCCCGGAGAGCGAACCGGGCAGCATGCGGAGACGAAGGGCAGGAGAGCAGTGCGGCATGGTCGACGTTCTGGGGTGGAGGCGGGAGTATTGGGGGCGCGGCGCGGGATTCCGTGACGCGGGATCACTGACAGGTGAGGTCGGGCTGGCAGGTCTGGCCGTCGGCGCACTCGCTGTCGTCGGTGCACGAGACGACGCCCTCGACGATCACACCCTCCTCGATGCCCGACGACACCACGAGGTCGACGCGCCCCGCAGACGTCGTCACCGAGGTGGTCGCGCGGCGGGTGATGATGATCGTCGGGAAGCCCGCGACGCCGAGGTCGAGCAGGCCGGAGACGAGCGCGGCGGGGACGTCGAGCGCCCCGCTGTCCGCGGTCACGCACTCGATCATGCCCTTGGTCCCGCCGTGGTGGCTGATGTCGAGCTTGACGTGCACCTCGGAGTCGACGCTCCCGCCGGCGGCGACCCACGACAGCGCAATGTCGGCGGCGGCGTCGAGCGTGACCTCGCCGTGGGTGATCTCGAGCGGCGCAATGCCGGCGCCCTCGAGCTCGAAGGCTCCGATCTGTGCGCCCGAGGGGTCGCCGCTCGCCGACAGGGCGATCGCATCGCCCTCGGCGAAGCCGGGGTAGACCAGCGTGGTGCCGGCCGGCGGCTGGTAGTTGTCGGCGATGGGCGCCATCGTGAAGCTCGGATCGCCGCTGGCCACCGCGATGCCGGTGACCGTGATGTCGCCCGCGCCCATCGGGGTGGGGTACGGCTGGCAGGTGTCGTCCTCGACGCACGCCGCACTGCCGCCGCAGGGCTCGGCGCAGTAGGGGACGCGCGGCGTGAGCAGCCGGCAGTCGCCGGACTCGCTCGCGAGCTCCCAGACGATCGTGCCGGGGCTCTCGCCGTCGAACAGCTTGCCGAACACGGTGGTCGTGCCATCGCCACCGGCCTGCGGACCGTGGAGCTGGACCTGGAACGTGCCCACCAGCAGGTTCGGGTCACCGGTCCCGCTGTCGCCGGGGCTGCCGGTGTCGTCGGCCGCTGTGCTGTCCCCGCTGCCGCCGGTCGATTCGGTCGAGACCACCGGCTCGCCCGTGGTGCTGCCGACCTCGTCGGCGGTCTCGCCGGCGTCGGTGGACTCGCTCGCCGGGTCGTCGCCCCCGCAGGCGGTGGCGAGGAGCAGGACGAGACCGGTCGCGTGGGCGCGGCGTCGAAGCATCGATCGGTACATCAGGCCGACCAGCGTAGCGCGCGTGTTCCGGCGCGCGGCGGGACACGAGGCAAACCAACCGTAAAGCGGTCGTGCAACCTCACGGCGGCGCACGAACGACGTGATCACGGATTTCCCCGCGGCGCGGACACGCCCCGAGGTGATAGGCTCGCCGCCCGATTCGACGCATGGGCAGCCGCAAGCGCAAGGCCGAGGGGAGCACGACGGACGCTGACGAGAGCGCGGTGCAGACGACCAGTTCGGCGCCACGCGAGGGCGACGCGGCGCAGCGCGAGCGCATCGCCGGGCTGCGCGAGCGCATCCGCTACCACGCGGCCCGCTACCACCGCGACGACGACCCGGAGATTTCGGACGCGGACTACGACGCGATGGTGCGCGAACTCGAGGCCCTCGAGCAGCAGCACCCCGAGCTCGCCGACGGCGATTCGCCCACCGCAGAGGTCGGCGCGGCCCCGTCGGAGCTCTTCGCCCCGGTGGTCCACGCCGCGCGGATGTTCTCCCTCGACAACGCGATGTCCGAGGACGACATGGCGGCGTGGCATCAGCGGCTCCTGCGGACGCTCGGCGCGACGCCGACCGGCTACACGTGCGAGCTGAAGATCGACGGACTCGCGATCGCGCTGACCTACGAGCACGGCAAGCTGGTCCTCGGGGCGACGCGCGGCGACGGCAGCACGGGCGAGGACGTGACCGCGAACCTGCGGGCGATCGCGAAGATCCCGAAGCAGCTCGGCGGCGCGCCGCCGGCCGTGCTCGAGGTCCGCGGCGAGGTGTACATGCCCACCGCGGCGTTCGACGCCCTCAACCGCCGCCAGGCCGAGGCCCAGGCGCGGCTGTTCGCCAACCCGCGCAACGCGGCCGCGGGCTCGGTGCGGCAGAAGGACGCCGGCGTCACCGCGTCGCGCGACCTGTCGATCTGGATCTACCAGCTCGGTCGCATCGAGGGCGGCCCGGCCCTCGGCTCGCACTCCGAGACGCTGGATTACCTCGCGACGCTGGGCTTCGAGAAGAACCCGGCGACCACCCACGTGACGACCCCAGCCGAGGTGATGGCGTACATCCGCCAGGCGCAGCTCGATCGCGGGGCGCGGGCGTACCAGACCGACGGCGTCGTCGTGAAGGTCGACGCGCTCGCCGAGCAGCGCGAGCTCGGCTTCACCGCGAAGGCGCCGCGCTGGGCCATCGCGTTCAAGTTCCCGCCCGAGGAGCAGGTCACGCGGCTGCGGGCGATCGAGATCAACATCGGGCGCACCGGGGCGGCGACGCCCTTCGCGGTGCTCGAGCCGGTGTTCGTCGGCGGCGCGACGGTGGGCATGGCGACGCTGCACAACGCCGACGAGGTCGCCCGCAAGGACGTCCGCATCGGCGACTGGGTGGTGGTGCGACGCGCCGGCGACGTCATCCCCGAGGTCGTCGGCCCGGTGACGAGCCGGCGCGACGGTACCGAGACGGTGTGGCAGATGCCGAGCGTGTGCCCGTCGTGCGGCAGCGCGATCGTGCGGGCCGAGGGCGAGAAGATCGCGCGCTGCAGCGGCGGCTTCACCTGCCCGAGCCGCGTGCGCGAGTACCTCTTCCACTTCGCGAGCCGCGGCGCGATGGACATCGAGGGCATGGGCTACCGCACCGTCGACACCCTGCTCGCGCTGCGGAAGATCGCGACCCCGGGCGACATCTTCTTCCTGACACCCGACGCGCTGCAGGGCGTCGAGGGCTGGGGCGACACGTCGATCGGCAAGCTGATGGCCGCGATCGATCGCGCGCGGGCGCGGCCGCTGGCGAACGTGATCGTCGCGCTCGGCATCCGGCACGTCGGCAGCAGCGCGGCGCGGGTGCTCGCGCAGCGCTACCGCGATCTGCGGGCGATCCTCGCGGCGCCCGAGGAGGAACTCGCCGCGATCGACGGCATCGGCCAGGTCAGCGCCGCATCGCTGCGGCAGTGGGCCGACGAGCCGGACAACGTCGCCCTCGTCGAGCGGCTGTTCGCCGGCGGCGTGATCGCGCGCGACCCCGAGCCCGCGGGCGAGCGCAGCGATCGTCTGGCCGGCGTCAGCGTCGTGGTCACCGGGACGCTCGAGGGCTTCACGCGCGAGCAGGCCGAGGCCGCGATCGTCGCGGGCGGCGGCAAGGTCACCTCGGGCGTGTCGAAGAAGACCTCGGCGGTGATCGCCGGCGCGTCGCCGGGCAGCAAGCTGGCCAAGGCCCAGCAGCTCGGCGTGCCGGTGCTCGACGAGGCGGGGTTCGTCCGGTTGCTGGAGCAGGGGCCCGCAGCCCTGGAACGGGAGCCGGAACCGGAGCCAGAACCAGAACCAGAACCGGACCCGGGGCTCGCGTGACGGGCGCCTCGCGGCTTTGCTAGACTGCCACCGTGGCGAATTCGGGGTTCGAGGCGTTCGACAGCCGCAGCGCGGCGCCGGGGAAGTACCGGCCGTTTCGACGCCTCGCGGTCGGTGGCATGGCCGAGATCTTCCTCGCCTACGCGCGGTCGATCCACGGCTTCGAGAAGCTCGTGGTGCTGAAGCGGGTGCTGCCCGCGTACGCCGAGAACCGCGAGTTCATGCGCATGTTCCTCGACGAGGCGCGGCTCGCCGCGACGCTCGATCACCCGAACATCGTCCACGTCTACGACATCGGCGAGCACGGCGGGAACTTCTTCTTCGCGATGGAGTACGTGCACGGCCAGAGCTTGCTCAAGCTCATGCGCCAGATCACCAACGCGCGGCGGTGGCTGCCGCTCGAGCACGCGCTCGGGATCATCATCGGCACCTGCGCGGGCATGCACTACGCCCACGAGAAGAACGGGCTCGATGGTCGCGCGCTGGGCATCGTGCACCGCGACGTCTCGCCGCCGAACATCCTCATCAGCTACGACGGCTCGGTGAAGGTCGCGGACTTCGGGATCGCGAAGGCGTCGATCGCCACCACGTCGACGGCGGTCGGGACGCTGAAGGGCAAGATCCCGTACATGTCGCCCGAGCAGTGCCGCAGCGGGCCGCTCGATCGGCGCAGCGACATCTTCTCGATCGGCATCCTGCTGTACGAGCTCACCGTCGGCCGACGCCTGTTCCAGGCCGAGAGCGAGCTCGGGATCATCCACAAGATCGTCAACGGCGTGATTCCGCCGCCGTCGCAGCTGCTGCGCGGCTACCCCGAGGACCTCGAGCGGATCGTGTACCGCGCGCTGCAGCTCGACCCCGAGCACCGCTACCCGACGGCGCGCGCGCTGCAGGTCGACCTCGAGGAGCTCGCCCGCGAGTACAAGCTGCCGATCTCGTCGGTGCGCCTGGCCTCGTTCATGGAAGAGATGTTCGACGAGGAGACGCGGCGCTGGCCCTCGGATCCCGCCCACGCGGCCGGCCGGCCCAGCACCGAGGTCGCCAGCGCGACGGACACCGGAGGCTTCGATCTGCCCGGCGGGCCGGGCAGCAACCGCGCCGGTGGGCCGGCGCCGACGATGCAGTACGGCGGGCAGGGCCGTCCCGCGCCGCAGGGGCGGATGCCGACGGGACCCCAGCAGGTCGTGGCGCCGCAGGCCATGGCGCCGCCGGCCCCGGGGCCGCAGCCGCGTCCGACCACCGGCGGGCACCCCAGCGTCGACCCTGGCGCGACGCCGCAGGACTTCGAGGCGATCGAGCGCGCGCTGGCGCGGATGCTCGAGTCGGACGCCGACGTCGGCAACCTGACCGAGGGCATCGGCGAGTCGACCGGCGACGGCTGGAGCGGTCTCGACAGCCTCGAGCTCGAGGACCTCTTCCCGGCCAAGCGCCGCGAGAAGTAGCGTCCGCGCGCGGACTATCGATCCGCCGCGCGCAGGGCATCGGCGAGCGCACGCAGGCGCGGGGCATCGGCCTCGCGCACCGCGACCTCGCAGTTGCCCGGCTTCCACTGACCGATCTGCGCGGCGTCGACCCCGTCGAGCACGCCGATCACCGCGCGCATCAGGGCGCCGTGGCAGACCACCAGGACGCGGGGCGCGTCGGCGTGCTCCGCCAGGTGACGCAGGGCGCGGACGGCCACGTCGCGCAGGCTCTCACCGCCGGGCGGGCGGCCGTCGAAGCTGCGCAGCAGCTCGATCTCGCCGCTGTCGGTGAGCTCGCCGAGCGGACGTCCCTCCCACTGCCCGCACGACCGCTCGCGGAGCGCCGCCGAGGCGTGACGATCGATCGTGTGCGGCCCGAGCAGGATCTGTGCGGTGTCGATCGCCCGCGACAGATCCGAGGTCAACACGCGATCGTGATCGCGAACGTCGACGCGGCTGCGGGCCTCGGTGGCCTGGTGTCGCCCGAGCTCGGTGAGCGGCGCGTCGGTGTGGCCCGCGAACCATCCACCGGCGTTCGCGGAGCTCTGGCCGTGGCGCACGAACGTCCACCGCGTCATTCGGCGCGGAGCCTGTCATGCGTCGTGCGGGCGCGCAAACCCGGGCGTCGACCCGTCCAGTTCTGGGCCGCGGCTACGCGCGGGCCTCGTCGAGCGGCGCCGGGCCGGGCGCACTGACGACGCGGCCGTCGCGGATCCGCAGGCCGCGGGCGAGCTGGAGCAGTGGCTCGAGGACGCGGCGCGGGTCGTCGAACCCGGGCTCGAGGCCGAGGCGCAGGGAGCACTGGCGCCCGCGGAACTCGATCGTGCGCCCGGCCGCGACGGCGCCGGCGCGGGCGAAGGCCTTGCCGACCGCGAGCTGCACCAGGGTCGCGGGGTCCTCGACGTCGCTGTCGCAGCGGAACTCCGCGAACGAGGTGATCGCCCGCTCCGGATCCCAGTGCCACACGGTGGGATCTTCCCCGACCGCCATGCCACACACGCGACCGGGGGCACGCGGGGTGCCGCCATCCGTCGCCGAGCGCTCCCCGTGGTTGTGGACGTAGAGCACGCACTGCATGATCCAAGGCCGCTATCACGGCGATCGCCGGGCGGCAAAAAACCTGCGGTCCGCGGGGGGGCTTCCGTGGCAGGCTCGGCACCCCAACGTGGCGAAGGACAACCTGCCCGTCACCGCTGCGATCCGCGTGCTCCGCGAGCACGGCGTCGTGTTCGTCGCCCACGTGTACGACTACGAGCCCCGCGGCGGCACCGCCCACAGCGCCGCGTGTCTCGGCGTGCCCGAGCACCAGGTGATCAAGACGCTCGTGATGCAGGACGACGCCGGCAAGCCGTTGGTCGTCCTGATGCATGGCGACCGCGAGGTGTCGACGAAGGCGCTCGCGCGTCACCTCGGCGTGAAGTCGGTGCAACCGTGCCCGCCCGCCGTGGCCGATCGCCACAGCGGCTACCAGGTCGGTGGGACCTCCCCGTTCGGCCTGAAGCGGGCCATGCCCGTGTACATGCAAGCGTCGATCGCAGCGCTGCCGCGCATCTTCATCAATGGCGGCCGCCGCGGGATGCTCGTCGAGATCGATCCGGCCGACCTCGTCCGGGTCCTGCAGCCCGTCGTGCTCGACGTCGCGACCGCGTCGCCGTGACGCTTGACGGTCCGCGGAGAACCGGATAACCCCGGGCGCGAGCGACGATGACGGATCGCTACTTCACGCTCGACGAGGTCAACGCGCTGGTGCCCCAGCTGGCCGCGCGGATGAACCTGGTGCTGCAGCTGCACGGCCACCTGCGCGCGACCTGCCGCGCGCTCGTGCTCGAGGGCGTGCGCGTCACCCCCGAGGGGCTCGCGCGTGGCGAGCGGGTCGAGGCCGAGGGCCGCGCGCGCCTGCGGGTCGCCCACGCGCGCGGCATCCACGACGCGGTGCGCGAGGCGATGGCCGAGATCGAGGCGATGGGCGGGCAGATCAAGGATGTCGAGCTCGGGCTCGTCGACTTCCCGACGTGGCTCGACGGCGAGCGCGAGGTGGTTCTGTGCTGGCGCATCGGTGAGACGCGCGTCGAGTGGTTCCATGATGCGGACGCCGGGTTCTCGGGGCGCACGCCGACGGCCGGGCGTCGGTTCAGTGCGGCCGCGGGGGCGTGAGCGCCCGTTGGTCCGCGGCCCCGACGCTCGGGGCTCACTCGGCGACGACCGAGAGCACCATGTCGGTGATCTGGTCGTGCCCGGTCGGATTGGGGTGGATGCACGTGAGGTCGAACCACCGCTCCGTCCCCGGCCCGCGGTAGCACGGCGCGGTCGGGTCGTCCGCGTTGAACCCGTGGCCGCAGAACGCCTCGAGCAGGAAGATCATGTCGCTGTCGGTGTCGACGGCGATCGACATGAACTGCTCGTTGGCCCAGACCACCATCTCGGCCAGCGTGTCGGGCGAGGGGATCGGCTGGTCGAATCCGGCGAGGCCCGAGACGTCGCACGACTCGACCTCGCCGGTGCCGTCGGTGAACTCGTAGATGTTCGCGAACACCACGAACGATCCGTTGGGGAAATTCTCCGGGTCCTTCAGCCACTCGACGGCGGCGCGCTGCAGGTCGACGGCCTGCATGATCTCGGCCCACAGCGCCTCGTCGGTGGCGCCGCCGATCGCGTCCTGCGTGAGGGAGTTGAGGTCGTTGCCGCCCATGGTCATGACCACCAACGTGCGGAGCTCGCGGGTCTCGGGCGGGAAGCAGTCCTCGAGCTGTGGTCCCGGGGCGAGGAGATCGTCGGTGCGGGCGCCCCACTTGGCGCAGCTCGAGAAGGCGCCAGAGTCGCGGGCCAGGGACACGCCGTTGAGGAAGTCGACGAGCTTCCAGACGACCTCCGCCTCGAGGCCCTCGCCCCAGGGCAGGGCGAAGGTGTCGGCGAGGCCGTCGGCGACCTGCGAGCGGTAGAAGTCGACGGCCATCGTCGGCGGCGTGCCGACGGTGACCGAGTCGCCGAGGAACACCACGCGCTCGATGTCCGCGATGTCCTGGTGGTTCGTGCCGGCGCAGTGCGTGCCGATCGTCGGTGAGAACTGATCGTAGTCGGGGCCGAGGTTCGGGTCGTTCACGAACGCGCCGCCGAAGCACTGCTCGAAGATGCCGGTCTCGCCGCCGCCGTCGTCGGTGCTCGACGAGCCCGAGCTCGTGCTCGAGCCGCCGGAATCGCCGCTGGTGTCGCCCGGCGCGGTCGTGTCGCCGGGGCCCGTCGCGGACGCGGTCGTGACGGTGGTGGTCGCGGGCAGGGTGGTGACACCGCCGGTCGTCGACCCGCTCGAGGTGTCGCCGCCGGTGGACGAGCCCCCGAGCGCCGTGGAGTCGTCACCGCACGCGCCGAGCAGCGCGACACCCAGGATCGAGGACGAGA
Source organism: Deltaproteobacteria bacterium Ga0077550 (assembly GCA_001464385.1). Lineage (GTDB taxonomy): Bacteria > Myxococcota_A > Polyangia > Nannocystales > Nannocystaceae > Xiheibacterium > Xiheibacterium aquaticum. The sequence continues at coordinate 56,661 of LNFB01000210.1, read as the reverse complement.
TCCGCACGCGGTCAGCTTCGCACCGCGCCCCTGGTCACGTCGAGGGGGTGCGACCGCGGGGCGGGCCGGGGATGCGGCCGGCGATGCGCGCGGCGAGGGGCGCCCGGTGCAGGCGCTCGAGCTCGGCCTCGATCGCGTCGGCCGAGCGCTCGCGTTGGCGCATCTGCACCGCCTTGTCGCGGAAGCTCGCGGGGTTGCCGTCGCGCGTGCTGGTCCAGTGCTCGGCGGCGCTCGGATCCTCGCGGCCATCGAACGCCCACTGCTCGGCGGCGCAATCCGGTACGCACGGGTCGGCGGGCATCGTCGTGTGGATGCCGTGGGCGGGGACGCCGAGCTGCTCGGCCACGGCGCGGAAGAGCCACGCGTCGCGGCCGGCCTCGAGATCGGCGACGGTGCTGTCGACCACCACCGCTCCCGGCCCGAGCGAGGCGTGGGCGAGCTGGCTGTCGAGCACGACCGCGCCGTGGATGCCCGCGGGGCCGACGGTGCCGATCACGGAGTCGACGACGACCGAGCCGGTGATGCTGCCGTCGTCGGGGATCGTCGCGTTGCGCACGCGGTTGCCGTGGCGATCGGGGACGATGTCGTCGAGGGCCGCGAGCCGCCGGGCGAACTCGCCCTCGGCGTCGAGATCGGCGAGCCGCGCGAAGGCCCGGCGCGCCGGCCCGAGCTGGCCCATGTCGCCCCACCACGTGTCGGGACCGCAATCGATGACGACGATGCGCAGCGGGGCGCCGCGCTCGGCCTCGAGCCGATCCTTCACGGCGCGGGCGCGCTCGTAGAAGTCGGGGCAACCGCCGAGCAGCGCGCGCAGCCCGGCATCGCGCTCGCGCTCGGCGGCCCACGCCGCCGGATCGTGGGTGAGGGCCTCGAACAGGTAGCCGTCGATGTCGAGCCAGCCCTCGAGATCGCCGAACTCGGCGACCAGCGCCGCGGTGAAGCGGTGCGAGAGCGCGGGCGAGCCGATGTGGACCAGGCACTGGGCGTCGGCGCCGGCCTCGGCGAGGCGGGCGTTCAACGCGTCGGCGCTGCGGCGCCGCAGCTGCGCGATCATCTGCCCGTCGGCGCGGCGCAGCAGCCACTCCTTGTTGCGGGCGAGGTCCTCCGTCACCGCAGAGCGCTTGCCGAACCGCACCGCATCGGCGTCGCGCAGATCGAGGCCGAGCGCGTCGAGCTCGGTCGACGGGAGCTGCGGCTCGTCGCCCCACTTCCACGCGATGCCGGCGAACCCGGCCCGCCGCAGTGCGTCGGCGACCAGCACCCACGAGTGCAGCGAGGCCTCGCCCGCGGACATCCACGCGCCGCCGTCGGCGGTGCGGATCGGCATCGGCACGAACGGCTTGATGCCGTGCAGGCGCTGCGTGATCGGGGACAGCCGCGTGCCCTGGCCGGGGAGCATGATCCCGATGGCGACGTCGTCGGGCGCGCTCGGGGTCCACCCGCGCACGGCGTCGATCATCCCGAGGAGCTGCCCGCGGCGGGTCGGCTCCTCGTGCACGGTGATGCGGGTCGACCCGTCGGCGCGGAACAGCCGCTGTCGCGCGGCCTCGAAGCGCGCGGCGACGACCGGCCCGTCGCCGCCGTTGGCGATCGCGAGGATGTCGCGCGGCCCCTCGCTCGCCGCGACGATCTCGCGGACGCGTCGCAGCGCGCGGGTGCGGGTGGCGAGCGCGGTGGGCTGGGGACACAGCGAGGCGACCACGACGCTCGCGTCGGTCGCGGCCGACAGGGTCCAGCCGGCCCAGCACGCGGGGACCAGCGCGCTGCAGCCCGCGGCCAGCGTCGCGGGGTTGCGACCGCCGCCCAGCACGACCGTACCGCTGCACACGTGCACGAACTCGGCGCGACCCCGGCCGCTCCGCGTCACGGGGACGGGGCCGACGACGAGGCGCTCGGCCGTGAACACGCCGTTGTCGATGGCGAACGGATCGCCGGCCTGGGCGATCACGAAGTCGTCGGCGCGCGCGGCCGTCATCGGCACCGCCGCGAGCGCGGCGTCGATGTCGAGGGGCCGCTGCGGCAGTCGCCCGTGATCCCACGCGCGCAGCGTCGGGCCGGCGCGGCGGATCTCGAGGGCGAGGATGCCGAGGCCGCCGGCGTTGCCCAGGGCGTGGAGCGTGGCGCTGCGCTGCGGCGAGCCGGGCGTCATCACGCAGTTGTGGATCACCGTGCCCGGCGCGACCGCGATCCGGTGCATGCGCTCGAGGACGTCGGTGGCGATGCGGCGCAGATCGACGAGCGTCGGCAAGAGCGGCGCGCAGGCCTCGGCGATCGCGGGCGGCAGCGGGAGCTCGGGCGGCCCGAGCAGCCACGCCGAGAGATCGCGGGCGAGCAGCGCATGGTCGCCCACGTACGCCGCGAGCTCGCGCTGCAGCGCCGCGCCGTGGCGCAGCTCCGCTCCGAACTCCTTCGGATCGGTGTCCTCGCCCAGGCCCAGGCGCACGCTCGCGCCGGGCTCGGCCTCGAGCACGACGTAGAGCTCGGGATGCCCGGGTGGATGGGCCTGCACCGACAGCAGCGACTGGATGTCGAGGAGCTTGGGCTGCAGCGGCAGCTCGTGGCCGAAGGCGAGCACGTGCTCCTCGCCGAGGATCTGCGGGCAGGCGTGCAGCAGGTCGGCGAGCGTCATGCGACTTCCGTCGGGGAGCACGACCTCGCTGGGGTGGGCGGCGGCCTCGGCATCCGAGGGCGTCGCGGACAGCTCGAAGGACTCCCCGATCGGTGCGGCCGAGATCGGCGCGGCCGAGGCCGGCACGCCGCGGCGCCGGGCGATCGCATCGCCGCCCCACGGGCGCAGGACGGCGATCGACGTCGGAAACACCGGGTTGGCCAGCGCCGTCTCGACCGCATCGCGCTCGCGTCGACGCAGCGCGGCTGCGAAGCCCCCCTCGGTCGGTCCGGTCATGCGCGCGAGGATATCAGCTACGCTCGCCCCGACACGCCCGTCCTACGCGCGACAGCCCGCACCATGACCACCCCGCACGAGATCCTCGCGCGCCCGTTGACCCTCCCGTGCGGCGCGAGCTTGCCCAACCGCGTGGCCAAGGCCGCGATGAGCGAGGCGCTCGCCGACGCGGGCTACGGCCCGTCGGATCGGCTGCTGCGCGTGTACGAGCGCTGGGGCCGTTCGGGGGCCGGCATGCTGCTCACCGGCAACGTCATCGTCGACATGGACGGGCGCACCGAGCCCGCCAACGTCGTGCTCGAGGACGATCGCCACCTGCCGGCGCTGCGGCGCTGGGCCGACGCCGCGCAGGGCCACGGCGCGCGGCTGTGGATGCAGATCAGCCACGCGGGGCGGCAGGCGGGGCGCGGCATCACCCGCACGCCGGTCGCGCCCTCGGCCGTCGGACTGCGCGGCATGGGCGGGCTGTTCGCCAAGCCGCGGGCGCTCGGCGCCGACGAGGTCGAGCGTCTCGTCGATCGCTTCGCGCAGGCGGCGGGCCTCGCCCACGCCGCGGGCTTCGGCGGCGTGCAGATCCACGCCGCGCACGGCTACCTCGTCAGCCAGTTCCTCTCGCCGCTGGTCAACCACCGCGACGACGCCTGGGGCGGCGACGCGACGCGGCGCATGGCGATGCTGCTCGCGATCGTGCGGGGGATGCGGGCCGCGACCGCCGCGGACTTCCCGATCGCGGTCAAGCTCAACTCCGCCGACTTCCAGCGCGGTGGCTTCGCCCCCGAGGACGCCCTCGAGGTCGTGCGGGCCCTCGAGGTCGCGGGCGTCGATCTGATCGAGGTCTCGGGCGGCAACTACGAGAGCCCCGCGATGGTCGGGCGCGGCGAGATCGCGGCGACCGCCCGGGCGAGCACCGTCGCGCGCGAGGCGTACTTCCTCGAGTACGCGCAGCAGCTCCGCGAGCACACGGCCGTGCCCCTGATGCTCACCGGTGGGCTCCGGACGGCCGCGGCGATGGCCCACGTCGTCGAGTCCGGCGCGGCGGCGGTCGTGGGCCTCGGTCGGCCGATGACGCTGCAGCCGGACCTGCCCGCGCGATTGCTCGACGGCTCGGTCGACCAGGCCGCCGCGTTCTCGTCGCGGCTCGGGATCCGCAAGTTCGACGACGCGCTCGCGGTGCTGTGGTTCCAGGCCCAGATCCACCGCATGGCCGATGGCCTCGATCCGGATCCGACGCTCGGCAAGTGGGGCGTCCTGGGACGCGGGCTCGTCGCTGCGGTGTGGGGCTGAGGTCAGTCGCTCGGCGTCGCGCTGCCGAGCGCGAGGACGGCGGCGAGGCCCTCGTCGCACGTGGGCCGGATCTGCTCGGGCGGCAGCACGAAGCCCGAGCCACCCTTGGGCCGCAACTCGATCGTGAACGAGGTCGCGCCTGCCTCGCCGTACATCCAGTCCGATAGGGTGCCCGCGGCCGCGTAGAGCTGCGCGCCGGCCTTCAGCGTGTAGCCCGTGCCGTGCTCGGCGAAGATCGCCGACGCGATGCGGTCGCCCAGCGCCGCGAAACGATCGCGGTGCTTCGCCGGCGCCGCGGTGTAGTTCCACGGGTAGAGCACGAGCTGGCCGTACGAGTGGAAGTCGACGTGCAGGGCGATCGACTCGCGGCGCACCAGATCGCGGATCGCCTGGCTCTCGGGCTCGGAGAAGGCGTACTCGCCCCGGTAGATCTCCGAGCGCTTGGCGCTGCTCGAGCCCGCGCCACCGAAGGCCACAGCGAAGTTGCGGTTGAGATCGACGCCGTGCCCGCCGCGACGGTTCTTCCGCCAGTAACGATCCGAGCTCCACGAGTACTGGTATCCGTCGGGGTTGACCACCGGCACGACCCACAGCTCGGTGTGATCGACGAAGTCGCGGATCGCAGGGTTGTCGTCGTACTCGCGGACCAGGCGATCGGCGACGCAGGTGGTGACCATCGCGGCGATCCACTCGCGGGCATGCTGCGCGCCGTTGACGAGCATCGGCGTGGCGTCCGGGGCGGTGCCGCCGATCCGCAGGGCCCACAGCGGGCGGCCCTCGATCGAGCCGCCGATCGCCGACATCGACACGCGCTCCGGGTAGCGGGCCGCGAGGTCCTCGAGTCGGGCGGTGATCGCCGTGAAGTCGCGGAACTCGCCGTACCAATCCGCGGGTCGGTGGATCTCGGCCTGGGCGATCCGGGCGGCCTCGTCGCGGGCGACCGCGTCGATGTCGGGCACGAGGATCTCCGGTTGCAGGCCCGCGGCCTCGAGGCGCGGCAGATCGCCGTCGTGCACGACGAGGTCGATCGGGGAGCCGGGCCCGAAGTTCTCGCTCCACACGTCGAGCGCGAGGGCCTCGGCGAGGGCGAGATGGGTCGCGTCGGACGGAGTGACGCGCACCGCGACGCGTACGGGCGGGGCGGTGGGCACGGCGACCGGGGCGGGCGGGAGGCTCACCAGCCACGTCACCGCGGCGAGGGGGCCGAGCACGAGCGCCGCGATCCAGCCGCGTTCGGCGATCCGCCCGCGCTGCGACTGCGCCCAGGCGAAGAGGTCGTGGGGCCCGCGGCGCGCGTTCGGCATGGCCGCCAGTGTAGCACCGCGGACGCTGCGGCTGGCCCCGCGCGTCAGGCCGCGCCGCGGCGTCGCCGGGCGAGCGCGACCACGACCAGCACGAGCACCGCGGTGGGGCCGGATCCGTCGTCACCGGCGCTGCAGTGGGCGCAGCCCGCCCGCGGCGCGGCGGGCGGGGACGGATCGACCGTGTAGTCCGACTCGCTCGCCGTCGTGCCCGCGAGGCGGATGCCGGTGCTGTCGCGAGCGGCGGTCGCGGAGGACTCGGTGACCGAGGTGAAGTCGCGGTTCGTCCCACGGCCCACGGGGATGTTGCGGAACTCCTCCATGTTCACGACGCGTCCCACAGAAGTGTCCGCGCGGCTGACGTCGTCGCCGGCGCGTCCACGCTCGAGGAGCTCGCGCGTGCGCGCGGTGAGCTCGGACTCCGGGATGGCCAGGAACGAGGTGTACGGCGTCACGAGGTCGTAGGTCACGCCGAGTCTCGTCACCTCCTCGATGCGCTCGGGCGCGTCCGCGTCCCTGGGCGCCAGCGCGAGCCGCGTCAGCAGGTCCTCGATCCGCGCCCGCGCCCACATCGATCCCACCCACGGGCGCTCCGCGGCCGGTGGGACGTTCAGCGTGTGTCGCAGCGTCTTCGCGCCCGCGGTCGTCGTGCCGGTGAGGCGAACGTCGAGCTCGCCGTCGCCCTGGACCCGGGCCGCGATCACGAGCTCGTCGCCGGCGAAGAGGTCCGGCAGCGTCGCCGGGTACGTGCGCACGAGCGTCGGCCCCTCGGCGGCGAGGGCCAGGCCCACGAACACCGGCGCGGCCATGCGCGTGTACAGCTGCCGCATCGCGGGGCGGATCTCCGCGGCCGTGGCGATGGGCGTGTACCGCCCGCGCTTGAGCGCCGCGAGCCGCTGCAGCGCGGCGGTGTCGACGTGCGCGCCGACGCCGATCGTGAACAGCCGGACGTCGCGCGTGTCGGCCTCGACCGCCGCGAACGCGGGCTCGCGCGGCGACTCGCCGTCGGTCAACAGGAGCACCGATTTCGGGCGAGCGTCGTCCGACTGCCGGGCGAGCGCGGCCTCGAGCGCGAGGGCGACGTTGGTCCCGCCGCCGTTGCCCGCGCCGTCGATGAACCGCGCGGCCTTCCTCCGCACCTCGGCCGTGACCGGGCGCGGGGCGTCGAACAGGGCCTCGACGCGATCGTCGAACAACACCACGTTGATGCGATCGGCGGCGTCCAGCCGCTCGACGATCGCAGCGGCGGCGGCCTTGCCGTTGGCGAGCGGCTCGCCCTCCATGCTGCCGGACTCGTCGAGCACGAGCGTGACGTCCTTGGCGACGCGCGCCGCGGCGTCGGGGGCCGGCGCGGCGACGTGGAGGAGCACGTAGCCGTCGTCGCCGCGCTCGCGGTGGACCCAGCCGTGCATCGTCATCGGCGGCGCGCCGACGGTCCACTGCAGGTGGAGCTCGCGGGTCGTCGTCGATTGGGCCTTGCCCGTCACGCGCGTGCGCCCATCCTTCGTCGTCACGCGCAGGGTATGGGAGTCCGAGCGCAGCCCGGAGATGCCGCGCCCGTCGGCGATCTCGACGCTCACCTCCGCGCCCGCGTCGGCGAGCGGGGCTCGGTACGAGACGAGGCCGGCGTGCTGTTCGAGCCACTGCGCCCACGCGAACTGGGTCCGCTTGCGCTCCCCGGGCTCGATCGGGAACACCTCGAGCGAGTACTGCCCGGGCCCGGTCTGCTCCAGCAGCCCCGGGTCGCGGCGGCGTCCGACGGTCTCGTCGTAGATCGCCCGCGCGGTGCCGCGGGGCAGGACCTCGCCGACGATCCGCTCGCCGCCGTTCCAATACGAGAAGCCGGTGACGCGCGCCGACTCGGCGAGCTCGAGCGTCGCGAGCCCCTCGATGCGGCCATCCAAGGCGTTGCGGTGCACGAGGTTCGACACGGTGCGCGCGTGCTGGCCGTCGATCTCGACCGCGAGCGTCTGGCGCACCAAGGGCAGCCTCTCGGGATCGCCGAAGTCGAAGCGACCGAGCACGGGCGCCGGCGCGAGGGCCTCGCGTGGGGGCGCAGCCTCCACCACGGCGATGGAACAGGCGAGCGTGAGCGCACCGACGGCGGCGGCGAAGTGCAGCGCGAGCATGGAACCCCTGGGGCACCCGGCCAGTGGCGCGCCCGGGGGGACGCGGACGACGGCGGGCGAGCGCCGGGGAAACGGGTGCGCGTCGGGGCGACTTACAGGGCGCGCGCGATCCAAGGGACAGACGGGCGCGTCGGCCGATCCGAAGGTCGAGATCGAACGCGGTCGCATGCGCGGCCCTTCGATCGATCCAAACGTCGCGGTGCACGGCCTCACCGCAAAAACACGCCGGCTCGGGGCGCGTTCGCGGCACACTCGCCACGTCGATGTCGGCCTCGCGCGTGGGTGATGTGCCCGCGCTGCGAACTCACCCCGGCGTCGAGGAGTGACGATGATCCGACGAGGTGGAGCTCTTCTGGTGGCCCTTGCGGGCCTTGTGGCGGCGGCGTGCAGCATCGAGGAGGATCGCGATCGCGAGGCCTTCCGGAGCTGGGGCGACGGCCAGTTCTGTGGCGGCATCGCCGGCATCCCGTGTCCGGCGGGATCGAGCTGCATCGACGACCCGAGCGACGATTGCAGCCCGAAGACCGGCGGTGCCGACTGCAGCGGCATCTGCGTCGGTCCGCCGACGTGTGGCGGCTTCGCCAACCTCGGGTGTCCGCGAAAGCGGCAGGTCTGCGTCGACGATCCGAGCGACGACTGCGATCCCGACGACGGCGGTGCCGACTGCTCGGGCATCTGCATCTTGCCCGTGGCGTGCGGCGGCATCGCGGGGATCCCCTGCGCCGAGGGCTTCATCTGCGAGGACGACCCGCGCGACGACTGCGATCCGAACGACGGCGGTGCCGATTGCGGGGGGCTGTGCGTGCCCGATCCGTACGCGTGCGTCGGCGACCTCTGCGAGTTCTAGCCCCGACACGCCGCGATCGCGGCGACGATCCGCGCGGTCGCCTCGGCCGACGCGCGCTCCATCGGGCGCCGCAGCTCGGGCGTCGCGAGCTCGCCCAGGTGGTGCAGCGCCGCCTTCCACACCGCCGGGTTCGGTTCGCCGAACCCGACGCGTCACTGCCCCATCGCGGGAAGTTGGGTGAGGAGCAGGTCGAGGCTGCGCGTGCGCCACGTCGCGTTGAACCGCGGCACGCGGTTGTTCGCGGCGCCGCTCCACCCGAGCTTGTAGTAGTCGACGCCGTGTTGCCGAACGAGGCTGCGGCCGTGCCCGATCCCGGAGTTGTAGTAGATCGTCGCCCAGAAGAACCGGGCGAGCAGGGGTAGCTCCGCGTACTTGGGGATGTCACGCGACGCCATGGCGGCGTGGTACGCGAACGCGCCGGCGTTGAGGTAGAGCCCCTCGCGGAACGAGAGCCCGGTCAGGGTGCACACCGGCTCGCCCTTCTCGTTCTGCGTGCACACCCGGTTGGTCGCCTGGCTGGCGAGGGCGTCGACGTAGCCCGGCACCCAGCCGCGGTACACCTCGCGCATCCCGAAGTAGTTGTCGACCCCGAGGTACTGGAACGCGTCGAGCCCCGCGGTGACGTCGCCCTCGAGCGCGAAGTAGCCGCCCTCGGTGATGAAGTTGATGGCGACCTCGGCCTGCGACAGGGTGAACGTGTAGCCGCGATCGCGCAGGCGGAGGTTCACGAACTGCGTCACCTGCGGCAGCTCTGCGAGGAAGATCCGCTCGGCCTCGTTGGATCCGTTGAAGAACCCGAGGTACTTCCGGGCGCGCGCAGGATCGTCGGGCATGACCCCGTCCATACGTCGGCGGGCCCGGTCCGCTTCAAAAAATCTCGGTCGGTCCGCCGTTCAGCGGCTCGCCGTCGCGACGACCTGGCGGATCACCCCCAGCGCGTGATCCATGTCGTCGTCCCCGAGCGTCGGGTGCACGAGCATCGCGAGGCTCGTGCGGCCCAGCTCCGCGGCCACCGGGAGCGGGGCCTCGGGGCGCCACGCGGTGGGGAACGCCTGCTCGCGGTAGATCTCGCCGCAGCTGCCCTGCATGCACGGCACGCCCGCGGCGGTGATGACCTGCGCGATCCGATCGCGGGTCCAGTCGTCGCGCAGCCGTGAGGAATCGACGTAGGCGTACAGCCGGTAGAACGCGTGCTGCACCTCGTCGCCCGGCCACGGGATCCGCAGCGCGGGGAGGTCCGCGAGGCCGTCGCGCAGGCGGGTCGCGCTGCGACGCCGCCGGTCCGACCACTGCTCGAGCTTGGCGAGCTGGATCCGTCCGATCGCGGACTGCATCTCGGTGAGGCGGTAGTTGCTGCCGAAGCTGCGGTGCAGCCAGCGGAAGCCCGGCGGGTGGTCGGTGCGGTGCACCGCGTCCCAGTCCTTGCCGTGATCCTTGTAGCTCCACATCTTGGACCACAGCGCGCTCTTCGAGGTGGTGACCATGCCGCCCTCGCCGCCGGTCGTCATGATCTTGTCCTGACAGAACGAGAAGGCCGCGATGTCGCCGAGGGCACCGGTCGCGCGGCCGCGCAGGAAGGCGCCGTGGGATTGCGCGCAGTCCTCGACGATCGCGATGCCCCGGGGCTCGCAGACGGTGCGGATCGCGTCGACGTCGGCGGGCCAGCCACCGAGGTGCACGACGATCACCGCGCGGGTGTTCGGGGTGAGGGCCGCCTCGACGGTGGCCGCGGTGAGCGTGCCGCTGTCGCGATCGACGTCGGCGCACACGACCCGGGCGCCGCGCGCCACGGCAGCGCTCGCGCTGGCGATGAAGGTGCGCGCCGGCACGATGACCTCGTCGCCGGGCCCGACGTCGAGGGCGTACAGGGCCAGCTCGAGCGCGAGCGTGCCGTTGGCCAGGGCGATCGCGTGCTCGACCCCGTGCCAGCGGGCGAACTCGCGTTCGAAGGCGCGGCCGTCCTCGCCGGTCCAGTAGTTGACCTTGCCGCTGGCGAGCACCGCGGACGCGGCGGCGATCTCGTCGGCGCCGAAGACCGGCCACGCCGGCCACGGGCGGCCGGGATCGCCGAGCTCGGTCGGCGCGGTCGCCAGCGGGGACGCGACGGTGAGCACGGTGGTGGGACGGGCGTGTGCTTCGTTGCTGCGCTGCACGGGTGTAGCTGTTCGGTGCCGGCGGTGGCCCACGATGGGGCGGGTGGTTGCGGCGGCGCGCGGCGATGGCATGGGAGCGCAGGTGAGGCCATCGACCCCTCGCGAGCCCGGGGGGCCGGCGCTCCTGCTCGCGCTGGCGCTCGCGTGCGGTCCGCTCGAGCCGCCGACCGCGAGCCCCCGCCTCGCGCCGCGGCCCACGGTGGAACCTCCGTCGTGCGCGGCGGTCGTCGGATCACCCCGCAGTGTCGCGGCGCCGATTCCCTTCGGGATCTACTCGCCGGCGGTCGCCGATTTCCCTGCGCTCGCCGCCGACGGCTTCACGATGGTCGGGCCGTGGTACGTGCCCGCGCCGGATCGCGCGCTGCTCGACGCGGCGGCCGCGGCCGGGCTCGCGGTCGTGTTCCCCGTCGGCTACGACAACCAGCGCTTCGGCGCCGAGCGGACGATCGCGTGGGACGAGGAGACGACCCGCGCGGAGATCGGCGCGGCCGTCGACGCGGTGGTCGATCACCCGGCGATCGCCGTGTGGTACGTGATGCCCGAGGAGCTGCGGTACTGGCGGGACGACGAGCTCGCGTACCTACGGATCGCCCGCGAGGCGATCCTCGCCCACGATCCGAAGCAACGGCCCATCGTCGGCTACCAGCCCAACGATCGCGACGCCGATCAGCTGCGCGCCGCGATGCCGTCGTTCGACATCGTCGCCAAGGGCACCTACGCCAACTTCTCGGGCTTCCGCGACCGTCGGGCGTGGGTGCGGTGGAGCACGGCCGAGCAGGTCGAGGCCGCTGGTCCGTCGCGCGACAGCTGGGTGCTGCCCGAGATGTTCGAGGATCCGAGCGGCCCCGCGGCCATCGAGGCCTGGGCGCGCCACGACGTCCTGTCTGCGCTGCTCGGCGGGGCCGACGGCGTGCTGGTCTACTCCGGCTGGCGGCGCCCGAACTTCGCGGCGTTCGACGCGTACCGAGCCGCGTACGGTGCGGTCGCGCGCGAACTCCACGGCGCGGCCCAGCTCGGCGCCGTCCTGCGCGACGGCGTGCGCTGTCGCGATCACACCGTCGAGCTCGTCGACGGCCCCGCGGTGATCGACTTCGTCGCCGGCGAGGCGCAACAGCGCTGGCCGTCGCTCGCGAGCGTCGAGCTCCGCTTCGGCGACGCGACGTGGCTGTGGCTGGTGAATTCCGCCGCGGAGCCCCTCACCGTCCGCGTGACGCCGCCTTGGGACGGCGAGCTCGCCAGCGGGGCCGAGCTCGCCCATCGCGTCGACGATCGGATCTGGATCGCGCCGTGGGGCGTCGTCGGCCTGCGGCGGTGACGGACCTGGGCGGGGTCAGCCCGGTGCGATCACAGCAAGTCGGAGAGCAGGTCGCTGCGCCCGAGGTGCACCGCGACGGCGTTCGCGACCGCCGCGTCCTCGTCCAGCCCGCCGATCGACAGGTCGCTGTCGCCGTCCTCCTCGGTGGCGAAGTAGCGCGCCGCGGCCTGGATCTGCCGGCGCGTCCACTCGGGCGTGCTGTCGACGACGGCGTCGAGCAGGCCCTCGCACACCCGGGCGATGTCGCGGGCGAGCACATCGTCGACATAGGGGTTCGCGGCGGCGGCGGCCTCGATGCGCGCCACGTGCTCGCGGATCTCGGCGCGCAGGCTGTCGCCGTCGCGCAGCGGCTCGGCGAGGAACCGATCGAACACGTCGCGCGCCACGGGTGGGATCCCGGCGACCACGACGTCCTTGCCCGGCGGCACCAGCTTGGGCACGCGCCGCGACGTCGGCCCCTCGGCGAGCCACGCCGATCGCGGCTTCACATAGCGGATCGTGCCCGGCTCGGAGCCGTCGCCGCGGTGCTCGAACCCGGCCTTCTCGAGCACGCGGATCGACGCGCCGAGCTCCGGCAGCGTCTCGGCGACGATCTCTTGCACCGCCGCGTCGTCGAAGCCCCAGTCGACCAGGGCGCGCGTGGCCTCGGTGGCGAAGCCGCGGTTGCGGAACTCGTCGACGATCCCGTAGCCGACCTCGAGCCGGCCGTCCTTGGGCGCGCCCTTGTAGCCCGCGGTGCCGACGATCACGGGCCGGTCGCCCGGGCCGCGGCGCAGCACGACGTAGCGCATCCACCAGCCGATCTGGTCGGGCCCGCGGTGCAGCTGATCCAGGGTGTAGCGCAGCGCGGCGGCGTCGAGGAACTGCGGCGGCCAGCCGATCGCCACGTCGGCGCCGAGCAGCCGGCCGAGCTTGCCCATGTCCTGCTGCGCGACCAACAGGTGCTGCGCCGTGGCAGTGATGAGATCGAGTCGGTCCGTGGTGAGCCGGCGCGCCGTCATGTCACGTCCCCTGTCATTGCCCGTCGGTTATAGAACGATCGTCGGCGTGTCGGGCGACGCCCGCCTGACGCGGTCGGCCGGGGCGCCCTGCCGCCCGATCCCCTCGATCACGACCGGGCCCGCCGCGCCTCGACGACCGCGTCGTAGTGGTCCTCGAGGGCCGCGATGCGCTCGACGATGTCGTACTCCCGCTCCATCTTGGCCCGCGCCGCGACGCCCATGCGCTGGCGCAGCGCCGCGTCGCCGAGCAGGCGGCCGAGGCGCTGCGCGGTCGCCTCGATGTCCTTCTCGGGGACGAGGAAGCCGGTGACGCCGTCGTCGATGATCTCGGGGATGCCGCCGTGGATCGTGCCCACCGACGCGACGCCGCGGGCGCCCGCCTCCTTGATCACCAGCAGCCCGGACTCGCGGTTGCCGTCCGCGTCGACGTGGCTCGGGGCGACCAGCACGTCGGCCCGCTCGAGGGTCGCGAACACCTCGGCGTGGGGCAGGACCCCGAGGAGCTGCACGCGATCGCCGAGGCGATGCTCGGCGACGAGCGCCTCGAGCCGCGCGCGGCCGGGGCCGTCGCCGACGATCTGCAGGATCGCGCGCGGGTGAGCGGCCGCGACGCGGGCGAACGCCTGCAGGCCGATGTCGAAGCCCTTCTTCTCGACGAAGCGGCCGATCATGAGGACGCGCGGCGCGTCGTGGAGCTCGCGCGGCGACCACTGCGGGGGGATGGTGACGCCCAGCCGCCACACCTTCACGCGATCGGGCGGGGCGCCGAGCTCGACGAGCATGCGGCCGAGCTCGTTCGACGCGGCGAGGAAGCGATCGACGCGACGGAACATCCACTTGGAGCCCGCCCAGTAGCGCCAGTACTTGGGGCGCATGCGCTGCGGCGACGACAGCAGCGGCACGTCGTAGCCGTGGTACGTCACGACGAGCGGCAGATCGAGCGCCGTCGCGGGGCCGAGCGCGTACATCGAGCCCGGACCGAAGTGCGCGTGCAGGAGATCGAAGCGCCGCTGCTTCATCCACCGCAGCGTCGTCGGGCTGTTGGCGATGGTCTTGTACAGCAGGCCGTCGAGGGTGCCGACGAGCCCCGGGCGGCCCATCACCAGGACATCGTCGAAGGGGAACCGATCGGCGTTGCGGCGATCGTGGCACACGACCGACGCGTCCCAGCGCTGGTGGTGCCGCAGCTCGTCGTACACGAATGTCTGGCTGTACTCGAGGAAGTTCGTGCTGAACACGCAGACGCGGGGTCGGGTCATCGCAGGCCCTCCAGGAACGCCGCGAGCCGCCGGCCGCGGGCCGCCCACGTCAACGATTGCGCCGAGGCGCGCGCGCGCTCGCCGAGGTACGCGCGCTGGGCCTCGTCGGCGAGCAGCTCGCCCATGACGCGGCGGGCGTCCGTCGCGTCGTCGGGCCGCGCGAGGCGGGCGTTGTCGCCGTCGCGCAGCAGTTCGTGGAGATCGGGCGTGTCGCCGGCGAAGATCGCCCGGCCGGCGGCGAGGTAGATGAACGTCTTCAGCGGCAGCACCGTGTTGCCCACCTTCTGCAGCGGACCCGAGGTCGGCGGCACCGCGAGGATGTCGGCGGCGTAGAGCAGGGGCACCAGCTCGCGCCGCGAACACCACGGGCGGACATCGACGTTGGGAAGCCCGGCGGCGCGGGCCTCGATCGGACCGTGCCCCTCGGAGCCGACGAGCACGAACCGCGCGTCGCGGAAGGTCTGCGCCAGATCGAGCAGGGTGCCGAGGCCCTTGCGCTCGTTGATGTGTCCCGAGTACAGGACCACGGGTCCGCCGAAGTCGATGCGACAGGCCGCCCGGGCCGCGGCGCGATCGAGCACGGGTTCCATCAGCTTCGGATCCCAGCCGTTGTGGGCGACCAGCGTGCGCTCCGCCGCGAAGCCGACGTCGAGGTAGCTCTGGGCGGCGAACGCCGAGTGCATCACCAGGGCCGGCGGCTGCCGCATGCGCGCGATGCCGGAGAACAGCAGCGCCATCGCCCGCGACTGGGTCGGCCACGGCCGGAAGTGCTCGTACACGATCGGCTGGCGCGCGCGGGCGAGCAACGCGAGCAGCACGGGGATGTTGCGGGTGTAGACGAGATCGGCGTCGCGCGTGGCCTCGGCCAGGGCACCCGCGACCGCGTGGCCCGCCTTCTCGAGGCCGCGGTGCGCGGGGTACAGGCTGCCGACCGTGTGCACCGTGAAGTTGGGCTCGACGTCGTACCACTGCCCCAGGGCCGCAGCGTCGACGGGCGCGACGCCGCGGGCGCGCGGTAGCACGAGGTCGACGTCCACACCGGCCTTGCCGAGCGCCGACACCGTGCTGACGACCTGCTCGGTGTCCGCCGCCGTGCGCGGCAGCAGTTGATCGAAGACGTAGGCGATGCGCATCGACGTCGGGCGCGGATGATAGCCGCTTCGCCGGCCGATCGGACCTGCGGGCGCGACTAATCCGCGCGGCGTCGCCACGGCCGCAGCAGGCGCGCGTCCTCCGGCGGCAGGCCCCACGCCCGCAGCACGACGACGTAGGCGGCGAAGGAGGCGATCGCGGCGGCGACGTGCAGGGCGACCGCGGGCCACGCGGTGCCCCACCACCACAGCAGCCCTTCGACGCCGAGCCCGGCGAGGAGCGCGAGGTTGGGCCCGACGAGGCGCCGGTACGGCATGCGCACGCCGACGACCCAGCGCAGCTCGGCGAGCTGCATCACCGTGCCGACCACACCGCTGGCCATCGTCGCCGCGGCCGCGCCCATCAGGCCCCACGTCGGGATCAGCGCGTAGCCGACCCCGAGGGTGACCGCGACGTTCACCGCCGTGTTCACGAGGTTCCACCGCGAGAAGCCCGCCATCACGATGGTGTTGCCGGCGAGGCCCAGGGCGTTGCTCAGCGCGGGCAGCAACCCCAGCAGGATCACGAAGCCGGCGAAGCCGCCGTAGCTGGGCTCGAACAGCCGCAGCAGCTCGCCGTGCAGCGCGAGCAGCAGCAAGAGGATCGGGTGGCCGATCATCGCCGACCACCGCGACACGGTGGTGATCTGCACCGCGAGCTCGTCGAGCTTCCGCTCGGCGTACAGCCGCGCCGCGACCGGGTTGAACGCGCCGGCGAAGCTCAGCTTCACCTGTCGGATGTTGCGCAGCACGGTCGTCGCGGTCTTGTAGTAGGCGATGCGCTCGGCGGCGATGCCGAAGGAGCCGAGCAGCAGCACGTCGACGCCGGTGGTGAAGTACACCAGCGCCATGTTGGCGCTCTGCGGGACCGCGAAGCCCCAGAGCTTGGCGCTCGGGCGCGCGCGCACGGCCGCGCGGAGGATCCGGCCGACGGAGAAGTGGCGGCGCACGACGACGTACGTCGCGATCGGCAGCACGGCGTGGGCGGCCGCGAACGCGATCGCCAGGCCGGTCGCGTCCGGGTGGAAGGCGTAGGCGACGAGCGCCGTGGCGACCATCGCGGCGGGCTTGAGGAACCCGAGGATGATCGCGTCGTAGCGCATGATCATCAGCACCTTGGTCGCGGCGATGCCGACCTCGGCGAGGCCGAGGCACCACAGCACGGGGAGCATCCACATCACCAGGGCGTAGATGCCCGGCTGTGGGAAGTAGTAGGCGATGATCGGCGCGCCGAAGAGCAGCGCGAAGCCGGTCACCGCGGCGGAGCCGAGGAGCACGGCCTGCACGGCCTGGCCGAGGCCATCGTAGAGCGCCTGCTGGTCGGCGGCGTCGTCGCGATCGGCGTGGCGCCCACCGACGAGGAGCACGGCGTCGCGCCACCCCGCGTTGATGAGGCCCGCGGCGAGCTCGACGATGGTGGTCGCGAGGACGTAGAGCCCGAACTCGGCGGGGCCGTACAGGCGGTTGGCGAGGACGAAGAACGCGGGGTGGAGGATCTTCGCCAGCGTGCCGAGGAAATTGGTCGCGGCGCCGCGGGCGATGCGGGCATCGACCACCGGCGGCGCCGAGCTCGGCGGGGCGCCCGGCGAGCTCATGCCAGCGCGAACACCAGGAAGTCCGTCACGCCCGGGTCGACGCCCGCCTGCTTGAGCAGCGTGGTGACCTGGCCGCGATGGTGGGTCTGATGGTTGAACAGGTGCGAGACCGCGATCCACGTCGCGTGCTCGCGGGGCTGCCCGGCGAGGTTCTGGTAGCGCATCGGGGCGGCGAGGATCTCGTCGGTGAGATCCTCGACCCACGCGGCGATGAGCTGATCCATCGCAATGCGCTGGGCCTGCAGGCCCGCGAAGTCCGGCGCGGCGGGCTGCGCCAGGGACTGGATCCCATACTCGAGGTCCGCCTCCTCGAGCGCCGGGAAGTCGTGGCCCGACTTGGCGAAGCGGCCCATCCAGATGCGGTCGGCCACGAGGATGTGCGACAGGGTGCCCTCGATCGAGCCGAAGAACGCGCCCGCGTCGCGGGTCCGCTGCTCGGCGGGGAGCTGCGCGACGAGATCGTAGATCTGTCGGTTGAAGCGGCTGTTGTACTTCGCGAACGCGCGGTACTGGTCGAGGTGCGCCGAGCTCATCGGCCGAGAGCTTGCCACCAAGCTCCGGCGTTCTGCCATCGACGTGCGTGCGGGCCGTGACAGGCGGGCCGTGGCGAGGTGGGAACGGCGCGACGGGCCCGTCATGGCGGGCGTGACCGACGCTCGGAATCGTTGGGGAATCCCCTGGGTACGCCGGGCGCACCGAGAGAGCCGTGGATGGCGTCCACGGGATCTCGGTTCGAGCGCGCGTGCGTGGTGGTGCTGATGGCGCTCGGTGCATGCGACGCGGAGGTCCGGTTCTCGGACTCCATCGACGAGACGATCGACCTCCGCGACGCCGGCGATGGCGGACTGCACGGCCCCTACGTGGTGGGCGCGACCTTCGAGCTGCGCGCGGAAGGCTTGCCCGGCGCGCTCGTCTCCAGCGACGACGACGTGCTCGCGCTCGAGGGCGACGGCGCCGTCGCCCAGGTGACCGCGGTGGGTCCGGGTCGCGCCGAGGTCGCGCTCGTGGACGAGGATGGGGACGTCCTCGCGTCCGTCGACCTCGAGGTCCGCGCGGCGAGCCGCGTGGTGCTGCACGCCGCCGGGCCGGTGCTGCTCGATCGCGCCGATGTGCCGACCGAGGCGATGGCGCCGCGGGTCGTCGAGGGCGGCGCGGCGATCTTCCTCGTGCAGTACTTCGACGGCGCGACGCGGTTGGCCGGTGGCGCGGGCCCCGAGCCGGTCGCGAGCGAGGGGCTCGCGGTCGAGATGGTGCCCGAGCTCCTGGGCGAGCGACGCGACTGGCTGCGCATCGAGGCGCTGCCGTCGCGGGGCCGCTCCCTCGACGTCGGCGCGCAGGACCTCACGCTGTTCGCCGGGACGGACGCGCCGATCCGCCTCGACGTCGGTGTCGTCGCCCCCGAGGTCGTCGCGGACGTCGACGTGTTCGCGTCCGAGATCGATCGCGGCGTCGTCGTGGCGACCGCGTACGACCTCGACGGCGAGCCGGTGTACGGCGTCGACTTCGAGTGGTCGTCGACCGACGGCGCCGAGGTGCTCGCCCCCGACGTCGTGCGGCCGGGTCCGCTGCCCGTGACCCTCGCGGCGCGCTTCGGTGAGCTCGAGGGGGCGGTCGCGACCGGCGACGATGCGATTGCGGCCGGCTGCGCGATCGATCCGCGCGGCGGACTCGGTGGCGCGGTGGGGATGGTCCTCGCGCTCGCGGCGTGCCGACGTCGCCGCGCGCGACGGTAGTCACACGGCGTCGAGCGCCGCGACGAGCCCATCGACGTCGGCCGCCGTGGTCGACGGGTGCACGGTCACGCGCACCCCCTGGATCACCGGGTGCTCGATCGCGACGGTGTAGATCCGGTGCCGCTCCCACAGCGCGGCCTGCAGCGCCCGCGGCGTGAGCCCGTCGACGGAGAACGTCGCGATCGCGCAGGCCCGCGCGTCGTCCAGCGGCGATCGCAGGCGCACCCGCTCGCGCGACGACACCGCGGTCACCCACCGCTGTCGCAGGTACAGCAGGCGCGCGCGCTTCGCCTCTGCGCCCATGTGCTCGTGCACGTCGATCGCGTCGGCGATCGCCTCGACGTCGTGGGCGGGGCGCGTGCCGATGTGCTCGAAGCGGCGGATGTCGTGGCTGGGACGGGCGACGTCGGCGAACAGCGGCTCGACCCGCGGGATCTCGGCGGCGCGCATCCACAACAGGCCGTTCCCGAGCGGCGCGCCGAGCCACTTGTGGAGGCTCGCGGCGAAGAAGTCCGCGCCCATCGCCGGGATGTCGCCGGGGAGCTGGGCGAAGCCGTGGGCGCCATCCACCAGCACCGTCACGCCGCGCTCGCGCAGCGCGGCCGCGATCGCCGGCACCGGCAGCACGTGGCCCGTCAGGTGGATCACCTGGGTGATCAACGCGAGCTTGGTCCGCGGCCCAACGTGCTCGAGATACGCCGCGATCACCTCGTCGTCGCTGCGCGGCTGCTCGGGGAGCGTCGCCTCGCGCAGCACCACGCCGCGGCGCCGCACCAGCGTCCGCAGGATCCCCACCACCGTGTCGTAGTCCTGGTTCGACAGGACGATCTCGTCGCCTTCGGCCCACGGGAGGCCCTGCAGCACGATGTTCATCGCCTCGGTGGTGTTCCGCACCAAGGCGAGCTCCTCGGCGGGCGTGCCCGCGAACGCGGCGAGTCGGCGTCGCACACCCTCGATGCGGGCCTCGAGATCGGTGCGCATGTAGTGGGCGCCGCGGCGGTTGATCTCGTCGCGGTGGCGGGTCTGCGCGTCGGTCACGGGCCGGGCTGGGCGGGTGAAGAAGCCGTTCTCGAGGTTGACGAAGTCGGTCGGCTCGTACTGCGCCGCGATCGCGGCCCACCACGCCTCGTCGTCGGGGCCGCGCGGGCGCCCCGTCGGCATCGCGGCGCCCTCGCGGCCGGCCGGCTGTGTCGCGCACCCCACCGCGGCGATCCCCGGCATCAGCTTCAAGAACGCCTTGCGTCGCATCGGCGACCGCGACGCTAACACCGGGCGTCGGCGCGTTCGCGTTCACAGCAACCGCGGCACGGCTGGGGCGACGGCGGGCCGCGGGCGCGGTGAAGGCTCGCCGGGCGGCCGCCATGAAAGCTGGCAAGCCAGGCGAATCGATGAAATCCACACGCTGCCTCCCCCTGTTCTCCTTGCTGCTCCCGATGCTCGGTTGCCCGTCGGACGCCGGGTCGGACGACACCGGCACGACCACGGGCTCCACGGGCGGTACGCCGGCGGAGAGCACCGGCGAGCCCGCGACGACGGGCACGACCGAGCCCGGCACGGCCACCGAGGTCGATCCGACCACGGACACGACGGCGGCCGCCGAGGAGAGCAGCGAGTCGTCGTCGACCGCGGCCGCGGACTCGAGCAGCACGGGCGCCGACGAGAGCAGCAGCGACGGAGGCAGCAGCAGCACGGGCGGCGTCGAGGCGATCGCCGACCTCGACATGTCGGTCGTGGTGGAGCAGACCGCCGAGAGCGTCGTCATCCAGAACCGCAACTTCGACGCCGAGAGCTGCCCCGTCCTCGACGGCTGCCTCGGCGGCATCGGGCAGCGTCGGCTGCTGCGCTTCGACACCATCACGCCAAATCTGGGCGACGCCGACTTCTTCGTCGGCAACCCCACCGACAACCCCGAGCGCTTCGAGCTGAGCGAGTGCTCGGGGACGTGGTTGTTCGCCAACTACGCCCGCTACCGGCTCCTCGATGGAGATGGCGCCGAGGTCGGCACCGGCCACAAGTCGGCGTTCGCGTTGATCGACCTGGCGCCGTGGACGGACGACGCCGGCCCGCCGCAGTACGGCTTCGGCGAGGACATGGGCATCAGCGTCGGCTGGGCCGACATCTACGACTCGGGCCTCGACTGCCAGTGGGTCGACATCACGGACGTGCCGGCGGGCGACTACACACTCGAGCTGCACATCAACCCCGACGAGGTGATCGCCGAGGCGTCGTTCGACAACAACGTGCTGCAGATTCCGGTGACGATCCCCGAATGACACCGAGGCGGACAACGCTGGGGGTCGCCCTCGCGATCGCCGTGGGCTGCGCGACCGACGGAGGCGAATCCACGGTCGGCGACGGCGGCTCGGACGGCTCGACCGCCAGCGGCGTCGACACGGGTGGCGCGCAGGGCGACGTCGACACGGATGGGTCGAGCGGCGCGCCCGATCGCGACACCGAGGCGACGGGGCCCGGGTCGAGCTCGAGCGGGTCGCCCGTCGAGCCGCCGCCGCCCGAGCCATGGGTGTGGGATCTGCCGCCCGGCTTCCCCGAGCCGTGGGTGCCCGCGGACAACCCGATGTCCGCGGCGAAGGTCGAGCTCGGCCGTCACCTGTTCTACGACACGCGCCTCTCGGTCGACGGCACGTATTCGTGCGCGACCTGTCATCGTCAGGAGCTCGCGTTCACCGACGGCCTGCCGCGGGCCGAGGGCGTCACCGGCCAGCTGCACCCGCGCGGCTCGATGAGCCTGGTCAACGTCGCGTACGCCGCGAGCCTGGCGTGGGCCGACCCCGGCCTGCTCGACCTCGAGACCCACGCGCTCGGGCCGATGTTCGGCGACTCCCCCGTCGAGCTCGGCCTCGTCGACGGCGCCGACGCGCTGGGGCGCATCGCGGACGATCCCACCTACGACGCGCTGTTCGAGGCCGCGTTCCCCGAGGACGCGGACCCGCGCACGCTCGAGCACCTGGTCATGGCGATCGCGTCGTTCGAGCGCACGATCATCTCGGGGCGAGCGCCCTTCGATCGGTGGTTCTTCGACGGCGACGAGTCCGCGGTGAGCGACGCCGCCAAGCGCGGCTGGGAGCTGTTCAACTTCCCCGGGCAGTGCACGTACTGCCACTTCAGCTTCGATTTCACCGACTCGACGTACTTCGCGGAGCTGCCCGAGCGGACGACGCCGTTCCACAACACCGGGCTCTACAACGTCGACGGGCAGGGCGGCTACCCGGCGGGCAACGAGGGCCTGTTCGCGCACACCGGCGTCGCCAGCGACATGGGCCGCTTCAAGTCACCGACCCTGCGCAACATCGCGTTGACGGCGCCGTACATGCACGACGGCAGCGTCGCCACGCTCGATGACGTCCTCGATCTCTACGGTGCGGGCGGCCGGGCCGAGACGCCCTACCTCGACTTCCGCATGAAGACGTTCGAGCTCGACGAGGGCCAGCGCGCCGACTTCATGGCGTTCTTCGAGAGCCTCACGGACGACGCCGTGCTCACGGATCCGGCGCTCGCCGATCCGTGGTGAGCGCAGGCGAACGGGCGCCGCCGCCCGTGTGTGCCGATCGAGGGGACACCCCCGCCGACGGCGGGGGCGCGAACGCGATCCAACTCGCCGCAATCGCGTCGATCCGCGGCGAGGCTCGCCCTGACGCTGCGCTTGCTAACGGGAGGAGCACTCGCGACGACGTCCAGGATCAACGCCTGGTCGCACGCGACGAGAAAGCCCCTCGACCGTGAACCACCCGAGCCTGGTTGCCCCCATCGATCCGCCCACCGCCCGGCGATCGCATCCGCTGCGCCTCGACGCGCTCCTGCTCGCCCTGGCGGTCGTCGCCGCGTGTGATGACGGCGAGTCGTCGGACTCGACGCCGCTCCTCGATCGACCCGACGACGCGGACGGCGGCGCCGAGGGCGACCCCGCCGCGTCGTCCTCGAGCTCGGGGGTCGACACGGCCACCGACGCCGGGCCCGGCCCCGAGGGTCCCGGCCCGGACGTGGGCTCGGACGCGTCGAGCGACTCGGGGCCCCAGGGCGAGTCCGACGCATCCGGCGGAACCGACGCCCCCAACACGTTCGACGACGAGTTCGACGGCGACGCGGATCTGCTGGTGCCGGGCGGTCCGTGGCAGCGGCTGTTCCCGGAGCAGGCCGGAACGATGATCGAGGGCGCGCCGCTCGGCGTGCTGTCGATCACCGCGAGCGCGGCGGCGATCGACAACTCGTGGTACTTCGACCACCACGGCGCGGCGCTGGTGAAGGAGGTCGCGGGCAACTTCGCGATCATGACCTCGCTGACGACGACCTCGCCGCAGGGCGGCGACGCCGAGCCCAGCGGCATCTTCAACAGCGGAGGGCTGCTCATCCGCGACGTGCTCGCGGCGCCCGGCGCCGAGAACTGGATGACCTTCAACGTCGGTCGGCAGTCGTCGGCGTACGGGCGCGAGCTCAAGAAGACCGTCGCGAGCGGCTCGAACTACTTCTTGAACGCCCAGGCCGCGAACGCCGAGCACCTGCTCGTGTGCCGGCTCGGGGCCGAGTTCCGGTTCTATCACTGGGACGAGGTGCTCGGCGCGTGGGAGGCGGAGCGCTTCGACAACCAAGTCGTGACGCCAGGCGGCGTGGCGACGACGGAGGTCAACGACCTCTACGATCCGATCCGCAATCCCGAGCTCGACCTCCCGGCTGCGGGCGGATCGATCCCGCTGGTGTTCGAGTTCCCGAGCCTGCCGGAGGCCGTCCAGGTCGGGGTCATGATGAACTCATGGGGCGCGCCCCACGACGTCACCAGCGAGTTCGACTACATCCGCATGGGCGCGATCGTCCCGCGTAGCGCGGCGGACTGCACCGCCGAGCTGACCCCGGGCTGAGCTGGGAGCGCCGGCCGCGTCAGCCGGGACCGACCGGCTGCGCGAACGGGTTCTTGACCTCGCTGGCCTTCGGTCGCGCGTCCGCGGCCGGGGTCGGCATCGTCGGCGGCACGTTCGGCGGCTTCGCCTTTGCCTCCGCCTTTGCCGTGACCTTCGGCGGTCGTGGACGGGGCCGAGCGTCGCGGGCGAGCGAGGCTCGCCCCGCCGGGCGCGGCGGCTCGACCACCGGCGGCGGCGGTGGCGACGGTCTGATGATCGGCACGCGCGCGGTGATCGGCGCGGCCGGGGGCGTCTCGATCTCGAGGGCACCCGCGGCGTCCGAGAGCCCGTGGCTGAACCCGATCGCCGCGGTCGTCGGCGGCTCGAACCACCGCAGCGAGGCATAGCCGAGGCCCAACGCCGCGGCGCACGTGCCCGCGATCGCGACGTTGCGCCACCGACCGCGGTCCGCCGCACCGACGAGCCGCTCCTGCGCGACGAGGGCCTCGGCGAGCGCCTGCGACATCGCCGTCATCGAGGGGTAGCGGTCCCCGGGATCCTTGGCCATCGCGATGTGCACGATCTGGCGCGCCTCCGGACACAGCGAGGGCACGAGGAGCCCAGGGTCCGGGGCCGCTTGGTAGAGGTGCGCCGCGAAGAGCTCGGCGGCGCTGTTGCCGACGAACGGCACGCGCCCCGTGAGCAGCTCGAAGTACAGGCCGCCGGCCGCGTACACGTCGATGCGATGATCGCACGGCTCGGCGCGCGCCTGCTCGGGCGCCATGTAGTCGGGCGTGCCGATGATCCAGCCGACCTGGGTCCGCCGCGAACGGGGCGCCTCCTGACGCCGCCGCGCGTCGCCGTCGTCGGCGAGCAGCGCGATGCCGAAGTCGAGCAGCTTCACGAAGTCCGGGTTGCTGTCGCGCGGGGTGAGGAAGCAGTTCGCCGGCTTGAGATCGCGGTGGATGATGCCGTGACCGTGCGCGGCCTGCAGCGCGCTGCACACCTGCCGCATGATCGCCACGACGCGCGCCAGCGGGAGCGGTCCGCTCGACTCGAGGACGTCCGCGAGCGTCTCGCCGTGGAGCAGCTCCATCACGCTGAACACCACGCCGTCGGCCGTGACGCCGAAGTCGGTGACCTCGACGACGTTCTCGTGGACCACGAGCGATGTGACGCGCGCCTCCTGCAGGAAGCGATCGGCGGCGTCGGCGGTGCTCTCGAGCGCCGCGTCGAGGACCTTGATCGCGACCGCCTTCTGGATCCCGGTGTGGCGACCGCGATAGACCGTCGCCATGCCGCCGTGACCGATCACGCCCTCGACCTCGTACCGCGCGAGGAGCTCGGTGCCCTCGAGGTTGCGGGGCACGCGATCGTCGGCGGCCGGCGGTGGCGTCGGTCGAGGCAGCGGGAGCCCGAGGATCGTCGGGTTCGGGCCGTCCTCGGGCTCGACTACCGTGGGGGCTTCGCCGTCCATCGTGCATCCTCTCCGCGTGGCCGCGCGCGTGGACGAGGCGAGGGCGCGCCCGGCATCAGAACCGCCCCGTGATCTGGATGCCGGCGCGCGTGCCGGTCACCCACGCGAGCGCCCGCGCGGCTCGATGGCGACGCCGGCCGACGACGAGCAGACCAACCCCGGTCGCGAGCATCGCCGCGCCGAGGCCGATCGACGTCAGCTCGCCGACGAGCGCGCCCTTGGGATCGAGCGCGCCGCCGCCTCGCGCGGCGGTTACACCGAAGCCGACGCCGCCGGCGACACCGATCGCGACGCCGAGGGAGAGCACGCTGGTCCCCGCGACGGTCATGCGTCGGCCGTTCCCCGTGGGGCGTGGAGTCGGCGGCGCAGGCCGGCCGAGGCGGAACGGATCGATGAGGTCCGCGGGGGCGCGCGTCGCCGCCGGCGTGCTCGGCACGACCGCGGGCGCGGACGGGGCCGGCAGCGCGGCGCGCAGCACCGCGAGCCGGGCCTCGACATCGGCGCGATCCGTCGAGTCGATCGCGTCGGCAAGGTAGGCCTCGAACGCGTCGATGGCCGCGACGGTGTGGCCGAGTCGCTCATGGCAGAGCGCCACGTTGAACTGGAGCTCCGCGACGGGGTAGGCCGCGTACGCCGCCTCGAAGGCCGGCAGCGCCTGTTCGTACCGACCCTCGTCGTAGCGCCGTTGGCCGAGCGCGAGCTCGACGCGCGCCCGCTCCACGTCGTGCAGTCGCGCGACCCCGTCCGCGCTGGGTGCCGCCGCGGCGACCGAGGGCTCGAGCGTCGCGACCGCGATCACGACGCAGAGCAGCGCGGACCCACGGGCGGTGCGGCCCCGCGACCGGGGGCTGGAGTGCTGCAGTTCCATGGATCTCCGTCGCGTCAGTCGTCGCAGCACGCCAGGCAGCCGTCGCGGCAATCGCTGGGGCCGTGGCAGTCCACGGTGCCGCCGACGCAGACGCCCGACGTGCATCGGTCGCCGTCGGTGCACGGGAGGCCGTCGTCGCACCCGCTGTCGTCGGGGTCCGCGGCGTCGCAGTCGTCGCCGAGTTCGTTGCAGCGCTCGCTGCAGTCGGCGTCCGCGTCGGCGCCCGGGCATGGATCGCCAGTGCCCACGCACGCACCCGCACCGTCGCACGCGTCGTTCGCCGTGCAGAACAAGCCGTCGGAGCAGCTCGTCGCGGCGGGCGCGGGACCCGTGCTGCAGGTCCCGTCCTCACAGAGCGCGACGTCGCAAAGGGCGGGCGTCGGGCAGTCGGCCGCGACGAGGCACACGACGCACGCACCGGTGCCGTCGCAGCGCGTGCCGCCGCCGACGTTGCACGGCGTGCCCGGGGGCTCGTCCGGGTGCTGCGGCAGTCCGCCGTTGCAGACGTCGTCGGTGCAGGCGCCCGCGTCCGCCGGCAGATCGTCGTCGTCAGGGATCGCCACCGCGGCCCCATCGCCGTCGCACCGCAGCTCCTGGCAGTTGCCGTCCGTCTGCGCGCCGCCCGGCAGCGGCGTGCCGGCGGCGACGTCGATCACGCCGCAGAGGCCCTGGGCATCGCAGGTGGGCGTCTGACATTGCGCCGGGGTCCCGCAGTCGCCGGCGTCGCTGCACCCGACGCACTGCCCGAGCGCGTTGCACTCGCCCGCGGCGCACGTCGTGCCCGCCGGCCACGGCGGGTTGTCGGCGTTGCCGTCGGTGCACGCGTCGTCCGTGCACTCGAGGCCGTCGACGATCGGATCGTCGACGGCCACGTGGGTCGTCCCGCCGGCGCCATCGCACACGACGCGCTGGCAGTCGCCCGGGGTCTGCAGCGTTGGGTTCACCGCGGTGCCGGCCAGCGCGAAGCTCTGCCCGCACGCGCCGGCGATGCAGGTTCGGACCTGGCAGTCGTCGTCGACCGGCAATCGATCGCAGGTGTCTGGGCTCGCGCACTCGTCACAGCCACCGCTGCCGTCACACACGACACCGTCGGCGCACGGGACCCCGGGGGGCGTCGGCTCGTGGACGGCGACGTCGCCGTGGCAGTCGTCCTGCGTGCAGTCGTTGTCGTCGTCGGGGATGTCGGTGGGGTCGGCGGTCTCCCGCGGCTCGCCCTGGTCGCACGCGACCACGCGGCAGTCGCCGCGCACTTGATTCATCGCGAGCAGACCGTCGAGCCGGATGCGGCGACAGTCGTAGGCCTCGCAGAGATCGACCGTGCAGGGGTTGTCGTCGTCGCACTCGACGTCGAGGCTGCAGCCACCGGTCGCGGCGGTGGAGTCAGAGGCGTCGGCGGAGGTCTGCCCGCCGGAATCGGAGACGGGCGGCTCCACGGTCACGGTCGTGTCGCCGCCGTCGGAGCCGTCGAGCGGAAGTGCGGCGCTGCTCGAGTCGAGGTCGTCGCGCGGGACCGCGTCATCCTCGTGGAAGCACGCCGCGGCGGCGCCGAGCCACGCGATCCCGACCGCGAGCGCCGCGGTTCGGCGGGGCGCGACGCGATCGAGCCTTCGAGGAGGATCCACGCGGCCGGACTCTGCACGCGGCGTTCCACCGCGGCGCGGGCCTCCGTGCTGCGGATTCGGGGGGACGGCACCGCAACGGGGTGGTTTCGCCGTGACGTGGGCGCCCAGCGTGCGGCCCCGACCGGCCCGTGAGCACGCGAGCTACGCGCCCAGCATGGCGAAGCCGAGCGCCAAACCTGCGGGCAGCGCCTGGATCACGAGGATGCTGCGCTTCGCCGTCGCGCCCCCGTACAGGCCGACGACCACGACGAACGCCAGCAGGATCTGCACCGCGCCGGCGTTGTCGGAGTACAGCGCCAACAGCAGCGCGGCCGCGAGCGCGCCGTTGTAGACGCCCTGGTTCGCCGCGAGCACGCGCGTGGCCTCGGCCTGCTCCGCCGACTGACCGAAGCGCCGGCGCACGCCCGGGCTCGTCCACAGGAAGGTCTCGACCACCATGAAGACCACGTGGAGGACCGCGACCAGCACCGTCAGCGTCGTTGCGACCATGGGGTCGATTCTTGAGCGATCGCTCAAGAATCGTCAAGCCGCGCCAGGCCGACCCGCGAAAGCGCCCCGTCGGCCAGGGCCCGGAGCTGCGGGCGGGCCACGCCGGCGCGGGCGAGCACGTGGATCGACACCACGGCGCTGGCGAGCTGGGTCGCCCCCGCGGCGGCGTCGGGGCCGTCGCCGAGGCAGCGGGCGAAGAAGGACTCCATCGCGGCGAGCCGCTGGGCGACGAAGCGGCGGGTCGCGGCGTCGAGGTTCGGACCCTCGACCGCGGTGTTCACCAGCAGGCACCCGCGGTGGCGTCGCGCGGGCAGGGTGATCGCCCGCAGCCACGCGCGGACGGCCTCGGGCGAGGGTGTCCTGGGCAGGCGTTGGGTCGCGAGGTAGCGGTCGAGCGCCGCGCGGAAGCAGGCCTGCTTGCTGCCGAACGCGGCGTAGAAGCTGCCCGGCTGCAGGCCGGTCGCGTCGCACAGCTGTCGCGTCGTCGTCGCGGCGAAGCCCTGGCGCCAGAACAGCTCCACCGCGGCATCGGTGGCGGCATCGAGATCGAAGCTTCGGGCGCGGGCCATCGCGGGGTCGTGCTCGGGGCGGTCGGCACGACACGCTAGCAGGCCCAGGGGCGCGACGCCCAGCCCGAGGCCGTGGACGCGTCCTGGCGGTGGCGCTACGATCGAAGGCCGTGGATCCGGTGCAGCGGCCCATCGCCGTCGAGGGGGCGCTCGCCGGGCTCATCCATCAGTTCTCCGATCGCTACGCGTTCCTGCGCGAGCTGGTCCAGAACGCCATCGACGCCGGCACGCAGGAGATCTCGGTCACCTGCGAGTTCGAGGCCGGGCGCGACGGCGGCGACGCCGGGGTCGCCACGATCGGCGTCGCCGACTGGGGCTGCGGGATGACCCGCGAGATCGTCGAGCAGAAGCTGATCCGCCTGTTCGCGTCGTCGAAGGACGGCGACCGCACCAAGATCGGCAAGTTCGGCATCGGCTTCGTCTCGGTGTTCGCCCTCGACCCGGACGCGGTTTGCGTGGACACGGCGCGGGAGGGCGAGCGCTGGCGGCTGCTGTTCGGCCGCGACCACACGTGCGACCTGCGTCGGCTCGACGCGGCGCTCGAGGGCACGCGCGTGCGGGTGATCAAGGCGATGACCCGCGCCGAGTTCGACGACCTGCGGATCCGCGTGCGCGCGGTGGTGCGCCACTGGTGCCGCCATGTGGGCGTCGAGCTGCGGGTCGACGGCGAGCGGATCAACGCGCCGTTCGAGATCGAGGACGCCCCGTGCCAGGTCGCCGTGGCCGCGGCCGACCTCGAGATCGCGGTCGGTCACCCGCAGGATGGCGTCGCCCGCTTCGGCTACTACAACGCCGGTCTCACCCTGCACGAGGGCACGGGCGGTCAGCTCGAGGGCTTCGCGTTCAAGGTCAAGTCGCCGGGGCTCGAGCACACGCTGACGCGGGACCGGGTGATCGAGAACACGGGGTGGCGCCGGGCGATCGACGCGGTGCGCCGGGCGGTGGCCGAACAGCTCGCCGCGCGGGCGGTGACGATGCTCGCCGACGAGCTCGCGCGCGGCGAGCCGACCGCGTCGCTGGACTACCTCGCGGGCGCGGTCCTGTGCCACGTGCGCCACGGCCTGCGTTCGAGCGTGCGCCGGGTCCCGCTGTTCCTGGCGCCGTCGGGGCGACGGCTGTCGATGCGCGCGATCGGCCGACGGCACCGCAGCAGCGAGCTGCTCGTCGTCGAGGAGCGCAGCGCGCTGTCCGACGCGCTCGAGGCCCAGGGCCGGACGGTCGTGCTGGTCCACGGTGCTGGCGTGCTCGCGCTGTTGTCCGCGCTCGTGCGCGCGCAGGTCGAGATCGACCACGCCGAGCGGCGGTGGTGCCTCGCTGTCCCCGACGACGGACCGTCGGATCCCGCGGCCACGTCGGCGCTGCTCGACGGCGTGGCGCGGCTCCTCGCCGGCCTCGGCGGGCGCCTGCACGGCGTCGTCCTCGGGCGGATGCACGGCGACGACGCCGACACGGCCGTCGCGATCACGCAGCTCGGGCAGGGCACCCCGACCCCGCGGCCCGGCGCCGCGGTCGTGGGCACGTCGTGGCTGGGGCGCCGTCGGTGGTTGGTCATCAACGGCGCGCATCGCCTCGTCCCGGGTCTCGTCGCGCTGTCGCAACGCGAGCCGGAGCTCGCGGCCTACCTGTTGGTGAAGGCGTTCTGGCTGGGCGCGAGCCTCGACCCGGCGCAGGACGGACGCCTGAGCGCCGTCGCGTGGGAGCTCGCCCTGGCGCGCCGCGGGGTGTCGGATGGCTGACGTCGACGACGTGCTCACCCGACTGCGGGGCGAGGCGCCCCTGACGTGTCGGCTGGGCTTCACGCTCGACCGCGCGCGGGCCCGGGAAAAGATGCGCGAGTTCCAGCTCGCCGATCCGCGGCGCTGGGTGCTGCTGCTCGTGCGCGCGGCGATCATGCGCGGTGCGAGCGGGGTCGCCATCGCGATCGACTCCGCCGGGATGACGATCTCGTTCGACGGCGCGCCGCTGGAGGCCGCCGACTTCGAGGAGCTGTACGCCAGCATGTTCGCCACCGCCGAGGATCCGCTGGCGCGGTCGCGACGCGAGCTCGCGTTGGCGTGCAACGCTGCGATGGCCCTCTCGCGAGGGCTCCGCATCGAGTCCGGAGACGGTGCGTCGGGGCGGGCGCTGGAGCTCGAGGCCGGGCGCGAGGACGTCATCACGGCGCTCGCTCGGCCCCGCCGCGGCACGTCGGTGCGCCAGGACGATCGACCCCGCGTCGCGGTGCTCGACCGGATCCTCGGGATCGAGGCGGTCCGCCCCGAGCGCGAGCTCTTGCGCGCGGGGTGCCAGTTCGCCGCCGCGCGCGTCCTGCTCGACGGCGTGGCGATCTCCGGCGGGATCGCAGCGCTCGAGGCCTGGGGGACCGTGGAGCTCGAGCCGCCGTGGTCGGGGCGCTGCGGCTACGCGCCGTCGGGCGCGCCCAACGAACTCGTCGTGCTGCAGCACGGCGTGGTGCTCGCGCGCAGGACGCTCGAGGGGCTGCCGCAGGGGCTCGTCGCGGTCGTCGAAGGCGCCGCCCTGCGGACCGACGTGAGCCGCAACGAGCCGGTACAGGACGAGCAATGGCACGCGCTGCTCACGGCCGTGCGTCGCGGATCCGATCGCGCGCTTCGGGCGGTCGCGTGCAGCCCGACCGCGGCGCAGCTCCCCGCTTGGCTCGCGGCGGTCATGCGGGCCCGGCTCGCGGCTCACGGCGTGATCGACCGCGCGCTCGAGGACGCGGACCTGCGCGCCGTGGCCGAGCTGCCGCTGTGGCGCTGCCTGGATGGTCGATCGATCTCGACGTTGGCGCTCGCCGAGCTCGAGCGCGTCGCGTACGTGGCCGGGCTGCCCGCCGAGGCGCCGGTGCCGGCGACGCACGCCGACGTGCTGCTCGTGTCGCGCGGCGAGGTGCCACGGCTGTGCGCGGTGCAGCCGCGCGCGATCGAGTGCAGCGCCGAGCTGCTGCGCGCGCAGGAGCGCGAGCGCGAGCGCCTCGCCGCCCGGACCCGCCCGCACCCCGTCGCGCTGGCCGACGATGGTTGGGTGCTCCGGCACGAGGTCGAGCACGCCGGCGTCCGGGTCGTGCTCGGGCTCCCGCTGCGCCCGGCCGCGACGGCGAGCCTGCGCTGGGTCAGCGGTGGTTATCTGCTGTGCGAGGTGACGCCGGCGTTGCCGCTCCCGCTGGTCGCCATCGTCGGCGCCGCGCTGACCCCGAACGCGCGCTCGGACGCGCCGGTGATCGATCCGGCGCTGGCGCGCGCCGTCGACGTCCTCGGCCTCGCCATCGATGACTTCATCGCGCGCCTCGCCCAGCAGCTGCTCGACGACGAGGTGTGCCGTCGCGATCACCTGACGCGCCTGCGCGTGCCCCTCGTGGCGCACCTCCACGCGTGGGGCACCGGGGCGCTGGATTCCCTGCTCCGGGGCGCGCTGGGCCTCGACGCCGCGACCGCGGCCGCGCTCGAGGGCGGCAGCGCTCGCAAGCGGCCGCCGCGGCTCGAGGACGGCGCGGCACATCCTCTGTTCGCGCTGCCGCTGCTCGACACCCGAGAGCGCCATGGCTCGACCACCGACGCCGGCGAGCGGCTGTCGCTGGCGCAGCTCGCCGCCGATCGCGAGTGTCGGATCGTACGGGACGATGCCCGCCTCGAGGACCTCGCGGCGCGGGCGGTCGTCGCCGACGCGACGACGTGGGCGCTGCTCGGTCATCTGCTCGGCGCCGCGCGGCTGGACGCGGGCGCCCGCGACGACGCCGCTCGGCTCGCACGCGAGCGATTCCTCGCTCGCCCGCAGATCTGGAGCGCGCGGCGACCCAGGCTCGCGCTCGGGCCCGTCGACGTCGAGCACGCGGGCGTGCGGTGCTCGCTGGGTGTCCGCGCGGGCGTCGAGGATCCCCGCGAGCCCGCGCGGATCGTCGTGCTGCGCGAGCGTCGGCAGCTCGCCGAGCTGCGCTGGCCCTCGCCCATCGCGGGCATCGACGCGGTGATCGCCGCCGAGGATCTGGCACCCAACGCGGACTGGTCGGGCTTGGCCGACGACGCCGCGCGAGCGCGGGTGATCGCCGCGGTGGTCGAGGCGCTCGCGCGGCTCCTCGGCGAGGCCCTCGCGCGCGACGACGCGAGCGAGCCCCATCGCCGTGTGCTGACGGCGGCCGCGTGCGCGGTCGCCCGCGGCGATCGTCCGACGGACCGGATCGTCGCGGGACTGACCGCGGCCTGCGAGCGCCATGCCGGCGCACTGTTGGCGCGTCCACTGTTCCGCGGCCATGCCCTCGGCCGGCTGCTGGCGCTGCCCCCCGACGAGGTGCCGCGCGAGTCGTGGGGCTGGTGGGATCGCGCGCTGCTCCGCGGCGTGCTCGACGGGCGTGCGCTCGAGGCCCGTCCTCCACTCCACGCGGTGGCCCCGGTCGTCGCCGCGCCCCCGATCCCCGAGGCGCCGCGGGCCGAGGTCCCGGCGCCGTCGAGCGCTGCGCCGCACGAACGCGCAGCGGAGCCGGCCCGCGCCACGCCGCGACCGGAGCCGCAGGCGCCCGCGGTGGAGCTGCGCGTCCCGTCGGATCCGCCGCCGCCGGATGCCGCGGAGACCGACGACGTCGCGCCCATCCCGGAGCCCGCACCGATCGCCCCCGCGTCCGACGCTCCGGCTCCGGACGTCTCCCCCATCGAGCGCGTGATCCGAGACGTCCTCGCGGTCCTCCGGGCGATCCGCTCGGTCGACGCGACGTGGGCGGGCGACCCCCGGCTCGACCGCCTCGAGATCCACCCGCTCGACGAGTTCGTCCTCGCGAAGGTGGGCGGTGACCACGTCGTGCTCAACCGTATCCACCCCGTCGCCGTCGCGGCGCTCGCCGCCGATCCAACGCCGCGGCTGTGCGCGCATCTCCTGGCCTCGGCGGTGTTCACCGCGATCAACACCTGGTCGGAGGCGATCGCCGACGCCGACGAGCGGACGTTCCTCGCGGCCCACGCCGAGGTCGCCCGCCGCGGTTGAGTCGGTGGTCGGCCTGCCGCGAGGTGCTAGCCTCCTCCCCGCCGATGCCGACGACCGCCCTGTACGCCGCCCTCCTCACGCCGCTGATGCTCGTGCTCGCGGCGCGGGTCATCCGCCACCGCCGCGTCCAGCGGGTCGAGATCGGCGACGGTGACGATCCCGAGCTGCTGCGTCGCATGCGGGTGCACGCCAACTTCATCGAGACCGTACCCTTCGCGCTGATCCTGCTCGGGCTGAACGAGCAGCTCGGCGTGTCGCCGTGGTTGCTGCACGCGCTCGGGGCTCCGCTGCTCGTGGGCCGCTACGCCCACGCCTACGGCCTGTCGCAGACGCCCCACATCATGCGGCTGCGCGTGCTCGGGATGGTCCTGACGCTCACGCCGATCGGCCTCGCGGCCGCGGTCGCGCTGGTGGCCTCGCTCGCGCGACTGGTGTGAGGGCCACTCCCAAGCAAATGGGAACGGACGGCCCTTGCCTTCCCTCCATCGGGCCCGTCGCTTCGTTCCTTGCCTTGGTCGCGGGTGAACGCGTCGCGTTCATCCGCAACTCAGAGTACGTCGTCGAGGTCGGAGATCGGCAGGGCCTCGACGCCATCGGCGATGACGTAGCGTGTCGGCCCGGGGTAGACGACGAACAATCGTCTCAGCCCGAGGTCGGACTTGGCGACGTGCATCGACTTCGTCATCTTCGGCGCGTCGCTCCACTTCACCTCGAAGCCGATCGGGCCCCGTCCCTGGGACAGGACGAAGTCGAGCTCGGCACCTGCGTGGGTCGACCAGAACGCGAGGTGACGGTCGCCGACGCGCTGGATCAGCTCCTCCAAGACGAACCCCTCCCATGACGCGCCGAGTACCGGGTGGCCCTCCAGCTCCCGGAAATCACGAATGCCGAGGAGCGCGTGGACGAGCCCGCAGTCGCGCACGAAGACCTTGGGCGACTTCACGAGTCGCTTCTCGGCGTTGGGGAGGTATGGGGGGAGCTGACGGACCATCAGCGCGCCGCACAGGAGTTCGAGGTGGCTCTTCACGGTGGGATAGCTCTCGCCCAGCGCGCTCGCCAGCGCGGCGCCATTCCATACCTGTGACTGGCGATGCGCGAGCATCGTCCACAGCCGCCGGACATGCGCGGGGGAGCGAACTCGGCCCGCGAGCGCGACGAGGTCGCGCTCGATGAACGTGCGCACGAAGTCCTCGCGCCACCCGAAGCTGTCCCGATCCGTGCGCGCGAGATAGGATGGCGGGAAGCCTCCTCGAACGAGGCGTCGACGCAGGTTTGCCGGACCGACCTCGGCCAAGCTCAATCCGCCGAGTTCGAGGAACCGGATGCGGCCGGCAAGTGACTCCGAGGACTGGCGCAACAGTTCGGGTGACGCGCTGCCCAGCAACAGGAACCGAGCGCGGAGCGGGCGTCGGTCGGCGAGGACCCGCAGCACGGGGAACAAGTCCGGTGCGCGTTGCACCTCGTCGATCACGACCAAGCCACGCAGATGCTCGAGTGCGGTCATCGGCTGGGACAGGCGCTGGGCGTCGCGCGGGTCCTCGAGGTCGAAACGGTCCCCCGGGCGCTCGTCGAGGAGCTGTCGGGCGAGCGTGGTCTTCCCCGCCTGCCGCGGGCCGAGCAGCGCCACGACGGGGGAGGCGCGCAGGAGCCGTTGCAGCGCGGTCACGAGGCCCGAGCGAGGAATCTGCATCCTTGAAAATCTACTAGTCGACTATCAGATTTTCAAGGACGAGGCCCCCGCCGCTACATCGAGATCGAGCCCTTGCGGAACTCGCTCGCGGACAGGTGCACGTTGACGAGGACCGCGGTGCCCTTGGCCGCGAGCGCCTTGGCCTGCGCGAGCACCTCGCCGATCTTGCTCGGGTCGTCGAGGCGCAGGCCCGCAGCGCCCAGGCCCTCGGCGACGCGATCGTAGTCGGTGCGGCGCAGCACGGTGCCGACCTCGTCGCCGAGGAGGTGGACCTGATCGCGGGCGATCTGGGCCCAGCTCGCGTCGTTGCCGACGATCGCGATGACGCCGAGGCCGTGGCGCACGAACGTGTCGAACTCGGCGATGCCGTAGCCCGCCGAACCGTCGCCCCACAGCAGCCAGACCTCGGCGTCGGGGCGGACGAGCTTGGCGCCGATCGAGAAGCCCGCGCCGACGCCGAGCGTGCCGAACACACCGGGATCGAGCCACGAGAGCGGCCCCCGTGGCGCGGTGACGTACGAGGCCGTCGCGACGAAGTCGCCGCCGTCGGCGACCAGGACGCTGTCGTCGGCCAGCGCGGCGTCGATGCCCTGGCACACCCGCAGCGGGTGCACGAGCGGCACGTCGGTCGCGGCCTGCTGGGCGATCTCGTCCTCGCGCTCGGCATCGCGGGTGCGCAGCCGATCCTTCCACGGCGACAGTCGATCGCGGCCGGCATCCATCTCGCGGGCGAGCGACTGCAGCGTCTCGCACACGTCGGCGATGATCGCCTGCGTCGGCCGTCGGTTCTTGCGCGCGTCCTCGTCGCTGCGGTTGATGGCGATGATCTTGGTCTTGCGGCCGATCTGCAGCCCGTAGTTGAGTCGGAAGTCGCACGGCACGCCGGCGAGCACGACGACGTCGGCGTCGCGCAGCGCCTGGGTCCGCTTGTGCCGGTACAGCAGCGGGTGCTTGGCCCCGAGCAGCCCGCGGGCCATCCCCGAGAGGTACACCGGCGCGCCGATGCGCTCGACGGCCTCGCGGAGGCGACGCATGGACTCGCTGCCGCGCACGGTCGCCTGGGAGCCAACCAACACGAGCGGACGCTCGGCGCCGAGCAGGAGCTTGGCCGCCCGCGTGATCGCGTGGGGGAAGGCGGTGGGGATCTCGGGCGCGCGCCGTGGGCTCGGGCGCGCGCGCTTGCTGCCCGCGAACACCCGCGCCATGTGGGCGCGCAGGTACAGCTGCACGGCCATGTCCGGCAGGCTCTTCACGTCGGACGCCGCCTTCGCGCCGATCATCTCGCGCACGGTCGCCTCGTCGTAGAGCAGATCGACCGGACACTCGACGAACACGGGGCCGGGCACGCCGCTCTGCGCGACGTCGAAGGCGCGCTCGAGCGTGGTGACGAGGTCCTTCACCCGGCCGACGCTCTCGCACAGCTTCACGTGGGGCGCGAACAGGGCCATCTGGTCGATGTCCTGGAGCGCGCCGCGACCGCGGAGGATCGTCGCCGTCGCGCCGCCGAGCAGCACGACCGGCGACTGCGCGAGCTGGGCGTTCTTGATCGCGGTGATCGTGTTGGTCACACCGGGACCCGCGGTCACGGCCGCGACCCCGGGCACGCCGGAGATCCGCGCGACCGCGTCCGCGGCGAACACCGCGGTCGCCTCGTGGCGCACGTCCACCACGCGGATGCCCAGGGCCTTGGCCCCCGTGAGGATCGGGGAGATGTGCCCGCCACACAGCGTGAACAGGAACTTCACGCCCTGGCGCTCGAGCACCTGCGCGATGAGATCACCGCCGTGCATCGCGACCCCCCTCGAGCACGTGCCGCGTCGGCACGACGCAGGTGAGGCGCGCCTCCATCACCACGGTGTCATCGCGGCGGACCACGACGTCGACGAGGTGCTTCTTCCCGCTCGTCTCGGCCGTCGTCGCGGTGGCGCGGACGCGGTCGCCGACGACGACCGGCGCGAGGAACTTCAGCTCGGCCCCGGCGAGGACCACCGTCGGCGCGCCGACGGCGAGCATCGCGGCGTGATCGGCGAGGCCGAAGACGAAGCCGCCGTGGACGAGGTCGGTGGCGTCCGCCCGCATGCGCGCGGTCGCGACGAACTCGACCTCCGCGCGGCCTTCGGAGCACTCGACGGGGACGCCGCACAGCTCGGGGTCGAGCAACTCGTGGGTTGGGGGACGCATCGCGCGGGCATTGTACATGCCCGCGCCGTACCAGCGTCAGCGCACGCGGAACGTCGCGCCGAAGGTCAACATGCCCGTCACGGGGCCGGGGAACACGAGCGGTGACACGCGGCCGTTGGCCGAGGTCGCGCGGAACTCGGGGCCGACGACGGGCAGCGTGACCCCGACGCCGAACATGAGGCCGAGGCGCTCGGTCACCGAGTAGCGGTAGTCGCCGCGCAGCACGCCCGCCACCCACGGCGTGGCCTTGCGACCCGGTCGATCGTAGTCGTGCCACTGGTGGACCATCGCGCCGCCCTGCCCGCCGACGCACATGCGTACGCGGTGGCGGAACACCTGACGCGACCCGCAACCATCGAGCGTGAACACCGACAGCACGTTGCCGATCTTACCGTCGCCGAGCTCGAAGGCGCGGCCGCCGAGGACCTGGCCACCGAAGCGTGCGCTGAAGGTCTCGGTGCCGAGCACATACGCAGCCTCGCCGCCGAAGTGCGTGTGCGGGAGCAGCTGCGTCGCCGCGACCCCCTGCACCTCGAGCGTGTGCTGCAGCCGTCGCGGCGTCTCGACGCCCGCGTTGAGCGGCGCGGTGTCGGCGGCCGAGGCCGGCGTCGCGGCGCCCAGCGTGAGCGCGAGGCCGGACCCGACGACCGCCACGATTCGGTACACCATGTCTCTCAAGCTACGGGGTGGTCGCGCGCTCGCCAAGGCGCCAGTGACGGATTTCGCCGGCAGCACCTCCCGCGGCGGCGCGGGGGCGGTTTGCCGATCGCCCGCCAGGCCGCCCGAGACCCTCCGCCGCCGGGCCGCCGGGGCCCACGGCGGGGACGTGTCGGCGCCCGTGTACCATCGGCGCCGTGGCCCTCCGTGATCGCCTCTTCGCGCGCGTCCCCGCCCTGCGAAGGATCCTCGTCGACCCACCCCACCGCATCGCGCGTCGCTTCGTCGTGACGGGCCACGACGCGGGCCTCTTCGGGGCCACCGGGGAGCACCCCGTGGACGTCGCCAAGGTCGCGCTGGCCCGGGGCCTCGGCGTGCGATCGCTGCACTCGATCCACGCCGCCGCGTTCCCCTCGCGGACCGCGATCGTCGATGCGCACCGCGACCTCACCTATGCCCAGATGGACGCCGAGATCGACGCCATCGCCGCGACGCTCCGCGATCACCTCGGCGCCTCCCGCAAGGTCCCGGTCGCGATCATGATGGAGAACCGCATCGAGTACGCGGTCACCTGGTTCGCGCTCTTCCGGCTCGGGATCACCTGCGCGCACGTGGGCCGGCACAGCACCGCCGAGGAGCTCGAGTTCCTGCTCGAGCGCAGTGGGGCGCGTGTGCTGTGCGTCTCCGACCAGACGGCACCCGTCGCCGAGGCGGTGTTGCAGCGCCACCCCGAGCTCGATCTGAGGGTGCTCCGCGCAGGGCTGGGCTCCGGGATCGACGGCCGCGTGTCGTCCTACGAGGCCGCGCTGGCGCGCCAGTACGCCGCGGGCACGTCGCTGCACGTCGAGAAGGGCCCCAGCGAGAACGTCGTGTACACCTCGGGCACGACCGGCAAGCCCAAGGGGGCGGTGCGCGACATGGGGGCGTTCGGGGCGATCGAGCTGTTGCGCGTGCTCGAGCGCGTCCCCCTGCGCTCGGGGGATCGCCACCTGGTGTGCGCGCCGCTCTACCACTCGAGCGGCCAGGTGTTCATGCTCCTCAACACCGCGCTGGGCGCGACGATCTACCTCGAGGAGCGGTTCGAGGCCGACCAGACGCTGCGGCGGCTCTCCGAGTGGTCGATCGACAACGTGTTCATGGTCCCGACCATGATCCACCGCGTGCTCGATCTCCCCGAGGAGGCGTTCGCCCGCTTCCCGACGCCGCACCTGCGAGTGCTCATCTCGGGGGCCGCGCCGTTCAACAACACGCTGCGCGAGCGGGCCATCGCGCGGTTCGGGGCGCCGACGATCTTCGACTTCTACGGCGCGACCGAGCTCGGCTGGGTGACGACGATCTCGGGGCCCGAGATGCTGTCGCACCCGGGCAGCCTCGGCCGACCGCTCGCGGGCCAGGAGATCGGGATCTTCGGCGACGACGGCCGGCGCCTGCCGCCGGGCGAGATCGGCCGCGTGTACACGCGCTCGGCCCAGCTCATGCTCGGCTATCTCCGCGATCGCAGCGCGACCGACGAGAGCCGGCTCGCCGACTGGCTCACCGTCGACGATCTCGGCTACGTCGATCGCGAGGGCTACCTGTTCCTCACCGGACGCGCGCGCGACATGGTGATCTCCGGCGGCGTGAACCTCTATCCCGCCGAGATCGAGAACGCCCTGTCGAAGCACCCCGACATCGCCGACGTCGCGGTGATCGGCGTGCCGGATCCCGAGTGGGGCGAGCGGCTGGTCGCGGTGGTCGTGCCGCGGGGCCCCGGCTTCGAACCCGAGGCCGTGCGGCAGTGGGCGCGCGAGCATCTCGCGGCGGCGAAGATCCCCAAGCAGTACGAGCTCGTCGCCGAGCTGCCGCGCAACCCCACCGGCAAGGTGCTGAAGCGCGAGCTCGAGCAGCGCTACGGGTAGCGCCGCTCGAGTCGAGGATGCGGCCGACGGATCAGCGGCCGTCGAGGTTGCGGCACGTCGGCGAGGTCTCGACCTCGTCCACCTCCGGGAGCGTCCCGAGCAGCACGTCGGCGGCGTGCATCGTCACGCCCATCCAGTAGTTCTCGTTCTTGAAGTGGTGCAGGCGGTGCAGCCGCCACAGGCGCTTGTACCAGCGCGAGCGCGGCCGCCAGCTGGTGTGGCACAGGTAGTGGATCCACTCGTACGTGGTCCCGAGGCCCAGCGCCGCGACCATCACCGTGAGCGCCAGGGGCGTGGGCAGCAGGCCGAAGGCGATCGTCGTGACCGACAGGAAGCCCACGACGCCGCTGCGCAGCGGGATGAACCACCACTTGGGATCGTGGGGGTCGGCGTGGTGCGCCCGGTGATCGCGGGCGACCGCGAAATCCAGCGTCCAGCGGCCGTAGCGGCGGGGCTTGAAGTGGAGGATGCCGACGTGGATGAGCCACTCGGACATCGGGTGGACGGCGACCAGCGACGCGGCGAGCAGCAGGTCCCATCGGCTGACATCGCCGACCCACACCCGCGCCACCAGGGAGCCGGTCAGCAGCGTGAGCAGGCCGATGACGGAGGGCCGGCGAACGAAGTACGCCAGCGCGTCGCGCATGCGGAGGTCCGGCGTGCGCGGGTCGACGACGCCGTGGGGGGGGAGATCCGAGGGCTTCATGACGCGTCTCCTGGGGGCGAATCCTCGGTCGATCCGGTGCCGGGTCGGTCGAGCAGGGCGATGAGTTCGAACATCCGATGGGTGCCGTGCTCGACCAGGGCCGAGGCGACGTGCTTGGCCGAGACGTCGTCGTGGCGCCCGACCGCCTCTGCGATGGCGCGGTAGGCCGCCAGGTCGCGCAGCTCGTCCGCCATCACCTGCACGAGGGCCTCGCGCACGGTGTCGTAGGTCGAGCGCAGCGTGTTGAAGGCGAGGACGTAGGCGATGTTGTCCGAGCCGCGCACCAGCACGTCCCAGAAATCCAGCGACAGCTCCTGCAGCGTGGGCAGGTCGTCGGCCGCGTGGGCGGCCTCCATGCGATCCACCACGTCGAGCAGTTCCACGATGAGCGCGGCGTCGGCCCGACGCGCGCACAGCCGGGCGATGTCGGGCGCGAGGGCGGAGCGGATCTCGATGAGCGAGCGGACGACCTGCAGGTCGATCGTCCCGCCCTCGTGGAAGAGCATCTGCGACAGGAGGTCGAGGCCGGCGGTCCGCTTGTAGTCGAGGACCTTGGTCGTGCCGCCCTGGGCGATGGCGACCAGCCCGGCCTGGGCCAGCCGACGCAGGGCCTCGCGCAGGGCGCCGCGGTTCACGCCGAGGGTCTCGCAGAGCTCCCGCTCGGCGGGCAGGGCGAGGCCCGGGGCCATGCGCCCCTGGAGGATCTCGCGCAGGAGCTGCTCGAAGACCTCGTCGGACAGGGTCCGCTTGGCGATGCGCTGCAGTGCCATTCTTGGTTGTTATGCCATCTGGACGTCCGATGGTCAACTGGTATGACCAGTGAGAAAACGGGGACCGGACCCGGGCCCGAGGCCCGGTCTATGCTCGCCCGAACCCATGAAGGACCCCCGGCCGCAGCCGATCCACCGCAGGGACTACCGACCGCCGGCCTTCTGGATCGACGCGGTCGACCTGGCCTTCGAGCTCGACGAGCACCGCACGCGGGTGACCGCGAAGCTCGCGGTGCGCCGCAACCCCGACGTGCCCTCGGAGCCCAACCTGCGGCTGGACGGCGAGCGCCTCGAGCTGGTGTCGATCGCGATCGACGGCCGCGTGCTCTCGGCCGGCGAGTACGACGTGCTGCCCGACGGCCTGTCGGTCGCCGCGCCCGCCGACCGCTTCACGCTCGAGACCGTGGTGGTCGTCGATCCCGGCAACAACACCGAGCTGTCGGGGCTCTACCGATCCGGCGCCGCCCTGTGCACCCAGTGCGAGGCCGAGGGCTTCCGTCGCATCACGTACTTCCTCGATCGCCCCGACGTGATGGCGCGCTACACCACGACGCTCGTCGCCGACGCGACGCGGTACCCGGTGCTGCTGTCGAACGGCAACCGCGTCTCGTCCGAGGCGCTCGCCGACGGTCGCCATCGCGTGCGCTGGGAGGATCCGTTCCCCAAGCCGTCGTACCTGTTCGCGCTGGTCGCCGCGGATCTACGCTGCCAGGCGTCGAGCTTCCGCACGCGCTCGGGTCGCGACGTCCGGCTCGAGATCTGGGTCGAGCCGACCAACGTCGACGCCTGCGAGCACGCGCTGCGCTCGCTGCAGCGGGCGATGGCGTGGGACGAGACCACGTACGGCCTCGAGTACGACCTCGACCTCTACATGATCGTCGCGGTCAGCGACTTCAACATGGCGGCGATGGAGAACAAGGGCCTCAACGTCTTCAACGCGAAGTACGTCCTCGCCCGGCCCGAGACCGCCACCGACGACGACTACGAGGCGATCGAGGGCGTCATCGCCCACGAGTACTTCCACAACTGGACCGGCAATCGCGTGACGTGCCGCGACTGGTTCCAGCTCACCCTCAAGGAGGGCCTCACGGTCTTCCGCGACGAGCAGTTCACCGCCGACATGACCTCCGCAGCGGTGAAGCGCATCCACGACGTCATCACGCTCCGCACCGCGCAGTTCGCCGAGGATCAGTCGCCCACGGCGCATCCGATCCGGCCCGACGCGTACATCGAGATGAACAACTTCTACACCGTCACGGTGTACAACAAGGGCGCCGAGGTCATCCGGATGATGCACACCCTGCTCGGCGCCGAGGGCTTCCGGCGGGGCATGGACCTGTACTTCGAGCGTCACGACGGCCAGGCGGTGACGTGCGACGACTTCCGCGCGGCGATGGCCGACGCCAACGGGGCCGACCTCGAGCAGTTCGGCCGCTGGTACGCCCAGGCCGGCACGCCGATCGTCGACGTGCGCACCGCGTACGACGGCCCGTCGCGGACGTTCTCGATCGAGCTCGAGCAGCGCGCTCCGGTCAACGTCGATCCCGCGGGCTGGCAGCCCAT
Organism: Deltaproteobacteria bacterium Ga0077550; assembly: GCA_001464385.1. Taxonomy (GTDB): domain Bacteria; phylum Myxococcota_A; class Polyangia; order Nannocystales; family Nannocystaceae; genus Xiheibacterium; species Xiheibacterium aquaticum. The sequence goes on along the minus strand of LNFB01000210.1, from coordinate 13,698 downwards.
GCACATCCCCGTGGCCGTCGGCCTGCTCGGCGCCGACGGGCGCGACATCCCGCTGCACGTCGCCGACGGTGTGGCCGCGGTGCGCGAGACCACGGCGGTGCTCGAGCTGCGCGAGCCCAAGGCGCGCTGGCGCTTCACCGACGTCGCGGCGCCGCCGGTGGTGTCGCTGCTGCGCGGGTTCACCTCGCCGATCAAGCTCCGGTTCGATCGCACCACCGACGAGCTCGCGTTCCTGATGGCCCACGACGCCGACCCGTTCGCCCGCTGGGACGCGGCGCAGACCCTGGCCGAGGCCACGCTGACCGCCCTGGTCCGCGAGCGCGCCGCGGGCCGACCGATGCAGATCGATCCGCGGTTCATCGCCGCCTTCGGCCGGCTCATCGGCGACCAGGCCCTCGATGGCTCGCTGCGCGCGGCGATGCTGGCGTTGCCGGACGAGCGAGTGATCGCCCAGCACGTCGAGGTGGTCGACGTCGACGGCATCCACGAGGCCCGCGAGTTCGCGGTGCGGACGCTGGCGCTCGCGCACCACGACGCCTTCGCGGCCCTCTACGAGGCGGAGCGGCCCCGCGGCGCCTACGACGTGTCGCGCGAGCAGATCGCGTCGCGGCGGGCCCGCTGCGCCGCGCTGCGGTACCTCGTCGCCGCCGGCACGCCCGAGGGCGTCGCGCTGGCGCTCGCGCAGTTCGGGGCGGCCGACAACATGACCGACAGCCAGCATGCGCTGACCTGCCTGGTGGACGTCGAGGGCGACGTCGCCGAGGCGCCGCTGGCCGACTTCTACCGCCGGTGGGCCCACGATCCCCTCGTGCTCGACAAGTGGTTCGCGGTCCAGGCGACCAGCTCGCGCGCCGACACGCTCGACCGCGTCACCGCGCTCTGCAAGCACCCGGACTTCAACCTGCGCCAGCCCAACCGCGTCCGCGCGCTGCTCACCGGGTTCTCGGTGCGCAACCAGGTCCGCTTCCACGACCGCGGTGGCGGCGGCTATCGCCTGCTCACCGACGCGATCCTCGACATCGACGGGAACAACCCCCAGCTCGCCGCGCGCCTCGTCGGCGGGCTCCTGCAGTGGCGTCGCCTGGACGCGATCCGATCGGCGGCGATGCGTGCCGAGCTGGCGCGCATCGTCGGGCACGAGGGGTTGTCACGCGACGTCTTCGAGCTCGCGAGCAAGGCGCTCGCGACACCCTGACCCCGAGGCGGCCCCCCCCGCGCGAGGGGGCGCATCAGGCCGGGGTGAAGTTCGGCTTGTAGTAGAACCGCTCGTACACGACCTTGCCGTCCTTCCAGGTGCGCGCGGCGACCTGGGTGTTGTCGATCGACGAGCCGTCCTTGAACGTGCACGCGAACGTCCACTCGCTGTACGAGCGATCGCCGGTCACCGCCGAGGCGTGCAGCTCGCCCTTCTTGAACTCCTGGATCGACGAGAAGAAGCCGATCTCGTAGTCGCGGCAGGCGGCCTTGCCGGTGCGCGGTGGGTCGAGGTTCTCCTGCATCACGCAGTCCTCGGCGTAGAACTTCTCGAAGGCCTCCATGGCCTTGCCGGTCGTGATCATGGTGTTGAGCTCGGCGTCGAGCGCTGCGATGTCGTGTGCCATTGGTCGGATCCCCTTGGGTTCGCGGGCAGCGTACGTCCGGGTGCACGACCGACCAAGCGCCCGCGCGGCAACGGTTCGTTCGCCGAGGGACAACGATGCGCGGCGGAGCGGCGGGGCGAGCGGTCGCCGCGCATGAGGTGGATCGGGGCCGCACGGCCGCTCCGGGGCCCGATTCGTCGCCCGAGGCCGGCGCGCGAGCGACCGCGGTGGTACGCTCTGCCCGTGATGTCGCGTTGGGTTTGCATGGTCGTGTGCTCGAGTGCGCTGGTCGCCTGCACACCGGGGGAGGGCGAGCCCACGGGCAGCACCGGCGAGGATCCGACGACCGCGGGCGACGAGAGCTCGACCGGCGAGCCCGTCGTCGGATGGTTCGAGCTCGGCTGGGGCGACACGATGTTCTCGCCGCTCGCCGACGGCGATCCGCTGCCGATCGTCTGGGGTGGCCAAGGCGCCGCGATGTTCCCCCTGCCGCTGCGCGGGGCCGAGTTCGTGCTGCCGGATCCGCCGACCGACTACACCTCGGAGCTCGCGCCCATCTTCGATCTCGACATCGACATCGACGGGTACAACGACGGGCCGGGCGGTCACTTCAAGCACCTCGCGAACTATCCGATCACGTTCGAGATCCTCCCGGACGGCACCTATCAGTACCTCTACGTGGCGGTGCTGCTGCCCGACGCGATCGATCCCGAGGTGCTCGACGGTCTGCCTGCCCACCTGTCGGCGCGGCTGCGGCCCCACGGCTCGGCGGCGTTCGAGGTCGAGCTCGATCTGATCGTGCAGAGCCCCGGCGCGCCGAACTGACGCCGCCGTCGATCCCGGCGGATCGTGATCCTCGTCAGCGGCGCACGCGGGCGAGGGCGGCGAGGATCGCCTCGGCGTAGCGCTCGCGCTCCCATGCATCGAGCGCGCCGCAGGCGACCAGGGCGTCGGCGTCGAGCTCGGTGGCCTCGAGGTCGGCGATCCGCTGCAGGGCGTCCTTCGACAGGACCATGTCGGGCTCGAGGCCGCGGCGGTTGGCCTGGTCGCGCCGCCAGTCGCGGAGCGCGTCGAAGCGGGCGCGCAGCCGGGCGTCCGGCCGCGGCGGTGCGGGCGGCCATGGCGGCGGCGGCAGCAGGGCGGCCTCGGCGATGCGCTGCAGCACCGTCGCCGCGTACCGGTTCGCGACGGGGCCGCCGACGCCGCGGGTCCGCGTCAGCTCGTGCCGCGCCGTCGGCCGCGTGCGGGCGAGCTCGACCAGCACCGCGTCGGCGAGCACGCGGTACGGGGCGCGATCCATGGTCTCGGCCAGCTCCTCGCGAAGCGCGACGAGGGCCGCGAGCACCGAGCGACCGGGCTCGTCGAGGCCGCGCGCGCCGTCGACGTGGGCCCACGCGTCGGGGTCGATCACGCGCGGCCGCGCGACCAGCTCGGTCATGCGCAGGCAGGCGTGGTCGAACTCCTCGAGGCGACCGGCCTCGGTCAGCGCAGAGAGCTGGACCTCGCGCAGGGCCGCGAGGTAGCGCGTGTCGGTCCGCGCGTAGTCGAGTGCGCCCCGCGGCAGCGGGCGCTGCGACCAGTCGTGGCGTTGCCAGCGCTTGTCGGTCCGGCAGCCGAAGTGCGCGGCGAGGATGTCGCCGAGGCCCTTCTTCGGCCACGCCAGCGCGCGCGCGGCGAGCATGGTGTCGAAGACGTTGTGCAGCTGCAGATCCCAGTCGCGGCGCAGCGAGCGGATGTCGTTGTCGGCGGCGTGGAGGATCTTGATGCACCCCGGATCGGCGAGCCACGGCCCCAATGCCTGGGGATCGACCGCGAGGGGGTCGACGATCGCGTCGAGGTCGCCGACCGAGATCTGCAGCAGGCACACGCGCTCGCGGTACGCGTGGAACCCGTTCGACTCGGTGTCGAGCGCAGCCACCGGGGCGTCGGCCAGGCGCGCGACGAGCTCGCGCATGCGCGCGGGATCGTCGACGACGACGAAGGGGCGGGCGTCGTCGGCGACGTGATCGTGCGGCTCGGACACGCTGTCCCAAGGCGAGTAGCACGACTCGGCCGGGCGTTGGGGCGCGCCGGCCGGAAACCGGCTAGGCTTCCGCGATCACGCGATGGCGGCGCTGGATCGAGGGTTGCTCTGGCGGGTCCTGCAGCGGGCGATCCCGTGGATTTCCCTCGGCGTCGGCATCGTCGGCGCCCTGCTGATGGACCGCGGTCCGGCCCGCGGCGCGATCGTGGCCGGGGTCGCCGTGGCCTCGTGGTTGGTGCTCACGGTGGTGATGTGGCTCGAGCGCAAGCACGAGCACCAGCACGCCGCGGGTAGCCCGACCAGGGTCGTCCGCACGGCGCGGTTCTCGGCGCTGATGCTCACGCAGTCGAGCATCCACCTGCAGCTGTACTTCGTGCTGCCGTTCTACTTCAACGCCTTCGGCGGCACCGTCGCCCACGTCGTGTTCCTCGCGCTGCTGTGCGGGGCGGCGTTGGCCTCGCTGTGGGATCCGCTCACCGAGTGGCTGCTGGTCCGCACGCGCGCCGGTGTGCTGCTCCCCGCGTTCGCGACCTTCTGCGTGATGGCGGCCGTGCTGCCGGGTCTCGGGATCGGCAACGGCGTCGCGCTGTGGTGCGCGGCAGGGGCCGCCGCGCTGGGCCTGCCCGTGATGGTGTTCGCCGATCACCTCCGGGGCCAGCCGATCGCGCGGGCGCTGGGCGCCGCGCTGCTGGTCGGCCTGGTGTTCCCGGTCGCGCTGCTCCTCGGCGCGGCGCGCATGGTGCCGGCGGTGCCGATGGGCCTCGTCGACGCGGCGATCGGCACGCGGCGGGCGGGCTACGAGGTCACCGATCCGACCGAGCGCCTCGAACGTGTGCCGCCCCGGCTCGTCTGCGCGACCTCGATCTTCGCGCCGCTCGGCGTCCGCGACCACCTGCTGCACGTCTGGCGCAAGGACGGCGAGGTCGTCGATCGCATCGAGCTCGAGATCCGCGGCGGACGTGAGGCCGGCTTCCGCACGTACTCGGTCAAGCAGAACTTCGGCCCCGAGCCCAGCGGCACGTGGAGCTGCGCCGTCGAGACCGCATCGGGGCAGTTCCTCGGCGAGCGGCGGATCGTGATCGCGTCACCATAGCGCCTGCAGCACGAGTAGCGTGCCGAACGCCATCAACGCGACCGCGGCGAGCTTGCGCGGCGTGACGGCCTCGGCGAACACGACCCGACCCAGGGCGATCGCGGCGGCCATGCCCAGCGTGCGCTTGATCGCCTCGAGCACGGCGACGTCGACGTCCTGCATCGCGCGCAGCTGCAGGGCCATCGCGAGGGCGGCGACGACGGCGGCCGCGACGAGGCGACCCGGCGCGCGACGGGCTTGCAGGAGGTCGCCCACGCGGCCGCGCCAGGCCAGCCACGCGGTCGCGCCCGCCGCGATGCCGACGCTGAGGGCCAGGGCGTGGAACGACAGCGGCGCGTGGGCGGTGGCCCGCCGATCGAGGACGATCGTGAGCGCCCAGCACAACGCGACGCCGAGCATCGCCAGGCTCACGCGCTCGCGGAGCATCGCGGTCAGCATCGCGACCCCCGTGCGGCCCTGGCCGTGGAGCACCATCGCGCCCGCCACCACCGCGGCGATGCCGACGAACTGGGTCGCGCTCGGGACCTGATCGAGCAGCGGGATCCCGAGCAGGGCGGTCCACACCGGCACGAACGACAGCATCGGGATCGCGACGCTGAACTGTCCCGAGCCGACGGCGCCGAGGTAGAGGACGGCCGCGATGATGTTGAAGAGGATCGTCGCGGCCGCCCACGGCCAGTACGCCGGTTCGATCGCCCCGGGGCTGGCGGCCACCCAGACCCCGAGCAGCGGCGCCTGCCCGATCGCGAGCCACACCGCGAGGCCGACCGCGTCCATGCGCGCGGCGAGCTGCTTGCGCAGCACGTCGAGCACGGCCCACAGCACCGCGCACCCGAGGGTCGCGGCCAGTCCGATCTGCAAGGCGCTCACCGAGGCGTGCTCATGGGAGGAGCACGGTGTTGTCGATGAGGCGGACGCCGCCGAAGTGGACGGCGACGGCGCACAGCGTCGGGCCTGTGATCGCCTCGACCGGCTGGAGGCTCGCGGCGTCGACGACCTCGACGTAGTCGACGCGACCGGGGGCGAGGGCCGCGGCCGCGCCGTCGACGAGGGCCGCGGACGCGCGCTCGCCCGCGGCGAAGCGGCGCCGTACCTCGGCGAGGAACCGCGGGATCGCCAGGGCAGCGACGCGCGCGACGGGGTCGAGGTTGGCGTTGCGACTCGACATCGCGAGGCCGTCGTGCTCGCGCACGATCGGCATGCCGACGATCGTGCCGGGCAGGAACAGATCGGCGTGCATGCGCCGGAGGATCGCGAGCTGCTGGAAGTCCTTCTCGCCGAAGAGCGACACGTCGGGGCGCACGAGGCCGAGCAGCTTGCACACCACGGTGCAGACGCCGCGGAAGTGCCCCGGGCGCGAGCGGCCGCAGAGGTGCGCGTCGAGGCCCTCGACGTTCACCCACGTCGCGCCGGTGTTCGCCGCCGCGTCCGCGCCCGAGCTCGTGCCGGCGGGCGTGCCCGGGTACAGCTCGCGGGGGTGGCTCGGGCAGAAGGCGAGGTCGACGCCGCACGACGCCGCCTTCGCCAGGTCGCCGGCCTCGTCGCGGGGGTAGCGATCGAGATCCTCGTTGGGCCCGAACTGCGTCGGGTTGACGAAGATCGACAGCACCACCTGCCCGTCGGTGCCCGCGCGTCGGCGGGCCTCGCTCAGCAGCGAGAGGTGACCGTCGTGGAGGTAGCCCATCGTCGGCACGAACGCGATCGGTGTGCCCGACGGGATCGCGTTGCGCCAGTCGAGGAGGTCCGCGGTGCGCCGGTGCACGAGCATGGGCCGCATCGTGCCACAGCGCGGGCGCGCGTCACGGTCGTCAGCGCACCGGCGCCGGCCGCCGGACCAGGGCCGCGCGGTGGCGCTGGGCGACGACGCGGTCGGGCTCCTCGGGCTCGGGGCGGGCGAGGTACGCGTCCCACAGCCGCAGCGCGCTGTCGGGATCGTCGCCGACCTGGTGTTCGAGGGCACGCAGGTACAGCCGCTCGTGGACCGGCAGCAGGCTCTCGGTGGCGTGGCGCGCGAGGATGTGGCCGGCGTCGTTGCGCAGCTCGAGCAGCTCGGTGCGGGCCGCACTCGGTGCGCCGCTGCGATCGAGCACCAGCGCGCGGATGTATCGCGTGATGGTGCGATCCTCGTTGGGGGTCTCGAGGCCCGCGCGCTGGGCCAGGCGCATGGCCTGGTCGAGATCGCCGGCGAGAAGGGCGATGACCGCCCCCATGCGATCGCTGCGCCACCGCTCGACGTCGCCGAAGGCGATCGCGGCGTCGAGGGCCACGCGCGCGTCCTTCGGGCGACCGAGGGCGACCAGGGCGTAGGCGCGCAGGAATCGGGCCTCGCGCGGGGGCGCCTCGCGTCGGCGCGCCGACTCGTCGATCGCGGTCTCGATCCAGCGCAGGGCCTGGCCCACGCGCTCGCGGTGATCCTTCACGACTGGATCGAGGCTCGCGGTCGTGCCCGGCTCGGGGCCGAAGCCGACGTCGCCCGCGTTGATGATCTCGAACTGCGCGGCGAGGAAGAGGATCTCGGGGACGGCGGGGCAACGCGCGGCGCGCTCGGCCCAGGGCGAGCTGTCCTCGCTGCCGCCGCGGGGACCGGCGCCGCTGCGCACGGCCGCGGCCTGGCGCCCGAGCTCTTCGCACGTCGACCAGCCGGTCGCACCCGCGCGGGCCCACACCGTCGGCGGCGGCGCGGTCGCCGGCTGCCAGGGGGCGAGGGCCAGGAGCCACGCCAGGATCGGAGCGCCCATCGCCCGGGAGTATCGCACGGCGATCGCACCGGCGCCCCACGGCGAAAACTTGCGGTCGCGGTGTGGAGTTGCGCAGAGTCGGGCCGATGTCCGGCGAGACGCTCGGGGCGAAGGTGCACGCGGCGCGGATCGCCGCGCGCGTGGCCGCGATCGCGGTGTGGTCGGCCCAGCGGCTCGGACGCGGGCTCGCGTGGATCGGCGGCGGCACGTGGCGGCGCCGCGGGGCGGTCGTCGCGGTCCTCGCCCGCGCGGCGTGGTGGGGCGCGCTGGTGGCCTGGTGGTCGGCGGCGGTCTCGGTGCTCGGCGGCGGCCTCCTCGATCTCGACCGTGCGCTGCTGTCGTGCGTCGCCGGTGCGATCGCCTGCGCGGTGGTCGTCGCGTCGAGCCGTGCGAGCCGATTGCGGTGGCTCGGTGGCGCGTTGGGCTCGCTGCACGGCGCCAGCGCCGTCGTGCTCTGGTTCGTCGGCAACGCGGCCTGATCCCGACCCCGAGCCCGTCCGAGCTCGGTCGGGCTTGCCCACCGCGGGCAAGTGGGCAACGCTGCGGGGACGTGTTCCGGGCCGGTGCATGCGCCGCAGCGGCGAAATCGGGGATCGCGATCCTGCTCGCGTCGTCCTCGGCGTGCGGTGGGGGGTCCGACGCGGGCGACAGCAGCGAGACCGACGCGGCGTCGACCGGCGCCGTCGATCTGCCGATGCCCGACTTCTTGGAGCCCGCCAACGGCGAGCTGAAGCTCGAGGCCGATCGGATCCAGGATGTGACGCTCGACGTCAGCGCGCAGGCCGGCGTGACGCGGCTCGTGCTCGACGGCGAGAGCGTGGGCACCCTCGGCCCGGGCTCGACGATCGGCGCGTTCGAGCCCGACGCGCTGCGCCTGTTCGTGCGCGGCGCCCTGGTGCCCGGCGTGCACACGCTGTCGATGCGCACGCCGGACGCGGTCGAGTCCGAGACCTCCGAGGTCGTGACCGTGTTCATCGAGGCGGTCCCCGTACCGACCTGGCGCTTCGAGGCGGCGGCGAGCCTCGCGGTCGGCGACGCCCTCGTGGTCGGCCCGTCTGGCGCCGCGGCGCTGGGGTTGGTCGTCGACGACGGCGCGACGTCGTCCCTGCGCGCGTGGCCGCCGGATGCCGACGGCTGGGATCTCGACGCGCCCCGCGAGCTCGCGCTGCCGGGGCACGCCGCCGCCGGCAGCGAGGCCGCCGTCGCGATCGAGCACCGACCCGGGGCGGACGGCGACGACCGGCTGCGCGTGGCGTGGACGGTCGGCAGGCCCGGCGCAGGGATCGGCGTCGTGGAGGTCGACTGGTCCGGTGCCGACGATGGCACCGTGCGCAGCGGCTTCGTCCCGGACCCGACGTGGCTCGGGACCCGCGAGTGGTCCGAGATCGGGCGGCCCGTGCTCGCCGGCCCGCTCGTGCTCGCGGAGGTCACCGCGCTCGTCGACACCGAGCGGGCGCACCCCGGCGATCACGTCCTCGGGTTCGCGCCGTTCTCGAGCCTCGAGCAGGCGGCGCCGCAGCGGCTGCCGGTGGGCGCCACGGATCTCGACCGGGTCGGGCACGTGCTCTCGTCGATCGTCGGCGACGTGACGGCGATCGGTCTGCGCGTCGATCACCTGCGTCCCGCCGTGCTCGAGGTCGAGGGCACCGGCGCGGTGCGTCTGCGGCCGAGCGATGCCGTCGTCGACGACCCGCGCTGGGGCGACGTCGAGGGGCCCCTGCTCACCGCGACCGGGGCCTTCCACTCGCGGATCGTCGCGGGCCTGCACCGCGATCGCGACGCGCTCGTGTTCGCGTGGTTCTCCGATGGTGGCGGCGCCAACGAGCCGACGATCCGCATCGTCGCGTTCCCCGACGCGGCGAAGGCCACCGGCGCGCCGACGCTCGCGCTGGTGGACGGGATCGCGATCGTGCTCGTGCCCCGCGGCGAGGCCGACGCCCTCGCCGTCACCATGGCGTCGGATTCCCCGGTGGTCCAGACGCTGTCCGGCGCCGCCTGCGATGGACTCGCGGCGCCCCGCGGCGATGTGGGCAACGCCGCGGCCCGCGTCGAGGTCGCGTGCCTGCGCGCGCGCGAGCTGAGCGTCGGGGTGCTGTTGCCCGACGCGGACGGCTAGCGGCGGCCGATCGGGCGGTGTCGTCGATCACCCGCCTGTGCTGACGGTGGCGAGGCCCGCGCCCGGCCGTATACTCGCGGGGCCTTGGCCGCCGGTCGACTCCGCAAGTTCGCCTTCGTGCTCGTGGGCCTCGTCGCGCTCGTGATCGGCGTCGGTGCGTGGCTGCTGCGCGTCGACGACATCCCCGACGAGCTGCCGCCGGTCGTCGGCGATCCCGCGTCGATCGTGATCCCACCGGTGGCCGACGAGCCCGCGCTCGAGGTGGCCAAGCTCCACGGCAAGACCGCGTTCTTCGTCGTGTTCAGCCCGGCGATGCGCGACAAGAAGGAGGGCCAGGCCCTCAACCGCGCGCTCAACCGCTGGCAGCTCCCGCCCGGCACCGAGGGCCACATCGTCGCCGACGGCGAGGGCTTCGGCATGTTCAAGGGCAAGGTCGCCGACATGATGCGGCACTTCGCCGCCGAGACCCGGTACCCGGTGCACGTCGACTACGACGGCGTGTTCACGACGACGTTCGGCCTCGCGAAGGGGCACCACGGCTTCGTGGTCATCGGCCCGGACGGGGCTGTGCTCGAGCGACGCAGCGGCGGCGCCGAGGGGGCCGACCTCGAGCGCATCCGCGAGATGCTCGGCGCCACCGAGCCCCCTGCGGGCCCGCCGATGCCGACGTTCTCGATCGGCGAGGTCGGCTCCGACACCTGCGGCGGCGGCACGCCGTGCGTCATCATCTTCCTCGCCCGCGAGATCGCGAAGGCCGACGTGCCGGGGATCGACGACGGCTTCGACGGCGAGGAGGCCGAGACCTTCGAGCGCATGAAGGACCCGTCGATCCGCATGGTGTCGACCGCGATGAAGGCCAAGCTGCTGCGGGCCAAGGGCGCCATCGTCGGCCGCACCCGCGATCTCGAGTTCCCGACCTGGCTGCGGGTCGACGACGACGCCGACGCCCGCGCGGCCTTCGGCGTCGGCCCGACCGAGGCCGCGTTCGTGGTGATCGACGGCGAGGGTAGGGTCGTGCTGTCGACGCGCGGTCCGGTCGCGATGTACCAGTGGGGGCTCGTCGCGGATACGTTGGGCGTGGAGCTGGACGAAGAGGACTAGTCGGGGCCGCGGACGATGGCGGTCGTTCGCGACATCGTCGCCCCGGCCACCGCCCGCGCGATCCTCCGGCTCTGCACGTGCGGGCTCACGCCTCGGCCGCGCACGTCCAACCTCACTCGTCCGGCTGCCCGGGCCCGTCGTCGGGTGGGAAGCCTGGTCCTGGTCCTGATCCCGATCCTCCTCCTGATTCTGATCCTGGTCCTGACCCCGAGGGGCAAGGGACTGGGAGGATGATGCACTCGGTCGGCAACACGAGGATGACCTCGCACTCCCACAAGACGCCTCGGAACCCTCGGTCGTGGGTCTCGACAGTGAGCCATTCGACGTCGTCGTGGTCCGACAGGAGATCCTCGAGCGGGAGCCAAGCCCCGGTCCTGACCAGCGCGTAGCGATCGGGTTCGATCGCGTCACCCTCGGTGGCCTCGATGAACTCGTCCGAGTTGGGATCCAGCGCGAACCGGTCGGCGGGGGGTGGACCGGCTCGCCAGGTCGCATCCGCACGGACCGTCGGCGGCGGTTCGTAGCCGGCACCGGCGCCGGTCGGGTCGCAGGCCGAGCCCAGGCACACGACCGCGAGGACGTATGTCATTCGCGGGCTCCGCGTCGTTCTCGACGCCGCGGCAGGATTCGAGAGTGGTGTTGTCATGACCAGGACACCTGGGGAACCGGGCCGTGTCGCGAAAAACCACCGCGGGGATCTTCGTCGGATCGCGGATCGGTTCTGGGCGCTGTACCGCGGGCGGTCCGAGGCGACCGTCTCGATCGGCGGCGGACCGGCGAGGCGGGTCGCGGTGCGACGGCGCGGCTCGGCCGGCGTCGTCCAGGGGAAGGCATGCGCCGCGTCCCCGTCCCAGTGCTCTTCGTCGCGTCGATCGACTTCAACGGCGGTGAGCTCGCGGCCACCGGCGACGGCCGCGTGTTCGCCTTCGCCGGCGCACCGACGGCCGCGCTGCTCGGCATCGACCCGCACGACGGCGCCGTGCTCGAGTCGTTCCCGCTGCCCGGCGTCGCGCTGACCGACGCGTTCGCGGTGGCGTTCTGGGGCGGGGACATCCATCTCTTCGTCGAGGGCGACGCCGACCACTCGCGGGTGCTGCGGTTCGATCTCGATGGCAGCGACGGCGGCGATCCCTTGGTCGTCGACGTCGACGTCGCGCCGCTGTTGGTCGTCGGCGCCGCGACCTCGACCTGTGCGCCGACCGAACCCGCCGGGTGAACCCGATGCCACGCATGCCTGCCACCGTCCGCCTCGTCCCCGTGGTCGCCCTCCTCGCCGCGTGCTCGGTGATCCAGCCGGGCACCGACGCCTTCGACGGTGGGACGGGCGACGCCGCGACCGGCACCTCGGCGAGCGCCGAGGCCTCGACCGGCAGCGGGCCCGCCGACACCGCGGCCGCCGATCCATCGACGACCGGAACGTCGGTCGACGGCGCCAGCACGGAGACGGGCCTCGACACGGGCGTCGACACCACGGGCGTCGACGCGGGCACGGAGGCGTCCACGGACGCCAGCAGCGACGACGGGGGCGTGGAGCCGACGTCGCCGTGCTGCGGCCCGCAGGCCGTCGGATGTGGCGACGCGGCGATCGAGGCCTGCGTGTGCGCCGAGGACGACTACTGCTGCGACGCGTGGGACATCGCGTGCGCGATCGAGGTCGAGGACTTCGGCTGCGCCGAGTGCCAGCAGGACGACGAGGTCGCCAGCTGCACCGCGCTCTGCACCGTGTTCGTCGAGTGCGCGCCGCAGCTCGGCTTCGACACCGTCGATGCGTGCCTCGCGGGCGAGTGCCTGGGCTTGCTCGACCAGGGCGCGGGCGATGGCGACGCGTGCATCGAGGCGATGACGCGCTACAACGCCTGCATCGGCCTGCTCGACTGCACCGGCTTCGACCAGTACCTCGAGCAGCAGCCCCCGGACGCGTTCCCGTGCGCGGGCTTCCAGGCCGACATGTTCGCGGCGTGCCCGTTCATCGGCGGGTGAGGGACGGCCTCACCGCGGGAGGTCGAGGCTGCGCACGTAGTCGTCCCCCGCCGCGTGGCAGTGGCTGCACGCGGTGTCGGTCCCGTACAGCGTCGGTTCGCCGTCGGCGTCATACTGCGCCCACAGCCAGCCGCTGCGATCGCGGCGCATGATCTGCAAGCTCACCACGTCGCCGTCCTCGGCGTCTCGGCCCTCTGCGACGATCGTCGCGCCGGCGGGCCACTGCGCGGTCGCGGGGTCGGTGACCGGTGCGGCCTCGGCCGCGTCGATGCGCGCATCGGTGTAGATCGCCGACCACGGGCCGTGGGGCGACTCCGCCTCGAGCACGTGCAGGGTCCACGCGTCGTAGGGCGCGGCCTCGACCGACGCGCGCAGGCGGACCGCGGCGGGCGCCCACGGATCCGCCGGACCCGCCGGGGGATCGCAGGCCGTGCACAGCGCAGCGCAGGCGAGCAGGATCCGGACCACCGCGCAGCGAGGCTAGCAGACCGGTTTGTGGCCCGGCGGCTTATCCACTACAAGTCCCCCGTGTCCTCCTCCGCGCGCCCCGCTGGGTCCGGCCGTCGCGTCGACTCGCCCCAGGTCCTCGCGGTCAAGGCGCTGCGGGCGATCGATCGCACCGAGGGCTTCAGCAATCGCATCCTCGGCGACACGCTCGAGCGCAGCGTCGGGCTCAGCGCCGGCGCCCGCGGGCTGGTCACCGCGCTGGTCTACGGCGTGCTGCGCCACCGCATCCGGCTCGACGCCCACATCGACGCGCGCGCCCGCGATGCGAAGGGGCTCGGCTCCGTGCCCCGCACGCTGCTGCGCGTCGGGGCCTACGAGATCCTCGAGCTCGGTCGCCCGGCCGGCAACGCGATCGGCCACGCCGTGAGCGCGGCGCGGAGCTTCGATCCGAGCCGCACGCTGTCGGGTCTGGTCCACGGCATGCTCTCGGCGATCGCCGAGGGCGGTGCCGAGCTCGACGCGAAGCTCGCCACGGTCGCGCCCCTCGACGCGCTCGAGCGCCGCTACAGCATCCCGCGTTGGCTCGCGGGCCGCTGGCTCGGCACGCTGGGCGCCGAGCG
>LNFB01000209.1 GCA_001464385.1 Deltaproteobacteria bacterium Ga0077550 | reverse complement strand
CGCTCGAACGCGGACGTCGGCGTGGTCGAGCTGCCGCGGAACTACCACGTGGTCGGCGTCGAGCCGCGGTACTCGGTGGCGCTGCGGCACAAGGGCGGCGCGTATCACATGCTCGGCGTGGGGGTGCGCGGCGTGTTCGAGCAGGCGCACCTGCTGCGCTTCAACAACCCCGACGCGCTGCCGCGCGAGCGGTTCTTCGACCAGGACACGCGGCTGGGGGCCGTGGCCGCCTTCGCCGAGGACGAGCTGTACCTCGCCGACGAGACCGTGGTGCTGCGGGCCGGCGTCCGCGGCGAGCTCGCCCGGATGTCGGGGCGCGACAACATCGAGGCCAGAGTCGACCCGGAACGCTCGCTGCTCGCCCGCACGTACGCCCAGGCCTTTCCGTCCGCGTCGATCCGCTACGACCCCATCGACGAAGTCGGGGTCTTCCTCGGTTACTCCCGATCGTTCAAGGCGCCGACCATCCAGGCCGTCACCCTCAACGAGGTCGCACAGCGGGAGACGCTCGATCCCGTGGTCGCGGATTCGGTCGAGGCCGGGATCAAGATGGCCGAGGTCGTCGGCCTCTACGGCGAGGCCACCGGGTGGTTCCGCCACTATCGCAATCTGCTCGACGAGGGTGAGACGTCGCTCGATCGCATCGGCAACTGGGTCGGCGGTGGTACCGAGGTCGAGCTCGAGTGGGAGCCGGGCGAGCTGTGGCAGCCGTTGGTCGGCGCCAACGTCTACGGCGGCTACTCCTTCACCGACACCCGGATCTACGACTCGCCCTCGTTCACCGGCAACCGCGTGGCGTGGTTCCCCCGCCACGAGGCGTGGGGCGGCATGGCGTACTCGTTCCCGTGGCGGTGCAGCTTCTTCGCCGGGCTGCCGGGGCCCGACGACTGCCGCGCGCTGCAGATCGGCGCCGACCTCACCTACTCGGGCTCGCAGTACTCGTACTTCGACAACGATGGCACCCTGGGGCCGCCCAACGGCGCGACCGGGATCATCCCCAGCTACATGCTCGTCGACGTGTACCTCAAGTTCCGCACGCTGCTGCCCAAGGCGTGGGCGGTGAACCTGTCGCTCGGCGTGAAGAACGTCGCCGACACGCCGTGGTTCTACCGGACCGACGATCTCAACCGCGGGATCCTGCCGCAGCGGCCGCGGACGTTCTTCATCGGCATCGACATCGCGTACACGTTCTTCGACGCGGCCGAGCGCGCGCGGGCGCGGCAGAAGCGTCGGGCCGAGCGTCGGGGGCAGGGATGAGGCTCCGCGGCCTGCTGCTCGTGTGGCACCGACGCACCGGCCTGGTCGTCGCGCTGTTGCTCGTGCTCTCGGCGGTGACCGGCGCCGTGCTGTTGTTCCGCGACGCGCTCAAGCGCCCGCCGCCCGAGGTCGCCGCGCTCGAGGACCCCGTCGCGCTCGAGGTCATCGTCGCCGCCGGGGTCGCGGCCGGCGACGGATCGCCGGCGACCGACCTCGGGCTGCCGCAGTCGCCGACCGATCCGTACGTCGTGTGGCTCGACGACGACGCCGAGACCGAGGTCTACCTCGACGCGCACGCGAACGTCGTCGAGACCCGCTCGGGCCTCGAGGGCGTGACGCGGTGGCTCTTCCAGCTCCACACCGGGCAGGCGATCGGCCCCGCGGGCACGTGGCTGTCGTTGATCACCGCGAGCGGCCTCGTCGGCCTCGCGCTGTCCGGGACGTCGGTGGCCCTGGCCCGCGCGCGTCGCCGCGGCGTCAGGGCGAAGGCCGCCGACGATCGGGCAGCGACGTGAAGCGAGCGGCGCGATCGTGATGCACCTGCCACGGGCCGAGGATCGCCGAGACATCGTCGACGAAGGCCTCGGTGTCGAGCTCCTCGATCACATGGGCGCCCGGCCGCTCGCCGACGCGGCGCCAGCCGGCGACGACGCCCGCGGCGACCTGCAGCAGCGTCGCGTTGGTGCCGTACGCCGCGGCTTGGGTGCAGTCGGTGTCGAAGCCGCACCACAGCTCGCCGAAGCGTCGGCTGCACAGCAGCACGCCGACCACGTCGCGCCCACGGACCTGGGGCGTGTGTGGCGGCCACATGCGCACGGCGGGCGCGTCCGGCCGCGGGCTGGCCTCGAGCCAGCGGTGCGCCCGCGGCGGGAGCTCGACCACGTACGCGACCTCGGCCCCCGGGTGCCGCCACGACAGCGTGACGACCTCGTCGTGGGGCACGAGCGCGCCGTCGATCACCGCGTCGCCGCAGCGGACGCGGTAGCGCGCCTGCCACGGCGCGTGGTCGGTGAGGCGCGTCTGCCCGCGATCGATCCACGGCGCAGTCCCGGTGAGCAGCTCGGTCAGGCAGTGCCGCGGGCTCCACGAGGACGCGAAGCCATCGCCCGGGACGTCGCAGTCGGTGGTGTCGCGCTCGGTGATGTAGATCGCCCCGATCTCGAGGGCGTCGCGCCCGACCACGCCGCTGCGCCGCGCGAACTCGGCGAGGGCGACGTCGACCAGCGCGTTGACGCAGCCCGGGTTCATGCCTGCGGCCAGGACGTGGGAGCCGCCCGCGGCCGTCGGTCGTCGACCCGGCGCGAGCTGCCACGCGTCGTCGAGCAGGTCTTCGCGCGGGCTGCCGTCCCAGCGCTCGAGGCTGGTGCCGAGGCTGTCGATGCCGAGCTCGCCGCACACCGAGAGGCTCGCCCGCCAGTCGAGGCCGGCGACGTCGACGAGCTCGTCGGCGCGGGAGGCGACGAGGACCTCGCGGAGCTGGTCGGCGCTGCCGATGCGCGCCGACGGCAGGACCTCGACGTCACCCGTCGGCGCGGTGCCCGGCGCGGACTCGGCGTCGAGCAACACCAGCGTCCGCCGCTCGGCGAGCGCGCGTCCGATCGGGTGCTGCTCGAGCAGCGCGAGCACGGCCTGCCCCACACCGCCGCGCCAGCCCACCACCAAGCTGCGGCGCCGTGGTGTAGGTTCCATCCGCGGCAGTCATACCCGTTGCCGCCGCGTCCGTCGAGCGGAGCGGCAGGCCGGACCCGAGGCGTCATGACCATCATCCTGCAAGAACCATGGGGCGAAGGCTTCAGCATCCTGTGCCGGCTCGATCGCGTGCACGTGTGGAAGCAGACCGCGTACCAGGACCTCCTCATCGCGGACACCACGACGTACGGCCGCAGCCTCTTCCTCGACGAGCTCATCCAGTCGACCGAGGCCGACGAGGCGCTGTACCACGAGCCGTTCGTGCACCCCGCGCTGGTGATCCAGGGCGCGCCGCGCGACGTGCTCGTCGGCGGCGCAGGGGAGGGCGCGACGCTGCGCGAGATCCTGCGGCACCCGAGCATCCGGCGCGTCGTCGCGGTCGATCTCGACGCCGAGGTCGTCGAGGCGTGCAAGGTCCACCTGCCGCAGTGGAGCGCCGGCGCCTTCGACGATCCGCGCGTCGAGCTGCGGATCGAGTCGATCCAGGAGACGCTGTCCAAGACCGCCGACGCCAGCTACGACGCGGTGCTCCTCGACATCACCGATCCCGTCGAGGACGGCCCCGCGGTCGAGCTGTTCACGACCAGCTTCTTCGCGGAGGTGTCCCGCGTGCTGCGCGACGGCGGCATCGTGGCGCTGCAGTCGGGCGAGATCGATCCGTACGACCTGCAGATGGCCCGCACCGTGCGCTCGACCCTGCTCGAGGTCTTCGGCTGGGTGAAGTTCATGCACCTGCACGTGCCGTCGTTCCACGGCATCTGGAGCGTCGCGCTCGCGGCCAAGGCCCCGCTCGATCACGACCCCCCCGACCTCGCCGCCCGCGTCGCCGCGCTCGCGGGGCTCAAGGTCTACACGCCCGTCGCCCACCGCGCGTTGCTCGAGCTGCCGCCGTACCTGCAGGCGGAGCTCGAGAAGCCCGGTCGCGTGATCACGGGCGCCGACGCCGAGCGCCACGTCAGCTTCCGTCGGACCCCGACATGATCGCGAGCCGCACCAACCTGCTGCTCGCGGCGGCGGCCCTCCGCCTCGGCGTCCGCTGCGAGCCGGTGGGGCGCGAGCCCAGCGATTGGCTGCGGCGGCTCGTCGGGCCGGCAGGGAGCGTCGTCGTCAGCAAGACCCGCTCGCCGTTCCTCACCCAGGTCGCGCAGACGCTGGCGAACCACAAGCGCATCGCCCGTGAGCTGCTCGCGGCCCGCGACATCCCGGTGGTGCCGTCGCTCTTGGTCGACGAGTCGGTCGCGGTCGACGGCGACGCCGTGCGGGCGTTCCTCGCGACGTGGGGTCGCGTCGCGGTGAAGCCGAACTCGGGCAACCGCGCCAGGGGCGTGGCCGCGGGGCTCACCGAGCTCGCCCTCGTGGCCGGCGCGCTCGAGCGGGCGCGCGAGCTCGACGCCGACGAGGAGGCGCTGATCGAGCCGCACCTCGACGGCACCAACCTGCGGATCGCGGTGATCGGTGGGCGCTTCGCGGCGGCCGCCGAGATCCGCCGGCCGAGCCTCGCCGGCGGCGATCCCCGGCCCGTGGCGCAGTGGGTGGCCGAGCTCAACGCCGATCCGCGACGCGGCACGTGGCGCGCGCCCAGCCTCGCGCCGCTCGATCAGATCGAGCTCGACGACGACGACGTGCTCGTGGCGCTCGCGGCCCACGGCCTCGGACCCGGGTCTCGGGTGCCTGCGGGCGCGAGCTTCGAGCTGCTCGGCGAGGAGGCCGAGACGATCGACGTCACCGACGACATCGACCCGAGCTGGGGAGAGACGGCCGTGCGCGCGTGCCTCGAGCTCGGCGTCGACGTCGGCGGGGTCGACTTCCGCGGCACGCGGGCGCAGTTCTCCCGGCCCGCACCGACGGCGTGGTCGCCGGGCGACCCCGCGCTGCTCGAGGTCAACGTCTCCCCCGCGCTGCACCTGCACGCGCTGCCGAGCGTCGGCGCCGCGCGCCCCGTGTTCGAGGCCTTCATCGCGTACTGCCTGCAGCTGCCGGGCGCGCCGCCGCCGTGCGCGGACGTGGTGGCGGGCCGCCCGTAGACCCGCGGCTACGGCCGGCGCCGGTGGGCGAACAGCGGGTTGTCGAGCGCGACGTAGCTGTACTCGGAGCTGCGATCCGCGATCCGCATGCGCAGCAGGGCCTTGCCGCGGACGCGCGGCGCGAAGAGGTGCGCGCGGTCGGCCTCGCATGCGGCGTGGAGCGTGGGCTCGGCGGTCCACGCGCCGAGGCAGCCCTCGATGACGGCGGCGACGCGCGCCCAGCCGCGGCCCTCGTCGTAGTCGAAGGTGTCGACGAGCACGCGCAGCACCCCGGCGAGGTGGGCGTGCACGACGGCGTGCACCCACTTGTCCGCGGCCTCGTCACCGTCGTCGGTGAGGATGAAGGACGCCGGATCGAGAGCGACGCGGTGGCCTGCCGCCCCGAGGCGGGCGCGGTGCAGGCGGATGCCGCCGAGGTCCCGCACGAGGAAGCCCGCGGGGCGGCCCCGAGCGACGCGCACGAGGGTGTTCTGCAGGTGGCCCTCGAGCGCGATGCCGTGGGCGGTCCACAGGCGCAGCATCGGCGGCACGAGCAGCGCGAGGTAGTCGGCGAACATCGCGTCGGCGCGCGTGGGGTCGTCGCCGGGGTAGCCGGCGACGAGGCGGCGCACGAAGGGGACCCCGTCCGCGTCGGGCTCGCCGAGGGCCGCGCACACGAGGCACGCAGCATCGAGCGCGGTCGCGTCGCGGACGATCACGCCGAGCTGACGGGCGTCATCGCCGGCGTCCGCGGGGTCGAGGCCCGCCGCCGCGACCTCACGCATCAGCGCGAGCGCCCCGGCGGCGCGTGGGTCCTCGCGCTGCACCTGCTCGACGAGCGCCGACACCACGGTGGCGTTCGCGACGCTCATCGGCGACACGGTCCGCTTGGCGCTCGTCGTCAGCACGTCGAGGGCGAGCTTGAGGTGCACGCCGTGTCCGTCGAGCGCCACGGTGCGGAGGGACGCCAGCGATCGTCCGACCTGCGGCGGCGCGTCGACGCGGCGCAGTGTGTTGCGCAGCGCCGGCGGGAGGCGTCGCCACTGCGCCGCGAGCACGGGCAGGCGCACGCTCGGACCGCGGGCATCGAAGCCGACCCGCGCGAGGGCATCGAGGTCGCCGAGCCGTCGGACCCGTCCAGCGTCGAGCTCCACGGTCACGATCTCGGCGCGGGCACACAGCTCGGGGGCGAGCCGGATGTTGTCGGCCCACCCGAGGCCGAGGCGCGTCTTCACCATCGGGTGCCACGGGTGTCCGAGCGTGATGAAGTGCTCGGCGTCCCACGAGCGCGGGTCGTCGTCACGGCGCGTCGGGCGGTGACGTGCGGCCAGCAGCGCGTGGGCGAGGTGGTCGCAGCCGTCCGCGAGCTCCTCGCCGACGCGGGCCGCCGTCGCGGCGTCGCAGCCGAGCGTGTCCGCGAGTCGGCGCCACACCGCGGCCGTGTCGTCGAGCCACGCCGCGCCGCCCTGGTCCAGCGCGGCGGCGTGCAGCCCGAGGGCGAAGCGGCGGCGCAGCGGCAGCCGGCCCAGCGTCGGGACCTCGAGGATGTCCGCGTCGATGCGGGACGCGACCAACTCTTCGCGCGCGGCGGCGAGGACGAGGCGGGCCGACAGCTCGCGGTTCGCCGCCCGCCACAGCGCCGCCGCGTCGATGTCACCGAGATCGCAGCGCGCCGCGAGGGCCACGAGGCCGCGGGCGCAGCGGCGTCCGGCGTCGGACGCGGGCAAGCGGATCAGCCCCCGGTGAGCTCGAAGCCGACGAGGCAGCGGACGTCCTTGACCTCGCCCTGCTTGAAGCGGGGGACGATCAGGGTGCGCTGACGGTTGTGGAAGGCCTGCTGCAGCGCGAGGATCTCGGTCTCGCCGAGCTTCGACGCGGGGCACATCGTGCCGCCCCACGAGTAGACCTCGAGCTTGTTGTTGCCGTGGCGCACCGAGATGCTGCCGTGCGAGCTGGCGAAGTCGTCGCTGCCGGTCGCGTTGATCGACACGCGCACGACTCGACCCTGCGTCCCGAGATCGTCGGCGCTCGCCACCGCGGGGGTGAGCGCCACCGCGGCGAGCAGCGTCGCCAGGACCCGGGGACCGAACCCGCGGGCGCGCGTGGAGGTCGACCGGGGGGCCGATTCGAACGACGGACGGTACGTGGAGCGGTCCAGCTGCGTGTTCACCAAGGACGAGCTTCGCACCCTTGCCCGGGCGTGTCGCGCGCGACCGCGGCTTTTTTGCGGGCCGACCGGCCAGGTTGCTAGCCTGGTGCGAACCATGCCGTACCTGGGTCCACTGTCGCTCCACGCGGGTCGTCGAGCGCTCGTCGTCGCGATGCTCGCGGTGGGCTGTGCCCACGGGACCACGCCGACCGCCGAACCCGTGTCCCAGGACGAACTCGCGGCCCTGCGCCGCGACAACGCCACGTTGCGGCGCCACGTCGCCGACCTCGAGGACCGCGTGGTGCGGCTCGAGAGCGGCACGGGCCACCTCGACTCGGACGCACGCGGCCTCCCGGTCGTGCGGCTGCAGCCCCCACGGGCCAAGTCCCCGCGGGGCATGCCCGAGGCGGACGTCGCCGTCGAGTCGGAGCCGAAGCACCGCGGCCGACCCGGGCGCACGCTCGGCGACCTGCCGAATTCCGCCGGCCCCACCGAGGGCTGGTCCGACGACGACGCCGGGCTCGCCGAGTCGGGCGGCAACGCGGGCAGCCCCGGTTCGTACCGGCTCGTCGGCGATCGACTCGTCCAGCTCACGAAGCAGAACGCGCCGACGCGGCCCGACCGACCGGCCCGCGACGCCGCTGGCAACGCGATCCTCACCGAGTACGAGACCGCGATGGCGCTGTACAAGGCCGGTGAGATCGCGGGCGCCGAGCGGGCCTTCGATCTGTTCGCCAAGGCCCACGCGCAGCACGACTACGCCGACAACGCGCTGTACTGGAAGGGCGAGGCGGCGTACGACCAGCAGCACTTCGACGACGCGCTGTCGGCCTTCACCGAGGTCGTCGAGCGCTACGGCGGTGGCAACAAGGCCCCCGACGCGCTGCTCAAGATCGGCCTGTGCTACGGCCGACTGGGCGACACTGCCAATGCGCGCGATGTCCTGACCGGGCTCGTGGACGCCTATCCCGACGCCCGCGCCGCCGATCTCGCGCGGGCGCGGCTCGCCGAACACGAGGGTTGATCCCGATGCCACGCACCGCACTTGCACTGCTCCCGATCTCCGTGGCCCTCGCGTTGGCGCTGGGTCCGGCCGCGGCGGACGCGGCCCCGGCCGACGATTCCGACGCGCCGTCGGACCCCTCGGGGAACTCGTACTCCCCACGCCCGGGGATCGACTCCGCCAATGCGCGCCGCGCTGCGGCGATCGACGCCGCGTTCGGGACCCCGCCGGCGACCTCACGGCCGGACCCGGAGACGAGCGACGATCCGGGCTACTCCTCGCGCCGCTCCGGCGGCACGCCCGATCAGACGTACGGCTCCACGGCGCGCTCGCTCGGAGCCACCGGCGAGGCGATCGAGGGCCTCGAGATCTACGACCGCCCGATCGACGAGGACGAGGCCGGCTACGCCGATCAGGTGCCCGACGTCCACGTCGTCCAGCGTGGCGACACCCTCTGGGACATCTCGAGCTACTACCTCCGCGACGCCCACGCGTGGCCGCGGCTGTGGTCGTGGAACGAGCACGTCACCAACGCGCACTGGATCTTCCCCGGCGATCGCATCCGACTGTACGACCCGCGCTTCGGCCCGGGCGGCGACGATGTCCCCGACTTCCGCTACTCGAAGACCCGCGTGCCCGACGGCTCGGGCTTCGAGACGCTGCTGCTCAACCAGTTCGCGTTCGTCGACGTTGCCGAGTTCGACACCTCGATGAAGATCGTCGGCGGTGGCGAGGCCAACGTCATGATGGCGACGCTGGACACGGTTTACATGAAGTACGACCGCGTGCGGCCGCCGGTGCCTGGCGAGCGGCTGGTGGTCTACGCGCCGCAGGAGAAGGTCTACGAGGTCCGCACCGCGAAGGACGGATCGGTCAAGGAGACCAAGAACGTCATCGGGTACATCGTGCAGATCATGGGCGAGGTCGAGGTCGAGTCGATCGCACGCAAGACCGCCGAGGGGACCATCGCGACGGCGCACAACCCGATCGAGCGCGGCTATCGGGTCGGGCCGCTGCGCCGGCAGTTCCGCCGCATCGACGAGGTGCCCGCCGAGCAGTCGGCCGCGGGGGTCGTGGTGGCGACGCTCAACGACACCAGCCCGTTCCCCCTGAAGGGCGCCCGCGCGCGCAAGAGCCTGCTCGGCGACTACGTGATGGTGGGCGAGACCCAGTTCATGGTCGTGAACATCGGCAGCGCGGCCGGGCTGCAGGTCGGCAACGTGCTCGAGGTCGTGCGCAAGGGCGACGAGTTCACGAAGAAGCGCGTGTTCCACATCCCCTACGAGGATGGCTGGCCGCGGCGCGTGATCGGGGCCGCGGTCGTGCTGCAGACGCAGAACGGCACCGCGCTGCTGGCCACCACGTACTCGCGCCGCGAGATCGAGCGGGGCGACCACGTCGAGCTCCGGGGACCGGAGCTGCTGCGATCCGAGCGCTCCGAGGCCGATGCGCTGCGCCACGGGACCGACGGCCGCCCGACGCAGACCGGTGGCACCGGGACCGGGCGCGTGCAGGTCGGGGGCGGGACCACGACCGGCGGCGCGACCACCGGGGGGACGACGGCCGCAGGGACGACGGCCGCGGGGACGACGGCCACCGGGACGACGGCGCCGGCCGCCGACGAGGATCTCGACTGGCTGTACTACGGGTCGAACGACTAAAGTCGTAGTCGCGGCGCTGCAACGCACCGCGCGAAGCGTCGACCGGCGGCGCGGTGGTGCTGGTCCGCACGATCGACGTCCGCGATCTCGGGGCCCCGCGCCCACGCGCGCTGACCCTGTGGGGGCACGCGCCGCCGCGACCCCGCCTCGCGATCGTCGGTGCCCGCGCGGCGCTGCACCGGCTCGGCGATCTGGCCACGAGCGCCATGCCGATCGTCGCGGCCCAAAGGCGATCGATCCTCTCGGGCGGAGCGCTCGGCATCGACGCCGCGGTGCACCGGGCTGCGCTCGCGGCCGGTGTGCCGCAGCTCGCCGTGCTGCCCTGCGGTCCGGACCGGCCGTATCCGCCGGCCCACGCCGAGCTGTTCGCGGCGATCGCCGCGGCGCCGACGAGCGGCGTGCTGTTCGCCCAGCCCGAGGGGACGCGTCCGCACCGGGCGATGTTCGTCAGCCGCAACGCGCTGACGGTCGCGCTGGCCGACGCGTGCCTCGTGCTGCAGGCCGACGCGCGCTCGGGCAGCGAGGTGACCGGCCGGCTCGCGCTGCGGCGCCGGCAACCGGTCGCGGTGGTGATGGGCACGCCCGGCTGTGACGCGCTCGTGGGCCTCGGCGCGCGGGGACTGCCAGCCGCCCCCGCGGCCTTCGCCGAGGCGTTCGCGGCGTGGCTGCGGGGCGAGGTGATCGCTGCGGTGTGGCCGGAGGGGCTCCAGCCGCTGCGCGACGCGATCACAGCCCACGGCCGCGGCGGCGCGACGCTCGATCAGCTCGGCGGACCGCGGGCCGCGTGGGCGTTGTTCGAAGCGGCGGCACTCGGCCTGGTGGTCGAGTGCGCGCCGGGTCGATGGGGCCTGGTCGCCTGACGCCTACGCCTCGCCGAGCTCCGTGAGGAACTCGCCGACCTCGGCGGAGTCGGGGGCCTCGTGCTTGGCCTTGCGCGCCCACAGGACGGCGCGCTGACGATCGCCGCGGCGGTGGGCGATCTTCGCCTGGCGCAGGAACGCGGACGTCCGCGAGATCGGGCACGGCCCGTCGATCAAGGTGATCGTCCGCAGCACCCGGACGGCGAGGTCCCACTGCTCGAGGGCCTCGGCGAGATCCGCCAGCTCCGAGGCGATGTCGCCGCTGTTCTTGTCGTGGCCGAACGCGGCCTGCAGCTCGGCGAGCTGCTCGTCGTGTGCGCCGCGGGCCCCGGCGACGCGGGCGCGCCGGTGGTGCAGCGCTGCGAGCTCGGGCGGCTTGCGGTTCTTGCCGTCGCCGTACGCGGTCTCGAGCACGCCTGCGGCGGCGTCGACCTCGTCGAGCGCGAGGTACGTGTCCGACAGCAGCAACGCTGCGCCGAGGTCGTCGGGTCGCGCCTCGAGCAGCGCCTGGATGAGGGGCAGCGCCGCCTCCGTGTCTCCCTGCGCCACGAACAGCTCCGAGGCGCGACGTCGCAGCGCGGCGCGGGCCTCGGCGTCCTCGGTCTCGTCGGCCTCGGCGGCGAGCAGCCGCGCGAGCTCGCGCTCGGCCCCGATCTGCTCGTAGACCTCGCGAAGCGCGTCGCGGATCTCGACGTTGCCGGGCTGCTTGCGTCGGGCGTGCTCGAGCCCGGCCTTGGCGTCCTCGGGCCGGCCGAGCTGGCGGCACGCGTCGGCGAGCCGCATCGCGGCGTGGGTCTGCGCGTCGCCCTGCTCGATGGCGACCAGGCGACCGCAGGACTTCACCACCGCGTCCCAGCGCTCGTCGAGCGTGTCGAGCTCGACCAGCAGCTGCAACGCGGCGCTGTCCTTGCGATCGCGCTCGATCCACTCGCCGAGCGCCGCGCGGGCCTCGTCGCGGCGGTCCTGCAGCGTGAGCACCTCGACGAGGCGCAGCGTCGCGGCGCGCTCGATGTCGGCGTTGCCCGCCTCCCGCGCGGCGTCGCGCTGCCGGTGGAGCCCGGCGACGAGGGCGGGGGCGACCTCGGCGGCGTCGAGCACCAAGGCGCCCTCGAGATCGGCGATCGCCGCGTCGTGCAGCCCCGCGTCCATCCGCAGCTGCGCGCGCGCGGTGAGGAGCATCAGGCGGTCGCGATCGTCGAGCTCGGCGTCGAGCAGCGCGCCGAGCACCCCGATCGCGCGATCGATCTGACCGTTGGCCGCCAGCGCGCTCGCTAGCTCGAGCCCGAGCTCTGCATCCGTCGGCGCGGCGCGGTGGGCCTGCTCGAGCAGGGCGCACGCGGCCTCCGGATCGGAGAGGAGCTCGCGGTGGAGGGCCGAAGCCTGGCGCAGGATCGCGACGCGTGCGGCCGGGTCGGCCTCACCCGCGGCGGCCGTCGCGAGCAGCTCGGCGATGCCGCGGTAGTCGCCGCGGGCGGCATAGGCCTGCTCGAGGCGGACGCGCGTGGCGGTGTCGCCGGGGCTGCGGCGGTAGGCCTGGACGAGCACCCGCAGCTCGGCCTCCTGGTCGCCGCGCGCGGCGTGGCCCTCGGCGAGCTCGCGGGCGAGGGCGGCCGCGACCTCGACGGGCTCGAGGTCGACGAGCCGCTCGATGATGTCGGCGCGGGCGTCGAAGTCGTCGGCCGGGATCCAGTCCCGGGCCGCGTACAGCAGCTCGCGGTGACCGGGGGCCCGCAGGAGCGCGTTGGTGACGATGTCGACCGCGTCGTCGGGGGCGCGCGCGTGGAGGCGCCGCGCGAGGACCAGCGCCGCCGCGGCGACCTCGTCCGCCACACCCCGCGCCTCGGCGGCCAGCAGCTGCTCGCGCAGCAGCGAGAGCACCTCGTCGCCGCGACCGCTGCGCTCGAGGATGTCCATCAGCAGCGAGCGCGCGCCAGCGTGCTCGGGATCCTCGCGCAGGATGTCCTGCAGCACCGCGCTGGCCCGCGGGTCGCCGGCGTCGAGCAGCGCGGCGACGAGCTCCATGCGCATCGCGTTGCGCTCGCCTGCGTCGGCGAGTGAGTCGAGCGTCTCGTCGACCAGGCGGTGGAGGCGATCGGTGTCCCCCGCTTGGCGGTAGAGCTTGGCCAGCGGCTCCCAGGCGCCGCGCAGCGCCGGGTCGCGCTCCAACAGCGCCTCGAAGACGCGCACGGTGGTGGCGTCGTCGCCGGCCTCGACCGCGATGCGCTGCGCGAGCGGCAGCAGCTCCGCCGCGGGCATGCTCGCCGACGCCTCGATCAACCACTGCGCGGCGCCGGGCCACTCACGGCGATCGGCGTGGCCGTTGGCCAGGCCGACGAGCGCCCAGCTGACCTGCGCCGAGCCGTCGAGCATCGTGCCGCCGAGCTCGACGGCCCGCATCATGAGCGCGGTGGCGCGGTCGGTCTCGCCCCGCGACGAGGCCAGCTCGGCCGCCTCGCGGACGTCGGCCAGCGTGGCCTCCGGCAGCAACGCGCGGCGCTCGAGCGCGGTGAGCAGCGCCGCCTCGTCGTTGGACTTGCGTGCGGTCTGCTCGAACAGTGCGAGGAGATCGGCGCGCGGCAGCCCGCGCTCCGGATCCGTCGCGCGCAGCAGGATCCGCGTCGCCCGCTCGGGGCGCGCATCGACGCCGAGCGCGTCGTGCAGCGCGGCGAGCCCGGCGTCCTGGGCGTCGGGATCCGCGAGCTGGACCTCGGCCATGCGATACAGCGCGTCGGCGCGGGTCTCGGCCGCGTCCTCGCCCAGCGCGGCGAGCCGCGCGAGGATCCGCATCTGCTCCTCCGTGTCGCCGCGCGCCGCGGCCACCCGCGCCAGCGCCCGCCACACGTCGACCTCGCGGACGCCGGTGGCCTCGGCCTGCGCGAGCAGGATCGCGGCGCGCTCGATGTCGGCCTGGTCCTTCTCGAGCACCTCGGCGAGGCGCAGGAGCAGCTCGCAGCGCACGTGCACGTCGGAGGTGCGGCGGGCCTTCTCGAGCTGCTGCTCGAGCTCCTCGCCGTAGCGGTGGATCTGACCCTCGGCCGTTGCGATCTCGCGGGCGAGCGCGTGCACCGGCGGACTCCCGGGATCGGCGGCGACGGCCGCGAGCACCTGCTCGAGCGCGCGGGCCCCCTGGCCGGCCTTCGCGTGCAGTCGCGCGAGCTCGGCGAGGACCTCGGCGCGGCGGCGACGGTTGTCGACGTGGTGCAGCCGCGCCTCGAGCACGCGGCGCAGGAGCTCGTCGTCGCCGCGCTCGGCGAGGAGCTTCTGCAGGCCGGGCGCCTGGCTGTCGTCCTGCGCGAGGGCCTCGAGCGCCGACTCGATGAGCTCCTGGGCCTGCGTGGTCTGGCCGCGCTCGTTGGCGATCGACGCCAGCTCGACGAGCACCTGCGCCGCGCCGATCGCCGGCGCGCCCGGTTCGTTGGCGTCGCTGCGACGCGCCACGATCAGCAGGGCGCGGTACGAACGCTCGGCACGCTCGAGCTGACCGTTCTCGCGGGCGGTCTGCGCGAGCATCTGCATGATCGCCGGGTTGCCCGCATCCATGCCCGCGGCGAGCTCGAGGTGATCGAGCGCCGCGCCGCTGTCGCCCTGGGCGTGGAGCACCCGGGCGAGCATGAGGTGGGCCGTCGCGCGCTCGCTCGAGCGGCGGCGGCCGTAGTCCGCGATGACCTCGCCGAGCACCGTCGCGGCCTCGTCGAGTCGACCCGCGACGCGCAGCCCGTCGCCGAGCCGCGCGCGCAGACCCCGGTCGGCCTCGCCCAGCGCGATGGCCCGCTCGAGCACCGGCACCGCCTTGTCGGGCGCGCCGAGGCGGTCGCCGTAGATCTCGGCGGCCTCGCGCGCGTAGGCGAAGACCGCCGCCGGGTCGCCGGCGACCTCGGCCGCGGTGACCAGCGCGCGCGCCAGCGGTTCCCACTGCTCGCGGGTCCGGTACAGGCGCAACAGCAGCTTGCGGACCTCGCCGTTCTTCGGCGACTCCTCGAACGCGGCCTCGAGCGTGGCGATCGCCTCGAGCTCGTGGTCGGCCTGGAGCTGGGCCCGCGCCAGGCGCAGGAGCACGGGCACGCGTGCGCCTGCCTCGGTCGTCGTCAGTCGCTGCTGCAGCCACGTCGCCGCCGCGATCGGCTCGTTGCGCGCGAGGTGCAGGCGCGCCAGCGTGTCGAGGGCGTCGTTGTCCGGCACCAGCTCGACCTGGTGGGTGAGCGCCGCGATCGCGCGATCGGTGTCGGTGAGGCGATCGGCCGCGATGCCGGCGGCCATCGCCCACAGCTCGGCGGCGCGGGCCCGCGCCGCGGCGTCGCCCGTCGCCAGCGCCGTGGCCTGCTGCTCGACGATGTCGCAGAGCTGACCGTGGCGCCCCTTGTCCTCGAGGATGGCGCTCAACGCCGTGACGGACGGGCCGTGTCCCGGCTGCTCGGCGAGGTTGCGCTGCAGCGCCTCGACGCGGCCGCCTCGGCGCTCGAGCTCGCCGACGAGGCGCGAGACCTCGAGGCGCAGCGCGAGCCGGCGCGCGGTGTCGGACTCGAGCTCGAGCTCGCGCGTGCGCAGGTGGACGAGCTCGAGGATCCGGCCCTCGCGCTCGCACAGCGCGGCGATCTCGGTGACGAGCCCGACGTCGTCGGGGCGCTCGGCGAGGATCTCGCGGAGCTTGTCGATCGCGAGCGCCGTCTGGCCGAGCTCCGCGGCGATCCTCGCGGCGCGCAGGCGCAGCTCGAGGACGTCGGCGCGGGGCAGGGGCAGCGCCGCCGTGCGCAGCAGCGCGTCCATCGAGGTCCGTGCGCCGGGGCCGGTCGTACCGGCGTCCTCGAGGATGCGCTCGAGGGCCCAGCGCACCGCGTCCGCGGCCGCCTCCGAGCCGGGGCCGGTGTGCAGCAGGTGCGCCGCCTTGCCGTGCAGCGCCGCGACCAGCTCGCGCGCGCGCGCCGTGCCGACCCCATCGGCGCAGGCGAGCTCGGCCGCGGCGCGCAGGTGCTCGATCGTCCCGCTGCTCGCGCGGTCGAGCGCGACGAGGGTCTCGACGACGCCGGGATCGTTGGTGCCGCGCTGGAGCTCGGCGAGCAGGGTCAGGGCGCCGACGTGATCGGGCGCGCGGGCGACCGCACGTGCTGCCGCTGCCGCTGCCGCCGCGTCGTCGGAGCACTCGTCGCGGTACCAGCGTGCGCACAGGAGATCGAGATCCCGCGCGAGCTGCAGATCGCCGGCGGGCGCGGTGACGAGCGCGGCCTCGAACGCGGCGACGAACTCGGCCCACTCGTCGAGTGCCGACACGGCGTCGCGCAGCGAGGCGATGGCCTCCTCGTCGATCGACTCGCGGCGGTGACAGATCGCGACGGCCCCCGCGGCGGCGTCGGGCCACCGGCCCGCCATCGCGGCGGCGCGGACCACCGCGCGCTGCACATCGATCGCCCCAGGCTCGTGGGCGGCCGCGGCTGCGTACGCGGAGGCGGCCCCGACGGGGTCGCGCAGCTGGTGCTCGCGGATGCGGCCCTCGGCGAGGTGGAGGTGCGCGGCGCGGGCCGGGTGCGCCGCGACGGCTGTCGCCGTGCGATACGCGTCGGCGACCACATCCCACTGCTCCGTCGCGGCACCGAGCCGCATCAGCTCGTGCTCGAGCCCGGTGTCCGTGGGATCCAGCGTGAACGCGTGGGCGATGGCCTCGAGCGCGGGCTGCGGCTCGCCGGCCGACAGCTCGTGCAGGCTCGCGGCCTCGCGCAGCACCGCGATGGCCTCGCGCGGATCGGTGGTGCGGCGGATCCGCGCGTCGACCAGGCGCAATAGGCCCTGCCAGTCGGCGGTGCGCCGCATCGCGGTCGCGAGGGCTTCGCCCGCGACGCGCCCCGCGTCGGCATCTTCGATGAGCGTGCGCAGGCCGGCTTGGGCCGCGCGCGCGGCGGGATCGATCGCGAGCGCATCGGCGTAGGCCGTGGCCGCGCCCTTCGGGTCGCCGAGGGCGGTGCGCCGGACGTCGCCGAGCCGTACGAGCAGCAGGCACGCACGATCGCGGATCGACACCGCGGTGGACTCGGCCAGCTCGCCGCGCTCCCCGGCACGCGCGACGCGGAGCAGCAGGCCGTCGAGGGCATCGACGGTCTCGGGCTCGTCGCCGAACTCGCGGCGGATCGTCGTCCACGTGGCGAGGGCGCCCTCGACGTCGCCGAGCCGGTCGGCGAGCAGCTGGGCGCGGCGCACGAGGTCGGCGCGGCGCTGCTGCGCCAGGCCGGTGGCCGCGGCCCGCTGCTCGAGCGTCGCGGCGAGGGCGGCGTCACGGCCCGAGCGCTCGAGCACGGCGATCGTCGCGTCCAGGGCGTCCCGATCCGCCGGATCATCGGCGAGGCGGCGGGCGTAGGCCGCGAGCGCGCGATCCGGATCGCCGAGCGCGTCGGCGAGGCGGCCGGCCTCGCCGAGCACCGCGCGGCGCAGCGACGCGGAGTGCTCGAGGTCGGCGAGGCGCTCGAGGACGGGGAGGCGCTCGGCGTCGCGGCCGGCGCGGGCGAGCAGCTCGGCCAGCTGGTGGGCCGCGGAGAGGGCGAGGGATCGATCGGCCTCGCCCTCGCTGACGACGGCCGCGAGCAGCTCGGCGGCGCGCGCCGGATCGTCCTCGCGCTGGGCGAACACCTGCGCGGCCTCGTAGCGCAGCGCCATGCGCTGGGCGCCCTCGGCGTGCTCGGCACCCGCGACGAGGGCGTCGGCGAAGGCGCCGTGCAGCCCGGCCCGATCCGCGAGCTGGCGGAGCTGCTTGCGGGCGTCGATGTCCCCGGGCTCGAGCTGCAGCAGCGTCGCGTAGTGCTCCATCGCCTCCGCGCTGCGGCCGGCGATGGCGAGGCGCGCTCCGACCTCGCGGTGCAGCGCGAGTCGCTCGGGCCCCTCGGCGAAGCCGAGCGCGCTCAGGATCGCCGCGACGACGGCGTCGGGGCGCTCGAGGGCGTCATAGCTGATGCGCAGCAGCGACAGCGCGCCGAGGCGCACGCCCACCGGCGCGGAGCCCAGCGCGAGGATGCGCTCGAGCTGTCGGCAGCCCTCGGCGTGCCCCGGGGACTCGTCGACCAGCGCGCGCAGCTCGTCGAGCGCGGGGCCGGGCGCGTCGAGGTGATCGATGAACGTCGTCGCGATCCGGATCCGCGTCGCGCGGGCCTCGGCGGTCGGCAGGTCGAGCACGCGGCCCTGCCACATCTCGATCAGGTCCTCCCACCGGCGCTGGCGCTCGAGCAGGCGCTCGATGCCCGCGACGAGACCGGCGTTGCTCGGGTCGAGCTCGAGCTGCAGCTGCATGTAGTCGACCGCGCGTCCGGGGGCGCCGGCGAAGTCCTTCGCGATGTGTGCGGCCTCGTCGAGCAGCTGCTTGCGCCGCCCGGCGTCGCTGGTGTGCGACAGCGCGTGGTCGTACACGTCGAGCAGCGCGTCCCAGCGCTCGGCGACGGTGAGCACGACGACGTAGCGCTCGAACGCCCACTGCGCCTCGGCATCGAGCTCGATGATCCGCGCGAGCAACGAGCTCATGGTGTCGGGGTCGTCGCCGAACCACTCCTCGTGGAATCGCGCGGCACGCCGCGCGAGCTCCTGACGCACCGGGCGCGAGAGGTGCCCCTCGAGCACCTCGCGGTAGACCGCGGCGAGATCGTCGGGGCGCTGCAGTGCGTCCGCGAGCTCCTCCGCCTGCGTCCACGTCTCCGGCTTCTCGGGCGCGGCGCGGCACGCCGCCAACACCCCGGCGAACGACTCCTCGCGACGTCCCTGATCCCCTGCGCGTCCCGCCCCGCTCGCCATCTGTGCTCCTTGCCGTGTGACCGCCGACAACGGGCGGGCCACGGGGACGGCACTATACCAACAGGGCGCTTGCGCCGCGGCCCCTCGACGCGCATGCACGTCGAGGCGGCGGCCCGTCGCTCCGCGCTCGGAGGGACGCGGCGGCTAGCGGGCGGGGCTGGGGGCGGCCGCCAACAGGCCCGCGGTGTACGCGAGCATCTCGGGCGTATCGACGTCCTGCCAAAACCCGTCACCGATGTCGAGCGTCGCCATCTTGCCCAGGGCGGCCAATCGTGCGACGCCCTGGGACAGCGAGGCGTCGCCGCGGCCGGCGAACTCGGCGTCGAGGGCGTCGAGCAGGCCGGTCGTGCAGACGAACACGCCGATGTCGATGCAGTCGTAGTCGGTGAGCTGCTTGCCGATGTCCCGCAGGCGGTCGCCGTCGGTGCGGACCTTGGTCGCGTCGGGCAGATCGAAGATCTCGGTCACGCGGCGATCGACCAACAGCGTCGCGCCGCCGGGCTCGGGCGTGTGCGCCCGGGCGAGGGCCATCACCTCGTCGCCGATGACATGGTCGGCCATCGCCACCACGAACTCGGCGCCGAGCCGGGGCCGCGCCGACAGCAGCGATACGCCGTTGGCCAGGTCGAAGCGCGGGTTGTCGACGAACACGACCGGGGCCCCGAGGTCGGGCCCGGCCGCGATCGCGCGGCGCAGCTCGTCGCCGCGGTAGCCGACGACCACGACGAGCTCCTCGCAGCCCGCCTGGACGAGGCCCCGCAGGGCGCGGAAGATCATCGGCTGCCCGGCGACCTCGACCAGCGGCTTGATCGGCTCGTCGTCGCTGCCGCGCAACCGCGAGCCGAAGCCCGCCGCGAGGACGACCCCGCGGCGGATGTCACCATGGGCACCCTTCGTCGCCACTAGAACTCCGCGAAGTTCTCGGACAGATGCGTGATGGGCTCTTCACCGGCGAGCACGCGCAGCGTGTTCTTGAGGCGGAAGTGCTGGATGAAGAGGTCGTGCTCGGCCACGTGGCCGCCCGCGACGTGCGGGCTCTTGAAGAAGAACGACAGCCACTCCTGCACGCCCGAGCGACCGGCGCGCTTCGACAGGTCGAGCAGCAGCGCGAGGTCGAGGACCAGCGGCGCGGCGAGGATCGAGTCGCGGCACAGGAAATCGACCTTGATCTGCATCGGGTACCCGAGCCAACCGAAGATGTCGATGTTGTCCCAACCCTCCTTCGCGTCGCCGCGCGGCGGGTAATAGTTGATGCGGACCTTGTGGTAGAGGTCCTTGTAGAGGTCCGGGTAGAGGTGCGGCTCGAGGATGCTGTCGAGCACGCCGGACTTGGTGACCTCCTTGGCGCGGAAACTGTCCGGGTCGTCGAGGATCTCGCCGTCGCGGTTGCCGAGGATGTTGGTCGAGAACCACCCGGCGATGCCGAGCATGCGCGCCTTGAAGCCCGGCGCGAGCATGGTCTTCATCAGCGTCTGGCCGGTCTTGAAGTCCTTGCCGCACAGCGGCACGCCGTGCTCGAGGGCGAGGCGCTCGAAGGCCGGGAAGTCCGCCGACAGGTTCGGCGCGCCGTTGGCGTACGGGATGCCCTCCTTGATCGCGGCGTAGGCGTAGAGCTGCGACGGCGAGATGCCCGGATCGTTGGCGAGCATGCCGGCCTCGAAGGCCTCGATGCTCTGGTGGCAGGCCGCCGGCGTCAGGTGGATCTCGGTCGATCCGCACCACACCATGACGGCCCGCGACGCGCCCTCGCGGACGATCGAGTCGCGGATGTCCTGGCGCAGGCCCTCGGCGAGCTCCTTCTTGTTCTTGGCCTTCTTGACGTTGGGGCCGTCGAGGCGCTTGACGTACTCGCGGTCGAAGGCGGCCGGCATCGGCTTGATGCCGTGCAGGAAGTCGGCGAGCGGGTCGAGGTGGTCGCGGCTCAGGACCTCGGCGCGGCGGGCGGCCTCGAAGGCGTCGTCGGCGATGGGGTCCCAGCCGGCGAAGCCGAGATCGGAGAGCGGGGCGAGGTCGAGCAGCTCGCGGATCAGGGGCTGGCGGTTGTCCGAGCGACGACCGAGGCGGATGGTCTGCAGCTGCGTGATCGAGCCGAACGGCTTGGCCAGGCCGCGCCGGACCGACTCGACGCCGGCGATGAAGGTGGTCGCGACGGCGCCCATGCCGGGCGTGAGCACCAACAACTTGCCTTCGTGCGGGCTTGGTTTGCGAACGTCGATCATGTCTGCCTCGGGTGGAATCCGTGGCCTGCCACCCGACAGGGGTCCAGGGCAGCCACGGTCCTGTTAGTCGCGGCAGACTCGCTTTGGTCGCAAGCGGTGTCAACCAGGGTGCAATTGGTCGATGCGGGCCCGATTCCCCCGTCGAAGCCGCCCAAACGGGGGCTCCAGGCCGGGCGCTCGGCCTGGGCGCGGGCCGCGGGCGCACCGGGCGGGCTCACGTGCGCACAGTGCCTCGGGTCACATCGGTCACGAACGTCGTGACGGCGTCGGCCAGCTCGTCGAGCACCGCGTCGCCGGTTCGCCCGGAGCGCTTCAACACCGCGAAGCCGTGGTCGGCGTGCTCGATGACGTGGAGGCGCGCCGCCGGTGGCAGCACCGTGCGCAGCAGCTCGATCGCGCCGAGCTCGTCGCGGGTCCCGTGGACGAACAGCGACGGGAGCGTCAACCGAGGCAGGTGCGCGGCGCGCTCGGTCGACACCGCGCCGCGCGGGTGCAGCGGGAACCCGAGCAGGATCACGCCGCGGACCCCGGGCAGCTCGGAGTCGGCCGCGAGCCAGGTCGCCATCCGCCCGCCCATCGACTTGCCCGCGATGAACAGCGGCAGCGTCGGCCACGCGGCGCGGACGTGCTCGACGACGGCGCCGATCGTCGCGACGAGCACCGGCTTGGGATCGATGCGGCGGCGCGCGGCCTCGGTGTACGGGAACTGGTGGCGCACGCAGGTGAGCCCGCGTGCGGCGAGGCGCGCCGCCACCTCGCGCATGAACACGTGGTGCATGTCGGCCCCCGCGCCGTGGGCGAGCGTGACGACGGCGGTGGGCGCCGCGGCCGCGTCGATGGCGAGGGAGACGTCGCCGGTGGGCGTCGACACGGTCTGCGTGATCATCGGGCCTCCAGCTTGGCGAGCAACTTGGCGAGCACGGCCTGCAGGTCGGGGCGCAGCGCGAGGATCTCGTGCATGGGATCGCCGACGCTGGCCAGCCGCGCCGGGACGGTCGCGAGGTTGAACTCGTGCTGGTCGAGTCCCTCGTGCAGCTCGTCCCAGCGCAGCGGCGTGGACACGGGTGCGCGCGGCAGCGGCAGCGGCCGCAGCGACAGCGGGCCCACGAGCAGCCGCCCGTGGCCGTTCTGTCCGAAGTCGACGTAGACCCGCCCGCGCCGCGACGGGATGTGGCGCTCCACCGTCGCGATGTCCGGCATCTGCGTGCTGATGACCTGGGCGAGGATCTCACCGAGCTGACGGCACTGATCGAAGGTGCACTGCCGCCCCATCGGCATGAGCACGTGCAGGCCGGTCGAGCCGCTGGTCTTGAGGAACGCGGGCAGGCCGATCTCGTCGCACAGCTCGCGGATCCGGAACGCGATGCGGACCACGTCGGGGAAGGGCGCCCCCTTGGGGTCGAGATCGAGGATGCACCAGTCGGGGTGCTGCAGATCGGCCAGCCGGCTGCCCCAGACGTGCAGCGGGATGGTCGCGAGATTGGCGACGTACGCGATCGAGTCGACGTCGTCGCACACGAAGTACTCGATCTCGCGCTCGGCGTGCTCGCTCCACATGGTCTTGGTGCGGATCCACGGCGGCACGTACGGCGGGGCGTTCTTCTGGAAGAACGACTTGCCGGCGATGCCGTCGGGGTAGCGCGTGAGCACCAGCGGCCGATCGCGCAGGTAGTGCAGCAGCCACGGCGAGACCTCGCGGTAGAAGCCGACCAGGTCGCGCTTGCGGTAGCCGTCGTCGGGCCAGAAGGGCTTGTCGGGGTTGCTAATGACGACGTTGCGCGCGATCGGATCGGCGCCGGGCGCCGGCGGATCGTCGAGTTCGTCGTCGTCGGCCGCGGCCTCGGCCGGCGGCGCCGCGGCGGTCCAGCCAGCGTGCACCTGGGCCGCGAGCGTGCAGTCGGCCGGCGTCTTGTCGTCGCGCACGCGCATGAACACCGGATGGCGGAGCATGCCGTCGTCGGTGACGTGCTTGAAGCGGACCTCGACGACGAGCGACGGCTCGACCCAGACGATGCCCGGGCCGCGCTCGGTCTCGGCGACCACCGGCGGGGTCGCGCGCGGGCCGAGGCGATCGAGCCGGCCGCGGAGCTCGCGGAGCCGCTCGTCGGTGAACCCGGTGCCGACGCGCCCGACGTAGACCAGGCCGTCGGGCCCCATCGCCGCGAGCTGGAGCGCGCCCAGGTGCGGGCGCGTGCCCTCGGGCAGCGTGTACCCGACGACGGCGAGATCGGCGGTGTGCTCGACGCGGATCTTCAGCCACGCCGCCGACCGCCCCGCGACGTACGGGCTGTCGGCGCGCTTGGCCATCACGCCCTCGAGCCCGAGCGCCTCGATCTGCCGCCACAGCGCGAGGCCGTCGGTCTCGACGTGATCGGCGTAGCGCACCGCGCCCGCCGATGGCAGCACCGCGAGGAGTAGGCGCTTGCGCTCCGCCAGCGGCAGTCCGCGCAGGTCGAAGTCCTCGAAGCCGAGCAGATCGAACGCGTAGAGCACGACCGGGTGATCACGCATCGCGGTCTCGACGTCGCGCGCGCGCAGCAGCAGCGCCCGCTTCTGCAGGCGCGAGAAGTTGGGCCGCGCGTCGTCGTCGAGCACGACCACCTCGCCGTCGAGCACGAGCCCGGCGTAGGGCAGGGCCGACAACGTGCGCGTGATCTCGGGGAACGCGGTGGTCGCATCGATGCCGCTGCGGTAGCGCAGCGCGCCGCGGTGTGCGGCGGCGCTGGCGATGACGCGGTAGCCGTCGTACTTCAGCTCGAAGATCCACCCCGGGCGCGAGAACGGCGTCGGCTCGGTCTGTGCCAGCATCGGCGTCACGGCGGCCGGGTCGACCGTGCGCCGCGGCACGCCGAGCTCGAAGAGGCGCGCCCGGACGCCCGCGGCGCGATCGAAGCCCGCGACCACCTGCTCGATCGTGAGGCCGGAGAGCACGGACGTCTCGTCGGGCGTTGGCATGCCCGCGAGCACGGAGCCGCCATCGGGCTTCTTGATGAGCAACCACTGCTTGCCGTCGGGCTCGGCGGTGCGCACCAGCGTCCAGACCCCGCGCAGCTTGTGGCCGTGGAGCTCGAAGAGCAGCTTGCCGTCGCGGTAGCCCTCGTCCATCGGGATGTGGGCGACGTACACGCCGCGGTCCCAGACGATCATCGGACCGGCGCCGTAGTTGCCGTCGGGGATGATGCCCTCGAAGTCGACGTACTCGATGGGGTGGTCCTCGGTCTCGACGGCCATGCGGCGATCGGCCGGATCGAGCGAGACGCCGCGCGGCACCGCCCACGAGCGGAGCACACCGCCGATCTCGAGCCGAAGGTCCCAGTGCAGCCGACGCGCGGCGTGCTTCTGGATCACGAAGAGTCGCCCGCTGCCCTCGCGCAGAGCGCCCGGCGCGCTGCCGAAAGGCTCGGCGGTCCGGTCGGCCGAGCGCTTCGCCCGGTAGGTGTCGAGGCCGCCGGTGCCCGCGCTGGTGTCGGCGCGAGCGCCTCGCCGCGCGCCGCGGCGGTGTCGAGAGTTGCGCGAAGGTGGCACGCCGGTCTCCCTGCGACAGCCGGCCCACGATACCATCGCGGCCATGGCGTTTGTGCGTGCGATCTCGTCGGGCACCATCGCGTTCGGCCTGGTGTCGATCCCGGTCAAGCTGTTCCCCTCGGTGTCGCCGTCGGACGGGATCCAATTCAACAACCTGCACCGCGAGTGCGGCACGCGGCTCAAGTACCAGTTCCACTGCCCCAAGCACGACGTGCTCGTCCGCCGCGACGAGATGATCAAGGGCTACGAGTTCGCCAAGGGCCAGTTCGTCACCTTCACCGAAGAGGAGCTCGACGCGGTGTGGGAGCAGGCCACCGGGGCGATCGACATCGTCGAGTTCGTGCCGGTCGGTGAGGTCGATCCGATCTACTACGAGAAGGCCTACTACATGGCGCCCGAGGAGGGGGCCGCGCGGGCCTACCAGCTCCTCGCGGCCGCGCTGCGCACGACGGGGCTGTGCGCCCTGGCCAAGTACGCGGCGCGCGGCAAGCAGTACCTGGTCCTCATCCGCGCGGTGAAGCTCGGCCTCGTCATGCAGCAGCTGCACTACCCCGCGGAGGTGCGGCCGATGACCGAGGTCGGCATCGAGGCCACCGACGTCCGCGACGGCGAGCTCGAGCTGGCGATCAAGCTCATCGAGCAGAGCCGCACCCGGACGTTCCGCCCCGAGCAGTACTCCGACGAGGTGCGCGCGCGCATCGAGGCGCTGATCCAGCGCAAGGTCGAGGGCGAGGACATCACGCGCACGCCGATGGCGAGCCCGAAGGCGCAGGTGATCGATCTCATGGCGGCGCTCAAGCAGAGCCTGGGAGGCGCGGCCGCGCAGCCGGCCGCCGACGGCACGACGGCCGACGTCCCCGCGGACGGCACGCCGAACGAGGGCACCGCGGCGGGCGGCTAGCCGGCGTCGCGGCCGCCCTGCTACTGTGCCGCCACCATGGAGCCGACCGACCTCGAGCTGCTGGCGTCCTGGCGCGACGGCGACGCCAAGGCCGGCAACGCCCTGTTCGATCGCTACTTCGACGCGCTGTTCCGGTTCTTCCGCAACAAGGTGCAGGAGGGCGCCGAGGACCTCGTGCAGCAGACGTTCCTAGCGCTGGTCCAGAGCCGCGATCGGTTCCGCGGCGACTCGAGCTTCCGCACGTACCTCTTCACCGCGGCGCGCAGCAAGCTCTACAACTACCTCGAGCGCCGCGGTCGCGACGGCGTCGTCGACTACGGCGTGACGTCGTGCGCCGATCTCGGCATCTCGCCCTCGGGCGTCGTCGGTCGCGACGAGGAGCACAAGCTGCTGCTCCTCGCGCTGCGCCAGCTGCCGATCGAGATGCAGATCGCGCTCGAGCTCTACTACTTCGAGCGCATCCGTGGCCCCGAGCTCGCGGCCGTGCTCGACATCCCCGAGGGCACCGTGCGCAGCCGACTGCGGCGCGGCATCGAGCTGCTGCGCCAACGGCTGTACGAGCTGCAGAACTCGGCCGACCTCGTCGAGTCGACGCTGTCCAACCTCGATGACTGGGCGGCCGGGTTGAAGGAACGGCGCGGACCCGAGACCCGGGCCGAGGACGACCCGATGGCCGATCCAACGGCGGAGTCGCGGTCGGAGCCGGGCACCGCCGCGAAGCCGCCGTCGCCCTCGGACGACGACGCGTCGTAGGTCACGTCTGCGGCGTTCGAGTCCGCGCGCGCGAGGGTGGGCGGGACGGGGCGGCCCGACGGGGGACACCGACCCCGCGGCCGATCGCGAAGGCCGGCCGTAGGCTGGCCGCGCTCGTGCGATCGCTGTACGCTGGGCGAAGACGCGCTCATGCGGATCCTGGTAGTGGAAGACGACCCGCTGCAGCGCGAGGTCATGCGCCGCGAGCTCGCGGGTCAAGGCCACGACGTGCTCGCGGTCGGCGACGCCGAGGTCGCCGTGGTCGCCCACGCCCAGACGCCGTTCGAGCTGCTCGTCATCGACTGGTTGCTGCCGGGGATGGACGGCCTGCGGCTCGTGCAGCGGCTGCGCAGCCTGCCGGGTAGCGACGCGGTGTTCACGATCGTGGTCACGGCGCGCAACCGGCCCGAGGACCTGCAGCGCGTGCTCGACAGCGGGGCCGACGACTACATGGCCAAGCCGTTCGACGCCGCGTCGCTGCTGACGCGCGTGCGCATCGGTGAGCGTCGCCTCGCGCGGCAGCGGATGCACGAGGTGGATCGCGAGGCGCTGGTCCGGACCCAGGCCGAGTTCCGCCGCGTGATCGAGCGCTCTCCGCTCGGCGTGGTCGCCCGCCGCGGGGCGGACATCGTCTACTCGAACGGCGCCGCGGCGCGGATCCTCGACACCCCGCGCGGCGAGCTCATCGGCGCCAACTTCTTCGAGCTCGTGGCGCCCGAGTTCCGCGAGGTGATGGAGCGCCGGGCCCAGCGCTTCGATCGCTCCGGCGCCGCGCCTCCGCCGATCGAGACCGTGCTGGTCCGGCGCGACGGCCGGCGCATCGTGGCCCGCGTGATCCCGGTGACCCGCGCGACGTACGACGGGCACGAGGTCAGCTACATCATGATCGAGGACGTCACCGCGCGCACCGGCGCAGAGCGGCGCCTGCGGATGACGCAGTTCTCGGTCGACCGCGCGGCCGAGTCGATCCTGTGGGTCGACTC
The DNA here is from genome assembly GCA_001464385.1 of Deltaproteobacteria bacterium Ga0077550. Lineage (GTDB taxonomy): Bacteria > Myxococcota_A > Polyangia > Nannocystales > Nannocystaceae > Xiheibacterium > Xiheibacterium aquaticum. The sequence goes on along the minus strand of LNFB01000209.1, from coordinate 20,652 downwards.
GAGCGGCCTGCTCACCTACGCCAACGCGGCCGCGGGCGACCTGCTGGGCTACGCCCCGGTGTCGCTCATCGGGCGGCGCTGGCACGACCTCGACGTCGACGCCGACGAGGGGCAGTGGTCGCCGTGGGTCGCCAAGCTGGTGTCGACCGGGACCCTGCGCTACGACACGCGGATGCGCGATCGCAACGCGCGGCTGGTGCAGGTCGAGATCTCGGCGAGCGCCCTGCAGTTCGACGGCGAGACCTTCGTCGTGATCGCGGCGCGAGACCTCCGCGAGCGCGACCGCCTGCGCGAGAACCTCCAGCGGGCCGAGCGGCTCGCGTCGGTCGGTAGCCTCGCGGCGGGCGTCGCCCACGAGATCAACAACCCGCTGGCCTACGTGATGGCCAACCTCGAGCTGCTGTCGGAGGGGCTCGTCAGGGCGCCGATCGACGCCACCGCGCGGACGCGGCTCACCGAGCTGGTCGACGGCTGCATCGACGGCGCCGGTCGGGTGCGGCGCATCGTCGGCGATCTGCGGAGCTTCGCCCGACAGCGCGAGGACGCCACCGGGGCCTGCGATGTCCACCGCGCCCTCGACTCGGCGATCGGCATCGCCGACAACCAGGTCCGGCACCGCGCCCGGCTGGTCCGCTCGTACGGGCCGCACGCGGTGGTCAACGCCGACGAGGGGCGGCTCACGCAGGTGTTCGTCAACCTCCTCGTCAACGCGGCGCAGGCGATGCCCGAGGGCCAGGGCGACGAGCCCGCGATCACCGTGACGACGGCGACCTCGCAGCCCGGCTGGGTCGCGGTCGCGGTCACGGACACGGGGGTCGGGATCGCGTCCGAGCTCGTCGATCGCATCTTCGAGCCGTTCTTCACCACCAAGGCCCAGGGCGAGGGCTCGGGTCTCGGGCTGTCGGTGTGCCACGGCATCGTCACGCAGCTCGGCGGACGCATCGAGGTGACCACGGCGCTCGGGGTCGGGAGCACGTTCCGCGTGCTGCTGCCGTGCATCGAGCAGCAGCCCGCGAGCATCGTCGAGCCGGCGGAGTTCGTCGCACCCGCCGCCGCCGCGATCGGCCTGCGCGTCCTGGTGGTCGACGACGAGCCGCTCATCGGCGAGAGCGTCCGACGGGCCCTGGTCGACCACGATGTGTCGGTCGCCCACTCGGGCGCCGACGCGATCATGATGTGCGAGCGCTCCGACTACGACCTGGTCCTGTGCGACCTGATGATGCCGGGCCTCTCGGGCATCGACGTGTTCGAGACGGTGCGCGCCCGTCGGCCCGAGCTCGCCGGTCGCTTCGTGTTCATGACCGGCGGGGCGTTCACGCCCAAGGCGCGGTCGTTCCTCGAGCGCCACGAGGGCGAGTCCCTGTCCAAGCCGTTCGCGCTCAAGGAGCTGCGGGCGCTGGTCGCCCGCTGGAGCGTCGCGAGCGTGAACGCCGTCGCCGCCGGGTCGTGACCGCCGGGGCCCGCCGCGGGCTCAAAGCTCGATGCCGGTGACCGTGGTGTAGCCGCCGTTGGTCATCCACTCGTCGATGTGCTTCGCCCGCATGATCGGGAACGGGTGGGTGCGGAAGGCCGTGAGCAGCACCTTGTACATCTTGTTCAAGGTGGACTCGTCGGCCTCCTCGTAGGCCCGGACCTGGCGCATGAACTCGCTCTGATCCATCTGCGAGTACATCGTGGTGCTGCCGCCGGCGAGCTTCATCATGGTGCGGATCGGGACCTCGCGATCCTGCACGCACAGGAGCCCGGCGCGATCGGCCGAGAGCTCGGCCTTGCGGTACCAGTCGAACAGGGGCAGCGCCAACCCGAAGCCGAGGAGCTGGCCGAGGCCGAGCGTCGCCTTTCCGATCAGCTCGAGGATGATCGTCAGGTTGCGCGCCAGCACCGTGTACAGCACGTGGTTGAACTTGATGTGGCCGAGCTCGTGGCCGAGGACGAACAGCAGCTCCTGATCGTCGAGCATGTCCATCAGGCCCGAGCTCATCACGATGAACGGACGCGTGTGGCCGTACGTGTACGCGTTGGGGATCGGGTCCGTCGTGACGTACAGCTCGGGCTCGGGGACGCCGAGGATCTTGCAGCCCCACTGCAGCAGCCGGTGCAGGCGCGGGAACATCTTGTCGCCGACGCGCACGTTGTCGGCCACGTTCTCGAGGTAGAACACCCGCTCGAAGCCGTACTCCATCACCTTGCGCGTGAGGAGCTCGAGCCCGGGGACCTTGGCCAGCGTGCGCGTGGCCTGGAGGTCCCACGGATGCATCACCGCCTGCGGGTCGAGATCGGGGAAAGTCCGCAGCTTGCGCTTCGCGGGCTGGGGCTCGGACTGGTCTTGCTCGGTCATCCGGGATCCTTCGTCTTGGGCGAGAGCGACTTGGACTTGGGCTGGGACTTGGACTGGGCGGCCTCGCGGACGCCGTCGACGATGCGATCGAACAGATCGCGCTGGACCTCGGGGGTGATCACGTGACCGACGCCTTGGTAGGTCAGCAGCGTCACGTTCCAGCCGTGCTGCTCCAGCGCCTCCACACCGATCTTGGCCGGTTCGTATTTCACGGCGCCGTCCTCGGTGCCGTGGAAGGCGACGATCGGCGGGGCGCCCTTGGGTGCGGCGGCGTCCGGCACCAGCGGCGGCGGGAGCCAGCCGCTGACCGGCAGGGCGAGCCCGAGCAGCTCGGGGTGCCGCGCCGCGACGGCGAAGGTGAGCATTCCGCCCTGGGAGAAGCCGGTGAGGATCGGCTTGCCCGCGGTGTTGCGCGACGCGACGAGGACCTCGATCGACGCCGCGATCTCCTCGGCCGCGCGGCCGATGCCCGCCGCCAGCGCGGTCACGTCGGGGTCGCGGGCGCGCAGCGGGAACCACGAGAACCCACCGCCGTCGCGGGGGTCGATGCCCTGGGGGAGGATCAGCCGGGCGGGCTCGGTGAAGGTGTCGAACAGGTGGCCGAAGTTGCGTGGGTCGTCGCCGAGCCCATGGATCGCGATGATCATCGGCAGGCGATCGTCGGGCTTCGCGTCGCCGAGCATGACCTCGACGTAGCGGAGCCTGCCCGCGATCGGCAACTCGTCGGGTGCGGCGTCGTTGGCCGCGGTGGGCGTCTCGTTGGCGGGCCCGGCGGGCGGTGTCGTGCTGGCCGAGGCAGGGGTGCCGGCCGAGGCGGCCGGCCGCGCGCCGTAGGGCTCGCTACAGGCGAGGGCGAGCAGCAACACACAGGCCGACCACGCGGGGATGCGACGCACGGCAGGAACGTTGCCATGGCCGCGGTCGCAGCGACAAGCGGGGACGTCACGCGCCGAGCTTGCGCATGCCCAGGGACACGCGGCGCGACAGCAGGTCCACCAGCATCAACGGCAACAGGAGCGCGAGCAGCACGTGGGGCCACAGTGACAGCGCCCGCAGTCGCGCGCCCGGATCGCCGGGCACCGAAACGACGTCGTCGATGGGGCCCTCGCGCGAGGCCAGCGCGAGATCCTCGAGCCACGTCGGATCCCACGCGAACTGCGACGGCCGCAGCTCGCCCGGGTAGGGCACCGAGACCTGCGCCGAGGCCTCGGCGACCAGCCTCGGCGGCTCGTCGCGATCGTGCAGCTTGGCCCGGAGCACGCGCTGACCCGAGCGCACGTCGTGGAGCTCGCCCTCGTAGCGACCGGGGGCCGACAGCTCGAGGGTGAGCGTGCGCGTGCGCGCCGGGTCGTCCTCGGCGAGCGCGGGATCGAGGACCTCGAGCGTCGCGTCGAGGTCGTTGGCGAAGCCCTCGGGGGAGTCGACGTCGACGACGACGCTCCAGCTCGACGGATCGTCGCCCGGCACGATCTTCACCGTCGCGCCGCCGAGCATCGTCGCGCCCTGGCGCATCGTGTCGCGGGCGAGCTGCGACCACAGCTTGCCGAAGCCGCTCCAGCCCAGCCACGACGCCGCCCACCGGCCCTTCGCGTCGCTCGCGAAGGCGGCGGTCTGGCCCAGGCCGCGCCGGCCGCGGACGAGCAGCGGCTCGTTGTCCTGCGTGCGCAGCAGGACCTCGGACAGCGGCTTGGCCTTGACCGGCACGATGCCGCGCAGGCCCGGCGCCCGGGCGAAGTCGATGCCGCGCAGGGCCTGCACCGACTTCGACACCCGCGCGTAGTGCAGTCGCTCGTCGACGGCGTTGCGCGTGGCCTCCTTGGTGTCGCGGCTGAAGATCCGCGGCACGTCGGTGCCGTCCTGGCTGAAGTAGAAGCGGCCGCGGCCGCGGCTCGCGACCCGGCGCAGGAAGTCCTTGCCCGCGCCCGCGCCGACGCCGACCGCCGACACCGTGATGTCGCCGTCGCGCATGTCGCCGAGCAGCGCGTCGACGCCCTGCTCCGGCGACTGCCCGTCCGACAGCAGGATCACGTGCTTGATGAGGGCGTTGCTGCCGGCGAGCTGCAGGTACGCCTCGCGCAGGGCGGGCAGCGCGTTGGTGCCACCGCCAGCGGCGAGCCTCCGGATGTCGCCAGCGATGCGCATCCGGTTGCTCGACTTCTGCAGGCGGACCAGTACGTGGGGGCGCGAGTCGAAGGCGATGACGCCGAGCTGGTCGGTGGGCTCGAGGGTCGTCGCGGTGGCGCGCGCGGCCTCCTTCACCAGATCGAGGCGGTCCTCGCTGCTCATCGAGCCGCTCTTGTCGATGACCAGCACCAGCGCGAGCTTGGGCTGCTCGCGCTGCCGCTCGCCGTCGAACCGCACCGGCAGCGTGTGCTCGATCGGCGTGCCGCCCCAGCCGCCGACGCCGTAGGAGTTCTCGCCGCCGACCATCACGAAGCCGCCGCCGTGGCGGTCGACGTATTCCTCGACGGCGCGCTGGGCCGCCGCAGGCACGGTGCGCGCGCCGATGTCCGAGAACATCACGAGGTCGTAGGCGCGCAGCGCATCGGCGGTGGTCGGCACGGCGCCGGGGCCGATGGTCTCGACGTCGAGGTGATCGGCGCGCAGGGCCGAAGCCAGCGGACCGCCGCCGTCGGACGAGGCCAGCAGCACGCGCGGGCGGCCCTGGACGTCGCCGGCGACCGCGACCCGATCGTTGCCGGCCATGCGGTTGTCCGTCTCCGGCAGCGCGGCCGTGTCGAGCGTCGCCGTGAACACCACCGGGCCCGGCTTGGTCGTGCGCGCCGGCATCTTCACCTGCGTGCGGCCGACCCCGACCTCGACCGTGGTCTCGGCCTGCAGCGCGTTGGGCTCGCCGTTCTGCTCGAGTCGCAGCACCAGCGAGTGCGCCTTCGTCGACCACAGATCGATCGCCACGTCGAAGCTCTGGCCGACGCGCAGCTCCTTGGGCAGGTGCACGGCCTCGACCGCGACGTCGGCCCGCGCCGACGGCGGGAACGAGCGGGTGTGCACCGCGACGCCGGCCGCCTCGAGCTCGCGGGCGGCTCCGGCGAGGTCCTCGCGCTCGACCGCGCTGCCGGCCGCGTCGGTGACCAGCACGATGCGGCCCTCGGTCTGCGGATCGACCAGCGCGGCGGCCAAGCGCAGTGCGCCGGCGTGATCGCTGGCGAGCCCGTCGTCGCCGACGCTGGGCTGGACGAGCGCCTCGGGATCGGCGTCGTCGGGCACCCGCTGCACGGTCGAGCGCGCGCCGTAGGTGACCAGGCCGATGCGCGTGCGGTCGTCGCGATCGACGTCGGCCGCCGCCTCGCTGCGCCGCTGCTCGAGGGCCACCGCGAGCAGCTCGCGGGCCTTCGCGAGCTGCGAGGCGTCGACGCTCGCCGAGGTGTCGACGACGAACACGACGGTCTTGCCGCGGATCGGGCTCTCGAGGCTCGGCATCGTCAGCGCCAGCGCGACGGCCATCAGCGCGGCGGTGCGCAGCAGCAGCTGCAGGCCGAGCTGCCAGCGGGGCGCGTCCACCAGCGATCGCAGCACGATCACCACGAAGAACGGCAGCGCCGCGATCGGCACCAGCCACAGCGCCGCGGGCTTCGCCAGCGTGACGATGTCGCTGCCGCTGGTCGACAGGCGCGCGGCGAGCTCGGCGGGGATCCGCACCGCCCACGGCGCGGGCGCGGGCATCGTCATCGCGAGGAACGCCGCCACGCCGACGCCCGCGGCGAGTGCCAGCGCGCCGAACCAGAAGGTCCGCTCCCGCGGGGCGCTCATACGGTGATCCTCCGGTGGTAGCTCGCCCACTCGAGCACGACGATCGCCGCGGCGAGCAGGAGGATCGCGGTCCACAGCGGACCCTGGGCGACGGGCGCGGGCGTCGGCGCCTCGCCGGCCATCACCGCGGGATCGACGTCGGCCAGGCGGGAGTGCAGGTCGCCCGCGGCGCTGCCGGTCTGGTTGACCGCGAGCTCGGCGACGGTGGCCACCGCGTCGTCGGTGCCCCCGCCCGGGTCACCGGCGACCCCGCCCAACGGGTCGATCTCGTAGAAGCCCGGCAGCAGCGCGCGCAGACGGATGCGGCCGTCTTCGACGGGCTGCTCGCGCACCGTGCCGTCGGGGGCGTGCACGCGCACCCGCGAGACGCCCTCGGTGGCGACGCCGAGGTCGGCCAGCGCCAGCTCGCGGCTGCTGCCGAGGGCGATCGAGGCGACGAACCCCGGCTCGCGCTGCTCGAAGTACCGCAGCACGTTGTCGATGAACACCGGGAAGGCGACGCGCAGCGGCAGGTCGCTCTGCCGCGGATCGAAGCCGACCGCGACGAGCCCATGGTCACCGCGCTCGCGCAGCACGATGATCGGCTCGCCCAGCGAGCGCACCAGGGCCTGATCGCCGGGCTCGAGCGCGAAGGTCGTGCCCCGCGTGATGTTGACGTCCTTCAGCACCACGTTCGCGAGCACCGGGTGATCGCGGAGCTGCTCGGTGAGGAACGGCCGCTTGATGTCGGTGCGCTTGGCGATGGGGCAGGGCGACGGATCGTTGCGGTGGGGGTCGAAGACCAGGACGTGGGCCTCGGGCAGCGCGGCCGGCAGTGCTTCGGCGGCGACATCGAAGACCACCACGTCGGCCTCGCGCAGCGCGTCGTGGCCGGCGCGCGCCTGCTCGGGCGTGACCCCGGTGAGCTCGACGTGGTCGCCCTGGGTGAGCAGCGCGGCCTCGAGGAACAGATCGGTGCCCTCGGTGACGACCGTGACCGACAGCGGCGACAGGGGCGGCACCACGGCGTAGGCGACGTCGTCGAAGCTGGGCCCGAGCTCCGTCGACAGGCCGGGCGCGGGATCCTCGACCACGCGCAGGTGGGCGACGAAGCGGGCGCGCGCGGCCTCGAGATCGCCGAGGGCCTCGCGCTTGGATTGTCCGGGCACGAGCTCGAGGCGCCGTCGACCCACGCTGACGCCGTCGGCCTCGACGTCGAGCTCGACGACCGCCGGCGTGTCGCCGAGGTTCTTCACCTCCGCGAGGACCTCGACCTTGTCGCGCGCGTTGGGGTAGCGCCGCGCGGCGAAGGCCGTGATCGCGAGGTTGTCGGTGACGCCGTCGACGACGACGAGCTGGCAGGGCACCGCGCCGCCGGTGCAGCGGTCGAGCGCCGCCATGCCGCCGTCGTCGAGGGCGCCGTCGGTGAGCACCAACACCCGCGGGCCGCTCGCGTCGGCGACGACGTGCTCGGCCAGCGCGAGGGCACGCGCCAGATCGGCCTCGCCGTGGCTGGGCTCGATCGTCGCGAGCGCGGCCGAGAGCGCCGCGACGTCGCCCGAGCGCGGCGAGACGACCCCGACCTCCTCGCCGGCGGCGATGATCACGGCCTGGTCCGCAGGCCCCAGGGCCGCGACCTCCTGCTGCGCCCGGACGCGGGCGGCGTCGAGGCGCGTGCCGCCGTCGGCGGTGGGCCCCGACATGCTCGCGGATCGATCGACGACGATCGCGAGCGTCGTCGGCTCGCGCAGCCACACGTCGGGCCGCGGATCGCCGAGCGCCGCACAGATCAGCAGCAGCACCACGATCTGCACCAACCAGGACAGCAACCGCCGCAGACGTCGCCACAGCTTGCGGCTCTCGCTCTCGCGCGTGACCTGCTGCCACAGCGCCGCGAACGGCACCACGACCTGTCGCCGGCGCATCCGCAGCAGGTACAGCCCGGTGATCGCCGCGGCGCCACCGAGCGCGATCGGCAGCAGGCCGGCCAGCGTCATCCCGGCGAAGGTCAAAGGAGAATCCCCCCCATGCGGAACATGCGGAGGACCAGATCGTCGAACGGGATGTCGATGTTCGCGCGGACGTAGTGGATGCCGCGCGAGCGGCAGCTGCTCTCGAGCGCGCCGCAGAATTTCTCGTGCGCGGCCGCGAAGGCGTCGAGGGTCTTCGCGGTGACGGTGACCTCCCGCGACGATCCACCCTCGCAGTCGACGACCATCACGTCGCCGCGCAGGCCGGTGCCGCGCGGGTCGGCCTCGATCGGATCGATGACCTGGATCGCGACCGGATCATGGCGACGGAACCGCAGCAGGTTCAGCCCCTCGAAGGCCTGCATGTCGTAGAAGTCGCTGATGACGACGGTCAAGCCCGGTTGGCTGCTCTGCGCCGCGACGCGCGACAGCCCGCCGCGCAGATCGGTGGCCCCGCCGGACTTGGTCGTGCGCAGGAAGTCGAAGACCTTGAAGATGCGGCCCTTGCCGCGCACGGCCGGCAGCGTCTCGAACGTGGTGCCGCTGATGCACGACAGGCCCACGCGATCGAGGTTGGCGAGGCCCACGTACGCCAGCGCGGCGGCGACCTGCCGCGCGTAGCGGAGCTTGGCCCGGCCGCGCGTCGACATCGAGTCGCTGACGTCGACGACGATGCGGATCGGCAGATCCTCGTCCTCCTCGTAGAGGCGGATCAGCCGGTGGCGCAGGCGGATCCACGCCGTCCAGTCGATGTAGCGGATGTCGTCGCCCGGCGAGTACTCGCGGTGATCGGCGAACTCGAGGCCCGAGCCGATCTTCCGGGTCTTGCGCTCGGCCCGCTGGCGCCCGCGGAACAGCCGGCGCGCGATGACGTGGAGCAGCTCGAGCTTGGCGAGGAACGCCTCGTCGAAGACCACGTCGTCGTCGCCGGCGCGTGCGGTCGTCGCCGCTCGTTGTCGCAGGGCCACTCGGGGGTTCCTACTTGTCGGCCGGGACCGCGGTGAGGACCTTGGCGAGGCAGTCGTCGATCTTGATGCCCTCGGCCTCGCCCTCGAAGTTGAGGATGACGCGGTGGCGCAGGGCCTCGCCCGCGACGCTGCGGACGTCGTCGATCGACGGTGTCATGCGCCGGTCCATGATGCAGCGGATGCGCGCCGCGAGCAGCATCGCCTGGGCGCCGCGGGGGCTGCCGCCGAAGCGGACGTAGCGCTTGACCATGTCGGGGGCGCGCGGGTCCTCGGGGTGCGTCGCCCGGAGCACGCGCACGACGTACCGCGTCACGCTCTCGGTCACCGGGATCGCGCGGACCAGCTCGCGCATCTGCGTGATGCGGGCGGCGTCGAGCACCGGCTTCACCGTCGCGGCGTCGTGGCCGGTGGTGCGATCGAGGATGTTCATCAGCTCGTCCTCGGCCGGGAACTCGACGTGGACCTTGAGCAGGAATCGATCGAGCTGGGCCTCGGGCAGGGGATACGTGCCCTCCATCTCGAGCGGGTTCTGGGTCGCGAGCACCAGGAACGGCGACGGCAGCTTGCGCGTGTGGCCGCCCGCCGTGACCGTGCCCTCGGCCATCGCCTCGAGCAGCGCCGACTGCGTCTTCGGCGTCGCCCGGTTGATCTCGTCGGCGAGCACGATGTTCGCGAAGATCGGGCCGGGCTGGTACTCGAGCACCGGTCGGCCGCCCGCGTCGCCCTCGGTCTGCAGCAGCATCGACGTGCCGACGATGTCCGCGGGCATCAGGTCGGGCGTGAACTGGATGCGGTTGAAGTCGAGGTGCACCGCCCCGGCGAGCGTGCGGATGAGCAGGGTCTTGCCGAGGCCGGGCACGCCCTCGAGCAGGCCGTGACCGCCCGCGAGCAGGCAGGTGACGACGGAGCGGATGACCTTGTCCTGGCCGACGATCACGCGCTGGACCTCGCGGGTCAGCGTCGCGAGGTCGTCGTGCATGGCCTGCAGATCCTGTTGGGTGTCGGCGGTGGTGATCGCGGTGGACATCGGCCTTCTTGGGTGGGAGCGCGGGGGCGGCCTGGTCTAGCGGCCCTGGATCATCGGCCCTGAATCATCTGGTAGTAGCGCTTGACCAGGCGGCGCTGCGCCGCCGGGAACGCCTCGGAGTCGAGGGTGCTCTGCGCGTGGTCGCGGTACTTCTCGTAGGTCTTGCGGTACGGCTCGGTGGCGAAGCCGTGCTGGCTGGCGTCCTTCAGGATCTCGGCCTTGCTGACGCCGCGGCCGCGGCGGGCGTTGACGCGGACGTCCTTGGCCCCGGCGGCCATCTTGCTCGGATCGCCCAGCGGGTCCTGCGAGCCCTCGCCGATGCCGTCGCTGCCGGACGCGCCGCTCGGGTTGGTCCCGTTGCCCTGGCCGTCGCCGTCCTGACCCTCGCCCTCGCCGTCGCCCTGGCCGTCTTGGCCCTGGCCCTCGCCCTGACCCTGCTGGCCCTGACCCTGCTGGCCCTGTCCGTCTTGGCCCTGGCCGTCTTGGCCCTGACCTTCGCCGTCGCCCTGGCCGTCGCCGGGCATCTGGCCCATGGCCTTGCCCTCGCCGACCTCGCCCTCGACGAGCAGCGTGGACTTGCCCTTGCCGCCCTTGCCCTTGCCGTCCTTGCCGTCCTGCTTGCCTTCGCCCTTGGCGGCCTTGTCGAACTTGCGGAACTGCTCGCGGCGCTTGTCCTCGCCGGCGCCCGACTGCCCGGAGCGACGCACGAAGGTCTTGGCCTCCTCGATCGCGTCCTGGGCCCCCTGCATGCGCTGCGACGAGCTCGCGGTGCGCGAGGCCTCCTTCATGCCGCGGCCGAGCTTCTCGAGCTGACGCTTGCGCTCGGCGCTGCCGGCCTTGCTCTGCGCGGCCTGCTGGGCGTTGCGCCGCAGCTCCTCGACCTTCTTCTGCGCCGCGAGCTCGCGCTCGTGCTGGCGCTTCAGCTGCTCGACCTTGTCCTTCTGCTGCTTGAGGCGGCGCTCGTGCTCGGCGGCGGCCTCGGGATCCTCGGGCTTCTTCTGCTCCTCGCGACGCAGGCGTCGCTCGGCCTCGTCGAGCTGCTTGGCGGTCTCGCTCGACTCGCGCTCGTCGGCCTGCTTGGCCAGCTTGCGCTCGGCCTCGGCGAGGGCGCGCTGCATCTGTTGATCCGCGGCGGCGTCGGCCTCGGCCTGCTCACCGGCCTCGGCGAGCGCGGCCTCGGCCGTCTCGCCATCGCCCGCGTCGAGGGCGTCGCCGGCCTTGGTGGTGAGCTCCTCCTCCTGCAGCGCGTCGCCGAGCTCCTCGAGGGCCTCGGCGAGCAGGGCCGGATCTTCGCGGAGCTCGCTGTCGAGCTCGGCGTCGGCCTCGGCGATCTCGCGTTCGAGCTCCTCGAGCCGCTCGAGGGCGAGGGCCCGATCGAGCTCGCCGCGCTCGAGGGCGTCGAGGATGTCGAGGATCTCCTGGGCCGCGGCCGCGGGCGCGTCCTTGGGGCCCGTCAGCTCGCGCAGGCTCTGCCGCAGCGGCCCGGCGAGGGCGAGATCGAGGCCGGCGCGCGCGGAGGCCTGGGCCATGGGCTCGAGGAGCACCGCGCCGAACGACGGCTCGATCACCTCGGCGCGCGTCGGCGGGACGAACCATGCCAGGGCGACCAGCGCCGGCGCGATCGCATCGATCGCGCGGGGCGGCGGGACCTTCACCGGGATCGCCGGCGCGGGATCGAGGGTCTGCGCGAGGGCATCCGCGCGCTGCTGGACGAGGGTGATGATCGCCGCGGTGCGTGGATCGCAGCCGGGCTTGGGCGCGGCGAACTCGAGCGCCGCCCCGAGCTGATCGTCGAGGCCGAAGTGGGCGTCGAGGCGCCGCGCGACGCGGCGGATCGCGTGGGGCCGCAGGGCCGCCCACAGCAGCGCGGCCGGCAGCGGCGCCGCGCAGATCCACAGCGCCGAGGGCGGCGCGCCGAACCGGCGGATCGCGACGAGGAGGATCGCCGCGAGGACCATCGCGGCCGGCAGCGCGACGCGGCCCAGCGCCCAGGTCGCGTCGGCGAGCCGGGCCCGACGTACCGCGGCGGCGAGGAGGCGCTCGAGCGCCGGGGTCGCGGGGGCGTGGGTCATGACTTCACCGTGCGCGCGGCCTTGCCGACGCGCGTCGCCTTCCACAGGGCGCCGCGCACGGCCTCGCGATCGAGGCCGCGGGGGATGCCGACCGCGAACACGACGTCGCGATCCCTACGCTCGATCACGTGGCTGCGGGCGCCGTGTTCCCCGAGATAGCGACCGAAGGCCTCGGCGAACTCGCGGGCATCCTGCGCCGTGTCCCACGTGGTGGCCGCGGCGACGAGCGTCGCGGTCGTGGTGCCGGCGGCGTCGGTCGACTCGAACGCGATGAAGTGATCGCCGCCCCAGCCCGCGGCCGCGCGCCGGGCCGGCCGCGGATCGTCGACCTCGGCGAGCATGGCCAACAGCGCGGCCTCGCCCAGATCGTCGTGCCACGCCCGGCGCAGACCCTCGGGCGCGAACAGGGGCTCGAGCGCCGCCGCGTCGAGCGCGATCGGGATCGGGAGCTCGCGCGCGAGCAGCTTGTCGAGGTGCAGCATCTGCTCGGTGCTCTCGGGCAGGGCCCGGTACAGATCGTCGATGGCGCCCCATCCCTTACGCTGCACGAGCCGAAGCACGGTCGCGGTGCCGTCGGCGTAGGGCATCTGCAGCGAGCGCGCGAGCACGGGGAAGGGCGACGCGAGCCCGGCGAGCTGCAGCACCTGGTTGCCCATCGCGTCGAGGACCCCGTCGTCGATGCTCGCCACACCACCCTCGCCGCTGACCCACGTCAGGTACGCGGCCTGGGCCTCGCCCTCGATGAGGAAGCGTCGGGCCGACTCGGCGTCGCTGCGGTGCAGGATCGGCTCCTGCAGCTTGGCGAGGTCGAAGTACATGTCCTGGAGCCCATGCGCGATCTCGTGGCCGACGACCATGCTGAGCATGCCCTTCGAAACGAAGTCGCCGATGAAAAGGGTCTTCTTCTTGGGGTCGTAGAGCCCGAGCACGCCCTGCTCGAGCAGATCGAGGATCACGGCCTCGGGATCGAGCCCCGGCGGGATCACGCCCAACGCGCCCTCGATGCGGCCGAGCAGCTGCATCTGGGCCTTCGTCGTGTGCTCGTACATCGACGCCTTGGCGAAGGCGCGGATTCCCGGCTTGTCGATCACCTCGACCGTGACCTCGCCCCGCACCTCGAGGTTCCGCGCGCGGGCGACGGCCTGCAGAATTCTGCCGGCCTCCTCGCGGGCGGTGGCCTCGTCGATCGCGTCGGGGTTGGCGGGCGTCGGCGCGACGGCGATCGGCTCGTCGGTCGGTGCAGACGCGGCGGGTTCGGGCGTCGCCGGCGGTGCCGCGCCCGTGCCGCCCTTCGTCGCGCACGCCCCGAGGAGGGCCAGTCCGCACAGCACGCCCCTCAGGGCGCGCGGCGCGAAGCGGCGGTGCAGTCGCGCGAACCTGGGGCCGGACACCTGGCAAGCGTAGCAGACGGCCCCCCACGGTGACCGCCGCCCCGGGGTGGTTTCGCGTCGCGCCGATGGCCCTGCCCAAGTACCCTCCTGCCGCCGACTGGATGCCGACCGACTGAGATGGAGCGATTCTCGCCCTTCGCGGCCCTGGGGCCGACCCGCGACGCGGCCGTCCGCGGCGCACCCGTGCGGGTCATCGGCGCCGACGCGTCGCTGCGGGCCCGATGGATCGCGATGGCGGCGGCGTCGGGCCCGCTCGCGGTGGTCACGGTCGACGACGCCGCGGCGCAACGGCTCGCGACCGACGTCGCGTTTTTCCTCGGCCTGCGCGCGCCGGCGGACGCCGACGCGCCGATCGTCGTCCTGCCCGAGCTCGACACGTCGCCGCTCGGGGATCTCGCCGTCGATGCGCACCTCGCTGCGACGCGCTTCGCGGTGTTCGCCGCGTTGGTCAGCGATCGTCCGCCGCGGGTGATCGTCGGCAGCGTGCGCGCGTGGACGCGGCGCACCCTGCCGCGCGCGGGCTTCGTCGCGCGGGCGATGACGTGGCGCCGCGGCGAGGACGTCGGCCACGCCGAGGCGCTGCAGGGCCTCGTGCGCGCCGGGTATGCGCGCGTCGACGTGGTCGAGGATCCCGGCGGCTTCGCGGTGCGCGGCGGCGTGCTCGACGTGTTCTCCCCGAGCACCCACCAGCCGGTGCGCATCGAGTGGTTCGGCGACGAGATCGAGCGGATGCGGACCTTCGATCCGAGCTCGCAGCGGACCGAGCGCGAGCTCGACGCGCTGCGCGTGGTCCCGGTGCGCGACACCGTGGTCACCACGGCCGAGCCCCTGCGCGTCCGCGTGCTCGCGCTGGCCGACGCGACCTCGACCCCGAGCAGCCGCGCGCGCCAGGTGATCGAGGCGCTCGAGTCGGGCCAGGATTTCTTCGGCGTCGACGCGATCGCGCCGCTCTTGCACGACGGGATGGATCCCGCGTGGGCGTACCTGCCCGCGGGCACGCGGGTGGTCGTCGACGACACCGCGGCGTCGCGCGGCGAGGCGGCGCGCCTCGAGGAAGAGATCCTCGGCGAGCACGCCCGCGCCCTGGCCGACAAGCGCCTGGTGTGCGCGCCGGACCAGCTCGCGGCGTCGGCCGAGGTGTTCGGCGCGTGGTCGGACGATGCCTGGGCCTGGATCGAGCGCGTCGACGATCCCGACGCCGACGCGCGGCGGGCCGTGATCGCGTTCGAGTCCTCGCGGGACGACCGCCTCGCCGCCGAGCTCACCGCGGCGCGGGGCCGCAAGCACGGCGAGCTGCTCGCGCCGCTCGTCACGCGCGTCGCGGCGCTGCGTGACGCGTCGTGGTCGGTCGTGGTCGCGTCGCCGAACCTCGTGCACGCCGAGCGCATGGTCGCGTTGCTGCGCGATCACGGCGTGGCCGTCGACCCGCCGCTCGGCGTCGACGAGGTGCCGCGGTTGCTCGTCGCGCCCGCCGAGGGTCCGACGCGCGTGGTGGTGGTCGCCGGTGAACTGTCCGCGGGCCACGCCAGTGACGCCGAGCGCCTGCTGCTCGTCGCCGAGGCCGACATCTTCGGGCCGATGGCCCACCGCGCCAAGCCCAAGCGGCGGCGCACGGGGCTGTCGGGTCTCGGTCAGCTCGCGCAGGGCGACTACGTGGTCCACGTCACCCACGGCGTCGGCCGCTACGCGGGGCTCACGAAGCTCGAGCTCGGCGGTGCGCTCGGCGACTTCGTCGTCGTCGAGTACGCAGGCAACGATCGGCTGTACCTGCCGGTGGTGCGGCCTCGGCCGAGGCCAAGCCGCCCAAGCTCGACAAGATGGGCGGCCTGTCGTTCGCGACCAAGACCGCCAAGGTCCAGGCCGAGGTCCGCCAGATCGCCGAGGAGCTGCTGCAGATCTACGCGCAGCGCGAGGCCCTGGGCGGCCACGCGCACCCGGAGGTCGGCGAGCCGTACCGCGAGTTCGAGGCCACGTTCCCCTTCGAGGAGACGCCGGATCAAGAGGAGGCGATCGCGGCGGTGCAGCGCGACCTCGGCAAGCGCCAGCCGATGGATCGGCTCATCTGCGGCGACGTCGGCTTCGGCAAGACGGAGGTCGCGCTGCGGGCCGCGTTCCGGGTCGCGGCGGCCGGCAAGCAGGTCGCCGTGCTCGCGCCGACCACCGTGCTGGTGCAGCAGCACTACCTGACCTTCCGCGAGCGCTTCGAGCCGTTCGGCCTCAAGGTCGGCGTGCTGAGCCGCTTCACCGACGCCAAGGATCGCGCCGCGGCGATCGCCGGGGCGAAGGCCGGCACGGTCGACGTGCTGGTCGGCACGCACCGGCTGCTGTCGACCGACGTCCGCTTCCGCGACCTCGGGCTCGTCGTGATCGACGAGGAGCAGCGCTTCGGCGTGGCCCAGAAGGAGCGCTTCAAGAAGCTCAAGACCGAGGTCGACGTCCTGGCCATGAGCGCGACGCCGATCCCCCGCACGCTGCACATGGCGCTGCTCGGGATCCGCGAGATCAGCCTGGTGATGACGCCGCCGGGCGACCGGCTCGCCGTGCGCACGTTCGTGTCGCGGCCGTCGGACACGGTGCTGCGCGACGGCGTGGCCAAGGAACTCGCGCGCGGCGGCCAGGTGTTCTACGTGGTGCCGCGGATCCTCGGCATCGAGGAGCACGCGACGCGCCTGCGCAAGCTGGTGCCCGGCGCGCGCATCCGCGTGGCCCACGGCCAGATGCCGGCCGAGATGCTCGAGAAGACCATGCTCGCGCTGGTGGAGCACGAGATCGACGTGCTGGTCTCGACGACGATCATCGAGAGCGGCCTCGACATCTCGCGGGCCAACACGATGTTCATCGCCGACGCCGACCACTTCGGCCTCGGCCAGCTCTACCAGCTGCGGGGTCGGGTCGGACGCAGCCGCAACCGCGCCTTCTGCTACCTCTTGGTCGAGTCGATGGAGAAGCTGCAGCCCGACGCGCGGCGCAGGCTCGAGGCGATCGCCCGCTACGCCGAGCTCGGCTCGGGGTTCTCGGTCGCGAGCCACGACCTCGAGATCCGCGGGGCGGGCGACCTGCTCGGCGCGCGGCAGAGCGGCCAGATCCAGGCCATCGGCTTCGACGCGTACTCGCGGATCCTCACCGAGGCCGTCGCCGAGCTGCGCGGCCAGCCGATCCTCCGCGAGAGCGACCCCGAGATCGCCTTCGACGTCCCGGCGTACCTGCCCGACGCCTACGTCGAGGACACCGGGGCGCGCCTCGATCTGTACCGGCGGCTCTCGGTCGCCCGCGACCGCGACACGCTCGCGGCGATCATGGACGAGATCCGCGACCGCTTCGGCGAGCCGCCACCCGAGGCCCGCTGCCTCGAGTCGGTGATGGCCGCGCGCACGCTCGGACGCCGGCTGCACGCGACCGCGGTCGAGCTGCGCGGCGAACGACTGAGCGTGCGGCTCGGCAGCGACACCGCGTTCCCGACCGAGGTCGCCGCGAAGCTCGCGACGTCGACGAAGGGGCGCATGCGCCTGGCGGGTCCGGATCGGATCGTCGTACGGGTCGAGGGCGGCGGCGAGGAGCTGCGGCTGCGCCGGGCAGTCGACGCGTTGGTGGAGCTGTGCGCGGCGCTGCCTGCGGGGAAGTGAGGCGGGGGGCGTTCGATCGTCGGGCAACGACCGCGTGATGGTCGTCGACGGGCCGCACCCGGCCCTCCGCGCGGGCGCGCCGCGGACCCTCGACTCCGCCCGCGAACGCACGTCGTGCCGCTCAAGCTCGCCTGCGCGCGCGTCGATGATCGGCGCGTGATCCTCCGGATCAAGTACGCCAGCCGCTTCGCGTACGCCCTGTCGGCGGCGGAGATCGACGCGATCGTGGCGACGTCGCGGCGCTCCAACGTCCGCGTCGGTGTCACCGGGGTGATGCTGGCCTTCGGCGGCGTGTTCATGCAGGTGCTCGAGGGGCCGCCGGACGTGGTGTCGGATCTGTTCCTCCGGATCGAGCGGGATCCTCGGCACCGCGACGTCGTCATCCTGCGCCGCGAGCTCGCGGCGGTGCCGCTGTTCGGCGCGTGGTCGATGCGGCTCGTGGAGCTCGACGCAGGGGCGCGGGCGCAGATGCGGCCCGCCCGTGAGCTCATCGAGGCGGTGGCCCAGGGCGCGTTGCCCGAGCTCGAGCGCCTGCGCGAGATCGAGGATCTGGTGTGGACGGCGGGCGCCCGCGGGGTCGCGAGTCGGCGCGCGGGGTGACGCTCAGGGCGCGGGCGCCGGGGCCTTCTCGATCGTCTTCGCGTCGCTGCCCGGCAGGCGGGTCACGATGCCCTCCTCTTCACTGGGTTGCGTGAACGGGATCGCCGCGCCGTCGCCGAGCGCCGCGGCGAGCTTCAGCGCGATCGTCCCGATCTTGGTCATGCCGTCGAAGTTCACGGCCGCGGACTCGTCCCCGGGGCGGTGGTAGTCGCCGTGCAGGCCGGTGAAGAAGAACAGCACCGGGATGTCGTGCTCGAAGAAGGCGGCGTGATCCGAGCGCGCCGTGACGCTGCGCTCGAACACGGTGGGCACGCCCTCGGTGCCGATCTCGGCGAGCAACGGCATCCACGCCGACGACGTGCTCACCGCCCCGACCCACAGGCCGTCCTTGCCCAGACGGCCGACCATGTCGAAGTTGATCATCGCGACGATCTTGCCGCCGGCGAACGGCGCGGCGGCGGGCAGGTGGTTGGCCAGCGCCTTGCTGCCGTGCAGGCCGAGCTCCTCGCCGGCGAAGTGCGCGAACACGATCGTACGCCTGGGGCGATAGCCCGCGGCGTGCATCGCCTTGGCCATCGCGAGCACCATGCCCGTGCCGCTGGCGTTGTCGTCCGCGCCGTTGCAGATCGTGTCGCCCTCGGGGCCGCGGCACATGAGGCCGCGCTCGGTGGTCCCGATGTGATCGTAGTGCGCGCCGAGGATCACGATCTCGGACTTCGCGTCGGTGCCGGGGATCCACGCCAGCACGTTCACGGCGCGCTCGAGCTTGTCCGTGCGGCGCGGGGCGAGGGACAGGCGCACGCCGGGCAGCGCGGCGGTGTTCTTCTCGGCCGACAGCTTGGCGAGGTCGGTGCCCGCGGCGGCTGCGATCGACTCGACGGCCGGGGCGCGCAGGGCCAGGACGGGCAGGGGCCACGCCGACGTGTCGGCACCGGGCACGCGATCGCCCATCACCACCAGCGCCTTGGCCTTCTGCGCGGCGAGGCGCTCTGCGAGCGCGCGGAGATCGGCGTTGTCGGCCGGCGCGGCCGCACCCGCGGCCAGCGGATCGCGGACCAGCACGATGCGATCGCGGACGGTGGCCGGCGGCTTGGCGGTCGCGCGCGGCCCCGCGAACACCACGTCGGCGACGACCGTGGTCTCCTCCGCCGCCGACAGCGTCGCGCTCTGCTCGGGCGGCAGGGCGCGTGCGGGCCCCTTGGCCTCGACCCACACGTGGTGCGCCCGCTCGACGGTGTTGCCGTAGGCGAACTCGAACGGCACGCGGTAGTCGTCCCCGACCTTCGCGAGGCCCATCGCGGCGTATTGATCGGCGACGACGCCCGCGGCCCGCTCGATCGACGCGGGATCCAGGGTGAAGCGTCCGCCCATGTCGTCGGCCGCGAAGGCCTCGACGAAGCTGCGCATCCACGCGCCGTCGATCGTCGGCGCGGCGCGCTTCGCTGCCGTGTCTGCGCCGGGCTCGGGCGCATGGGTCCCACCGCCGGAGCGCAGGCAGGCGGCGAGCAGCAGCAGCGGGAGCAGGGAGCGCGCGTGCATCGGGGCGGACCATAGCAAAGCCGCGGTGCCACGGGCGGGATCGCGGTGCTATCGTGACCGAGGCATGGTGCGTCCTTCGGGCATGCGACCGACTCGCGGACGGCCCGGCGTCGTGGGCCCGCTCGCCCTGCTGCTCGCGGCGTGTGCGACGGACGAAGGCATCCCCGAGGGCAAGCTCGCGCGCGTCGGCGACGTGGTGTTCGGCCCCGAGGACGTCGCGGCGGTCAGCGCCCAGCTCGGCGCGTACGCCCAGCTCCGCTTCGCGGGCGGCGACGGCCACGGCGCGCTGCTCGGCGCCCTCGTCGACGCGGAGGTCCTCGCCCAGGAGGCGATCCGCCAGGGGCTCGGCGACGATCCGCGGGTCGAGTACGCCCTGCTCGAGGAGGTCGCCGGCGTGTACCTCAGCGCCGAGCTCGAGCGGCGGGTGCCGTATGCCGAGGTCGCGGCCGACACCGCGGCGTTGCGCGCGTGGCTCGACGCGCACCCCGACGCCTTCGTCGAGCCCGAGCAGCGCAGCGCCGAGGGCGTGGTCTTCGAGCGGTGGGTCGACGCCGAGCGTGCGATGGCCGCCCTGGATCTCGGCGCGGTGCAGCTCGAGGAACTCGGCGAGCTGCTGAAGACGCCGCTGCAGGCCCGCGACGACCACGAGTTCCCCGGCTTCCACGTCGTGCTGTTCGACCCGGCCCTGCGCGTCGGCGATCGACTGCCGCAGCCGGTCACCCTGGCGGAGCGCCTGTTCGTCGGGCGCGTGCACGAGGTGGTGCCGGCCCGCCGCGGCGACCTCGACGATCCCGCGGTGCGCGAGCGCGTGGTGCAGGCGGTGCGCGAGCCGAGGCTGGCCGCGGCACGTGCGGCGCTGATGGAGGAGCTCGCGGCGCGGTTCCCCGAGTCGGGGTAGCGACCGCCGCGCCTTGCCCTGGCGGCGCCGCTCGACACCGGGCCGAGGGCGCGGCGTGCTACCCTGGCCGCCCCATGCGCGCACCCTTTCTCGGCCTCCTCGCGATGGCGTTCCTCGGCTGCTTCGACCCGACGTCGCCGGCGGGCAGCGGTACCGATGGGTCGCAGGACAGCAGCGGCAGCGGGACCGGCGGTGGGTGCTCGCAAGGGAGCAGCGGTTGTCCGTGCTACGGCAACGCGACCTGCGATGCCGGTCTGGAGTGCAACGCCACCGTGGAGCTGTGCATCCCCGAGGACTGCGCCCCGGGCAGCGACGGATGCACGTGCAATGACGGCGCCTGCCTCGCGGGGCTCGAGTGCAGCGCCGGGGTCTGCGTGATGCCGGGCTCCACGACGCAGCCAGGCACGACGGATCCTGCGACGTCGGATCCTGCGACGTCGGATCCGGCGACCACCGATCCCGCGACGGATCCTGCG
>LNFB01000208.1 GCA_001464385.1 Deltaproteobacteria bacterium Ga0077550 | reverse complement strand
CTCGGCGCCGCGGACGTCACGGTCGTCGGTGGCGAGCGGCAGTGGCTCGTCGTCGCGGGCAACGGCGCCTCGGTCGGCGCTGGCAATGCGGATGACCTCCGCTACCGCGTCGTCGACACGAGCGCGCACCCGCTGCCGTGGACGGTCGCCGACTTGCTCCTGGTCGCCCCGTGAAGAGCGCGCACCTGACCTAGGTCGGGACACCCAGAGACGCCCCCGTTCGGCCTTCGAACGCGGGGCGTTTCGCAATTCTGGTGATCCTGCGTAACGCAATCCTCGTTTCGGCGAACCCCCATCGTCGGCTACGATGCTCCGTCGTCTCCCGATCTGAAGGAGTCCATCACCATGATCTCTCGCCTCCGCCTCGCCCTCGTCCTCTCCTCCGTCTTCGCCGCTGGCCTCGTGGTCTCGTCCGCGAGCGCCGATGGCCCCAAGCCCTGCCTCAAGACCACCTACGAGGTCGCCCAGGTGAAGGCCGCCTGCGACAAGGGCGGCCTCGACGAGGCCAAGAAGATGATGAAGGCGCTGACCGACAAGGCGAAGGCGGCGGGCAAGGAGATCAAGTGCAACAGCTGCCACGAGAACCTGAAGGACTACAAGCTCACGCCGAACGGCCTGGCTGACCTCAAGAAGCTGCTCTGAGCTCGGGGGTCACCCCAGCGCCTCGATCACCGCGGCGAGCATCGCCGCGTCGCTGGGCTCGGCCGCGATCGCATCGACGCGCAGGCCGAGCTCGCGCAGCCCCGCCGCGGTGACCTCACCGATGACCACCAGCTTGGCGGCCGCAAGCCGCTGCCGCGCGACGTCCTCGCCCCACGCCTCGGCGAGGGTCTCGAGCAGGTGGCGCCCGGTCTTCGTGCTCGCGACACAGACGACGTCGAAGCCCTCGCCGCCGTCGGCCGTCGGTCGCAGCCCGTCGATCACCACGCGGTGCACGGGCGGGCGCACGGTGCGGTGGCTGGCCGCGACGACGTAGCGCCCGCCGGCCTCGGCAATCGCGGCCTGCAGCACGTCGCGACCGCCGTCGGCGCGGACGTGCAGCCACGCCCGATCCAGCCAGTCGCGCTCACGCATCGCCTCGACCAGGCCCTCCGAGCTCGCGCGGTGCGGCACGAGGTCCGGCCGTAGGCCGCGGCGTCGCAGGACCTCGGCCGTGCCGCTGCCGATCGCCGCGATCTGTCGCCCCGCCAAGGCGCGCGCGTCCAGCTCGACGCGGCCGAGGGCGTCGCAGAACGCGGTGGCCGCCGCGGGGCTCGACACGATCACCCCGTTGAACGCCTCGACCGACCGCACGTGACGATCGAACGCCGCGGGGTCGTCGGGCGGCGCGATGGCGAGGCACGGCACGACCGCGACGTCGGCCCCGGCCTGCGAGAGCGTCGTGGCCCAACCGCTCGCCGACTCCACCGGTCGCGTCACGACGACCCGCCGGCCGAACAGCGGCTTCTTCTCGAACCACGCCAGCTCGCCGCGCAGCCCCACGACCTCGCCGACCACCAGCACCGCGGGCGCGCGCAGGCCCTCGCGCTCGATCGCGTCGGCGATCGTGCCGAGCGTCGCGACCACGGTCCGCTGGATCCCGCGCGTGCCCCAGCGGATCGCGGCGGTGGGCGTCGCGGCGTCGCGGCCGGCAGCGACCAGTCGCGCCGCGTTCTCGCGGGCGTTGCGGACGCCCATGAGCAACACGATCGTGCCGGCCGATCGCGCGAGGTGCTCCCACTGCACGCCGAGGCCCGCCTTGTCGTACGCCTCCCAGCCCGACACGAACGTCACCGCTGGCGTGTGATCGCGGTGCGTCACCGCGATGCCCGCGTACTGCGGCGCGGCGATCGGGGCCGAGACGCCGGGCACGAACTCGAACTCGATGCCCGCCGCGACCAACACCTGGGCCTCCTCGCCGCCGCGGCCGAACATGCACGGGTCGCCGCCCTTCAGCCGTACGACCCGCAGGCCCGCCTGCGCCCGCTCGAGCATCAACGCGTTGGTCGCCGCCTGCTCGAGATCCATGCGCCCGCTCGGGCCGGTGCTGCGCTGGTGGATCTCGCAGTCGGGCAGGCAGTGCAGCAGCAGGGCAGGGTTCACCAGGTAGTCCGCGATGACGCACTGGGCGCGGGCGAGCCGATCCTGACCCGCGAGCGTGAGCAGCTGCGGGTCCCACGGTCCTGCACCGACGAGCGAGACGAATCCGGCCATGGCGACAGAGGCTATCAGGCGTCGCCGCCTCGCACGCCGCCCGGCTCTGCTAGGCTGTCGCCCCCGCCATGCCCACCGTGCTCGTCGTCGGCGCCGGCCATGCCGGACTCGAGGCGGCCTTCGCCGCCGCGAGGGTCGGTGCCGCGGTGCGCGTGGTCTCCGGCAGCACGGCGACGATCGGCCAGACCCCGTGCAATCCCAGCGTCGGCGGCGTCGCCAAGGGCCACCTCGTGAAGGAGATCGACGCGCTCGGCGGCTTCATGGGCCGGGCCGCGGACGCGTGCGGGATCCATGCGCGCATCCTCAACCGCAGCAAGGGGCCCGCGGTCCGGGCGACGCGCGTGCAGGTCGACAAGCGCCGCTATGGCGATCACGCCCGCGCGGCGCTCCTCGGCGCGCGTGGGATCGAGGTCACGCAGGGGCTGGTCGTGGCCCTCGCGATCGCGGGCTGCCGCGTCGTGGGGGTCGTGCTCGCCGACGGCACCCGGATCGACGCCGACGCGGTCGTCGTCACCACCGGCACGTTCCTCGGCGGCGTCCTGCACACCGGCGCCACGACGACGCCGGGCGGCCGCGTGGGCGAGGCGCCGGCGGTCGGGCTCTCGGCGCAGCTCGCCGCGCTGGGCTTCACGCTGCGCCGGCTCAAGACGGGGACGCCACCGCGCCTCGACGGCCGCACCATCGACTACGCGGGGCTCGAGCCGCAGCCGAGCGAGGACCCGCCGCCGCGCTTCTGCTGGGCGGACGATCCCGAGCCACCGCCGCCGTTGCTGCCGCAGGTGTCGTGTCACCTGACGTGGACCAACCCCGCGACGCACGACTGCATCCGCGCGAACCTCGACCGCTCGCCGATGTACAGCGGCAAGATCACCGGCCGTGGGCCGCGCTACTGCCCGTCGATCGAGGACAAGATCGTGCGCTTCGCGGATCGCGAGCGCCACCAGGTGTTCCTCGAGCCCGAGGGCCTCGACACGCACAGCGTCTATCCCAACGGCATCTCCACCAGTCTGCCGAGCGACGTGCAGCGGGCGATGGTCGCGACGATCCCGGGCCTCGAGCGCGCCGTGGTCCTGCGCGACGGCTATGCCGTCGAGTACGACGCCATCGACGCCCGCACCCTGGATCACCGGCTCGCCAGCAAGGATCTGCGCGGGCTCTACTTCGCCGGCCAGGTGAACGGGACCTCGGGCTACGAAGAGGCCGGCGCGCAGGGGCTCGTCGCCGGCGCCAACGCGGCGCTCGAGCTGCTCGGCCGCGGCCCGCTCGTCGTCGGTCGCGAGCAGGGCTACGTCGGTGTGCTCGTCGACGATCTCGTGACGCAGGGATCCGACGAGCCGTATCGCATGTTCACGTCGCGCGCCGAGTACCGCATCGTGCTGCGCGAGGACAACGCGGACGTGCGCCTGGCCGACCTCGCGTGCGCGGCCGGGCTGGTCGAGGCGCGGAGACGCGATCGCGCCCACGCGCGCCACGATGCGGCGGTTGCGATCGCCTCGGGGCGACCCGCCGCGCTGCCCACGACGCCGGAGCTCGCGGCGCGGGCCGAGGCGATCCTCCTATACTCGGGCTACGAGGCGCGCATGCGGCTGGAGATCGCGCGACTGCACGGCGAGCACGCCGACCTCCCGCTGCCCGCGGACCTCGACTACCGCGGCATCGGCGGGCTCTCGCACGAGTGCGCGGCCCGACTCGCGGCCGTGCGGCCGTCGAGCACGGGGCAGGCGGCGCGGATCCCCGGGATCACCCCCGCCGCGCTCGCGTCGGTGTGGGCCCACGCGCGCATGCGGATGCGGGCGACCCACCGTGGGGCCGCGGTCGGCGACGCCTGACCGGCTACTCGATCCGATCGCGCAGCAGGGACGCGAGCGCCGCGACGACGGCCACGTCGGGCTCGATCCACCGCAGCGCGAGGCCGTGGCGGCGCAGCTGCGGGTTCGGCTCCTCGAGGCGGACGACCTCGGCCCGCAGCACGAGCGGGTTGCGCGTGCCCCCCCGGGGGACCTCGACGCGCACGGTCTGCCCCACGTCGAGGCGGGCCCGGCCGTGGAGCAGCGCCCCGCCGAGGCTCACGTCGAGCGTGCGACCGGAGAGCAACAATCGCTCGTCATGGAAGACGCGAGCTGGAAACGACACCGCGGTCCGCGGATGTCCCCGACGATCGTCCATCGATGCGGTCCCCTGCATGCCCACCGATGCCGTAACACGACCGGCCGCCCGACCACCAGCGGAGATCGGGCGCGAAACGGCGTTCGCAGCGCGATCACGGCGCGCGGCAAGTGTCACCTCGGACACAAGCGGCCGCGCGGATGGGCCGTGTCGACCCGGCAATCCAGCATGCCGCGGCCACGGCGGTTGACCGCGGACACCCCGTTGGGCCATATCTCCCGCCGCCTTGAAGGTCCACTTCATCGCGATCGCCGGCACAGGCATGGGGGCCCTCGCGCGCCTGCTCAGGGAGGCGGGCCACGAGGTGCGCGGTTCCGACACCGCCGTCTACCCGCCGATGTCCGAGCAGCTCGCCCGCGCCGAGATCCCGGTGATGCTCGGCTACGGCCCGGCGAACCTGCAGTGGGCGCCCGACTGCGTGGTCGTCGGCAACGTCTGCAGCAAGGACCACCCCGAGGTCGTCGAGGCCAACCGGCTGGGCCTCCGCCTCGAGAGCTTCCCGAGCATGCTCGCGAAGCTGCTGCTGCCGGGGCGCACCAGCCTCGTCGTCGCGGGCACCCACGGCAAGACCACCACGACGAGCCTGGTCTCGTGGTTGCTGCACTGCGCCGGCGCCGACCCGTCGTTCCTCATCGGTGGCGTCCCGCTGAACTTCGGCATCGGCGCGCACCTCGGCCTCGGCCCCGCGATCGTGCTCGAGGGCGACGAGTACGACACGGCGTTCTTCGACAAGGGCAGCAAGTTCCTCCACTACCGGCCGACCCGCGCCATCCTCACCAGCGTCGAGTACGACCACGCCGACATCTTCAAGGACCTCGACGAGGTCCGCGCGGCGTTCCGCGCCTTCGTGGCGACGATCCCCGAGGGCGGCGAGCTGATCGTCAACGCCGAGGACTCCGAGGCCCTGGGTATCGCGGCGACCGCCCGCTGCCGCATCACGACGTATCGGGTGATGCCCGAGCACGCCCGCGGGCCCGAGGGCGCCGATGTCTGCGCGCTGCAGTGCCCGCGGGTCCCCGGCCGGCGTCCCGCGTTCGAGGTGTTCGAGCGCGGCGCCAGCCTCGGCGAGTTCACCACGCAGCTCGTCGGCCGCTACAACCTCGGCAACGTGCTCGCGGCCATCGCGATGGCGCGCGCCGAGGGGCACGACCTCGAGGCGATCCGCCGCGGCGTGCGGACGTTCCGCGGCGTGAAGCGGCGCCAGGAGCTCGTCGGCACCGCCCAGGGCGTCCGCGTGCTCTCGGACTTCGCGCACCACCCGACGGCGGTGCAGCTGACGGTCACCGCGATCCGCAAGGAGTTCCCCGAGCACGCCCTGCATGTGTGCTTCGAGCCGCGCAGCGCCTCGTCGCGGCGCCGCGCCTTCGGCGACGCGTTCGCGGCGAGCTTCGACGCGGCGACCGCGGTCTACGTCGGCCCGGTGTTCCAGCCCGAGAAGATCCCCGAGGCCGATCGCCTCGACACCGCGGCGCTGGCCCGCGGCATCGCGGCGCGCGGCGTGAAGGCCCGCGCATTCGAGGAGATCGACGGCCTCGCCGCCGCGGTGCTCGACGCCGCGGTCCCCGGCGACACGGTGCTGATGCTCACGTCTGGCGCCTTCGGTGGCCTCGCAGACAAGCTCCTGTTCGGCTTCGGCGATCCGGTGACGTTCACCGCGCCCGAGGACGTCCCCGCGATCGACGCCCTCCTGGCCCGCTACGATCTCCCCGCGATCGTCCCCAGCGGTGACGTCGAGACCCTCGTGATGCGCGTGCCCGAGGGCATCATCGGCTGCGTGAGCCTGCAGGTGGCCGGCGACAACGGGTTCCTGTTCGGCCTCGCCGTGCACCCCGAGCGCCGCGGCACCGGCCTCGGCTGGGTCCTCGGGGATGGGGTCCTGCGACGGGCGCGGAGCCTCGGCCTGCGGCGGATCTACCTGCTGACCAACACCGCGGCCGACTTCTTCGGGGCCAAGCTCGGGTTCTCCCCGATCGAGCCCGCGACGGTCGACGCGGCGATCCGCGAGTCGCCGAACTTCAGCGCGGCCGCGTCCCAGCCCAACGCCGTGTGCATGGAACTGGCGCTCCCCGGCGCGTGAGGACGCCCGCGCGAGGGCGGCCCCGCGCCTCGCCGGCGGCCCAAGGGTCCCTTGGCCGGGGCGCTGTCCCGGGTTTGGGGTCCGGTGGCGATGGCCGGCTCGGAGCCATTGACGAAAATGCAGCGCCATCCTAGCTTCCGGGCGCGAAAAGCCGTGCCTGGCAAAGAACTTTCCCCTCAGGAACTCTCTCCTCAAATAGAGGCGCGGATCCAGCAGCTGTGGCCGCGCTTCCCCGAGGGGCGTGCGGGACAGGCCCTGTGTCTGCCCGTGCTCTATCTCGCCCAGGAGCAGTTCGGATACGTCGACGCCGCCGTCGTCGACCTCGTGGCCGCGCGGCTCGGCCTCACGGCCGCCCACGTCACGGGTGTCGCCACCTTCTACTTCATGATCAACAAGGCCCGCCCGGGCCGGTACCACCTGCAGGTCTGCACCAACATCGGCTGCCAGCTGATGGGGGCGTACGACGTGTTCGAGCGGTGCAAGAAGCGGCTGGGCGTGGAGAACAAGGGGACGTCGGCGGACGGCAACGTGACGCTGACCGAGGTCGAGTGCCTCGCGGCCTGCGGCTACGGTCCCGTGGCCCAGATCGCCGAGCGCGAGAAGCCCGAGATCCCGCTCTACTTCGAGAACCTCGACGCCAAGCGGATCGACGCGATCCTCGACGCACTCGCCGAGGGGCGCGTGCCGACCGAGCTCGGCAACTGATAGGCGGAGCGCAACGATGGGCCTGTTCGACGTCAAAATCATCAGCGAGCACTTCGGCGTCCCCGAGGCCAAGGGCCTCGAGTACTACGAGCGCAAGGGTGGCTACCGCAACGCTCGCAAGGCCTGCGGCATGGCGCCCGAGAGCATCGCGGCCGAGGTGCAGGCGAGCAACCTGCGCGGCCGCGGCGGCGCCGGCTTCCCCACGGCGATGAAGTGGAGCTTCGTCCCCAAGGACGCCGACACCGTCTACCTCGTCGTCAACGCCGACGAGAGCGAGCCGGGGACGTTCAAGGATCGCCACATCCTTTTCTGGAACCCGCACATGTTGGTCGAGGGGATGATCATCGCCTCGGTCGCGCTGAAGGTCCGCAACGCGTACATCTACATCCGCGGCGAGATGGCCCGCGAGTACCAGGTGCTGCAGGCCGCGATCGACGAGGCCTACGCCAAGGGCTACCTCGGCGAGCGCATCTTCGGCTCCGGCACGTCGCTCGACATCACGGTGTACCGCGGCCTCGGGGCGTACATCTGCGGCGAGGAGACGGCGCTCTTGTCGAGCCTCGAGGGCGGACGCGGCTGGCCGCGGCTCAAGCCGCCGTTCCCGGCGGTGAAGGGCCTGTGGGGCAAGCCGACGATCGTCAACAACGTCGAGACGATCGCGAACCTGCCGTGGATCCTCGAGCACGGGGGCAAGGCGTTCGCCGACCTCGGCACCGGGCGCTCCGGCGGCCTGCGCCTGGTCTCGGTGTGCGGCCACGTCAACAAGCCCGGCGTCTACGAGCTGCCGCTGACCGTCACCGGTCGCCAGCTCATCGACGAGGTCTGCGGCGGCATCAAGGGCGGTCGCAAGGTCAAGGGCGTGATCCCCGGTGGCGTGTCGATGCCGGTGCTCGCCCCCGACGAGCTCGACGTGCCGTTCGAGTTCGACGCGCTGCAGAAGGACGAGCGCATCCGCGAGGTCGAGGTCCGCCCCGGGCAGAAGTTCGACCTCGGCGGCAACCGGACCCTGCGGACGATGGCGGGCTCCGGCGGCGTCGTCGTCATGGACGACACCACCGACATCACCCAGGCGGCGTGGCGCATCGTCCACTTCTTCGCCGAGGAGAGCTGCGGTCAGTGCACGCCGTGCCGCGAGGGCACCGGCTGGCTCGCCCAGGTCGCGCACCGCATCGCCTTCGACCACGGCCGCGCCGGCGACGTCGACCTGCTGGCCTCGATCGCCGACGGCATCGCCGGCAACACCATCTGTGCGCTCGGCGACGCGGCCGCCTGGCCGACGCTGGCGTTCCTCACCAAGTACCGCGACGAGTTCGAGGCCAAGGTGCGCAACGCACATCGGCCCAAGGGGGCCGCGTGACCGGGCAACAACTGGTGTTCTATGCGTTCGCAGCGCTCGCGGTCGTGAGCGCCCTGGCCACGGTCACCCGCCGCAACCCGGTGGTCGCCGCCGTGTGGCTGGTGTCGACCTTCTTCGCGGTCGCCGTCTGCTACCTGATGCTCTCGGCGACGTTCCTCGCCGCGATCCAGATCCTCGTCTACGCCGGCGCCATGATGGTGCTGTTCGTCTTCGTGATCATGGTCCTCGACGTCGACGAGAAGGGCCGCGAGGAGCACCGCCGACCGAGCCGCATCGCCAAGTTCGGCTACTACGGCTCGCTCGTGGCGTCCGGCGGCTTCCTGGCGTGGGTCCTCGTCGGGACGCTCGCGCGGCAGTACCTCAAGCCGGGCGTCGACATCACGAGCCGCCCCGACTTCGGCTCCGCCGAGGACGTCGGCCACCTGCTGTTCACGAAGTACCTGTTCGGCTTCGAGTCGATCTCGCTGCTGCTGCTCGCCGCGGTGATCGGCGCGGTGGTCGTCGCCCGCAGCCACCGCGAGCGGGTCAAGGAAGCCGCCCAGAGCGGCATGTCGATCGAGGCGCGGCACGCCGCGGGCCTCGGTGACGGCGATCAGGCCGGTGAGATCGCGCCCGGCGGTCCGACGCCGATCACCGACTTCGGCGCGCCCTCGGCGACCGGCCACGACGGAGGCACCTGATCATGCTGCCCATCACGCACTTCCTCTACCTCGCCTTCGCGCTGTTCCTCATCGGGGCCGCGGGCGTGCTGCTGCGCCGCAACGTGCTGATCGTCCTGATGGGCGTCGAGCTCATGCTCAACGCGGCGAACCTGGTGCTGGTCGCGTTCTCCCGCATGTGGGGCAACACCGACGGCCAGGTCCTCGCCATGTTCACGATCGCCGTGGCCGCCGCCGAGGCTGCGGTCGGCCTCGCCATCGTGGTCAGCATCTTCCGCGCGCGGACCGGCACGGACATCGACGACTTGTCCCTCCTCCGCGACTAGCTCCGCGACCGGCGGGCCCGCCGTCGCCCACGCTCCACCTCTCCTCGATCTCCGTCCTCCGCCTCCCGCTTGGGGCCTGTCCATGAACGAAGCCAATCTCACCCTCGGTTGGATCCCGCTGTTCCCACTCCTGGGGGCGCTGTTCAACCTCGTCTTCGGGCGCTGGATCATGCGCTCCAACGACCGCCTCGGTCGCGAGGTCGTGCACCTCGTCGCCATCGGTGCCGTCGCGTTCTCGTGCTTCTACACGTTCTCGATCGTGTTCGAGGCCCTGGTCGACGGCGGCTACGATCGCGTCGTCCACCGCATCTACCCGTGGATCATCTCGGGCGAGCTCGTCGTCGGCTTCGACCTGATGATCGATCACCTCTCGGCGGTGATGTGCATGGTGGTCACGGGCGTCGGCCTGCTGATCCACATCTTCAGTGTCGGGTACATGGCCAAGGACCCGTCGTACTGGCGCTACTTCGCGTACCTCAACCTGTTCATGGCCGCGATGCTCATCCTGGTGATGGGCAAGTCGCTGGTGATGACCTTCGTCGGTTGGGAGGGCGTGGGGCTCTGCTCGTACCTGCTCATCGGCTACTACTACGACGAGAGCGAGAAGGCGACGGCCGGCCGCAAGGCCTTCATCGTCAACCGCATCGGTGACTTCGGCGTCATCCTGGCGATGCTGCTGATCTACGCGGTCACGCACAGCCTCGACTACGACGCGATCCGGGCCGCCTGCGTCGCGGGCCCCGAGTCGCCGCTCGTCACCCAGACGCTGTTCGGCGTCAGCATCGCGACGGCGGCGACGATGCTGCTGTTCCTCGGCTGCACCGGCAAGAGCGCCCAGCTCCCGCTGTACACGTGGCTGCCCGACGCGATGGCCGGCCCGACCCCGGTGTCGGCGCTCATCCACGCCGCGACGATGGTCACGGCCGGCGTCTACCTCATCGTCCGGCTGAACCCGATGTTCGCCCTGGCGCCCGACACCATGGCGACCGTCGCCCTGGTCGGCGCCATCACGGCGCTGTTCGCCGCGACCATCGGCCTCACGCAGACCGACATCAAGAAGGTCCTCGCGTACTCGACGGTCTCGCAGCTCGGCTACATGTTCCTCGCCGCGGGCATGGGTGCGTGGGTCGCCGCGATCTTCCACCTGGTGACGCACGCCTTCTTCAAGGCGTGTCTGTTCCTCGGCTCGGGCTCGGTCATCGAGGCCTGCCACCACAACCAGGACATCCGCACGATGGGTGGCCTGCGCGAGAAGATGCCGTGGACCGCGGGCACCTTCCTCATCTCGTGCCTGGCGATCGCCGGCATCCCGATCTTCGCCGGCTTCTTCTCGAAGGACGAGATCCTGCTGCACGCGTACACCAACGCGTCGGCGTGGTCGCCCGCGCTCAACTACGTGGCGTACGGCCTGGGCCTCACCGCGGCGATCTGCACCGCGTTCTACATGTTCCGGCTCTACTACCTCACCTTCGAGGGCGAGTTCCGCGGCGATCACCACACCTGGGAGCACCACGTCCACGAGCAGTGGATCATGTCGTTCCCGCTGATCGTCCTGGCGATTCTCGCGACGTTCGGCGGCTTCCTCGGCGTGCCGCACGTGCTGCCGGGCCACCTCCCGCACGTGCTCGACAGCTGGCTCGAGCCCATCACCGCGCTGTCGTCGACCTTCAGCGGCGAGTACTACGTCGGCGTCCGCGAGGGCTTCGCCGACGAGCACGGCCACGTCCTGGCCGGCGTCGAGCTCGGCATGATGGGGCTGTCGGTGGGCATCGCCATCGTCGGCATCCTGTTCGCCCGCAAGCTCTACCTCAAGGGGCCGTCGGCCGAGGCCAAGTCCTGGGCCGACAAGCTCGGCGGCTTCTACCGCGCGAGCCTCAACAAGTACTGGGTCGACGAGATCTACGACGCCTCCGTCGTCCGACCGCTGCGCGTCACCGGTGGCGTCTGCTACCAGGTCGGTGATCAGCTGCTCATCGACGGTCTCGGCGTCGGCGGGGTCTCGGGCACCGTCGGCGTGCTCGGCAACCGCGTCCGCGTCTGGCACAACGGCAACGTCCGCCGCTACCTCGCGGTGCTCATGCTCGGCGTGGGCCTCGTGCTCGCGTCGGTCTACGCCAACCCCACCGTGTCGCAGTTCGGCGGGTCCCCGGTGCACCCGGTCGACCTCGGCGGCCTGCGCCCGACCCTGGGCGCGCAGCCGATCCGCATCGAGGGCCCGACGTTGTTCAGCGACACGCCCTGGTTCTCCTTCGAGGCCGGGCCCGCGCAGGTCCAGCGACCGGCCCCGGCCGCGCCCGGTGCCGCCGGTGCCGTGGTCGCGCCGCCGACGGTGCCGCCGCGGGATCCGCTGCCCAACCGCGTCGACGGCAAGGCCCCCGCGCCACCGCAGAAACGTCCGCCGCCGCCCGACGGCAAGGCGCCCGAACCCAAGGCGGATGCCAAGGCAGGCGCTGCGCGCCCGGCCGGAGGTGCACCGTGACCGACATCGTCACGCTTCTCATCGCCCTGCCGATCCTGGGCGCCATCGTCGTCGCCACTCTCCCGCAGGCCGAGACCCGGCTCGCGCAGGGCGTCGGCCTCGCCTTCGCGGGCCTCGAGTTCCTGGTCTCCATCCCGCTGGGCACCGGCTTCGAGGTCGGCAAGGCGGGCATGCAGTTCGAGACCAACGTGCCGTGGATCGAGTCGTTCGGGATCCACTACCACGTGGGCGTCGACGGCTTCAGCCTGTGGATCGTCCTGCTCACGACCCTGCTCACACCCCTGTGCATCTGGGGGGCGTGGCGCTCGATCGAGAAGCGCGGCGGCGAGTTCATCGTCGCGATGCTCGTCCTCGAGGCCGGCATGATCGGCACGCTGGTCGCGCTCGACCTGGTGCTCTTCTTCACCTTCTGGGAGCTGATGCTCATCCCGATGGCGCTGATCATCGGCATCTGGGGCAGCGAGCAGCGGGTCGCCGCGGCGATCAAGTTCTTCCTGTACACGATGGTCGGGTCGGCGCTGATGCTCGCCGCGATCATCTACCTGGCCGTCGAGCACCACACCGCGAGCAAGGGTGTTTGGAGCTTCGACATCGCCGACCTCTCGCAGGTCGTGCTCACGCCCGAGGCGCAGTTCTGGTGCTTCTGGGCCTTCGTGCTGAGCTTCGCGATCAAGGTGCCGCTGTTCCCGGTGCACACCTGGTTGCCCGACGCGCACACCCAGGCGCCGACGCCCGGCTCGGTGATCCTGGCCGGCGTGATGCTGAAGCTCGGCACGTACGGGCTCATCCGCTTCGCGTTCCCGCTGTTCCCGCTCGCGGCGGGGGAGGGCGCGCAGGTCCTCGCGATCCTCGCGGTCATCGGCATCGTCTACGGCGCCCTGGTCGCGTGGGTGCAGAGCGACGCCAAGCGCCTGGTCGCCTACTCGTCGGTCAGCCACATGGGCTTCATCGTCCTGGGCATCGCGAGCTGGAGCACGCAGGGCCTGACCGGCGCCACCTTCCAGAGCCTCGCACACGGCCTCACCACCGGCGCGCTGTTCATGGGCATCGGCGTCCTGTACGAGCGCCGGCACACCCGCCTGCTCTCGGAGTTCGGCGGCGTCGCCAAGGTGATGCCGATCTTCGCGGCGATGTTCCTCATCGCGCTGCTCGGCTCCGCGGGTGTTCCCGGGCTCGTCGGGTTCGTCGGCGAGTTCCTCATCATGGTCGGCACGTTCACCCACGGCGGCACCACGCTGTTCGCGGTGCCCGTGCTGATGGCGGTCGCGGCGACCGGCGTCATCCTCGGCGTCGTCTACCTGCTGCACCTCTACCAGCGCCTGATGTTCGGCCCGCTGTCGAACCCGAAGAACGCCGAGCTGCAGGATCTCAACCTGCGCGAGTTCCTCGTGTTCGTGCCGTTCGTGCTGCTCATCGTCGGGATGGGGCTGTACCCCAAGCCGTTCACCGAGCGCATCGACGCCACGTCGCAGGCGGCGGTCGCCGAGTTCAACCTCAAGCGCTGCGCCTCGATCGCCAACGCGAACGGGACGGGGCCGGTGATGATCTCGACGGTCGTCGATCGCTGCGCGGATCCGCTGGGCCGCGTGGTCGAGGTCTACGGTGACGAGCGCCCGGCGAGCGCCGCGAAGGCCGCGGCGGCCAAGCGCGAGGCCGAGGCCAAGGCCGCGGCGGCGCCCAAGCCCGAGGCCAAGGCGGACGCGAAGGTCGATGCAAAGGCGGACGGCAAGGCCGCGCCCGCGCCCGCGCCGGACGCCAAGCGCCCGGACGCGAAGCGCCCGACCGATCGCGTCGAGATGAAGGCGGGGCCGACCCGTCCCGGTGTCGCGCCGGCCGACGCGAAGGCGCAACCGCGACCCGCGGCGGACGCAAAGGCGGGAGGAACCCCATGATCGCGCTTGCACCCGAGGTCGCTGCGGCGGCCGCCCCCGTCACCGCTGGCGCCACCGCGCTGGCCGACCTCTCCCACCTCGGTCCGATGCTCGTCGTCGCCGTGTGGTCGCTGTTGCTGCTCGTCGCCGACGCCTTCGCGGGCCCCGGCTTCCGCGGCTTCCAGCGCCGCGTGGCCCTCGTCGGGCTCGGCATCGCCGGCGCGCTCGCGGCGATGCAGTTCGGCACGCTCGAGTACGACGCCGGCGTCTCGGTGTTTTCCGGCTTCCTGTCGGTCGATCACTTCTCGGTGCTGCTGGACCTCGGCGTCATCGCGATCTGTGCCGGCGTCATCGGCTTCGCCGGGGACTACGCCCGCTCGCATCGCTTCGAGTACGGCGAGCAGGAGACGCTGGTGCTCATCGGCGGCTTCGGGATGATGATCCTGAACCACGCCACGGATCTCGTCGCCATCTTCCTCGGCATCGAGACGATGAGCATCGCGATCTACGTGCTGGTCGGCGCGCGGTGGAACTCGCGGGCGTCGTCCGAGGCCGCGCTCAAGTACTTCATCATGGGCGCGTTCTCCTCGGGGATCCTGCTCATGGGCATCGCGCTGCTGTACGGCGCGACCGGGACCACGAACCTGGATCAGCTCGCCTCGGCGATCGCCCAGGTGTTCACGCAGTGGGGATCGGCCCAGCCGTACGTCGAGCTGGTGATGCAGTCGGATGCCGCGCGCATCGCCGGCGAGGCGCTGCCGCCCGCAGAGGCCGTCCGCGCGGCGGTCGACAAGTCGGTGATCGGCATGGCCCCGGCCGCGCTGTTCATCCCCGGCATGTTCCTGCTGCTCGCCGCGATGCTCTTCAAGGTCAGCGCGGTGCCGTTCCACATGTGGACGCCCGACGCGTACGACGGCGCCCCGACCCCCACGACCGCGTTCATGGCCGCGGGCGTGAAGATCGGCGGGTTCGCTGCGCTGCTGAAGGTGTTCGTCGGTTCGTTCGCGACCCAGCGGCTCGCCACGGCGCCGTACGGCTGGACGTCGGTGGTGGCGGTCATCGCCCTGCTGACGATGACCGTCGGCAACTTCGCGGCGGTGCGGCAGACCAACGTCAAGCGCCTGCTCGCGTACAGCTCGATCGCCCACGTCGGCTACATCCTGGTCGGCGTCGTCGCGGCGGCGAACTTCTACGGCCACGCGTTCGCGATCGGCTCGCTGCGGCCGGCCGATCAGATCGAGTGGTCGCGGCTCACGGGCGACTTCTCGGTCGCCGCCGTGCTCTTCTATGTGTTGACCTACGCGGTCGCGACGCTCGGTGCCTTCGCCTGCGTCAGCTGGTACGGCGCGAACAAGACCGAGGGCACCACTGCGCACGAGTGGTCGGGCCTCGCGCAGCGCCACCCGGCGATGGCCCTCGGGCTCACGATCTGCCTGCTCTCGCTGATGGGCATGCCGCCCACGGTCGGGTTCTTCGGCAAGGTCGGCCTGTTCCGCGCCGCGCTCGAGAACGACAACGTGATGATGCGGGTGCTGGTCATCGCCGCCCTGCTCAACTCGGTCGTCGGCGCCTACTACTACCTGCGGCTCATCGTGAGCATGTACTTCCGTCCGCCCGGGAGCACCGATGCGCCGACGCTGCCTGGCCGTGGTGCCCGGGTGGTCGTGGGTCTGTGCGCCGGTACGGCGCTCGCGCTGGGGCTCCTGGCCGATCCTGCGTTCCGACGGGCCGAGCTCGCCGCCGCGGGCTTCCCTTACGCCGCCGGGTCGGCGCAGCGGGCGAGCTGGGTCGACAAGCTGCGGACGCGCTGGGAGGACCAGGAGCTCGCGGCCGAGGACGCGGCGAAGGCTGGCGACGCGAAGGCTGGCGACGCGAAGGCTGTCGACGCGAAGGCTGGCGACGCGAAGGCTGGCGACGCGAAGGCGCCGACCGACGCGAAGGCCGCGGACGCCAAGGCGCCCGCGAAGCCGAACCCCTGACGCGGGGCGTCTACTCGCCGCCGAGGAGGCGGGCGAGTTCCGCGGCGCCGCCCTGAAGGGTGGTGCGCTGCAGGTAGAACGCGAGGCCCGAGCGGCCCCCGAGCTCGCCGCCGTCACCGGCGCGGCCGGGGCCGCCGTGGTTGGACACCGGGAAGACGCAGCCGGGGGCGAGGGACGCACCCGCGATCTTCTCTGAGGCGAGCACCAGGCGGCCCAGGGTCGGCGCGAGGGCCAGGGCCGCGCGGGCGGTGAAGTCCCGATCGTCGGCGTACACGGTGCCCACCAGGGAGCCCTGGCCGGCGCCGACGATGCGGGCGGCCGCCTCGACGGTGCCGTCGTACGGCAGCAGCGTCGCGACCGGTCCGAACACCTCGTGGTGATGGAACGGCGCCGACGCATCGAGCGCCGCGTCGGCGGTCGCCTCGAACAGGATCGGCTCGAGGAAGTAGCCGACGCCGTCGGCGACGCCGCCGAACGCGGTGCGCTCGGGGTTGCCGAGCACGCGCGTCGCGGCGGTGGCGAGGCGCGCGACGCCGGCCCGCGCGTCGCGGAGCTGCGAGGCGCTCGAGAGCGGGCCCATGCGGTGGGTGTCGTCGGCGGGGTCGCCCGTCTTCGCCGCGATGGCGCCGAGGCGATCGACCAGCGCGTCCTTGAGCTCGCCGAGCAGGGCCGTCGGCACGAGGATGCGTCGGGTCGCCGTGCACTTCTGCCCGGCCTTCTGCGTGAGCTCGATCGTGCAGTCACGGACGACGAGGTCGAACAGCTCGGAACCCGCCTCGACGTCGGGTCCGATGATGACGGCGTTGAGGCTGTCCGCCTCGATGTTCACGCGGGCGTTGGTCGCGAGCATCTTCGCGTGGCCGCGGACCTTCGCGCCGGTGTCGGCCGAGCCGGTGAAGGCGACGACGTCCTGCGGTCCGACGTGGTCGAGCAGATCGCCCGCGGGCCCGAGCAGCAGCTGGAACGCGCCCTCGGGCAGCACGCCCGGCGCCAGCATGATCTCGGCGATGCGGGCCGCGAGCATCGACGTCGAGGTCGCGGGCTTCGACAGCACGGGCACGCCGGCGAGGAACGCGACCGCGAACTTGCCGACCATGCCCCACGCCGGGAAGTTGAACGCGTTGATGTGGATCGCGGCGCCGAGCCGCGGCGTCAGCACGTGCTGGGCCCGGAGCTTGCTGCCCTTGTGCAGCGGGACCGCCTCGCCGTCGAGCAGGTGGCCGTTGCCCTCGGGCAGCTCGGCGGCCAGCGCCGCGTAGCCGGCCAGGACGCCGATCGCTCCGTCGATGTCGAACTTGGCGTCGCCGCGCGTGTTGCCGCCGTTGGCGACCGCGATGCCGATGAGCTCCTCGCG
Organism: Deltaproteobacteria bacterium Ga0077550; assembly: GCA_001464385.1. Classification (GTDB taxonomy): domain Bacteria; phylum Myxococcota_A; class Polyangia; order Nannocystales; family Nannocystaceae; genus Xiheibacterium; species Xiheibacterium aquaticum. The sequence continues at coordinate 6,898 of LNFB01000208.1, read as the reverse complement.
CGCCCCGTGGAGCAGCTTGGCGAGGTTGCCCAGGATCTCGCCGCGGGCCCGCCACCCGAGCGCGCGCAGGTTGGTGCCGCCGGTGCTGCGGGCCCACTGCAGGGCCTCGCCGAGCCCACCGCACTGGGCGACCTCGGCCAGCTCGGCTCCGGTGGCCGGGTTCACCAGCACCGCCGTCTGCCCTTGGCCCTGTTGCCACGCACCGCCGAGGTAGCTCGAGAGTCGTTTCATCGCGGACGGACGCTAGTGCACCCCACGCGAGATGTCATCACTCGCGGCGGAGGTCGCCGCGTGACGTTCGCGTCATCGCGGCGAAGGGGGGAGCGGCGCGAAGGTCCTCACGGGGCCTTGCGCGGCGGCGACTCGGTCCGTGGCGCGTGGGTCTCGATCGGCGCAAACGGGTTGCGCAGCGGGCGGTCGATCGGCGCGCACCCGTTGGGCTGCTTCGCCTCGAGCCGGCGAGGGCGCTGCAGTGGGACGCCGTCCTGCGTCGTGCAGCGAACGCCGTCGACGAACGGGTCGCGCAGGTCGTGCGAGGGCGTTGGCCGGGTCGACGGGGCCGGGCGCGCGAACGGGTCGATCAGATCGGGCGACGCCGGGGGCCGGTAGCGCAGCGCCGGGTTCGGCGCCTGGAACGGATCGCGCAGCGCCAGCCGGGTCGCGCTCGGTGGCTTGGTGGCGTGCTCGGGCGTCGGCGGTTGCGGTGGCGGCGTGACGCTCGGTGCGTGCACGGGCTCGGGTGCGGGCGGGGGCGCCGGCGGCACCGAGGCGTCCGGCGAGGTGAGTCGCAGGACGAGCAGCCATGGCGCGCACAGGGGCCCCACGACACGGAGGGTACCACGGCGCGGCGCGGGCCCCCCCGGTGCGGGAGGGGGACGCCGCCGCGCGGCCGACGGATCACACCGGCGCGAGCGCGCGCGGGTCCGTGAGCCGGCCGGTGACGGCCGAGGCCGCCGCGACCGCCGGCGAGACCAGGTACACCGGGCCTGGCCCGCCCATGCGGCGGTCGAAGTTGCGGTTGGTCGTGCTCGCCGTGGTCTCGCCCGCGTGGGGGATCCCGGGGCCGTTGCCGATGCACGAGCCACACCCCGGCGGGGTGACGACCGCGCCGAGCTTTGCGAGGCGATCGAGGATCCCCTCGGCCTTCGCCGCGGCGAACACCTCGGCCGACGACGGCGTGACCGTCACGCGGACGCCGCCCTTGAACGCGCGACCGCGGAGCACCGCGTCGGCGGCCCGGAGGTCGGCGAGGGATCCCCCCGTGCAGCTCGCGATCACGATGTTGTGGATCTCGACCGCCGAGACCTCCGACAACGGCTGGCGGTTGCGCGAGTCGCCCGGCGTCGCGACCGTCAGCGGCACCTCGTCGAGGTGCACCCGGATCGTGCGCACGTACTCGGCGTCGGCGTCGGGCTCGACCCACAGCGGGGCGAGCTCGACGCCCGGCCGACGGCCGTCGAGGAACTCGCGCAGCGCCCGGCACGGCTCGACGATGCCGGTCATCAGGCCGCCCTCGACCGTCATGTTGGTGAGCACGGACAGCTCGTCGACGTTCCACTGATCGAGGCCGGGGCCGCCGAGCTGGATCACGCACGTGTCCGTCGGCGAGGCGCGCCACTGCTCCTCGCGGAAGTACGGGTCACCGATGAGGTGCAGGATCAGATCCTTGGGCGACAGCAGGCCCTTCGCGTCGCCCTCGACCCACACGCGCACCGTCTTGGGCACCGTGACCGGGATCATCCCGGTACGCAGCGCGAACGCCATCGCCGTCGAGCCGACGCCGAACGCGAACGCGTTGAGCACGCCCGCGGTCGGGGTGTGGCTGTCGGTGAGCACGATGATGTCGCCGGGCAGCGCGTACTCCTCGACGACGAGGCGGTGGCACACGCCCGCGGCGTGGGCCCGCCCGGGGCCGTGCAGGCGGATGCCGTTGCGCTCGCACGCCTCGACCATCTCGTCGCGGAGCTGGCGGGCGGGCTGCAGTCGCGCGCGCTTGACCACGTCGGGCACCGTCGGCTCGTCGATCAGCACGAAGTGGTCCTCGAACGCGGCGACCTGCTCGGGTCGCGTGACCGGGGCGCCCGGCCACTGCTCGCCGTACAGCGCCATGACCATGCCGCCGGTGTACTCGTGCACGCCGCGGAAGCCGGCCTCGCACAGGATCTGATCGCCGGGGCGCGCGGCGCCGATGCCGAGCGGCTTGCCCGGGCCGACCCACGCCCGCCGCGCGACGATCTTCTCGATGCAGTTCATCGGTTGCGCGGGGACGTCGACCGGGTAGCAGGGCTCGAGCGTGCCCGCGAGCAGCTGGCTGCCGTACGGCAGCAGACCGCCGGCCTCGGCCACCGCGCGGAAGAACGGCGGCAGCTCGGCGGCGAGCGTCGCGAGATCGACGTCCTCGCCGGCGCGGAGCCGATCGAGCACGCCGAAATCCGTGGTGAACGGCAGGCCGCTGTACACCATGTTCTCCTGGAAGATGCGCTGGAAGCTCTTCGCGACCACGAGCTCGACGCCCGCGCCGGTGTGCGCGACCACGGCGACCTCGCGGCTCGATCCGCTGCCGTACGCGTCGCCACCGACGACGACCTGGAATCGACCGGTGCGGATGTCGTCCTTGTGCACGACCTCCTTGAAGTTCTCGAGGAAGTACGGCCCGAGGATGTCGCCCGTGTAGCCGAGCGTGCACGCGGCCCCGCTGATCATCGCGTCGGTGTTCACGCCGAAGTGGTAGGCGGCGGCGGGATCGGGCGTGACGTCACGGCCGTCGAGCTGCGCGCGGACTTCGCCTGCGTCGTCGACGAGCGACAGGATGCGGCCGGAGAGCTTCATGGTCGAAGGCGTAGCAGCCTGGGGATATGTCCACAAGATGAGCACGATGGGCGCATAGTATGGTCCGACGCCGAGTCATTCGGCGCGGGGGGTGACGGTGGCGAAGGCGACGAAGGTGAGGGGGGCAGGGGAGCTCGCGGACGCGGCGGCCGAGGGCAACCTCGTGATCGAGCTCGACGATCTGCGCGGGTTCGTGGAGATCGCCGAGCACCGATCGATCCAGGCGGCGGCGCGGCGCCGCGGTCGCTCGCGCGCGACGTACGTGCGGCTGCTCGCGCGGCTCGAGCGCGTGTTCGAGGTCGACGCGCTGCTCGAGCGGGCGCCGGGGCAGCGCCACGGGCTGCTCACCCCGTCGGGCGCCGAGCTTTTGCGCCGCGCCCGCGCCGTGCTGCGCACCTGGGACGAGTGGCGCGTCGCGACCCGTGACGCGCTCGCCGGCCGCCGTGGCGCGCTGCGGATCGGTGCGCTGCCGGGCTCGTTCGATCTGATCGCCGAGGCCCTCACCGATCTGCGCGCGGCCCACCCGTCGCTCGTGCTGCGCGTCGCCGAGTACGACGACGAGCACCTCGTCGAGGCGATCCGCGACGGCGAGGTGGACCTCGGGTTCGGCACCGTCGAGCGCGTGCCGCCCGGGCTCGCGGCGATCGAGCTGGGCGAGCTGTCGTGGGCGGTGATCCTGCCGCGGGCCCAGGCCACGGGCCTCGGCGCCGTGGTGCGGCTGGCCGAGCTCGCGGGCGTGCCCCTGGTGATGCTGCGCTCGGGCCCGGTGCGCGAGCACATCGAGCGCAGCTTCGCCGAGTACCCCGGGGGGCCGCTGGCGTTCGACGCCGCGTTCGAGGTCGGCGCGACGCCGAGGATCGTCGAGCTCGTCGCCCGCGGCTTCGGGCCGGCGATCGTCTCGCGCTTCCGGCTGGCGTTCCTCCCCCGTCAGGTCGTCGTGCGGCCGCTGCTGGATGGCCCTGCGCCGGTGCGCGCCGCGGTGTTGCATCGCCGCGGCGCGCCCCTGTCGGCCGAGGCGCAGGAGCTGCTCGCGGCCTCACGGCGCCGCTTCGCGGAGCTCTCGGCCCCGCTCGATCGCGATGCGCCGGGTCGCAAGACGACGAAACCCCCGCGACCGTGAGGTGGCGGGGGTCTCGGGCGACGGCGGCGTCGCGCCGGCTCAGTCGCGGCTCGAGCCGAACAGGCGCAGCAGCGACAGGAACAGGTTGATGAAGTTGACGTACAGCGCGAGCGCGCCGTTGATGGCGAGGTTCCCCCCCGCGCCGTGCATCATGTACATCTGCTTGAGCGCCTGGTTGTAGTAGGCGGTCAGGCCGGCCGAGGTCACCGCGACGACGGCCGCGATGATGAAGCCCATCATGCTGGACTGGAGGAAGATCATGTTGATGATCGAGCCGATCACCGCGCCGGTGATGGCCATGATCATGAACTGACCCATGCCCGAGAGGTCCTTCTTCGTGGTGAAGCCGAGCACGGCCATCACGCCGAAGATGCCGACCGTGCCGCCCAAGGCCGCACCGATGCTGGTGATGTTGTAGATGAACGCGATCGGGCTGATCCAGGCGCCCATCATGGCGGAGAAGACGAGGAACAGGCCGCCGGCCACCGGGCGATCCATGGTCTCGATCTTGGACGGCAGGAACCACGCCATGCCGAGCACGCCGATGAGGAACACCCAGCGCAACGGCGTCGTCGCGATGAGCAGGACGGTGTTGAGGGAGAAGCTCAGCCCGTACACGACCGCGGCCGTGACTCCGAGGCCGATCGCCATCCAGGCGTAGACGCCCGTCATGAACTGCTGGACGCCCGTGTGGAGCTCGCCCCGCGGCGACATTCGCCGGGCGCTCTGGGCTTCTTGGTGGTACCCCTGCATGTCGCAAGTGTTACCACGCGAGCCCATGCGATCAACCTCCCGTGGCATTGGCGCCGTGGCGACCGTCCTGGTGGTGCTCGGCACCCTCGGCCTCGGCGTCGGCTGCCGCAGGACCCCGACGCGGTTCACGTGGGCGCGGACGCCCGCAGCCGGCGCGACGTCCACCTGCCCCGACGACGCGGTCGACCTGACCGGCGATCGCCTGCCCAGCGGCGACCATGTGCGCTGCTCCTACGACGACGCCGCCCATGGGCAGGCGCGTGTCACCGGCACCGTGCTCGACGCCGAGGGCGCCCTGGGCAACCCGATCGAGGGGGTCGAGGTCGCGTTGGTCCCGATCGACGCCGCCGGCCGGCCGGGCGGTGCCGCGGCGACGACCCGCAGCGACCCGCAGGGTGGCTTCACGCTGCGGGCCCGCGTCGGCCCGGGCCGTTGGGCCGTGGCGGCGGGCGGCGCGCTCAGCCCCCCGTGGACGTGGGACGGCCGCGGCCCGTGGTCCCTCGCGGACGTACGCGTCCGAGTCCCCGCCCCCGGCGAGTGACCGCGGGCCCCGATGGGGGCGCCCCGGCCGCCCCTCGAAGTCCCACCGAACGTCGTTTGCACCCGGCTCCCGCTGTTTCTTCCCCGCGTGACCCGCTATGTTCTCGACCGTGCCCCCCACAACCCACCTGCCCTCGTGGGGCCTGGTCACGCCGGTGCGCGACGAGGGGGAGCTGATCGACGAGCTCGCGTCGGTGGTCCGCGCCCAGGAGTTGCGGCCCAAGCGTTGGGTGATCGTCGACGACGGCAGCCGCGATCACACCCGCGAGGTGCTCGCGCGCATCGGGGCGCGCGATCCGTGGATCGACGTGGTCACGCTGCCGCCACGCGGCGGTTCCGACGATGTCTCCGGCCGGTACGCGCAGGCGCTCGTCCATGGTTTCCGCGGGCTGCTCGAGCTCGCCGAGGCCGAGCGGCTCGAGCTCGACTACGTGGCGAACCTCGACGCCGACGTGCGACCGGGGCCGTCGCTGTTCGCCGAGCTCATCGATCGCAGCGAGCGCGATCGCGGGATCGGCATCGCGTCGTGTCGACTCGGCACCACCGCAGACGACGGCGGTTGGACGCCGCACCTCGAGCACCCCTGCGGTGCGCCGCGCTCGGGCCTCCGGCTGTGGCGACGCGAGTGCCTCGAGCAGGCGGCGTTCTACCCCGCGCCGCACTGGGGCAGCGTCACCGGGCTGCGCGCCCGCAACCGCGGGTGGCGGACCGTCGCGCACGCCGATCTCGTCGCGGAGGTCGTCCGCAGCGACGCGTCGCGTCAGGGCTGGTGGGCTGGGTTCCGCCGCATCGGCCAAGGGGCGTGGTTCGTCGGCGCGCACCCGCTGACGGTCGCGATGGAGGCGGTGGTCGTGAGCGCCCACGAGCGGGACTTGAAGGGCCTCGCGCTGCTCGCCGGCTACGTCGAGAGCGCGGTCCGGGGCCGCCGACGCTCGTCGGATCCGGAGCTGCTCGAGTTCTACGGCTCCGACCTCCCGCGGCGGCAGTGGGACGAGGCGGTGTCGAAGCTGATGCGCCCGCTGCGTCGCGGCCCGTAGCGATCGGGTCGTTCGCGCGGGGCGCGTGGTACAACCGCGGGCCATGGCCGAGCGCGGCATCTTCCCCCGTTGGGTCGTCGCGATCGCCATCGTCGCGGCGGTGGGCGGTCTGCTCTACGCGTTGCGCGGCGTGCTGACGCCGGTCTTCTTCGCGTTCCTCATCGCGTACATGCTCGATCCGCTGGTCGACCGGCTCGAGCGGCGCCGGATCCCACGCGCGGCGGGCATCGTGATCCTGCTGTCGGTCGTGCTCGGGGCGCTGGGCCTGTTCTTGCTGTTCGCGGTGCCGTCGATCGCCCGCGACCTCAGCGGCTTCGTCACCGAACTACCGCAGGCGCTGCAGCGCCTCGTCGGACGCCTCGAGCCGCAGCTCACCGCGCTCGGGATCCCGGTGCCGCGCAGCCTCGACGAGGCGTTCGTCCAGTTCGACCTCGACAAGGGCGAGGTCGCCGGCAAGGCCGTCGGCCCCGCGGCCATGGTGCTGACGTGGCTGCTCGGCGGCACGATGTCGCTGCTCGGCGCGATCGCGAGCCTGGTCATCATCCCCGTCTTCGCGTTCTACCTGCTGCACGACTTCGACCGCATGACCGCGGCGATCCGCGATCTGGTGCCGCCGCAC
>LNFB01000207.1 GCA_001464385.1 Deltaproteobacteria bacterium Ga0077550 | reverse complement strand
TCGACGTCGCGCGCGAGGTCGACGTCGTCCTCGGCGAGTTCGTCCGCGGCCAGCTCATCGTGATGCTGCTGCTGGCGATCCTGTACGCGGTCGCCTACGCGATGGTCGGCGTCCGGCTCGCGGTCGTCATCGGCGTCGTCGCCGGTCTGCTGTCGTTCATCCCCTACGTCGGTGGCGCGACGGCCCTGGGGCTCGCGCTGCTGATGTGCCTCATCGACTGGCACGGCCCGATGCGGCTGGTCTGGGTCGGCGTCGCGTACGGGGTGATCCAGCTGCTCGAGGGCTTCGTCATCACGCCGCGCGTCGTCGGCGAGAAGGTCGGCCTGTCGCCGATCTGGGTGCTGTTCGCGTTGATGGTCGGGAGCGAGCTGTTCGGCTTCCTCGGAGTGCTCTTGGCCCTGCCCGCCGCCGCCGTCGCGAAGATCTTCGCGGTCCGGGCGATCGCCCACTACCGGAAGTCCGAGTTCTTCGCGACCGCGGGCTCGACCGGCGCGGCGTCGGGCTTCGGGGCGCTGCTGCGCGAAGAGGGCCTCCCGGACGGCGCCGAGCTGGCCAGCCGCAAGGGCGCGGCGGTCGACGCCGACCCCCGCACCGACCCCAACGGGTGACCGGGCCGGACGCGTGGCCGCCGCCGGTCCGGGGCGTGTAAGCGGCGCACGGTGGGCCCGTTTGGCCCCCACGTGCAGACCGCCATCGACCTCCGAATCCCGACCGCCGTGGGGTTTCCGGCGCGGCTCCTGTTCCGGGATGCGGGACGAACCCTCGGCGTCGACGTCGACGAAATCGACTGGATCGAAGCCGCCGGAAACTACGTGCAGATCTATACCCCCCGGCGGACCCACCTGGTCCGTCACACGGTGAAGGCGATGCTGGAGAAGCTCGACCCTTGCCGCTTCGTCCGGGTCCGCCCCTCCGCCATCGTCGCGGTCGCGCGGGTCTCGGGCGTCGTCCACCGACCCGGTGGCGAGTACGTGATCACCCTCGGCGATGGGACGCAGATCCCGACGAGTCGAGGGTTCCGCGCCGAGGTCGAGCGGGCCTTCGGTGCCCGGGCCGAGCGTCGCGGCTGACCCGGGCGGGGTGCGGCTCGGATGGCCGGCCCTAGCAGCCCGTGGCGAAAGCCCGCGACGCCGGAACAGCGCCCTCGGCCCCCATGGCGGCGTTGCTCGGAGCTCGAAATACGCCCGGTATTCCTTCGTCCTCGCGCCTTGCCCTGGGGGCCGATGACGCCGTTCCGACGCCACGGGCTTTCGCCACAGGCTGCTAGGACTTCGCCTTGCTCTTCGGCTTGGTCTTCGTGACGGGCGCCTCGGACTTGGCGGCCGCCCCGGGCTGCGCCGCCGGGGTCTCGGGCGCCGCGGGGGCGAACTTCGCGTCGTCGATGTCGACGTTGGCGTCGAACTTGGTGAGCGTCGTCGTGGCCGTGAAGATCGCCATGCGCATCTCGGTCTTCGCCGCCTGCTGGAGCCCCGCGTAGGGCTTGTACTCCACGACGGCGACCTCGACCGGCATCGCCCCCATGGGGCTCGCCTGCAGGAAGCTCTGCGAGCGGAGCAGGCCGGTGGTCTCGTCGAACGACAGCGTCACCTCGACGTCGTCGGCGCCGGTGAGCTTGACGTCGACGATGGACTTGTCGGCGTCGTCGCGGCGACCCACGGTCGTCGCCTTGGTGAAGTACTGCGTCCACTCGTGGGGCAGCGACACGCTCGCGGCCCAGCGCGACTGCGTGGCCTCGCGACCCTCGAGCGTGCGGCGGCCGTTCACCGGATCCTCGCTGATGACGGTCTTGCCGTCGCACCACACGCGCGACAGCCCGACGCCGGGCATGTCGATCTCCATGTAGAACTTGCCCTTCTTCCACCACAGCTTCGAGTCGGCGGAGAGGCCCTGGCTCGGGATCTCCATCTTCGACTCGCTGTAGTAGCTGCCGAGGGCGTCGTGGGCCGCGGCGCCGCCGGCAGCCTCGACGGCCTTGGCGAGGACGGCCTCCGCGGTGGGCAGCGTGGCCGTGGCGGCGGGCGCCGTGGCCGGCGCGTCGGGGGTGGTCGTGGGCGCGGCGGCCGGGGGCTTGGTGCAGGCGCCGAGGGCGGTGGCGACGGTGAGGATCGAGATCAGGCGGCGGGTCATTTCGAGTCTCCTTGGGTGGCGGGGGCGGCGAAACCGGCGATCGCGGCGGCCAGCACCGGATCACGTCCGGCGGCGAGGTCGTCGCGGGTGATGGCGACGCGGAGGTCGGGCTCGACACCCTTGCCCTCCACGGCGACGCCACCGGGGCTGGTGTAGTCGGCGACGACGTATTGCAGCAGCGCGCCGCCGTCGAGCCGCTCGATCAGCGAGGGCAGGGCGGCGCCCTGGCTCTCGCTGGCGCCGAAGATCCGCGCGCGGCCGAGGTCCTTCAGCGACTGCGCGAAGATCTCGGAGGTGCTCGCCGTGCCGGCGTCGATGAGCACCGCGACCTGTCCGGTGAACGGGTCGGCCCCGCGCTTGACCGCGAACCGCTGCTCGGCGCCTCGCATGCGCATCACGCCCAGGTCGGCGTCGCGCTCGAGCAGCAGGCGCCCGACCGGCACGACCATCGCACCGATGCCGCCGGGGTTGCCCCGCAGATCGATCACGAGCGACGTCATGCCCGCGGCGCGCAGCTCCGCGACGCCGCGCTCGATGTCGGGGCTCAGATCCATCAGCCAGATGTTGAAGCGCAGGTAGCCCACGCCCGGCGCGACGAGCTTGGTCTCGACCTCGACGGGGACGTCGCGGAGGTTGCCGAACGTCGCGGTGCGGCGCTCGGGGACGTGACAGCGAACCGGCTTGCTCGTGGGCTTGGTGCGACCCGGCGCGACCCAGCGCAGCGTGTGCGACTGGCCGGCGTCGCACGACAGCAGCGCGGCGGCGGTGCGGACGACGTGGAAGTCGCGCTCGACCCGGCGCGTCGGCCAGCGCGTGGTCGCGGTCGCGACGTGCGGCGCGAGGTCGTGGCCGTCGATGGACAGCAGCGTCGCGCCGGCGGGCACCGGGGCGGTCTTGCCGTGCCAGGCGTTGGTGGCGACGACGACCTCGTCGCCGAGCATCGTCACCGTGAGCGGCACCTGGCCGCGGCCCATCGGGCGGGTCTCGGCGGGCTCGGCCGCGGCCTCGCGCGCCGGCGGCACGAGGCCGAGGTGGCTCTGCTCGAGCTCGCCGAGCAGCTCGCCGATCGCCGCGAAGGCGTCCGCGTCGGTCTTCGCCGCGGCGACCTTCGCCCCGTAGCTCGTGCGCAGCGCGGGCCAGTCGAGGCAGCCGAGCGTCGGGTCGTAGTGCCGCTGCAGCACGGTCGTCCACACCTGCTCGAACAGCGGTGTGTGCGGGCTCGCCGGCAGCGGGGGCAGGGACGCGAGGTCGAGCTTCGACCAATCGCGACACGCGGGCGCCGTCGGAGCCGCCGTCGACGTCGCGGCCGTCGGCGTCGTGGGCATCGCGTCGGGGGGCGGCGTCGTGCTCGGCCCCCGTTCACAGTGGGCGGTGGCGAGGAGCAGGGGGAGAAGGACGGTGCTCGGGCGGGGCATGGGCGTGCGCGGGGCGGCGGCGGTGGGGCCGGGTCTAGCAGATCGGGCGCCCGCGGGGAGACGGGCGCCGCTTCGACCCGGGGGGCGTCGGCGAGGATTCGGGCCCCGCCGTGAGTCGCGTCGCGCGCCGCCGCCGTCGTGGGGAGATCGCGCTTGAAGCGCTCATGGCGGATGAATGCTCCGTGTGAATCACTATGGACAGCATGATGTTCTGCGTTATCTTCGCGGCGTGGACACGAACCCCACGCCGGATCCCGCCACGCTCGACGACGTCGACCGCGAGGTCGTGCGGCTGCTGCAGGGCAACGGTCGCATGACCAACACCGCGTTGGCCGAGGCCGTCGGCCTGACGCCGACGCCGATGCTGGCGCGGATCAAGAAGCTCGAGCAGCGCGGCGTCATCACCAAGTACGTCGCGATCGCCGACGCGGCTGCGCTCGGTCGCTCGACGATGGCGTTCGTCTCCGTGAAGTTGACGGCGCACAAGCTCGCGACCCACGAGGCGTTCCTCGCCGCGGTCACGCAGCTGACCGAGGTGCTCGAGTGCCACCACATCGCCGGTGAGGACGACTTCCTGCTCAAGGTGGTGCTCCGCGACATCCGCGAGTACGAGCGGTTCCTCCTCCACCGGCTCTCGCGCATCGCCGGCATCGACCGGGTGCGGACAACGTTCGTGCTGTCCACCGCCAAGAGCGAGACCGCGATCCCGATCGAATGAGGACCCCATGGGTGTGCTGACCTTCGCCGTACTGTGTGCGTCGTCGCTGCTGACGATCATCGATCCGATCGCGGCCGCGCCGCTGTTCGTGGCGATGACCACGGGGCAGGACGACGTCGCACGGCGGCGCACGGCGGTACGCGCGTGCTTCGTCGCCGGCGGCCTGCTGATGGTGTTCGCCGCGGCGGGCGGGGCGATCTTCGGCCTGTTCGGGATCACGATCGACGCGTTCCGCATCGCCGGCGGGATCCTCTTCTTCACGATGGCGATGCCGATGCTCACCGGCCGCGGGGGCGCCCATGCGCCGCCGGACGTCCAGGCCGGTCACGACCCGGCGATCGTGCCGTTGGGCATGCCGATCATCGCGGGGCCCGGCGCCATCAGCACGGTGATGGTGCTGATGGGCCAGGCCGACGGGCTGGGTCAGGTCATCGCCTTGCACGCCGCGATCATCGTCACGATCGGCGTCACGGCCTGCGCGTTGTGGCTCGCCCCGGTGTTGTTGCGGCGCCTCGGTCCCGCCGGCATCGCGCTGACGACCCGCGTGCTCGGGCTCATCATGTGCGTGCTCGGAATCCAGTTCGTGATCGACGGCGTGCGCCCCGTCGCCATCGAGCTCATCCGCGCGTCGCGGGGCTGAAGGCCGCGGTCAGCCGCCCGAGGTCGAGCCCGAGTCGGTGCCGGTGGTCGCGTCGGTGCCGGTGGTCGCGTCGGTGCCGGTGGTCGCGTCGGTGCCCGTGGTCCCGGTCTCGCTAGACGTCTGCGGCGCGACGTCGAGGCAG
>LNFB01000206.1 GCA_001464385.1 Deltaproteobacteria bacterium Ga0077550 | reverse complement strand
CCCGCGGCCGAAGCGGCGCAGCAACGACGCATGCATCTCGCCGCCGCTGGTGAACTCGACGTTGTCGAAGGCGACGCGCATCTGGGTGATGCGCACGCGGTAGCCGGTGTTGGTGTCGAACTCGACGATGCCGCTTCCGTCGACGACGACGGGCAGCGTGACGCGGGGGGCCTGCTCGCTGTCGCAGGCCGCCGCGAGGCACAGCAAAGGGACGAGGGCGCGCGCGTGCGCACCCAGGCAACGGGGTGTCATGGGAAATCCGATCGGAGTTGGTGTGGGACCGCGTCACCGCGCCGAGGGCACGGGCACGCAGCGTCGAGGGCGATCAGGCCGTGGGAGCCACGGCGTGGTACGGGCTCGACGACGGCGGTCCGCGGGCACGCGGGCGCCCGAGGGCGCGCGTGAACGGACGATCCGATCGCGGATGCAGCCGCGCGAGGACGACGACGTCGGCCTGCGCGACGGACAACGCGGCCAGCGGCGGACAGGCGATCGCGATCCCGCGGTGGAGGAGATCGTGATCGCCGTGGCCGGGGTCGAGGCGCGAGGCCACGGCACGCGCGGGCGCGACGACTCTGGCATCATCCGCGCCCGCGGCATGCTCGAGGTCCCCCGCACTGACGCGCACGTCGGCGAATTCCGGGCCGTGCGGGCCCGAATCCGCGAGTTCGGCGTGGTCGTGCCCATGCTCGACGCCGTGGTCGTGCCCGTGCTCGTGCCGGTGCTCGACCGCGTGGTCCTGGTCTCCGGCGTGGTCGTGCCCGTGCTCGTGGTCGTCGAGGTCGAGCTCGAACCAGTGGTCGTGCCCGTGGTCGGGCTCGTCGTGGTCCGCGACGCCGTGGGTGTGCGGCGCGAGGACGTCGTGCAGGCCCAGGTGCAGATCGGGCGCGACCTCGACACCGAGGATCCACAGCACCACCGCGAGCCATGCGCAGACGCGCGCCCGCGCGGGGCGGTCACGCGGCGTGGTGCGGGGGCGGGTCATCGGCGGTGCGCGGGCAGGATAGCCGAGCGGTGTCGGGCGAGACTACGGGCCAACCCGCGAACGGGATCGCTCGGCAGGTCCGTCCGATCCCGACGATCCGTCGGCCCCACCGCCGACGTATGGGAGGCGGCCGCCCGGTGACTCCGCTACTCCCTTCGCGTCGGCCTCGAGCGTGGCGACCGCTCCGGGCGGCCCTCGCCGCGATGATCGGCCTCGGCACCGCCGCCACCGCCGACGTCGCCCTCGCCTCGCCGTTCGCCGTGGTCCACCCGGTCGAGCCCCCGAGCGACGACGTCGAGGCCGTGCGCACCGTGAAGGTCCGCACCCGCAGCGACGGGCTGACGGCCTCGGGCCGACGCATCGGCGCCGACCAGATCGCCACCGCCCCCAAGCGCAGCGCCGAGGACCTGCTGCGGATGGTCCCGGGCCTGCTCATCGTGCAGCACGGCAACCAGGGCAAGGGCTACCAGTTCTACGTGCGGGGCTTCGACGCGGTGCACGGCGCCGACATCGAGTTCGAGGTCGGCGACGTGCCGATCAACGAGCCGTCGAACGTGCACGCCCACGGCTACCTCGATCTGGCGTGGATCATCCCCGAGGCGGTGAAGCAGATCGACGCGCACAAGGGGGCGTTCCGCCTCGACCAGGGCAACTTCGCCACCGCCGCGAGCATCCGCTACGAGCTCGGCGTGCCGACCAAGCTCCGCGGGACGCGGGTGTCGTACGAGGTCGGCACGACCAATCGCCACCGCGTCGCGGTGGTCCACGCGCCGAAGTCCCGCGGCGAGGAGACCTTCATCGCCGCCGAGGTGCTGACCGACGCCGGCTACGGCGAGAACCGCCGCGCGCGTCGGCTGTCGACGATGGGCCAGCTGCGCGTGTGGGAGAAGGACGGCTGGGGGCTCGACGCGCTCGCGACCCTGTACACCGCCGACTTCGGGATGCCCGGCACGATCCGCCTCGACGACGTGAACTCGGGGCGCGTCGGGTTCTACGACGCGTACAACCAGGACACCGGCGGCAAGTCGCAGCGCTCGATCGCGGCGCTGCGCTTCGGCGGCACCGACGGCACCAACCGCGTGTCGACGACGCTGTGGGCCCAGGGCCGGCGCCTGCGCCTCGACGAGAACTACACCGGCGCGCTCGTCGATCCCGTGCACGGCGATCGCCACCAGCAGCGCCAGGACGCCGCGGCGCTCGGCGTGTCGGTCGACTACGAGCGGCAGCTCAGCGAGATCGCAGCGCTGCGGCTGGTGGCCTCGTGGCGCGGCGACGCGATCGACCAGGGCCAGGACGAGGTGCTCGAGTCCGGCGGGATCTGGTCGACCTCCCGCGACCTCGACATCCTGCAGCAGAGCTTCGGTCTGGCGCCCGGCCTGCGCTTGACCCCCCGCAAGTGGCTGCTCGTCGACGGCGGCGTGCGCTTCGACGCCTACGACGGCCACGTGCGCGACCACCTGCAGCCCGCCGGCAACCAGTCGTACTCGGGCACGCTGGTGCAGGTGTCGCCGCGGCTGAGCACGCGCTTCACGATCCGCGAGCGCTGGCAGATCTTCGGCGCGTACGGCCGCGGCTTCCGAACGCCGGAGGCCCGCGCGTTCACCCTGCCCGACGCGCCGCAGGAGAACGTGGATCTCGACACGTACAAGGGCGGCAAGCCGTTCATGACGACGACCGAGAACGTCGAGGTGGGTGCTCGCGTGCAGCCCAGCGAGCTGTTCGACGTGGGGCTGGCGATGTTCGGGATCTGGATCGGCCGCGAGAGCCTGTTCGACCACGTCTCGGGCTTCAACGTCGAGCTCGGCGGCACGCGTCGCCTCGGCGTCGAGGGCGACGTGCAGATCCACCCGACGCGCTGGCTGGATCTCGGCGTCGACGTGACCGCCGTGCGGGGTCGCTTCACCGATTCCAAGGGCCCGATCCCCGGGGCGCCGAGCCTGTTCGTGCAGATCCAGGCCGCGCTCAACCACCCCAAGGGCTACCGCGCCGGCGTGCGGTGGTTCGTCCTCGGCCCGCGGCCGCTGACCTACGGCGCGCGCGCGGGCGCGGCCACCGTGATGGACGCGTCGATCGGCTACCGCATGAAGTGGCTGCAGCTCGATCTTGCCGTCGACAACATCTTCGGCAGCAAGTGGCGCGAAGGCGAGTACAACTTCGCGTCGTGGTGGGATCGCAGCGAGCGCGCCAGCCAGATCCCGGCGATCCACTTCGTCGCCGGACCACCGACGATGGCGCGGCTCTCGGCGACGTTCTTCTGGTGACGACGCCGCGATCACGGCGTGCAGTAGGCGATCGTCCGCTCGCCCGCCTGTGCCGTCGCGCAGCCTCCGTACCCCGCCGCCGCGCAGTCCAGCGTGTCCGCGGTGTCCCAGTTGCAGAACGACAGCACGTCGCCGTCGCAGCTTTCGTCGCCGCCGAGATCACACGCCGGATCCACCAGCCCGCAGGTCGCGGCGCCCGAGAACGGCCCCGACTGCCAGTAGCCGCAGCTCTGGCCGCCGGGCTCGAGCGCCGCGCAGTCGCGCTCGGCGAGCTTGCCCCCGGCGCACGTCGTCAACACATCGCCGTCGCAGCTCTGCTCGAAGAAGTCGCACGTCTCGCCGGTGCCGATGCAGCCGAGCGAGCCCTTCAGCTCGTCGAAGCCGCAGGTCTCGCCCGCGATCGCGTAGACCTCCTCGGACTTCGGGCCCGAGACGTTGACGTAGTTGTACTGCGAGGTGCAATCGACCTGCTGCATGGTGCCGTTGGGCGCGCACTCGCGGAGCACGTCGCCGTCGCACTCGGCCTCGGTCACGCCGAACTCGCACGGGTCGGTGCCGCAGCCGGCCCAGATGTCCTGGTTGCACGACTGTCCCGCGGCGGTGCAGTCCATCGCGCCCACGGGAGTCCCGAGCTCGTCGCACCACACCCAGGTGTCGCCATCGCACAGATCGCCGCCGATGCTGCCCTCGCACAGCGCCGCGTAGCGTTCGACCGGAGGCGTGCACGCGCGCACGCCCTCGCAGTCGGTCGCCGCGAGCTTGCACGCCATCGCCGCGAGCTCGAGGCGATGCGGACCGACGCTGGCCCACGTCCACGGCACATCGAGCGCGTGGGCGAGGCAGGCCTGCAGACCGATCGGTGCGCCGCCATCGGCCTCGCACGCGTCGATGCGGAGGCAGTCGGCGACGCGGGGATCGAACTCGTTCGGGCCGCCCGTGCTCTCGCCCGCGGTGGTGTCCGCGGCGCTCGTCTCGACGCCAGTCGCGTCGCTGCTGGCGCCGGTGCCGTCGTCGCTCGTCGTCGCGGTGGTGGTGACGGGCGCGCCGGTGGTGGACTCGGCGGCGGCGGTGGTGCCGTCGGTCTGAGCGTCCGCGTCGTCGTCGCCGCAGGCGACGGTGCCGAGCGTGAGCAGCAGGAGGGCGTGGGCGTAGGTTGCAAGTCTCGCGGTCATGGACACGTCTGGCTGCATGGCGACGGGCGCCGACGCCATCGCTCGGCCGCGGTGCCGCGCCGGTGTCGAATCGCACGACGCACGCGCCGTCGCCGACGAAACATCGGCGACGGATCGATCGTCCGCGGGTCGGGGCTCAGCTCGGGCGCTCTCCGACCAACCGCGACGCGCGGCTCGCGAGCCACTGCGGACTCAGCACGCGCGCCGACCAGGTGCGCGCGCGATCCGACCGCATCAACCGAACGAGGCCCTCGCCGGCCCAGAACTTCGGCAGCATGCGCGCGCGGGACAGCGCCCGGTAGCGGGCGCGCCCGACCGGCGACAGGCCCGTGCGCGCGTCGAGGTGACGATCGATCGCGTCGGCGGCGAGCATGCCGCTGTCGAGCGCGAACGAGATGCCCTCGACGGTTCCCGGCGACACCAGCCGCGCGGCTTCGCCGACGAAGAGTGCGCGGGGCTCCGTGACGTCGTCACCGACGCGCGTGGTCACCACCGCGGGGTGTCCCATCCACTTGCCGATGGGCTCGGCGCCGCGGAGCACCGCCCCGAACTGCGCGTCGAGGATCTCGGCGAACAGCGCCTTCAAGCCGCCGGGTGTCGCCGCGTCGTGCGGCACGGTGATGCCGACGTTGGCGACGCCGTCGGGCTCCGGGAAGGCCCACGCGTAGTAGCCGTCCAGCCGCCGATCCCAGGCCATGATGCCCTGATCCGCCGGCAGCGAGGTCCCGCGCCACCACCCCATGATGGTGCGGATCGAGCACGGCGCGGATGGGTCGCTGGACAACCGCGAGGGCGAGCCGGTCGCGCAGACCACCAGATCGGCCTCGAGCTGCGCGACCCCCGTGTCGACGCCACGCACCTCGCCGTCGGGCCCGCGCAGCAGACCGACGACCTTCGTCTCCTCCACGAACCGGGCGCCCGCGCGCTCCGCCGCGCCGATGATTCCGTGATCGAGCTCGACGCGCGGCACGATCCACGCCCCCTTCCCGCCGCGCAGGAACACCTCGTGGCCGGAGGGTCCGCGCGCGAGCAGCTTGGTCATGTGCACAGCGCGGCGCGCGAACCGATCGTAGAGGCCGAGGCGCCTCAAGTGGATCAGGCAGCTCGGGGACAGGCCGCTGCCGCAGACCTTCACCCGCGGATAGCTCGACTTGTCGAGCACGAGCACGTCGACGTTGCCTCGCCCGGCCAGCGTGAGGGCGCACGCGCTCCCGGCCGGTCCCGCGCCGACGATGATGACTCTGGGTCTGCGCATGTCGTCGCCCTCCGAGTGCGCGTCGACGGCCATTCGATCCCACGCGCACGAAATCTCCCGACCGAGGGATCGAAACCGGCGCTCGGCGCACCTCATCGACGCCATGACGTCGCGCTATCCCATCGCACCGTTCCCCGAGGGTTGGTTCCAAGTCGCGTGGAGCCGCGACCTCGGCCGGCGCGGCGTGCTGCCGCGGCGCTGGTGCGGGCGCGACGTCGTGCTGTACCGCGGCGAGAGCGGCCAGGCCCACGTGCTCGACGCCTATTGCCCGCACGTCGGCGCGCACCTCGGCCACGGCGGCCGCGTGCACGGCGAGCGCATCATGTGCCCGTTCCACGGCTGGGAGATGGACTGCAGCGGGCGCTGCGTCCACGTGCCGCTCGTGAAGAAGATCCCGCCGCGCGCCCGTGTCGGGAGCTATCCCGTGTGCGAGGTGTCCGGGGCGATCCTCGCCTACGCGCGGCCCGAGGGCGCCGAGGACTCCGATGCCGCGCCGCGGTGGACCCCGCAGGCGCTCGAGGGCTGGGACGATCCCACGTGGACCAAGCCGCAGATCCTCGAGCCCTGGCGCGTGCGCACGCACGTGCAGGAGTTCGGCGAGAACGGCGTCGACCTCGGCCACGCCGTCGTGCTGCACAGCCACATCACACGCGCCGCCGAGACGGTCTTCGTCGAGAGCGACGGCCCGGTCCTACGCCACCGCAGCCGCCACCACTACCGCGTCTTCGGCCCCCTGGAGTGGCTCGGCAAGAAGGTCGAGGGCACACTCGAGACCCGCATCGACGGCTTCGGCCGCGTCGCCGCGCACGCCCGCGTCGACGCCGGGATCCAGATCGAGAACCGCGTCGTGTTCTACCCGACGCCGATCGACGACGAGTGGGTCGAGCTCAACGCCGCGGTGTACCTGCGCAAGCAGAGCAACTGGCTGCTGACGCGGGCGCTCCACGCCAAGAGCGTGCGCGAGGCGAAGAAGACCATCGATCAAGACGCGCCGATCTGGTCGAACAAGCGCTACGAGGCGCGGCCGCTGCTCGTCGCCGGCGAGGAGGCGATGGGGCACTACCGTCGCTGGGCGCGGCAGTTCTACGGCGCAGCCGAGGCCGTCGCGGGCCAGGCGTCGTAGGGGCGTCAGCGCGCGAGGTGGGCCAGGACGATCTCGCCGTCCCCGGTGTCACGCGCTGCCGCCGAGCAACGATCGCACGCTGACCTCCAGCGGCTCCCGCAACGCCTGCAAGACGCTCCTGGCCGCGGAGCGGCTCGAGCGGAGCGCTTCCATCATCCGAGTCTCGAGATTGTCACGCAGTGTCCGGCGCGCCTGCGCGAGGGCCCGTGACGCGCTGACGCGGTGGAGGCCCACGAGTTCGGCGGTTCTCTCCATGGGTAGACCGTCGACGTAGCGGTAGCGGAGCAAGCTGCGCTCGCGGGTCGTCAGGTCGGCGAAGGCTGCATCGAACGCGGCTCGAAACGCGGCGCCGTGCGCCTGCCTCAGGACGGCGAGCTCGGGGTCGAAGGCCGTGCTCCCGATCCGCTCGGCGGCACGTTCGTCGGCCGAGCCCGAGTCCATCGGGCTGCGCGTGACGAGCCGGCGGACCACCACGCGCACCCAGCTCGCGAGCCGCCCGCGCCCCGTGTACGAGGCGATCCGCGGAGCAGCGGCTGACGCCCGCGATCCCAGGACATGCAGGCGAAAGTGCTGGACGTCCGCGGCGACATCACCACTTCCCGCGCGTCGAAGCGTGCGCTCTGCGATCGGAACAAAGTGCTGCTCGAAGCTGCTCAGCGCCGCGGGATCACCGTCGGCGCACGCGCACGCGAGAACCAGATCGGACATCGCCAGGGTCCGGAGCGTCGCATACGGCGCGTCGTCGTCCTTCACCGCTTCACCGCACGCGCGCGCGAAGCGTGTCGGCGTGACGCGAACGCGGGGCCAGCAACGCCCGGCCTCGAGCAACGCCTCGCGCAGGAGCGCCTCGAGATCATCGGGCGGAGCATGCGCCGCGAGCAGCGCGATGAGTTCCGCAGCCGCCGTGGTAACCTCGTCGCGCACCGGCCCGGATGATGCCATGTCCCGATGAGAACGTGCTGGCGGCGTTCGGCGACGGGTTCGTGCAGGGGCGCGAGGCCGAGGCGATCTGGGAGCACGTCGATCGATGCGCGAGCTGTCATGCGATCGTGGTCGAGCTCGCGCAGGCCCGATCGAGCGCCGGCCCCGGCAGCGTCTCCGGCGGTGCTCTGGATCCGATCGACCCTCCGGCCTCGAGCGCGTCGTTCTGCGGCGGCCGCTACTCGTTGACGCGTGTGCTGGGCGTCGGCGGCATGGGCGTCGTCTACGAGGCGTGGGATCGCGAGCTCGCACGCACGGTGGCGATCAAGCGCATGCTCGCGAGAACCCCGGAGGCCTCGGCGCTCTTGCGTCAGGAAGCGCGGTCGCTGGGGAGCCTGGCCCATCCCAACGTGGTCGCGGTCTTCGACGTCGGTGTCGCGGACGACCGTGCCTTCGTCGTCACCGAGCGGCTCGAGTGCGGCAGTGCGCGCGCGTGGGTGCTGGCGCGGGATCGTAGCCCTGACGAAGTCTTGCTCGTCGTGGCCGACGCCGCGGCCGGACTCCAGGCGGTGCACGACGCCGGGCTCCTGCACCTCGACGTCACCCCGAACAACATCCTGGTCGACGCCCGCGGCTGCGCGAGGGTCGGCGACTTCGGCCTGGCCAGACTCGCTCCGGCAACGCGCCCCGGCGCCTCCTCGCCGGACGTCGGGGGAACCGCCGGCTACGCCGCGCCAGAGTTGCTGCGGGGAGGCCTGCCTCGGCCCGAGGCCGATCAGTACGGCCTGTGTGCGACCGCGCTCGAGCTGCTGCGACTCGCGGGGCACCCGGCCCGCGCGCTGGACCCCGCGCTTCGAGGTGCGCTCGCGCGGGGCATGGACCCCGACCCGTCGCGTCGATTCGCGTCGATGGCCGAGCTCCGGCAAGCGCTCGCGCAGACACGGCCCACTCGACGCCTCGCCGCGGCTGTGGGCACCTTGGCCGCAGCAGTGTTGGGACTCGCGGCGCTCCGCCCCGACGCCGCGCCGTGCGACACCGCGTCGGCGCCGACGCCCGCGACGGGGGTCCCCACCATCGACGCCGCGGTGGCCGAGCACGCCGCGCGTTGGATCATGGCGGTGGACGAGGTCTGCCCGGGCGCCCGCGCCACGGATCCGGCCTGGGCGTGCCTCGCACGTCACGAGGTGGTGATGCGGCGCATCCTCGACGCCCCGGCCGATCGACTCGTCGACGCGGAGCAGAGCGTCATCACCTTGCTCGAAGAGACGGGAGCGCCCGGCGACTGCGTGGACGGGACCGCGAGCGAACCTCCGCCACCACGGGCGATTGCCGAGCGGGTGGCGACGATCCGCGACGAGGTCGACGCGATCACCACGGGCTTTGGCATCGTCGATCCGGACGAGCGGCTCGCGGCGCTCGGCCCATGGCTGGCAGAGGCCGAGGCGCTCGAGTACGAGCCCCTCATCGCCAGCATCGCCGCAGACGTCGGGCAGGCGCACCTCGCCCGGGGTGACATCGACCTGGCGCGTGCCTCCCTCGAACGTGCGGCGTGGCTCGCCCATCGCCATGGGCACGACGAGACGGCCGGACGCGCGTGGCTCGCCCTCGTCACGCTGCACGGGTATCGTCGCGGCGACATCGAAGCGGCCGAGGCCCTGATCCCGTTCATCGACGCGAGCATCACCCGACGTGGCTCGCCGTCCGAAGCGGTGGCGGCTCGCGATCGCGTCGTCGGCTCCATGTATGATCGCGTCGGCCGCCTCGACGAGGCGGAGCCCCTGCTCGCGCGGGCAGTCGAGCAGATGCGCAGCGCCCGGGGCGAGCAGAGCCTCGGCTACGCGATCGCCCTGGAGGCGTGGGGTGTGCACGAGGCTCGCCGCGAGCGCTTCGATCCGGCCCGCCGCGCGTTCCTCGAGACCAAGACGATCTTCGAGCGGCATCTCGGCGCTGACCACCAAGCGGTGGCCGAACGCGCGCTGAACCTCGCCGCCCTCGCGCTCGAGGCCGTCGAGATCGACGCGGCGATCGTCCACGCACAGGACGCGATTGCCAGGATCGAACCTCGGGTCGCGCCGGACAACCTGCGGCTGGCGATCGCCCGATCCACCCTGGGCCAAGCCCTGGTGTTGGATGACCGTGCGGCCGAAGGCGTGCCCCACCTCGAGGCCGCACTGCGTGCGAAGGAGACGGCGTCGCGAGACACGATGGACGCCATCGACGCCCGCTATCAGCTCGCGGTGGCGCTGCGGTCCGCCGCAGCCCAGGACGACGTCGGCCGCGATGGTGACGCTCGCCGGCGTCGGGCGCAGGAGCTGTTGGGCGCCACGATCCCTCGCCTCGATACGGCCTCCGGCCCGCTGGCGGCGCGCGTGCGATACGAGCTGGGCCAGCTCGCGCTCGAGCGGGGGGACCACGCCGACGCCGCCTTCCAGTGTGGAGCGGCCATGGACCTCCTCGGCGACGCGCCGCTCGGCATCGACGGCGGCACGGCGAAGGAGTGCCTGCGCCAGGCGACCGTGGAGCGCGGCGTGCCGCGAATCGGATCGAAGTGACGCTACATCGCGACCATCGGACCCCTCCCTCGGAGGGGACGAATGCACCACGCCTGGCCCGAGCTCTCCGACCTCTTCCTCGCCGCCGTGCTCGGGGTGACGCCTGCCAGCGCCGTCCAACGCCCCACGACGGAGAGCGCGGGGCACGGACCCGCCGTGGGGGGATACGGGGGCATCGGCGCACGCGTCGGACCCGTCGGCAGCATGGTCGGGGTGTTCACGGTGTCGCGCGGCGGCGTCGTGCTCGGCGAGCGCCTCACCCTCGGCGGCGCGTTCGTGTCGGTCGCACCCCGCCACGCTTTCGGGACCCCGATGCGGGGCACGACGGGACGCATCTACACGACGTCGATGCTCTACCTCGGCCTCGAACTCGGCTGGGTGGCGTTTCGCCGGGGGCGCGTGGAGATCGGCCCGCAGTCGCTGCTGGGTGTCGGTCTCGCGTGCGTCGTGCGGCTGCGCGGTCGCGGTGACGACTGCGTGGAGCGCTTGCCCCTGTACGTCGCCGAGCCCAGCGGATTCGTGCGGGTCGATCTGACGCCCGCCCGGGCGAAGTCGTCGGGGCGCAGGGCGATGATCCGCGTCGAGTTCGACGCCGGCTACCGTTTCGTTCGGCACCGACCGTGGCCGTCCGGGAACGACGTGCGCCTCGCGGCGCCCTATCTCGGCGCGAATCTCGACTTCGGTTGGTTCCCCGCCACGGCGGCCCGACGCCGCGGGTGAGAAACGTCGCGGCCGCGAAATGCGACGGCGACGCTACATCGCGCCGCGGCCACCCCTCCCCCTGATGAACCGATGATCCGCGCCTGGCCCCACTCGACCCGCTTCACCCCCGTCCTCGTTGCCGTCGTCGCGAGCGCCCTGGTCGTCGCGAGCGGCCTGGCCTGCCGACCGACGGAGCGCGACGCCGCGGGCACGACCAGCGCGGCGCCCGAGGTGCACCTGGATGCCGAGGTGCCCGCCGGCTATGTCCGCGCGTCGGCCTCGATGTCGGGCCTCGACGCGGAGGCCCGACGCAGGATCGAGGCCGGCGAGATCTTCCTGCACGAGGAGCGGCACGATTGGACTCTCGTCGCCGCTGGGCGCACGGGAGCGTCCGACCCCGCCGAGGATTGCCCCGGCGCGGCCGCGGCCATCGCCACGGCGACGGGGGCAGTCGTGATTGGATCCGCGGTCGTGGATCTGCCCTTCGGGAAGGTGTGCCAGATCGATCTCCGTTACCCCGATTCGGTGGTGCCGGCTCGGTTCCTGACCTGGCGCCTGCGCGAGGGGTTGTCGGCCATGGTCGCGTGCAACCCGTTCGAGGACGGGCAGCCATCCGGCCTCGCCTGCATGGCCTTCGCAGCGTCGCTCAGGGCGACGTGATCCTTCGACGGCGACGCTACATCGAGCCGCGACCACCCCTCTCCCTGACGAACCCATGATCCACGTCCGGCCCCACTCCACCCACTCCACCCCCGCCCTCGTCCTCCTCGTCGCGAGCGGCCTGGTCGTCGCGAGCGGCCTGGCCTGCAAACCGAAGGAGTGCGACGCCGTGCTCGACACGAGCGGCAAGGTCCAAGCCGCCCTTCTCGCGTTCGAGCTGACCGCCGCGAAGGGTGGTCTCGACGCGGTCGTCGCCGCCTCGGCGTCGAGCGAGGCCCACGAGATCGCATGGCTCTCGCACCAGGCCACGACACTCGCCACCGCGATCGACGAGATGCAGCGACCGAACCCGGCCGCCGACGAGCGCGACGGCATCTCGACCGACTTCGAGCGGCACAAGTCCGCCTTCCTCGACGCGCGTGGGAACGTCCGCCGCATCTGCGAGTGAACGCTGCGCCGCGGCGCAGATCGGCCACTGGATAGCGCTCGAGATCCTCGCCCGCGACGACCGACGAGGCCCACGAGACCGCGGCGAGTCCCTGCTTGACCCTCCACCGACTGGAAGGTGCAAGGTGACGCCATGCCGGGGGGGCGACTCACCATCAGCGAGCTGGCGCGGCGCGCGGACGTCTCGGTCCGGACGCTGCGGTTCTGGTCGGACGAGGGCCTGATCCCGGTCGCGTCGCGGTCGGCGGCGGGGTACCGGCTGTACGACGAGGCCGCCGTCGCGCGGCTGCAGCTCGTCGGCACGCTGCGGGCACTGGGGCTCGGACTCGACGCGATCACGGCGATCCTCCGCGGTCGCCAGGGCGTGGCCGAGGTCGCGCAGACCCACGCCGACGCCCTCACCAGCCAGCTGCGCCTGCTGCGGATGCAGCGGGCGGTGCTGCGCGCCGTCGCCCGCCGCTGCTCCACCACCGAGGAGATGACCATGGTCCACGCACTCGCCACCGCCTCCGCCGCCGAGCGCCAGCGCCTCGTCGACGACTTCGTCACCCGCGCCTGCGAGGGCCTCCCCGACGGCAGTCGCAGCCGCAGCATCATCGACGTGATGCGTCAGCTGCCCGACGCGCTGCCGGACGATCCCAGCGATGCGCACGTCGACGCGTGGATCGAGCTCGCCGGGCTCGTCGCCGATGCGAGCTTCGTCGCCCGCGTGCGCGAGATGGCCGAGAAGGGCGCCGCGCCGCAGGATCCCGCGACGCCGATGCTGGATCACCAAGCGGTGCTCGAGCACGTCGGCGCGGCCGTGGCCGAAGGCATCGATCCCGCGGCGGCGGCGGCCGAGCCCACCCTCGCGCGCATCGGCGTCGCCCCCCTCGACCCGGCCGCGCGCCTGGCCCTGCGCCGCCAGCTCGAGGTGTTCACCGACCTCCGCGTCGAGCGCTACTGGACACTGCTTGGCGTGCTCCACGATCGACCACCGTTCACGCCGATGGCCCCGTGCTACCTGTGGATCATCGCGGCGCTGCGCGCCCGCGAGCCGAGCACCTGAGCGATCGGCGATACTGCGGCCGATGTCCGAGCGCGCCCCCACCGACCACCTCGTGCGCACCTCCGAGCTCGACGCCGGCGACGCGATGCACATCCGCCACCCGCTCAACCCGCGCTCGGAGCTGTTCATGACCCGCCTCGGAGATCGCACCGGGCTCGTGCACCTCGGCGTCTCGCTCGCACGCCTCCCGCCGGGCAAGGAGAGCTTCGCGCTGCACGTCCACAGCATCCAAGAGGAGTGGATCTACGTGGTGTCCGGTACCGGGCACGTGCGCATCGACGACGCGGAGGTGCCGATCCGTCCCGGCGATTTCGTCGGCTTCCCGCCCGGCGGCGCGGCCCACCTGGTCCGCAACACCTCGGACGGCGACCTCGTCTACCTGCAGGGCGGCGATCGCCGCCCAGGCGATCGCGGATGGTTCCCCGAGCTGGGCCTCGTCGCCTACGAGCACGAGGCGGGGCGCATGGCGCTGGTGAAGCAGGACGCGATCGAGCTGCGACCGATGTCCGACTGGCTCGCGAAGTGACGCCGTCGCGGCCGAGCCGCGATCACGCCACCAGGAGCAACGCCCCGAGCACCGTCGGCACCAGCACCGCCGACCACACCAGCGCGATCGCGACCACCGTCAGGAGTCGACCGACCGCGCGCAGCCCCCGGCCGTCCGTCGACGGGTCGCCTCCGACGAGCACGCGGTAGCTCGCGCCCGCCACCGGCACGCTGTAGATCACGACGGCCGCGCCGACCTCGACCAGGCCGCGGTCGCCGAGCCCACCGCCGAGGCCGACGACCAGCGCACAGACGATCGACAGGCCGAGGATGGCGCAGAGGTGGAGCCCGACGTCGCGGAGGGCAGCGCGGCGGTTCGACATGCCCGGTGAGGTGGGGACCGGGGGAACTTCGATCCCGGACCCCGTACACTCGCCCCCGCGATGCCTCCGCCGCGCGACATCGACCGGGGCGCCGAGCCCCGGGCAGCGCCCGACGATCGCGTTGAACCATTCGCCGCGCCGGCGCACGACCCCGTCGGGGCCATGCACAGCACGCGCGACGACCTCGACCACGCCGCCGCCCTCGCCACGCCGCGCGGCGTCGAGCGGGGCGTGGGGCTGGGCGCGCTGCTGGGTGCGCTGGGCCTGCCCGCCCGGCCGGTGCGGTGCGGGCGGTTCACCCTGCTGCACAAGCTCGGCGAGGGGGCGATGGGCGAGGTCTACCGCGCCCACGATCCCGAGCTGCGCCGCGATGTGGCGATCAAGCTGCTGCACGACGACGGATCGGATCCGCGGATCGACCTCGCCGCGACCCGGATGCGCGCCGAGGCCCGCGCCCTCGCCCGACTCGCGCACCCGAACGTGGTGTCGGTGCTCGCGATCGGCCGCGACGGCGGTCGCACGTGGATCGCGATGGAGCTCGTCGTCGGCACCTCGCTGGCGCGCTGGTGCGAGCGCCCCCGCGACGCGGACACGACGCGCCGCGCCCTCGTGATCCTCCGCGCCGCGGCCGAGGGCCTCGCGGCCGCCCACGCCGCCGGGCTCGTCCACCGCGACTTCAAGCCCGCGAACGTGCTCGTCGGCGACGACGCGCGGGTGAAGGTCGCCGACTTCGGGCTCGCGCGCGCCGATCGTCCCTCGACCGCGGACGGCGAGGTGACCGGCGAGGACGCAGGCGCGCGCGTGCAGGGGCGTACGCGGAGCTCCGCGATGGTCGGCACGCCGCGCTACATGGCCCCCGAGCAGTGCATGCAACGCCCCGTCGACGCGCGCAGCGATCAGTTCGCCTTCGCCGTCAGCGCGTGGGAGGTCCTCACGGGGGACACGCCGTTCGCCGGCCGCACGCTCGCCCAGCGACTCGAGTCGATCGTCGCGGGACACCTCGACGAGGCCAGCGCCGCGCGCCTGCCCCGACGGCTCCGCGCGGTGCTGCGCCGCGCATTGCAGGCCGATCCCGACCGTCGCTACGCGTCGATGTCGGAGCTGCTGGCGGGGTGGGATCGCGCGATCGCACCGCGACGCCGGCGGACGATCGCGATCGTCTCCGCGCTCGCCGCCCCTGCGCTCGTGGTCGTCGCCCTGGCGCCGCGCGGGCACACCTGCGACGGCGATCGGGTCCGGCGCGACTACGCGGAGCTCTG
Organism: Deltaproteobacteria bacterium Ga0077550; assembly: GCA_001464385.1. Taxonomy (GTDB): domain Bacteria; phylum Myxococcota_A; class Polyangia; order Nannocystales; family Nannocystaceae; genus Xiheibacterium; species Xiheibacterium aquaticum. The sequence goes on along the minus strand of LNFB01000206.1, from coordinate 6,852 downwards.
GAACCCCCCGCGACGCGCCACGATCGCCGCGACGCTGCGCGCGGCCGAGGTGCCGTGGGCCGAGGCGGCGCTCGTCGATCTCGACGCGACGCTCGAGCAGCACACCGTCGCGTGGATCGCCGCGGAGATCGGGGCCTGCGAGGCCGCGCGCACGGATCCGGCCGCCGCCGAGGCGCTGGATCGGCTGCGCGCGTGCTCCACCCACGCCGAGGACGTGACCTCGGCGTGGCTCTCGCGGCTCGAGGGGGCCACGGCGCAGACGGCCGAGCGGGCGATGTCCGCTGCACATGCGCTGCCTGGCCCGCAGGCCTGTGATCCCGAGCAGCCCCTGCCCGATCCCGAGGAGGCCCGCCTGCGGCGCGCGCTGACCGAGGCCACCGCCGCGATGCTCGCGGGCGACTACCTCACGTCGTCGCGCGTCGCCCAGGGGATCGCCGACGCGGCCGAGCGCTCGGGGCACGATCGACTGCGCGCCGAGGCGCTGCTCGCCGCGGCCAGGGCGGCGATCGAGCTCGCGCACACCGACGACGAGCCGCGGTTCGACGCCGCCCACGGACTCGCGGTCGCCGAGGGCGCCCACGGGATCGCCTTCGACACGGCGATCGCCGCGGCGATCTGGCGCGCGCGTCGGGAGCACCCCGACGACGCGGGGCGCTGGCTGCGTCACGCCGAGGCGAGCGCGGCACGCCTGCCGACGTCGAGCCGCCGCGACGCCGCCCTCGGTCGGGCGCGGTGCGCCGTGCTCGAGGCCGACGGGCAGCTCGCGGCCGCCCTGACGGAGTGCACCGCGTCGCTCGCTCGACTCGAGTCCGGTGCCGAGCCCGACGCGCTGCTGCGCGAGCGGCTGCGCATCGCCATCCACGGCCTGCACCACGACCTCGGTCACCACGAGCTGGCCCTCGAGCAGGCGCTCGAGCTGCGCGACGAGGTCGAGCGCGAGCGCGGGCCCACGCACCCCCGCACCGGCGGCATGCACCTCAACATCGGCGCCTCCGCGAAGGCGCTGGGCCAGTACGCCCTCGCGGAGGCGAGCTACCTCCGGGCGGCCGAGATCTTCCGCGTCGCGTACGGCGAGCAGCACCCCTGGCTCGTGTCGGCGTGGATGAACCTCGGCGCGCTGCGACAGGCGCAGGACGACCCGACCGGCGCCGAGGCGGCGGCCCGCGCCGCGCTCGACGCCTGCGGCAATCGGCAGGACGCCGCGACCGCCCGCGTGCTCCACAACCTCGCGGAGGCGCGGCGCAACCAAGGGCACCCCGACGAGGCCTTGGTGCTGCTCGAGCGCGCGGCGCTGATCGAGGCCGAGGTGCTCCCCGCAGATCACCGGCAGAACGCGTGGACCCACCACTCGCGGGGCAACGCGCTGCTGGATCTCGGTCGCCTCGACGAGGCCGCGATCGCCTTCGACGAGACCCGCCGGCTGCTGGTCCGCGGCGGCACCACCAACCTCGACGAGCTCGACGAGAGCGTCGCGCGACTCGAGCGGCTGCGCGCCGCGATGCCGCACCCCTGAATCGGCGCGCACATCGAGCGCTGCGCGGGCGTCAGGCGTCGCCGTGCGCGGCGGCCTGCATCTGTGCGGCCCACTGCCCGAGCTTCACCCGCACGCTCTCGCGCGCGTCGTCGGGGGCGACGATCTGCGCCATCGCCTGCTCGAGCAGCGCGCGGCCGCGGTGCAGGCGGCTCTTGACGGTGCCCTCGGGGATCTCGAGCACCGCGGCGAGCTCGGGGATCGTCAGGTCCTCCCAGTAGAACAGCTCGAGCGTCATCTGGATGTCGAGCGGGATCCGCTGCAGCGCTTCGAACAGCAGGCGCTCGTCGGCGCGCTGCGCCGCGATCGACGACAGCCCCGGCGCGAGATCGTGCACCGATTGCACCGAGAAGTCGGCATCCACCCGAGCGTCGCGGGTGCGACCGCGGTAGTGGGCGAGCAGCACGTTGCGCGCGACCCCGAACAGGTAGGTGCGAAACGAGGACTCGCCCCGGAAGCCGCGATCCGGATCCGCGACCACGAGGAACACGCGCTGCACCAGGTCGTCGGCGTGCGGGCCGGCCTTGGTGCGGAAGAACCGGACGATGCCGTCGTAGTGGCGCTCGACCAGGGCCTGGCCGGCCGCGCGATCCCCTGCCCGCCACGCGGCCACCAGCTCGGAGTCGTCCGGCGTGGGCATCGGCCAGGCAGGGTACCACGGCGGCGCGCCGCGACACCTCGCGCGCGGGGACGCGCGCCGACCGGGCCGTTGAACCGCCGGGCGGGGTCGCGACACGGCCCCGATCGAGAGGTCGAGCGCATCCCCTCGACTCGCCCCGGAGACCACCATGACCATGAAGAACTCCCTCTGCGTGTCCCTCGCCCTGTGTGTCGCATGCGGCGGTGACGACTCCTCCGGCGACGAGGCCGGCGACGGCACGACCGACGCATCGACCACCGACGCACCGACCACCGATGCGCCGACCACCGACGCGCCGACCACCGACGCACCGACCACCGACACCGACGCGTCGTCCGACGGCGGCGACTCCACGGGCGAGGCGATCGTACCCACGGTCGTCGAGACCTCGCCCGCCGACGGCGAGCGCGGCGTGCCCGAAGACGCGACGATCACGATCCAGTTCAGCACCGCGATGGACAAGGCGGCGACCCAGGCCGCGTACCAGTCGGCGAGCCTGCCGAGCGGCGCGGTGACGTTCGCGTGGAACGACGCCGGCGACGTGCTGACGATCACGCCCAACGACCCCCTCGCGTACGCCGTCGGCGGCGACCCGATCCTGCTCGAGCCGCAGAGCTACGACTTCACGCTCACGACCGCGGCCCAGGCCGAGGACGGCACGACGCTCGCGGAGGACGTCCTCGTCTCGTTCTCGACCCTGCGTCGCCTCGAGCAGGTGCTCGAGCGCGACGTCGCGTCGAGCGGCAACGTCGACGCAGACGGGGCGGTCGGCTCGAACTTCTTCGGCGATCGCAACACCGACGAGCCCGTGCGCTGGGCGGTGAGCTTCGACCTGACCCAGCTCGCCCCCGACGTGGCCGCGGTCGAGCTCGCCCTGTTCCGCGCGTCGTGGACCATGCAGAGCGGCAACCCCTGGGCGGGCCTCGGCGGCGGCGTGGTGTTCCAGCACGTCGCCTTCGACGCCCTCGACGACGCCTTCGACGCGCCGGTGACCGGCGACGCCGGCGGCCTGTTCGGCGGTGTCGGCGACGTCGATGTGGAGCGCGATGCCGCGGCGCCGCTGACCGCCGCGCTCGCGGACCCGGCCACGTACCACGACGCGCTGCAGCTGCGCGCGCGGTGGATCTTCGACACCGACGACGACGGCGCGTACGACTCGATCAGCCTCGTGCCCGACGACCTCGAGCTCGCGGTGACGTACCTCGCGCCGTGATCAGCGTGTGGTTCATGCCCCGGAGCCCGCCGCGCCGTACAGCGCGCGGGCGCCGGGCATCGCGACGCCGGCCGTGTCGGCGAGGGCGAGGAACTCGTCGCGCAGGCGCTCCATCTCGGGGCGCGCATTCCTGGTGTGGCGCGCCATCGCGACCTCGACGAGCCTCGTGCGCATCGCGAGGCGGAAGACGCCGACGAGCACCGCGGTCGGCAAGTAGAAGTAGCGCAGCTTGGCCGGCGTGATGCGGTGCCCGAGGGCGCCCAAGCAGGCGAACCCCTCGCGGATCGCGATCACCATCGCGCGGAGATCCTGGGGAGCCCGGGCGAGCGCAACGGGATCGCAGTCGTGGCGGTACAGCGCCCACGCGATCGCGAGGACCACGGCGACGTGCGTCCGCTGCCAGTCCCCGATGTGCCGCGACCACGTGGGGGAGAACCCGGCATCGCGGAACATGGCGACCAGGCGCCGTAGGCGGGGCGTGTGCGCGCCGTCGAGCTCCCCGAACGTGGTCGACTGGAACACGCGCGCGATGCCCTTGCCGACGAAGCACTCGACCACGCCGTCCCGCCGCTCGCCCCCTGCGGACGGGAAGCCGATCATGATGCGCCCGCGACCGACGGCCTCTGCCCACTGCGCGTGGCCCGACGCGGTGTTCACGACGAACACGAGGTTCGGCGAGGCGTTGCGGGCGAGGATCGGCAGCACGGCGTCGACCTGTTGCCGCTGCATCACGACGAGGACGAAGTCGTAGCGATCGTCGGCGCGCAGCTCCTCGATGACGCGGGGGTGGGACGTCTCGGTCGTGCCGCGCAGCGCGTCGCGCAGCGTGAGGCCCTGCTCGCGGAGATGATCCGCCCAGGCCCCCCGCGCCAGCACGGTCACGTCGAGTCCGGCCCGCGCGAGCTTGCCCGCGAAGAGCCCGCCGATGGCCCCGGCACCGCAGACCAGGATGCGTTCGCGGCCCATGAGCACTCGCGCGGAGGGTCCCCTCGCCGCGCTACGTCAGGTGGCGTCCGAGGAAGTCCATCGTCCGCGACCACGCCAGCTCGGCGGCGGCGGCGTCGTACTCGAGCACGGGCAGGAGCTTGCCCTCGCCCACCTGGGTCTCGTTGGCGAAGGCGTGCTTCGCGTCGTAGACGTGGAACTCGAACTCGACGATCGCCTCGCGCAGCTTGGTCTCGAGCGGACGCACGCCATCGATGGGGAAGAAGGCGTCGTCGCGGCTGAAGTGGCCCATCAGCGGCGCGCGGATCTTCGGCGCGTCGACGTACTCGAGCGGCGGATAGCCGTAGAAGACGACCGCCGCGTCGAGCTCGGGGACGTGGACCGCGGCGAGCAGCGTGAGCGCCCCGCCCATGCAGAAGCCCACGACGCCGCAGGGTCCGCCGCCCTCGCGGAGGAACTGCACCGCGCCGCGGATGTCCTGCCCGGCGGCGTCGCCGAAGTCGAGATCCTTCATCAGGTGCTCGGCCTCGGCGGCCTCGACGGTCGCCTTGCCGCGGTAGAGATCGGGGACCAGCGCGCGGTAGCCCTGGGCGGCGAGTCGATCGGCGACGCGCCGGATCTGGTCGTTGATGCCCCACCACTCCTGGATCACGACGATGCCGGGGGCCCTCGCGCCCGCGGCGGGCTCGGCGAGGTAACCGGAGAGGCTCTTGCCATCGGGACGGTTGAACGTGACGGTGTTGCCCATGACTTGCTCCGCGCTCCCGCGGCTCGGCGCGTTCGAACGCGGGCGGAAGTAGAGTATGGGCGCACGCGCGACGTCAAGCGCGCCGGCTCACGCGCGGGGGAACGCGCGCGTGCATTGGTCGAGCAGCCACGGCCACTCGCCGGCCTCCTCCGCGAGCAGCAACGCGACGCAGACGGCCGCCTGCGGCGAGGTCTCGGCCTCGCACGCCGCGAGGTCGCGCTCGCGCGTCGCCTGCAGGCGCTGAACCTGCGCGCTGCCGTCGACGCTCCCGTCGGCGCTGGCCTCGGTGCGGCCGTACATCGCGGCCGCCGCATCGAGCATCGCGTTGCACGCGTCGCGCACCGGCGGCGGCGGCTCGGGGATCCGCCCCTGCACGCGGGCGCGCAGCTCGAGGGCCGAGCGGTCGTAGTCGGGCTGCTCGTCGACGCCGCGCGAGGGATTGCCGACCCGCAGCACGCGTCCGGATCCGTCGGGCGCCGGTGGATCCAAGGTGCCGGGGGCGCCATCGCCGGTGCGCGGGCACGCCGACAGCAATGCGAGCACGGCCAGCGCGAGCGTCGCCTGCCGCGTGACGGATCCGTCGACAATGCGATCGCGACCGGGGGCCATCGCCGGTACGATACCGCAACGATGTCTCGTCCGCGCAGCTTCATGGTCGCGTCGCTCGCCCTCGCGTTGCCCTGGTCGTGGTCGAGCCCCGGCCACGCAGCACCGACCGAGCCCGGCGGCCTGACCAACCCCCTCGTCGCCGCGTCGACGTGCCAGAACTGCCACAGCTTCGGCAACATCGCGCCGCACGAGGCCGACCCGTTGTACGCGCCGTTCATCGGCTGGGCCGGATCGATGATGGGCAACGCGGCGCGCGACCCGGTGTTCTGGGCGGGCGTCGCGATCGCCAGCCAGGACGAGCCCGGCGGCACCATCGATTGCGTGCGCTGCCACGCACCGCGGGCGTTCCTCGAGGGTCGCGGCGACGCGATCGCGATCGACGAGCTGCAGCAGGACGATCTGGCGGGCGTCGAGTGCGAGAGCTGCCACCGCGCGCTCGAGGACGTCGGCGTGCCGCCCGGCAACGCGCGCTACACCCTCGACGACGTCGCCGTGAACGGCGTCGTCCCGCGCCGCGGGCCGTGGGACTACCCGGACGGCGTCGGCGAACCGCCGCACGAGTGGCTGTTCGACACGTACGTCGGCACGTCGCGCATGTGCGGCACGTGCCACGACGTCACGACGTCGCGCGAGCGGGTCGACGATGCGGGCGTCGGCATGGGCTTCGACTTCAACGAGCAGCGCACGTACAGCGAGTGGACCAACAGCGCGTTCGCGGTCGAGGGCGACGAGTTCCGCTCGTGCCAGGACTGCCACATGCCCGCGGTGAACGACATGCCGGGCTGCGCCGAGAAGGCGAACTCGGGCGTCACCCACCCCACCGGCGGACGCCGCCACGATCTCTCCGGCGCCAACCGCTTCATGCTCGAGGTGCTGAAGGGGCTCTATGGGCAGGACGGCAGCGGACAGGTCGACGACTTCTTCTACGACCGCGCGGTCGAAGGCGTCGACGCGGTGCTCGCCACCGCGGCGACGATCGCCGTCGCCGCGCCGGCCGAGGTCGATCTCGGCATGGGGCTGTCGGGCCTGAGCGTGACCGTCACCAACAACGGCGGCCACAAGCTCCCGACCGGCTACTCCGAGGGCCGCGTGATGTGGCTGGAGGTCATCGCGCGCTACGGCGAGACCGTGGTGTGGAGCTCGGGCACGTGGACGCAGGGCACCGG
>LNFB01000205.1 GCA_001464385.1 Deltaproteobacteria bacterium Ga0077550 | reverse complement strand
GATCGCTACACGCTGCAGGACGACGGCACGTGGCCGAACTTCGACGTCGCGCCGTACGACTTCATCGCCAACCCCGACATCGAGGACGCGACGCCCGAGGATCCCGACGACGACGCGCTGCAGGTCGACGTCCGCCTGCTGTACCTCATCAACTCGCCCGAGTACGTGCAGTTCCTCGCCGACGAGAACGTGACGAACCAGGCCGGCAACGACGTGCTCACGCTGTTCGAGGACGCCGGCGGGGCGCCGCCGCTGGTGCTCGCGTCGCAGTCGTTGATGATCCCGATCACCGGCTTCGGCGGGGCCCCGAGCACGAGCTCGGGCGGCACCACGGCGCCGG
>LNFB01000204.1 GCA_001464385.1 Deltaproteobacteria bacterium Ga0077550 | reverse complement strand
ACGCCGAAGCCCGCGCCCGAGCCCGAGCCGCCGAAGCCCGCGCCCGCGCCGACGCCGGAGCCCACGAAGCAGACCACCCCCACCGGACCGGGCCCGCGGCGCTGCGACGCCGGCCGCACCCAGCTCACCGTCCGAGCGCGCGCGGTCACCCCGGACTGGCGCCCGTGCGTCGCGCTCGACGCCCACATCGGCGCGCAGCTCGGCGTGCTGCCGAGGACCATCGGCCCGGGGCTCGCGATCGCGGTCGGGCTCACGTGGCCGCGGCTGCGTGTCGAGCTCGGCGCGAGCCACTGGTTCCGCCGCCCCGCCCGCATCGCCGAGGATCCGCCGCGCGGCGGCGATCTGCAGCTCACCGCGGGGTCGCTCGGGGCGTGCGCGCGGCTCGGTCGTCGCGCGATCGAGATCCCGCTGTGCGGCGGCGCGGAGCTCGGGGCGCTCGGCGGCCGCGGCGTCGGCGTCGAGGTGCCGCGGACCGAGCAGCTGCTCTGGCTCGCGGGCTGGGCCGGCCCGCGGCTGCTGTGGGTGGTGCACCCGCGATTGTCGGTCCAGGCCGGCGCCGAGCTCGTGGTCCCGCTGGCGCGATATCGCTTCGAGGTCGCGGGCCTGGGCGTCGTGCACCGCGTCGCGCCGGTCGCCGGGCGACTCCGGCTCGGGCTCGGCGTGCGAATCTAGGCGGGGCCCGTCGTTCCCGTCACAGATCCGTGGCCGGTGCTGCATTCTCCCGATCGAGGAGCCGGCCACCGGCCAAGGGCGGAGTTCGTGGGCGACCGGCCGAGTCTCGAGGCGATCTACGGGCAGTACCACGCGTTCGTGTGGCGCGTGGCGCAGCGCTTGGGCGTGAGCCCCGGCGCCCTCGACGACGTGGTCCAAGAGGTCTTCGTGGTGATCCACCGACGCAGGGACGAGCTCGACATGAGCGGATCGATCGCAGGGCTGCTGTACGGGGTGACGCGTCGCGTCGCCGGGCGCACGCGTCAGGTCGAGCAGCGCCGCGAGTCCCGGCTGTCGCTGGTCGAGGAGCCCACGCGACCGGAGGCCGAGCCCGACCCGGAGTCGCGCGTGCTCCTCGAGGAGCGCGCCGCCGTCGTGCGCGACGCCCTCGACGGCATGGACGAGGACAAGCGCATGGTGTTCCTGCTCACCGCCGTCGAGGGCATGAGCATCCCCGAGGCCGCGACGATCCTCGAGATCAACGTCAACACCGCCTATGCCCGCGCCCGCGTCGCCCGGGAGATGGTCAGCAAGGCGATCGCGCGGCACCGCGCGAAAGAAGAGAGGGTGCGGGTCCATGCCACTCGATGACAACGCGCCGTTCGACGGCCCCGAGTCGTTCGATGGCGGCGACGACGATCTCGCCCTGTACGTCGCGGCGTTCCGCGAGGTCGAGCAGCCCGACCCTGCGCGCCGCGACGCCAACTGGCGTGCGATCGCAGCGACGACCGCCGCGCCCCGCCGACGCTGGCTGTGGATCGCCGCGACCGCGGCCGCGATCGCGGCGACGTGGGTGCTGGTGCAGTCCGGCGGCGACGTGCTGCGGTTCGGTCGCACCGAGGATCCCGAGGCGCGCGAGCAGGCCGGCTACGTGCACGGCGACGGGACCGGCGGCGACACGGAATCGTGGAGCCGCACGCGTGCGCCTGCGCCCACGCCGACCCCCCCGCCCGTCGTCGAGCCCGTCGTGGAGGCGCCCGTCGTGGAGGCGCCCGCCGTCGCGCCGACGCCGGTGCCCGAGACAACGACCCCGCGTCCGCGGCCGCGCCCCGCCCCGTCGCTCGCCGACGAGACCGCGCTGTTCGGCGAGATCCAGCGCGCCCTCGTCGAGGATCAACCCCGTCGCGCCCTCGAGGCGATCGCCCGGCACGAGCGCGACTTCCCCCGCGGAGCGTTCCGCAACGAGCGCGTGGTCGCCAAGGCCCGGGCGCTGTGCGCCGCCGGTCGCCGCGACGCCGCGATCAAGCTGCGCGATCGATTCCTCGCGCAGCACGGCGACTCGCACCTCGCCCCGAGCATGCGCGCCGTGTGTTCGACGCCGTAGTCGTTCAGTCGTCGTTTCGTCGCACAGGTCTGCGGCGACGCGTGCATGGAACCTGCGACGGAGCGGGACGTCGGCGTCCCGAGAGCACCATGCCCGAGACCTCGAACCGAGTGCGTGCCCTTGTCGTGTCATTGTTGTCCGCCGCGTGCGGCGGAGGCGGTGGATCGACGGACACCGGATCCGACGCCGACACGCAGGGCCCCGGCACCACCGGCGACGGGCCCGGCACCGGGAGCGTCGACTCGACGGGCGGCGACGCGACCGACGGCGCCGACGAGACCGGCACCACCGGCGACGGCCCGGTCGACACCGATCTGCCGCCCCTGCCCGAGCTCACCAACGTGGTGGTGCGCATGGTCGGCGACGCGGCGAACGTGACGTTCGATCCGTGGGAGGGCGCGGTGGACTACCGCATCTATCCGCTGCCCGCGGACGAGGATCTGCAGATCGGCGACGACGGTAGCGTCGTCGTCACCGACGCGATCTACCGCTGCGCGGGCCGCCGCGAGGGCCTGTACATGCTCGAGGACATCGTCAGCCCCGACGAGGGCTGGAACGACAACGCCGCGGGCGGCACCACGATCCTCGCGCGCGACATCTTCGGCTACACGCGCGGCGGCGAGGCCGACGCGATCCTCGGGCACGTCTACCTCACCGCGGGCGACGGTCGCATCCCCGTGTATGCGCTCGGCGATCCGGATCCCGCGGGCGAGGGCGGCCCGAGCTGCGGCCGCCCGGTGTTCCAGGCCAGCCGGCCCAAGCTCTACACCACCGACGCGGCGCTCCGGGATCAACGCATCGCGGAGCACTGGCGCGACGACGGCATCGCGTTCTACGTGCCGGCTGCGGCCGACGCGGGCACGCGCCCGGTCTACGAGGGTGACTTCGGCGACGGCGTCACGCTGCGCTGGATCGACGGCCCCGAGGCGGCCGTGCGCGGCGCCGGGGCGACGGCGTTCGACGTGCTCGCCGAGCCCGCCGACGGGAGCGTCGCGCTGTACCGGGTCCACGTCGCGCCGTACTGCAGCCTCGCCCACGACGAGCTCGTCGCCGGATCGACGCGCTTCGCCCGGGCGCGCAGCGAGGGCGACCAGCCGCTGCTCGCCACGCGCTGGTCGGGGCTCACCGATTCGACAGTGCTGGTCGTCGAGGCCCTCGATCACGGCTGCCCGTACCAGGGCAACCTGTCGCCGGCGTCCCAGCCCCCCTTCATCGAGGAGTTCGGCGAGGAGGTGCTGGAGTACGAGGGCTACCAGACGATCGACGACATGCGCACCGTGTCGGCGACGGGCGAGGTGTTCATCAACGGCCAGTCCGACGACCCGGTGCTGCCCAAGGCGATCGCGCGCAGCTTCGTGCACGTGCAGCCCGAGCTGCCGGAGATGGACTTCTACGCGACGTTCCCCACCGACGAGGATCTGCGGCCGGAGTTCGGCGAGCCGACCGGCAACGTCTACGCCCAGTACTTCGTGTCGCCCGACTACCACGTGTCGTCGTACGCGAACTCGAACGTCCACTTCGGCACGATGCTCGGCGAGCTCTGGTTCGCGTACAACGACATCGCGGCCGACGTGAACGGCAAGGTCCGCATCACGCCGACCCAGACCGCGACGATCTCCGCGGACGGGTTCCTCCACGTCAGCACCGAGGTCGACATCATCTCGACCGGTCGCCGCTATCCGCAGATCATCATCAGCGATCGCGCCGCGCCGGTGCAGGACGACCTCGCGGCGGGCACGACGATCATCATCCAGCCCAAGGACATGACGCCGACGCACCTGCAGGTGCAGATCTGCGACCACCGCACGTGGGACGTGAACGATCAGTGCCCGCGTCTGCCGACGTTCGTCGAAGACTGGGCCCCGGTCCCGGCGCTGCCCGGCGAGCGCACGGGCACCGACAACGCGGTCGCGATCGACGCGTGGCTGTCGAGCTCGCGGCTGTACCTCTTCGTCGACGGCGCGCCGTACTCGTGCACCGATCTGCCGGCGACGTCGTTCGAGGACGGGGCCGTCTACGCGCCGCCGTCGGGCGAGGTGACGGTGACGTGGGGCGACGTGCTCTACCACTCGGGCGTCGACTTCGCGACGGGCGGCGGCGCCGTCACGGGCAACTCGTATCTCTTCCACCGCACGCACATGCAGAAGACCGCGCGGCGGCACTTCGACAACCTCGGCTTCGCCAGCGGCGTCGCAGCGCCGGCGTGGGACGAGACGCGGTTTCCCTGCTCGGGGGGCGCATGAGGGCGGCGGCGATCGTCGGGGTGGCGCTGCTCGGGTGCGGCGGATCGCCGGCTGCGGGCGGGGGTGGGAGTACGGGTGGGGCGGAGACGGGGGGCGCGACCGAGGGGACGTCGGTGGGTGGTTCGAGCGGCGGCGTCGACTCGAGCGGCGGGGTCGACTCGAGCGG
>LNFB01000203.1 GCA_001464385.1 Deltaproteobacteria bacterium Ga0077550 | reverse complement strand
ACTGCGTGCCGATGTGCACCGGCTCGCCGCGGGCGCCGACCTGCGCCGATCCGGGGTCCACCTGCACTATCCTCGACGAGGAGTATCTGACGGTGTGCATCGCGACGTGCGATCCATTGGCACCGGAGTGCGCGCCCGGGACGTATTGCTATCCCGGGTCGCTCGCGGACTTCGAATGCAGGGAGGACGCCTCGGGGAACCAGGGCGCGCCGGGGGAGCCGTGCGAGGTGAGCAATGGCTGCGACCCCGGGCTGTTCTGTGCGCCGGAATCCGCGCTGCCGGATTGCGCGGGGGACATCGGGTGCTGCGCGCCGTGGTGCGATTTGACCGCGGCGGACGCGTGCAGCGACGTGCTCCCCGGGACGGCGTGCGTGCCGTGGTATGGGGTCGGGGAGGCGCCGCCGGGGTTGGAGGACCTCGGCGCCTGCGCGACACCCCTCGGGTTTGAGGATGCGATCGGTGGACGCGGGGAACCTCGCCAGCTTCGTCGCCGGCCGCCGCGGCCGCGCGACGAGTTCACCCCCGCAGTTCGGACACGTCCCGCCGAGCTTGGTCTCCGCGCAGTCCGTGCAGAATGTGCATTCGAAAGAGCAGATGCGGGCGTCGCTCGCGGGCGGGAGGTCCTTGTCGCAGCATTCACAGTTGGGGCGTAGTTGGAGCATTTCGTGGTGACTCCTCCGGGTGGGTCTCTCAACTATGCGCGTTCCGACTTCCGACGCGCTCGAGCGCCCGGTTCGCTTCGCGCGCGCCCTCCGTCCACGCCCACCCCCCGCAGCAGGTGCTCGCCCAGCGCGCGGGCCAGCACGAACCCATCCCGCGGCAAGCCCTTGCGGGCCAGGTGCCCGTCCACCAGCAGGGTGGACAATCCGTGGACCAGTGACCAGGCGGCCATGCTGAGCTCCATTGCGTCCCCTTCGCGGACGGTGCCGGCGGCCTGGGCCGTGCCCACCGCCTCGACCAGGACGCCCAGCGCGGCGGTCGAGGCCTGATCGAGCTCGCCGCCGGGCTCGCGGGGGCCCAGCCCGGGGTGGAACATGGCCCGGAACAGCTCCGGGGAGGTCTGGGCGAAGCGGACGTACGCGCGGCCGATCGCGAGCAGTCGCTCGGCGGTGTCCTCGTCCTTCGGGACCTGCATCGCCGCGGCCAGGCGCCGGAAGCCCTCGGCCGCGACGGCCGCCAGGAGCCCACGCAGGTCGCCGAAGTGGTTCTTCGGCGCGGCGTGGCTCACCCCCACGCGGCGGGCCGCGCTGCGCAGGGTCAGGGCCGCGACGCCCTCCTCGGCCAGGATCGCCAGCGCGGCGTCGACCAGGGCCTCGCGGAGGTTGCCGTGGTGGTACGGCCGCGGCTGGCTGCGGGCCCGGGGCATGCGCGCGGGCGATGATGCCCGGGGCGGATCCCCGCCACAAGCCCATGTTGACGCCGGAAAGATCCCCACCCGCACGGTGTCCGGATCCATGTTGACAGTGGAAACTTCGGCGGTCACGATGTTGTCGATGTCAAGATCGAAGCGCCCCCGCGGCGGGCTCCTCGGGGCCGCGGTGCCCGCGGTCGCCCTGGCCGTCGGCACCCCGGCGTGCGGGCACCCGGCCCAGCCCGGGCCGAGTACCGCCCCCGGCGTCGCGGTCGATCAGGTCCGCGGACCCGTCCGCCTCAACCCGTACCACGCCGTCGTGCGGCGCAAGGTCGTGCGCGCGTTCGAGGGCCTGAGCGCCCACGACCCCGGGCCCGCGCTCGCGTTGATGGCCGACGACGTGCGCTACACCTTCGAGGGCGAGCACGCCCTGGGCGGGACCCGCGTGTCCCGCGACGGCGTGGGCACGTGGTTCGCGCGGCTGTTCCGCCTGCTCCCCGGGCAGTTCGTGCTGCGCGAGATCGACGTCGAGGGGTGGCCGTGGGCGACGCGGGTCGTCACGCGCTTCGAGCACTACGTCGAGCCGCCGGACGGGCCGCCGTACTGGGGCGCCGGCGTGCAGCTCGTGCGGCTGCGGTGGGGCAAGGCCACGCGGATCCGTACGTACGTCGACACCGCGCGGCTGCAGCAGACGCTGCTCGCCCAGGCCGCCCAGGGCGTCGCAGAGGCCGTCGCCGCCCCGATCCTCGAGTGACGCGCGGGACGCCGGATTCCGCAGGGCGCCGCCCGTTCGCGATCCCGTGGCAGACTCGTCCCCGGGTGGGCGACTCCGGATCGATCGACGACACGCCGGTCGGCGCCGACGGTGCCGCCACGCTGGGCGGCGTCGCGCCGGTCGCCGACGCGAGCCTCGGCCCCGACGATCCCATCGAGCGGGCCGCGCTGCAGCGGGTGATGGCCGGCCTCATCCCCCGCGACTACCAGCCCGTCCGGCTCGGCCGCTTCGTGCTGCTCGAGGAGCTGGGCAAGGGCGGCATGGGTGTCGTGCACGCCGGCTACGACGACACCCTCGAGCGCCGCGTCGCGCTCAAGCTCATCGGGCCCGGTCGCGCCACCAGCGAGGCCGCGCGGCGACGGCTGTTCCGCGAGGCGCAGGCGATGGCGAAGCTCAGCCACGCCAACGTCGTGCAGGTCTTCGACGCCGGCGAGCAGGACGGCCACGTCTTCATCGCGATGGAGCTCGTCGAGGGCCGCACGCTGCGGGCGTGGCTCGCCGAGGCGCCGCGGCCGTGGTCCGAGGTCGTGGCGATGTTCCTGCAGATCGGCGAGGGGCTCGCGGCCGCCCACGCCGCGGGCGTCGTGCACCGCGACTTCAAGCCGGACAACGTGCTGATCGGTGGCGGGCCCACGCCTGCGGTCGCCGGCGTGGGCGGCACCCATGACGGGCCGCCGAAGGTCGCCGACTTCGGCCTCGCCACGCTCGAGCTCGCGGCGGGCGACTCGACCGCGGGCAGCGTGCTGTCGGGATCGAACCCGTCGCTGCCGCCCGCGCTGCTCACCGCCACGGGCGAGGTCCTCGGCACGCCGGCGTACATGGCCCCGGAGCAGTACATCGATCGCGTCAGCGATGCGGCCAGCGATCAGTTCAGCTACTGCGTCGCGCTGTACGAGGCGCTGTGGGGCGAGCGGCCGTTCGCCGGCGACACGCTCGCGCAGATCATGGCCAACGTCGTCGCGGGTGAGCTGCGCCCGGCGCCGCCGCGCAGCGACGTACCGGCGTGGGTGCGACAGATCGTGCTGCGGGGCCTCGCGGCGCGACGCCGCGACCGATTCCCGTCGATGCGGGCGCTGTTGACGGCCCTCGCCGACGATCCGCGGCGACGTCGCCGTCGCGCCTGGATTCGCGCGGCCGCGGTGACCACGGTGCTCGGCTCGATCGCCGCGGCGATCGTGGTCGTGCAGTCGCGACCCCAGCCGTGCCGCGACGCGGGCCTGCCGATCGCCGACGTGTGGGGCGAGGCGCCGCGCGCCCGCGTCGTCGAGGGCCTCGGGGCGACCGCGCTGGGCTACGCCGCGGACACGGCGATGCGCGTCACCGAGCTCCTCGATCGCTACGCCGAGGAGTGGGCCGCGGCCGCCCTCGACGCGTGCGAGGCGACGCGGATCCGAGGGGTGCAATCCGAGCCCGCGATGGACCTGCGCCTCGCGTGCCTCGATCGCGCGCGCGCCGGCCTGACCGCGACCATCGAGCAGCTCGCGACCGCCGACGCGACGGTGGTCGAGCGCGCGATGGCGTTGGTCGGCGCCCTGCCGCGGATCGGCGCGTGCGGCGATCTCGACGCGCTGCGGGCCGACGTCGCGCCCCCCGACGATCCGGCCGTCGCCGCCGAGGTCGAGGCGCTGCGTGACGAGCTCGCGGCCGCGGTGGTCCTCCTCGTCGCCGGGCGGATCGACGCCGCGCACGCGGCCCTGGACTCGCTCGCCACGCGGGCCGCCGCTGTGCCCTACCGGCCGCTGCGCTCCGCGATCGACGAGGTCACCGGCGCGTTGCTCGTCAGCCAGTCGCAGTACGCCCCCGCCGAGGTCCACCTGCGCCGCGCCCTCGGCGGTGCGCTCGCGGATCGCGACGACGTCGTCGCGACGCGGGCGGCCGCGAGCCTGGTGATGCTGCTCGGCGCCCGCGAGACCCGCTTCGCCGAGGCGCAGTGGCTCGCCGACGTCGCGCTCGCGCTCGCCGAGCGCCGCGGCGATCCGGGCCAGCTCGGCGACGTCTACAACAGCCTCGGCGGGCTCTACCTGCAGCAGGCCCGCCACGACGACGCCGAGGCCGCGTTCCGCCGCGCGATCGAGCTGCTGCAGGAGGAGTTCGGCGAGGACCACCCCGAGGTGGCGGTCGCCCACGAGAACCTCGGCACGACGCTGCGCAACCAGGGCCGCGACGCCGAGGGGCTCGCGGAGCACCGCCGCGCGCTCGAGCTGCGCGAGCTGGCGTTCGGCCCCGAGCACCCGCTCATCGCGATCGCCCACGCGCACCTCGGCGCGACGCTGCAGGAGCTGCGGCGCTGGGACGAGGCCGAGGCCGAGCTGCGCCTCGCGCTCGACCTGTTGTTGCGTGCGTTCGGCCCCGATCACCCCGACGTCGCGATGGGCCACATCAACCTCGGCATCGCGCTCGACGATCTCGGGCGCCACGGCGACGCGCAGGTGCAGTACCGACGGGCGATCGCGATCGTCGAGCGAGCGTTCGGCCCCGATCATCCCGAGGTCGCGATGGGCTACAACAACCTCGGGACCTCCTACGAGGACGAAGGGCGGCTGGTCGAGGCGGAGGCCGAGTTCCGCCGCTCGCTGGCGATCTCGCGCAAAGCGTTCGGCGAGGACCACCCCGACGTGGCACGCACCCACGGCAACCTCGCGTCGGTGCTCGTCGCCGAGGGGCGCTTCGCCGAGGCCGTGGACGAGGCCGAGGCGACGATCGCGATCTCGACGCCGCTCATGCGCGCCGATCACCCCGACCTGCTGTACGCGTACCGCGGCGGCTGCGAGGCCCACTTCGCCCATGCGCGCGACCTCGCGGCCCGCGACCCTGCGGCGGCCCGGCGCGCCGCTGCGCTCGCGACCGAGCGTTGTCGCGCGGCGGGAGCCGAGGCCCTCGACCTCGCCGAGCGCCTGCGGCAGTGGCAGGCCGACGCGATGCGATAGACTTCGTGCAATGGTCTGCACGCGCCCGATCCGTCTCGCCGTCGCGATCGTCACCGTGTCGTGCGCGTCGGTGGCGTGCGGGGCCGACGGTGACGGCCGCGAGCCCACGACCGCGGGCAGCATCGGATCGCTCGGCTCGGCCACGGCGAACCCGGGCGACACGACCGACGCCGCCACGGCGGGATCGTCGGCGGGCGAGGTCGGCACCGCGGCGACCGACGCCGACACCAACCCCACGGTGTTCGATCTCGGATCCGCCGACGGCGAGTCGGGCGGGCCGATGGACACGGGGTGTCAGCGCGTCGACTTCCTGTTCGTGATCGACAACTCGGTGTCGATGCAGGACAACCAGGCGTCGCTGGTCGGCGCGTTCCCGGGCTTCATCGCCGCCATCCAGGACACGCTGCAGGCCAACAGCGACTACCACATCCTGGTCACCGACACCGACGCGTGGGGGCGGTGCGACACCGTCAACGGCTTCGACGGCATCGATCCCACGTCGAACACCTGCAACAATTACATCAAGACGACCGTGTTCGAGGAGTGCGACGCGGTGCGCGGCGCGGGCGTCGTCCACCCCGCGGGGCAGTACGCGACCAACGCTCCGTGCGCCCTGTCGGGCGGCAACCGCTACATCGTGCCCGGCGAGCCCGACCTGCCGGGGAGCTTCGCCTGCATCGCGACCGTCGGCGTTGCCGGCCACTCGAGCGAGCGGCCGATGGAGTCGATGAGCGCCGCGCTGTCGCCCGAGCTCAACGCCGCGGCGGCGTGCAACGACGGCTTCCTCCGCGACGATGCGCTCTTGGTCATCGCCTTCGTCAGCGACGATCCCGCCTACGAGGACACCGGGACGCCGGCGGAGTGGTACCAAGCGGTGCTCGACGCCAAAGAGGGCGATCCGAGCGGCGTCGTGGTGCTGGGCCTGACGCCGGCGTGGGACGAGTGCCCCGGCAACGGCGATCCCAAGGGCGCGCACTGGGCCGAGTTCGTCGGGATGTGGGGCGACCGCGGCGTGCACGGCAGCGTGTGCGGCACCGCGGACGACTACGTGGCGTTCTTCCAGTCGGCGGTCGCGACGATCGACACGGCGTGCGACGAGTTCGACCCGCCGGGCTGACGTCCGCGGCGCGTCAGGTCAGGTTCGCCAGCGGCCCGGTGCAGAACTCGGGCGCGCCGAAGACCGTGTCCTCGATCCCGAAGGCGTTCTGCAGCGACACCAGCAGATCGTTGTGCGACGCGTTGGGGTACGTCGCGTAGCGGCCGGTGCGGAAGTAGCCGCCGCCCGACCCCGCGAGCATGAACGGCATGCGCTGGTGGCTGTGGGTGTTGCCCTTGGACAGCTCGTTGACCCACAGGATGACCGTGTGATCGAGCACCGACACATCGCCCTCGGGGATCGCGGCGAGCTTGCCGAGCAGCGACGCGAACTGCTCGCAGTACCAGGTCTGCCGCACGGTCCACTCGGCCCACGACGCCGCGTCGTCGTCGCCGGCGTGCGAGAGGCCGTGGCCGTCGCTGTTGCTGCCGATGAACGGGAACGTGTGGTGGTTGGCGCCGTTGCTGTACTGCAGGCTCGCCACCCGCGTGATGTCGCACGCGAACGCCATCGCGATCAGATCGATGTGCGCCTGCGAGACGAGGTGCATCGACGCGGCGTCGTCGGGGTTCACCGCGGCGGGCTGGCCCGGGACCATGCAGTGCTCGCCGAGCACGGGCTCGTTCTGCAGGCGCAGCTCGAGGTCGCGGACCAGCGCGGCGTGCTGATCGAGCCGGACCCGATCGTCGGCGCCGGCCTGGGCCCGGATCGCGTCGAACTGTCCGGCGACGGTGTCGAGCACGCTGACGCGCTTGGCCCTGCGGATCGCCATCTGCGACGGATCTGCCGTGAAGTCGCCGAACATCCGCGACCACACGCCGACCGAGTTGTCCTCGGGCGGCAGCGGCTGCGCAGGCCCGGCGTAGACCATGCGGCTGCGGACCTCGCTGCCGACGTAGGCGCTGGCGCGGATGCCGGCCTCGACGCTCGCGAGCGGCGTGGTCGCGCCGATCTGCTGCGCGATGCGCTGGTCGATCGAGAAGCGATCCGTCGCCGCCGACCATGCCGCCCTGCTGCAGCGGTCGACCGGTGAGCACGCCGCCCATGCCCTGCTGGTGGTCCTCGCCGGGGCCGGCGTCGACCGACGGCATGTCGACGCCGTCGAGCAGCAGGAGCTTGTCCTTGAACGGCTCGAGCGCGGCCATGCTCGACGCGAGCGTGAACTCGGTCTCGGTCCCGGTCGGGAACCACGTCGCGGGCCAGCACCCGTTGGGGTTGAAGAACACGACGAAGCGCAGCGGATAGCCGTCCGGCGCCATGCCCGGTGTCGCGGCGTGGACGTCCGTCGCCGCGAGCTCGAGCAGGGGCAGGGCGAACAGCGAGCCGGCGAGGCCGCGCAGCAGGGTCCGACGTTGCATGCGGGTCGTCATGCGCCACCACCGATCGTGCGGAAACGGAACGCGTCCGAGGTCGTGATCGCGATCATCAGCTCGCGCAGGTCACCGCCGCTCTCGGCGAACGCGGCCTGGAGATCCAGCCGCGTGCACGCGTCCTGCTCCTCGTCGAGCCGCCGGCCCAGGGCATAGATCGCCCAGTTGTCCACGAGGCACGATTGCACGTCGGTGCTCGCCGCGAGCTTCGCCGACAGCTCGGCGGCGTCGCGGACGGTGCCCTCGGCGCTCTTGTCCTCGATGCCGAGGATCTCGCCCGAGGCGTCGATCGGCTGGCCGTTCTCGGTCGTGCGCCAGCGGCCGGTGCCGTCGTAGTTCTCGAAGGGGAAGCCGAGCGGATCGATGAGCGAGTGGCAGCCGGCGCACGAGGGATCCGACGAGTGCTGCGAGAACCGCTCGCGCGTGGTCGCGTTCGGATCCGGCGACGGCGGATCGATCGGCACGTTGGGCGGCGGCGTCAGCTCCTGGCACAGCAGCCGCTTGCGCACGAACACGCCGCGCGCCACCGGCGAGCTGCCGTCGGGGTACGCGAGCATGGCCTGCAGCGCGGGCTGGGTGAGCAGGCCCGCGTGCTTGCCGGGGAGCGTCCACGCGCCGGTGACGGGATCGAGCCCGCTGGCCTGGTAGTACGCCGCGAGCTCGACGCTGAGGAAGACCTCGGGCGCGCCGAAGAGCTCGGCCATGGTCGCGTCGCCGGTGAAGAACACGTGGGCGATGAACTGCTGGAGGCTGTCGTTCCAGTCGGTGGCGAAGATCGTGGGATCGATGTCGGGGTAGACCGCCGGATCCTTCGCCACCGAGCCGAGCGCGCCGAGACCCAGCCACTGGCGGTGGAAGTCCGCGACGGCGGTGCGACCCGCCGGCGACTCGAGCAGCCGCCGCGCCTGGGCCTCGACGCCCTCGGGGTCGTCGAGCAGGCCCGCCTGCGCCGCGGCGAGCAGCGCGGCGTCGGGCATCGACGCGGTGAGGAAGTACGACAGGCGCGAGGCCATCTCGTAGCCGCCCACCGCGACCAGATCGCCCGGGCCCGCGCCCTCGGGCACCGCCTCGATGCGGTAGAGGAACTGCGGCGATTGGAGGATCGCCTGGGTGGTGATCGACACCGCCTCGGTGAAGCCGAACGTAGCGAGCGAGGCCTCGAACAGGGCCGCGAACGCGGCGGTCTCCTCGGCGGTGACGGGCCGACGGAACGCGCGCGGCAGGAACTCGCCGAGGAACGCCTGCTCGCACACCGACGCGCCCGCGGCGAGGGGATCGCACGCGACCAGCAGCGGCAGGCGCTCGAGCACCGCACGATCGGCGACGTCCTCGGCGGCGTCGAGGTACTGGCGCACGACGTCCTTGCTGACCTGGTGGATCTCGGCGTCGTTCTCGAAGAGGCCGCTCTTGTTCTCGGGCGCGAACGATCGCGCCGGCGCCGTGGTGTCGCCCAGCAGGTCGCGCACCGTGTTGTCGTACTCGAAGCGCGTCAGCAGGCGCATGCGCACCGGTGGCGTGCTCGGGGCGGCGTCGTCGCACACGACCTCGACGCCCGGCGGTGGCTCGGCGCCGTCGTCGGTGCCGTCGCCGTCGGTGCCCGCATCGACGGGCCCGTCGTCGCGGCCGCCCGGCACGCCCTGGTAGCAGCCCGCGATCCCGGTCGCCCCGAGGACGCCGAGGCCCAGTCCGAGGAGTCGCGTGCGTGCGATGAACATCCGAGGGGGAGACGCGGGCCCGCCCGCCTCGGCGCGGGGCGATCGCACCGATGCCAGAATTTCGCCTCCTGGGGCCCGCGAACGGCAGAATTGCGCAGCGCGCCGACGCCGCGATCGCAGCGTCTGCCGGGGCTTCGCGTAGACTGCCGGGTCCATGCCCTCGACCGCGCGCGCACGCTCCCGCATCTCCGCTGCCCGTCAACGCGTCGAGGTCGTGATGGCGCGGACCCTGGCCCGCGTGCCGCCGTCGATCGTCGAGGCCCTGATGGCGCGCTCGGCCCTGCGCTCGGGCGATCACCGCCTCGACGCCCAGGTGCAGTGGGCCGATCTGCTGCGTCGGGTCTCGCGTCACACGCCGATCGAGCACGGCAGCGTCGCGCGGGCGCGTCGTGAGTACCGGCGCATGTCGGTCCTCGAGCGCCACCCGCCGGCGGTGGCGTCGGTGCGCGACGTCGAGATCGCCGCGCCGCACGGCACGATCCCCGGCCGCGTGTATCGACCGCGCGCGCACGCGGTGCTGCCGATGGTGGTGTACCTGCACGGCGGCGGCGGCGTCATCGGCGATCTCGACACGCACGACGTGGTGTGTCGGACGTTCGCGGCGCGCGCCGACGTGGTCGTCGTCGCGATCGACTACCGCCTCGCGCCCGAGCATTCCTACGTCGACGCCGCCGAGGACGCCCTGGCGGCGTATCGCTGGGCGCTGGACAACGTCGCGGCGCTCGGCGTGCGGCCCGATCGCATCGCGGTCGCCGGCGACAGCCGCGGCGCGAAGCTGGCGACCGTCGTGTGTCAGCTCGCGAAGGAGCACGGCGATCCGCAGCCGCGCGCGCAGCTGCTCGTGTACCCCAGCACCGACGTCGCGGCCGACTATCCGTCGCGATCGATCTTCGCCGACGCGCCGTGGCTCGGCGCGGGGCTGATGGCGTGGTTCGAGCGCCACGCGCTGCCGGGCCACCTCGATCGCACCGACCCGCGCGTGTCGCCGCTGCGCGCCGCCGATCTGCGGGGCCTCGCGCCCGCGGTCGTCGTGATCGCCGGCTTCGATCCCCTGCGCGACGAGGGCCTCGCGTACGCCACGCGCCTGCGCGAGTGCGGCGTGCCGGTCGCGGTGCGCGAGGAGCCGACGCTGCCCCACGGCTTCCTGCAGCTCACCGGGATCTCGCGGGCCGCAGCGCGCGCGACCGACGACATCGCCGACGCGCTGCGCGGCCTCCTGGCATGAGCTGCGGCCCGCTGGGCCGCCTTGGCGCGCGCGCGTCCGTTGTGCGAAGCTCCGCGCCGATGCCTCGACCCACGACGTCCGCGATCCCGCGTCTGCACGGCGCCACGGCGGTGTCGTGACCATCCTCGGCGCCCGCGGCCTGCGACGGACGTACGGCACGCGCGACGTGCTGCGCGACGCGACGCTCTCGGTCGGCGAGGGCGAGCGCGTGGGCCTGGTGGGTCGCAACGGCTCGGGCAAGAGCACGCTGGCGAAGATCCTCGCCGGCATCGAGAGCGCAGATGCGGGCGAGGTCGTGCGCCGCACCAACCTGCGCATGGGCTACCTGACGCAGACCCCCGAGCTGCCCGCGGGCGCGCGGGCGATCGACGTCGTGCTCGCCGGGCTGGTGCCGTGGCAGGCCGCCGTCGCGCTGCACACCGAGCTCTCCGCGAAGCTCGAGCGCGGCGAGGGCGACCAGGCGTCCTTGCTCGAGCGCCAGGCCGCCGCGGCCGCCAAGGTCGAGCTGCTCGGCGGCTGGAGCATGCGCCACGAGGCCGAGACGATCCTCGACCACGTCGGCATCCGCGACCCCGAGGCGATCGTCGATCCGATGAGCGGCGGCGAGCGTCGCCGCGTCGCGCTGGCGCAGATCCTGGTGGCGTCCCCCGAGCTGGCGATCCTCGACGAGCCGACCAACCACCTCGACGTCGAGGCGGTGCAGTGGCTCGAGAACTGGCTCGTCGAGCGGCACACCGGCGCGCTCATCCTCATCACCCACGATCGGTATCTCCTCGATCGCGTGGTCACGCGCACGCTCGAGGTCGACGACGGCGAGGTGTTCTCGTACGAGGGCGGCTGGGGGATGTACCTCGAGGCGAAGGCCGAGCGCATGGCCCACGCCGAGCGCGTCGAGTCCAACCGCCGCAACTTCCTGCGCCGTGAGCTCGACTGGCTGCGCCGCAGCCCGCAGGCGCGCACGACCAAGCAGAAGGCGCGCATCGACCGGGCCCAGGCCGCGATCGCCCAGGCGCCGATGCGGGTCGAGCGGACCGCGACCATCGCGATGGACGCCGCCCGCTCGGGCAACATGATCATCGAGGCCGAGTCGATCGCGGTCGACATCGCCGGCCGCCGCCTGGTCTCGGACTTCACGCTGCGACTGTCGGAGGGCGAGCGCATCGGCATCGTCGGCAACAACGGCTGCGGCAAGACCAGCCTGCTGCGGGTGCTCACCGCCGTGGTGCCGCCGTCGGCCGGCGTGCTGCGCCACGGCAAGAACACGCGCATCGCCTACCTCGACCAGGAGCGCAGCGGCCTGCGCGACGACCTCACGGTGTTCGAGAACGTCGCGGGCGATCGCGGCCCGATCGAGCTCGGCGGCGAGACCTACGACACCCGCACGTACCTCGAGCGGTTCCTGTTCAGCCCGCAGGACCAGCGCCAGAAGGTGTCGACCTTGTCGGGCGGCGAGCGGGCGCGCGTGGCCCTGGCCCGGCTGCTGCGCGACGGCGCCAACGTGATCGTGCTCGACGAGCCGACCAACGACCTCGACGTGATGACGTTGGGTGCCCTCGAGGAGGCGCTCATCGACTACCGCGGCACGCTGCTCGTGGTCACCCACGACCGGTGGTTCCTCGATCGCGTCGCGACCTCGATCCTCGCCTTCGAGGACGGCCGCGTGACGCAGTACCAGGGCGGTTGGTCCGACTGGTCCGAGCGCCGCGCCGAGGCCCTGGCCGACGCGGCGCGGGCCGCTGCGGCGCGCAAGGTCGCCGCGGCGCCGGTGGTGGTCGCGAAGCCAGTCGCGCGCAAGGGGTTGAGCTTCACCGAGCGGCATGAGCTCGACGGGTTGCTCGAGAAGGTCGACGCTGCGGAGCAGCAGGTCGGCGCGCTCGAGGCCGAGATGTGCAGCGAGGGGTTCTACGCGCGGCCGCAGGCGGATCAGGCCGCATTGCTGGCAAAGCTCGAGGCGGCGCGCGGCGTCGCAGCGACGCTCGTCGCGCGGTGGACGGAGCTCGAAGAGCGCCGCGACGGGTGAGCTCGGTTCACTCGGGTGGGGTGACCGGGAGGCGGTCAGGATCGGGGAGTGAGGCGTTCACTGGGCGGATCTGACTCGGCGGTGGTCGTTCGGAGCGAGTGAAGGGCCGATGTGCGTGCGCGGTCCTGTGGGACGTGACCCCTCGAGCTGGAAAATGCGTGGGCGTGGCGACATCCGAGCGGCGCCTCGGTGCCCGCCCTGCTACGCTGGTGCCCGTGATTCCGTGGGCCCCTCAGCAGCGGAACGCAGTCGCGGCGATTCTGGACGCTCATCCCGCAGTGTCGGGGCGCTGCGCGCAGGCGGCACGCGCGCTGCTTACCACGGCGATCCAGCTCGATCGGCGCGCCCATGCGGTCGTCGTCGAGCCGGCCTCGCCGGCGATCTACGTGTTGGCGAAGGGGCTCGCGGTCCGGTGGTTCCACCACGTGACGGTCGACGTCGCGGTCCACCGGGTCGATGCGCTCACCGGGCCAGACGGACATCCGCGCACGTCATACCTCCGCCCGTACTTCGAGCATCCCGAGGCGCACGTCGAGCGTCCTGTCGAGGCCGACGATTGGGAGGTCCTGTGAACGAGCTCGATGGTATCCGGCGCGATGATGTCGTTGCGCTGCTCGATCGTCGCCTCGCGGCGGTGCTCGATTGCCCCGCCGGGTGGGGGGGCATCGACGCATTGGAACCCCTCGTGTTGACGCTGCTGATGCTCCGTACTCAGGTCGTGGATCCGGTGGCCGACGAGCGCGCCGTCGTGCGGACATACCGACGGTTCCTCGCGGTGGAGTTCGGGGCCGGGGCCGCGGACCTGCGCACGCGACTCGGAGCGGACGCCTCGTTGGCGCGCGTCGTCGACGTTCTGCGCTGTTTCGTCGCGCAGGCGACGGGGCGACCGCTCGACGCCCCCGAGGTCCTGCTGACCGCCGCATCCGACGTCCTGCCCGCCGCGCGAACACGCTGACGGGCCCGCGGTTTGGCGTACGCGACGCGGACCCGCCAGCAAACGCTGCGCACCCGCGTCGCGCCGCGCACCCCGAGCATGGTCCCATGCTCGAGGACTTCATCCCCACACCGCGGTTGATCGAGGTCGACGAGGTGACGATCGCCGCGACGCCGCAGCGCGTCTGGCCACACCTGCGGCACCTCGATGGGACACGGTCGGCGCTGGTGCGGGCGTTGTTCGAGCTGCGGCTCGTGCCCGATCGGATCGCGGGGCGGATGCACGGGCGCGCGCACCTGTCGATCGACGATCTGCCGCCGGACGGGCCGGGGTTCCAGATCCTCGCCGAGCTGCCCGGGGTCGAGGTGGCGGTCGGTGCGATCGGGAAGTTCTGGCAGCCGGCGATGGAGTTCGCCGACGTGGCGCCCGCGGACTTCGCCGGGTTCGCGGCGCCGGGGTTCGCCCGCGTGGCGTGGTCGCTGGCGGTCGAGCCGTGGGGCGATGGGGACGCGCGCGTGCGACTCGAGCTGCGGCTCGACGCAACCGACGACGACGCGTGGGCACACGTGCGGCGCTACTTCGGGCGCATCGGGCCGTTCTCGCGGTTCATCCGCCGCCACCTGCTCGCGGGGCTCGCCGAGGAGCTCGGCACGCCCGAGGGCGTCGAGCAGACCCGCGGGCTGCCGGGGGATCACTGGATTGCGAAGCCCCGCGCGAGCGTCACCGAGGGCATCACGATCGCGGCCGAGCCCGCCGCGATCTGGCCGTGGCTGCTGCAGATGGGCTGCCGTCGCGCGGGCTGGTACAGCTACGACCGCCTCGACAACGCCGGGGTGCCGAGCGCCGAGGTGGTGGTGCCGGCGTGGCAGGACCTCGCGGTGGGCGATCGATTGCCCGCGCGACCGCAGGGCGACGACGGATTCGAGGTGCTGGAGATCGATCCCGAGCGGTTGCTGGTGCTGGGGGGTCTGTATGATCTCGGGCACGGCGCGCAGCTGCCCTTCGACGCCCCGGAGCCGGCGACGTGGTGGCGCGCGAGCTGGGCGTTCGTGCTCGAGCGGCTCGAGCCCGGGCGCACGCGGCTGCACGTGCGGGCGCGCGTGGATTTCTCCGACGGCGTGGGCCTGCGCGCGGTGTGGATGCGCCCGGTGCACCACTTCATGCAGCGCGAGCAGCTGCGCGGCCTTGCCCGGCGCGCGGAGGGGCGGGTGGCCCACGCGCACGACGGGATCGCCGACGTCGGCGAGGGGATCGTCGGGGCGCTCGCGATGCTCGCGAGCCTCGCGACCCCGTTCCTGCGCCGCATTCGCGCGCACTGGGGCATCGACGCGGCCCTCGCCGCGCGGCCGTACCCCGGCGATGATCGGGTGCCCACGCCGCGGTGGAGCTGGACCCACGCGGTCGAGATCGACGCGCCGATGGCCGCGGTGTGGCCGTGGGTGGCGCAGATCGGGCAGGGGCGCGCGGGTTTCTACAGCTATCAATGGTTGGAAAACCTGGTCGGTTGCGATGTGCACAATGCCGAGGACGTGCACCCGGAGTGGACGGAGATTCGCGTCGGGGATGCGCTGCGATTGCACCCGGACATGCCGCCGCTGCCGGTGGTCGCGATCGAGCCGGGGCAATGGTGGGTCGCGCATGCCCACCACGGGGACGGCGACGGCGTCGCGGGCGATCCGATTCCGGGGCGGGTGTCGATGTCGTGGTTGTTCCACCTCGAGGAGCTGCCGGGGAAGCGGACGCGCTTCGTCAGCCGGATGCGGACCGACTACTCGGGGGATTGGCGGGCGGCGCTGGCCCAGGGGCCGTGGTTGTTGGAGCCGATCGGGTTCGTGATGGATCGGCGGATGCTGCTCGGGGTGAAGGCGCGGGTGGAACGGGCAGGGGGAAGACCGGCGGATTCGCGGTCGTAGGGCCGCCTGCGGGCCGGTCGGTGGAAATCGACCGGGTCCGCAATCCCGGGGACGCCGCCGCGGACTCCTCGATCGAGTCGAGACCGCCGCATGTCCAAGTTCTCCATCCTACTTCCCAGCCTGCTTCCCAGCGGGCTGTCCTTCGCGCTCGCCTGTGGTCCGTCGTCGTCGTCGTCCGAGTCGGGCACGCCGAGCGGTGACGACTCGTCGAGCACGGTCGGCGACGAGACCTCCAACGCCGCGACCTCGAGCACCGCGACCTCGAGCACCGCGACCTCGAGCACCGCGACCTCGACCTCCGGTCCTGGCGGCGAGGCCACGGGCGCGTCGTCGTCCTCCACCGCAGGCAGCAGCGAGGGCGGCGACGACAGCACCGGTGGCGCGCCATCGATGTTCGGCCGCTATGCGCTCACGGGCGGCGCCGCGGTGCTCGAGCCCGTCGGGTGCGCGAGCGAAGCCGGCGACGACGCCCCGTGGGCGATCACGCTGGGAGAGCCCGCGGACGACGGCACGTTCGCGATGCAGGAGTCCTACGGCGACCTCGGTAACGCGTTCGCGTGCACGGAGACCGACGACGGCTTCGGCTGCGACGCGATGGTCACCGTCGACTACGCCGCGATGGGTGGACCCGACGCGAACGTGCAACTCACGGCGCACTACGGCGTCACGTGGGCCGAGGCCGGCTCGATCGACGGCACCTACGACGTCGGCTTCGCGTGCGACGGTGCCGCCTGCGGTGACGTGGTCGAGCAGTGGAACGTGCTCGGGTTCCCCTGCGACATCGCGGTGGACTTCACGGGTGTGCTCGAGTGACTGGACCGGCCGTGGGTGCGCCGATACCATCCTGCGGTGGTGCCGGACCTCGTCCTGCTCGAGCGGTGGCGCAGCGGCGACGCGACCGCGGGCGAGGAGCTGTTCGGGCGCCACTTCGACGCGGTGGTCCGCTTCTTCCGCAACAAGCTCACCGACGGCGACGAGGATCTGGTGCAGCGGACGTTCCTCGCCTGCGTCGAGGGGCGCGATCGGCTGCGGGACGACGCCAGCTTCCGCTCGTACCTGTTCGGCGTGGCGCACAACCTGCTGCGCAAGCACTTCGCGGCGCGCGTCGCCGAGCCGATCGACTTCACCCAGCGATCGGTGTCGGATCTCCGGCCGTCGCCGAGCCGGGTGGTCGCGAAGGACCGCGTGCAGGCGCTGCTGCTCGCGGCGCTCCGCGAGGTCCCGCTCGAGTACCAGTGCGCCCTCGAGCTCCACTACTGGGAGGGGCTGACGGCGGGCGAGATCGCGGAGTCGCTCGCGATTCCCCTCGGCACCGCGAAGACCCGCCTGCGTCGCGGTCGCGAGCTGGTGCTCGAGCGGCTCTCCGCGCTGGGCGGCGGCGCGTCGACCCCACCGCTCGGCGAGGACGAACTCGACGCGCGCGTCCGCGAGCTGCGAGAGTGTCTGTTGTCGTGAGCCGGATCGTCGCGCGGCGCTGCCTCACCGTCGGGGGAGGCCCGGGTGGCTGACGCGCCGAGCGAGCCGACCGCCTCGGACGCCTTCGCCCCGACCGCGCTCGGCGACGCGACCGAGGCCGAGGCGCTGCGTGGGCTCGAGGTGCGGCGACTCGAGGCGCGCGTGCGCGAGGCGCTGTTCGGCCGCATCGCCGAGCCGGTGCGGATCGGCCGCTTCGTCGTGCTCGAGCGCATCGGCGAGGGTGGCATGGGCGTCGTGTACTCCGCGTACGACGACGCGCTCGAGCGCAAGGTCGCGATCAAGCTGGTGCGGCCGCAGCTCGAGTCCGACGACGGCCAGCGGCGGATCCGTCGCGAGGCCCAGGCCGCCGCCCGGCTGTCGCACCCCAACGTGGTCACTGTGTACGAGATCGGCGAGCACGCCGGGCGCGTGTTCGTGGCGATGGAGTTCGTCCGTGGGCGGACGCTGCGGCAGTGGTTGGCCGCGGCGCCGCGGCCGTGGCAGGGCATCGTCGACGTGTTCGTCGACGCGGGCCGCGGCCTGCAAGCGGCCCACGCCGCGGGGCTGGTGCACCGCGACTTCAAACCCGACAACGTGATGATCGACGACGACGAGCACGGCGGGCGCGGCCGCGTGCGGGTGCTGGACTTCGGCGTCGCGCGCCGCGTCGGGGCGGCGTCGGGGGAGGCGGGAAGCGTGACGTCGACCGAGTCCGAGGTGACGGGCACCGACGCGGGCCGCATCGTCGGCACGCCCGCGTACATGGCCCCGGAGCAGCTCGCGGGAGAGCTCGCCGACGCGCGCAGCGATCAGTACGCGTTCTGCCTCTCGCTGTGGCTGGCGCTGTTCGGCGAGTCACCGTTCGAGGACGACGCGGCGCGACGCACGGGGTTGGTGCGGTCACCGTCGCGTCCGCATCGCGTGCCGGCGCGGGTGCGATCGGTGCTCGAGCGCGGGCTCGCGTTCCGGCCCGAGGACCGGCACCCCTCGATGCAGGCCGTGATCGCGGGGCTGGTCGCGGCGCGCCGACGCCGGTGGCGCTGGGCGGCGGCGGGAGCGGCGATGTTGGTCGGGGGGATCGCGATCGCGGGGTGGTGGCGCCGCGCGCCCTCGGAGTGCGAGCGCGCTGCGGCGCAGCTCGACGACGTGTGGAGCGACGCGGCTCGGGGTCGCCTCGCCGCGCGCATCGGTGCCGACGCGTGGTCGTCGATCGAGCCGGCGTTGGCCGCCCATGTGGATGCGTGGCGCGAGGCCCACGCGGCGGCGTGCCGCGAGGTCGACGGCCCCGACGCGCTGCAGCAACGCCGCTGCCTCGCCGCGGGCGCAGAGGCGGTGCGGGGCGTGCTGACGGCGCTCGAGGACGCCGGCGTCGACGCCGGGCCGGGCGCGCTGGCGGCCGTGCAGGGCTGGGAGTCGCCGGCGCGCTGCCTCGATCCCGAGGCGCTGCGCCGGTGGGCGGATCGGCAGGCGTTGATGGACGCGCCGCCGCCGGTCGGATCGGAGCACGGCCTGGTCTCCGATTTCGACACCGAGCCGATGGTGCGCTTCGGCTTCGGCTGGGTGCGATCGACCGATGCGCTGATCGAGGGCGAGTCCGAGGCGGCGCTCACCGTCGAGTCACCCGGCGTCCACGGCAGCGCGGGCGCGCTCGTCGTGACCGGCGACGTCCGGGCGCGCGAGGGCCCTACGTGGGCGGGGGCGATGTACTTCCCGGGCCCGCAGGCGATGACCCCGGCGAACCTGACGACGATGCCGACGCTGTCGTTCTGGATCCGCGGCACACCCGGGCGCTATGGGGCCGTGCTGTTCACCGTCTCGAAGGAGTGGGACGGCGCGGAGCTCGAGTTCGACGTCGGCGACGAATGGCAGCGGGTGGAGGTGGACCTACGGCAGTTCGGG
>LNFB01000202.1 GCA_001464385.1 Deltaproteobacteria bacterium Ga0077550 | reverse complement strand
CGAGGGGTAGAAAAGAGGGCCGAGGCGGCTCACCAGAAGAACCCCGCGCACCGGTATGGGTCGGGGGCCTGGCAGGTGCCGTCGCACACCCCGGATGCGCATTCGTCATGTTCGCTGCATGCCTGCCCCTGCAGCAGCTGCGGCGCGCAGACCAACTCCGCGGAACAGGCCGAACCGTCCGCACACGCGGTCGCCGAGCGCCCGCAGGGGTCCCCGGATCCCTGTGGTACGACGCACGTGCCCGGGTCTCCGCTGCACACCGTGCCCGCTTCGCAGCGTTCGTGCAGCAGGCCCAGCGCA
>LNFB01000201.1 GCA_001464385.1 Deltaproteobacteria bacterium Ga0077550 | reverse complement strand
GGCGGGTGGACGTCGGATGTCTCCGCGCCGATGCGGCTGGTGTTCGCGGCGGCGCTGGTGCGGGTCGGTGAGTCGGTCGACGAGTTCGTCGCGGCCACGGGGCGGGTGCAGACGCTCATGCGGGACGCGAAGGTGCGCAAGGGCGGGGTCCACGAGATCCTCGCTGCGACGATCCTGCGGCGCATCGTCGGCGTGCCCCGCGAGGAGCACGTCGTGCGCATGCGCGAGATCTACGAGCGGATGAAGCACCACCACTGGTTCCTCACCGGGCCGGAGGATCTCGCGGCGTGCGCGATGCTGGTGGGGCGCGAGGGGACGCCGGTTGCGATCGGAGATCACATCGAGGCGATCTATCGGCGGCTCGCCGATGCGCCGAAGATCTGGGGCGGCGACGATCTGCAGACGGCGGCGAACGTGCTGGGGCTCGCCGCGCTGGCCCCCGAGGAGGCGGCGACGCGCTTCCTCGGAGTCGCGACCGCGCTGCGTGATCGCGGCGTGAAGGTGCGCGGCGCGGAGTACGACGACGTCGCGGTGCTGTCGTTCCTGCCGCGCAGCGCGGAGCAGATCGCCGATCGCGTCGCCGCGATGCGCTCGCGCGTCGACGCCATGCTCGCCTGGCACGAGGACGCGACGGCGACCGGCCTCGCGTCGAACCTCGCGTTCGTCGAGCTGCTACAGACCGAGGGCGACGGCCGCGTCGGTGCGCTCGCCGAGGCGAAGCTGCTGCTCGACATGCAGGCGATCGTCACGGCCCGCCGCGCCGCCGCGGGGGCATCGATCGCAGCCACGACGTAGCCGAGGCCGGGGCGCCGCGAATCATCGTCCCCGAAGGACACTGTCCCCGCGGTCCGAGATCGATCAGCCCCGCTGCTCGCACGACGCCGCTGCCTGTACGCTCCACGTGTCCCCCCTGCCGTGACCACGCCGGACTCCACCAACCTCCCCGCGCGCCGCGAGTCCTCCGACGTCGCGACGATCGGTGCCGCGGCGCCCGACGCGTACGAGGCGGCGTACATGCAGCCGAGCGCGTCCGCGGGTGCCCTGGCGATCCGCGAGCGCACGGCGGTGCCGGGTCGGGCGTTCGGCGTCGTCGCGGTGCTCGCGACGCTCGTCGCCGCGACGGCGGCGAGCTGGAAGCTCGCGGTGGTCGGGGCGCTGTGCATGGCGTGGTTGTTGTTCGCGGTGCTGCGAGTGCAACTCGAGGCGGACGCGCTGGTGGTGCACTTCGGGTGGATCCGTCGGCGGATTCCGCTCGCGTCGATCACCTCGATGGCCACGACGCGGTACTCGATCACCGAGGGCATGGGGCTGCTGTGGCTGCGCAGGACGAAGCGCGGGCTGCTGTTCGCAGTGCCGGGGTCCGGCGGCGGTGCGGTCGCGGTGACGTTCACCGACGATCGCGGGCGGTCGCGCGCGTGGATCCTCGCCTCGCGGGATCCCGAGGCGCTGCGCGACGCGATCGCGGGCCGTGCCCCTTCACGGGGACGTGCGATCGGTGCGGGCGACCTCGCCGGGTGACATCCGCGGCGGGATTCGACGCGCGCGGCGTTGCCCGTGCGCGAGGCCGCTGGTACGGTCGTCCACCGTGGGCGTCGAGTGGGATCTCGCGTGCGTCGGGTGTCGACACTTCGCGTGGCTCGGCTCGGTGAAGCCGTACAAGTGGGGCGGCTTCCAGGTCGGCAACGGCGTCGTCGCCGAGCTGCTCGCGCTGCACACCGGGCCCGACTGTTCGCTCGTCGTCGTGAGTGACGCGCGGGCGTGGTCGCCACCGTGGTCGCACGACGACGCGACGACGGGGTGGCTCGAGGACCTGCGCTCGCGGTGGCTCTGGGATTCGATCGTCAGCGACGTCGCGCCGGCTGGCATGGTCTGCGCGGTGTGCCGC
This sequence comes from Deltaproteobacteria bacterium Ga0077550, assembly GCA_001464385.1. Taxonomy (GTDB): domain Bacteria; phylum Myxococcota_A; class Polyangia; order Nannocystales; family Nannocystaceae; genus Xiheibacterium; species Xiheibacterium aquaticum. Next base: position 2,194 of record LNFB01000201.1, on the reverse strand, counting down.
GCGGAGCTGTCGTTGCCGGCGACGGCCGACGGCGACGCGATGCGCCGGCAAGGATATCGCAGTGCCGGGCCGGTGCCGATCATCGTCGGCCGCTACCTGTGGTTCTGCGGCACGGCGTGCCTGGATCGGCACCGCAGCGTCGCGGGGCGAACGTGGCAGCCCTGCCCCGACGTCGCATCGCTGGCCCACCTCGAGATCGGTTGTCTGCGCTGCGGGGTGGAAATCGCGGTCGGTGATCTCGCGGGCGACCCGGGGCGCGCCGAGGCGTTCGCCGAGTGGCTCACCGAGCACCTCTACGATCCGCCGGCCGAAGCGGGCGTCGACGATCCGACGGCGTGTCGCCTGGTGGTCCGCGTCGCGTCGCCGCGGCCCGCGTGAGCGCTCGGCGTTGCTGTGTTCCGCGGCCGCGCCTCCGACGGCGCGCGGATTGACCGTGAGTCGCAACGGCGCCGCGGGACGGCCGACCCCCGGCGTCGCTGCAGGAGCGCGATGCCCGATCCCACGCGATGCCCGTCGAATCCGATGTCCTCCGACGCCATGATCCTCCGGCTGTACGCCGACCTCGACCTCGTGCGGGCGTGTCTTCGCGGGGATCGTCGCTCGCTCGCGGAGTTCGATCGCCTGCTCCACCAGGTGATCGCGCCCGTCTGCGTGCGCCTCGAGGTGCATCGCAGCGATCGCGCCGATCTCCACCAGCGGTTGTTGCTCCGGCTGCTGCTCGATGTGCCGGGGCGCCCGGCGCAGCTGCGGAGCTATCGTGGGCAGGGATCGTTGGTGGCGTGGCTGCGGAGCTGCGCGACGCGGGAGATCCTCGGCGATCGGCGTCGACGTCGGCCCGCGCGCGCCGAGCTCGTGGCGTACACGCGCTCGCTCGGCGACGCGGCCGACCCCGAGTCGGTCGCGCTCGCCGAGGAGCGGCGTCAGCGGCTCGCCGCCGCGCTGCACGACGGCATCGCCGGGCTCGACCCGCGCCTGCGCGCGTCGCTGCGGGCGATCGTCGACGGCGAGGCGACCTGCGAGCTCGCGACGCGCTATCGGGTCCACCGCGTCACGATCACGCGGTGGGCGGCGCAGGCCCGCGCGTCGCTGCGGGCGCGCGTCGTCGCCGACGACGCCGAGGGCTCGTCGACCGACGTGGCCGAGCTCCCGTGGTGAGATCGTCGGGGCGCGGGGCCAGCGATTCAGATCCTGCCGACCGCGGCCGCGCGCAGTCGAGCAGCGACGCGCCGGCGCGCGGGCCCGTGGGCCACGGCGTTGCGATCGACCATCTCGAACCGCGTGCGACCGAGGATCGTCATCACGATGCCGGCAGCGGCCAACGGGATCCCCGCCACCGTGAGGGCGATCCCCGGACGGATGAAGCTCGGCTGGTCCATCGCACGGCCGACGCCGAGCAGGCTGACGCCGAGGATCGCACCGGTGAGCCCGAAGCTGGTCATCATGAGCCCGCCGAAGCGCAGGCCGACGCGACCCGGCTTGACGCGGATCGTCAGATCGCCGCGCTGGTCGACCAGCGTGAAGCGCTTCGACGCCACCGCGACCCCGCCGCTGCGACCCTGTGAGGCGAGGAAGAAGCTCTGCCCTTCGCTGCCGTCCACCACGCGATCGCACGGGGCGCTGCACACCGCGCTGTACGCCACGCCGTAGACGCTGCCCGCCGAGCCCACCGCCGCGAACTCGCCGCGGACCTGGTACAGCGAGACAGGGACGTCGCGCGATCGCTCGATGTGCACGCGGGGGCCCTGGGGTGGCGGCGACGCGGGCTCGTCGGCGCGGATGACCGGCGCGGCCAGGGTGATCGCGAGGCCGAGCGCGGTCGCGAGCGCGGCGCGGGGCGACCGTGCGGGACGGAGGGGACGAGTGGGTCGGGGTGCGATCGGGCCGTTCACGACGGACTCGATGCACGACCACGGGCCTCGATGCATCGCCGAGGATGGTCGGCGACGAAGCGCGTACCCGCAGGGACGGGTGCCCGTTCGCGGACCTCACCCCGGTCGAGTGAACGACGCGGGCTCGATCACCGCGCGGCTTCCCACACACCGGGCGGCACGCACAGGATCCCGGACAACCACGCGTAGTTCTCGAGCGCCACCTGCTCCATCGCGTTGGGGTTCGTGGGCAGGGCGTCCCAGTGGAACTCCGAGACGGTCGCGCCGGTGCCGACGAAGACGTGCGTCCCGCCGCGGGCGCACGC
>LNFB01000200.1 GCA_001464385.1 Deltaproteobacteria bacterium Ga0077550 | reverse complement strand
ATGGCCCGGGCCACGGGCCTCGCCGCAGACGAGCTCGTCGCTGCGCTGCAGGAGCGCGAGGCGCTGGCGTCGACGGCGATCGGACACGGCCTCGCGATCCCCCACGGCGTGCACCCGCAGCTCGGGCGGATCGTCGGCGCGCTGGGCCGGTCGCGGGCCGGGGTGTCGATGGGCGCGCCCGACGGTGCCGCGGTGCACCTGTTCGTCGCGTTGATCCGCCCGCCCGACGGGAGCCACGCCCACCTGAAGGCGCTCGCGCGGGTCAGCGGCTTGCTCGCGCACGCGCCGACGCGCGAGGCCCTGATCGGGGCGAGGGACGCGGCGGACATCCAGGCGATCCTGCGGCGCGAGGGGCAGGGCGGCTGAGCGCGACGGCGCGGCGCCTGAGCGCGACAGCGCTAGGATCGTCCGACGGCTCCGCCGGTCACGCGCCCTCGTAGCGCTTCTTCTTCCGCCACAGCGTCGACGCGTCGATGCCCAGGATCCGCGCCGCCTCGTCCTGCGTCGCGACCCGGGCCAGGACGCGCTCGATGTGCTCGCGCTCGATGACGTCGAGGGTGTGATCGCCCCCGAGCCGCACCGCGTGCGTGACGTGGGCCGCGATCGCGTCCGGCAGCGCCTCGAGGCCGAGCCGCGGGTTGGGCCACAGGATCACCGCGCGCTCCATCGCGTTGCGGAGCTCGCGGAGATTGCCGGGCCAGCGGTGGCCGAGCACCGCGGCGAGCGCCGCCTCCGAGAGCTCGGGCGTGGGGCGGCCCGCCGCGCGGGCGAAGAACGCCAGGAACCGACGCGCGAGCCGGGCGATGTCCTCGGGGCGCTCGCGCAGCGGCGGGACCACGACCTCGATCACGTTGAGGCGGAACAGCAGGTCCTCGCGGAAGCGGCCCTCGACCACGTCCTTGGCGAGATCGCGGTTGGTCGCCGCGAGGACGCGGACGTCGGCGCGCCGCGTGCGGTTCTCGCCGACGCGCTCGAACTGCTTGTCCTGCAGGAAGCGCAGGAGCTTGGCCTGCAGGCCGATCGAGATCTCACCGATCTCGTCGAGGAACAGCGTGCCCCCCTCCGCCGACTCGACGCGGCCGGCCTGATCGCGCACCGCCCCGGTGAACGCTCCGCGGGCGTGGCCGAACAGCTCGCTGGCGAGCAGGTCGTCCGACAGCGTCGGGCAGTTCACGGTCACGAACGGCTGGGCCTGCCGCCGGCTCTGGGCGTGGACGGCCCGCGCCAGCACACCCTTACCCGTGCCGCTCTCGCCGCGCAGCAGGATCGTCGCATCCGAGGCCGCCGCGCGACGCACGGTGTCGAGCACCGCGCGCATGGCCGGCGCGTCGGTGTCGAGGTCGGCCTCGGGGACCTCCGCGGCGATCACCCGCTCGAGGTCGGCGAGCTTGCGATCGACCGCGCGGCGCGCCGCGATCTGCTCGACGACGTGGCGGATCTGTGCCGGCGTGAACGGCTTGGGCAGGTAGTCCGCCGCGCCGCGCTTGATCGCCTCGACCGCGGTGTCGAAGGTCGCGTACGCGGTGATCACCACCACCGCGAGGCTCGCCTGCGCGGCGAGCAGCGTCGGGAGCACGTCGAGTCCGTTCTCGTCGCCCAGGCGCAGGTCGAGGAACGCAGCGTCGTAGTGGTCCCGCTCGAGGGCGGCGAGGGCCGCCGCGCCGGTGCCCACCGCGGTGACGCGACCGCCGACCTGCTCGAGGCACAGCGCCAGCGTCGCGCGGATGTTCTTCTCGTCGTCGACGACGAGGACGGAGAGCCCGGGTTTGGCGGCGACGTCGAGGGACGGGGGGGCCGAGGACGACGGCATGACGTGCGACTGTGCCACGCAGCGGCGCGAGCCCGGTGCTGCACGCTGAAATCGCGCTGAAACCGGCGCGCGACGCGGTCCGATGCATCGCGGACGACAGCTCCACCGGATTCAGAGATCCCACTCACATCGATTTCCACGAAGCGGCGCCATCATCGCGAGTGCGTGACGAAGCGCCGCTCGATCGGTCGCGCGTGTGGACTGACGAATCGGTATGGTGATCACCGTGACCCTGAATCACCGATTCCGTTCCATGTCCTGGCTTCTTCGTGCGAATGCGGTGGTGGCGAGCTTCGCCGTCGCCGCGTGCGGCGATGACACTTCTTCCACCGGTGGCCCGAGCGATTCGAGCTCGTCCGGTGACACCGACCCGACGAACCCGACCGATCCGACCGCCGACACCAGCGCGGGCATGACCGTCGGCGAGTCGTCGAGCAGCAGCGGCGAAGAGTCGTCGAGCAGCGGCGGCGAGTCGTCGAGCAGCGGCGGCGAAGAGTCGTCGAGCGGCTCGGAGTCCACCGGCCCGGGCGAGACCTGCGGCAACGATGCGATCGACGGCGACGAGGTCTGTGACGGCGACGCGCTCGCGGACGAGACCTGCGCGTCCCAGGGCTTCGACGGCGGCACGCTCGCGTGCGCCGACGACTGCAGCGCGCTCGATGTCACCGGCTGCTTCGACATGGAGTGCGGCAATGGCACTGTCGAGGGCGAGGAGCTCTGCGACGGCGAGGATCTGAACGCGCAGAACTGCCAGACCCAGGGCTTCCCCGGCGGCGATCTGGTGTGCAACGCGGACTGTGCCGGCTTCGACACCTCGGCCTGCCTCGACATGCTCTGCGGCAACGGCACGCGCGAAGGGGATGAGGCGTGCGACGGCGGCGACCTCGGCGGCGAGACCTGCGTGTCGCAGGGCCAGCCCGACGGTGTGCTCGGCTGCACGCTCGATTGCTCGGGCTTCGACTACCTCGGCTGCGGCAACCCCTGCCTCGACGAGAACATCGGCGGCGCGCTCGGGTCCCCGGTCGCGATGGGCGACACCACCGGCGAAGACAACGACCTCGACGGCTCCTGCGGTCTCGCCGGTGGCAACGACCACGTCATGCTGTTCACCGCCCCGTCCGACGGCGTGTACATCTTCGACACGAACGGCTCGGGCTACGACACCAAGCTTCAGTTGTTCTCGGACTGCTCCACCGAGCTCGTGTGCGACGACGACGGCGGCGACGGGACGCAGTCGCTGATCGTCGCCAACCTCACGGCGGGCCAGGCCGTCCTCGTGGTCGTGGACGGGTACAACGCCAACGTCGGCAGCTGGGTCCTCAACATCACCCAGCCCGTCTGTGGCGACGGTGTGATCGGGATCGGCGAGGTCTGCGAGCCGGGCGACGTCAACGGGTCGACGTGCGAGTCCGCGGGCTTCCCCGGGGGCGGCGTGTTGGCCTGCGGCCCGGGCTGCGGCGCCTTCGACACGGTCGGCTGCGACCCCCAGGGCAGCGGTGACTGCTGCGCCAGCCACGACACCGCGGGCTGCGACGACCTCACCTGTCAGGACGCCGTGTGCGCCCAGGATCCCACCTGCTGCAACGGCGCGTGGGGCTTGGGTTGTGCGTTCATCGCCCAGGGCGCGGCCGAGTGCGACGGCGTCGGGGGCACGTGCGACGTGGTGATCGATTGCGAAGACGAGGACCTCGCGGGCGCAGTCGGTGATGCGGTGACCAGCGGCAACACGGCGGCCGAGGACAACGACTTCGACGCGACCTGCGGTGGGTCCGGCGGCAACGACCGGACGATCGAGTTCGTGGCGCCTGCCGCGGGCACGTATGTCTTCAGCACCGCGGGCTCGGACTACGACACCAAGCTGTCGCTGCTCGCCAACTGCGATCCCCTGTCGCAGCTCGCGTGCAACGATGACTTCGACTTCACGCCCCAGTCGCAGCTCACCATCGACCTCGCCTTGGGCCAGGCGATCCTCGTCGTCGTCGACGGATACAACGGCGCCACCGGCAACTGGGTCCTGAACATCACCCCGCCGGCCTGACGGTACTTGCGGCGGATCGACGGGGCCGGGGCGGCGTTGCGCTGCTCCGGCCTCGGTCGTTTCGCGCGTGCGGCCTCCTCATGGCGTGATTCCGCGCCGGCGGAGGGGCGACGACGGACGTGACGTTGCCGGGATCGAAATCCCGGCGCGCCACACTCCGTAAGCCGTCGCCACCATGACGCGCACGATTCCCACCCCGAAGCGCCCGCTCCCCTGGTCCGTCCTCGGACCTGGCCTCGGACCTGGCCTCGGCCTGACCCTCGGTCTGGCCCTCGCCTGCGGACCGCGGCTGTCCGGCGAGGCGTCGCACCGGCCCGGCGCCGCGGCGGCGTGCCCCGACGGCACGACTCGGCCGGTCATCGACTGCCGCACCGATCTCGGCCTGCGCGAGCGGGTCGTGAGCGCCAACGCCAGCCTGGGTCGGACGGGGATCGGGATCGGCGGCCAATACGAGGAGCGGGCCAAGGGGCAGGTCACCGACTCGACGTACCAGCTCGCGCTGAAGCTCGAGTCGCTGTGCAAGGACTACAACGCGTGCGCGATCGGAGCCGATCAGTACGGCGCCCACGCGCAGCGGATCCGCGAGCAGCTCACCAGCCACGTCGCCATGGTCTCCACGTTCGAGGGCGGCGCGGGGTCGGTGTCGCCCGAGGCCGGCGATCGGCTGTGGCGCAACGCGGTGCCGGAGCTCGCGGCCTCGCGGCTCGAGCTCGACGTCCGCGTCGAGGCCCAGGCCAAGGGATCGACGTCGACGATCCTGCACCAGGACGGCGCACCGCTGCGCTCGGGCGACAGCATGCGGGTCGTCGTCCGCGCGAGCATCCCGGCGTACGTCTACGTGCTGCTGCTCGCGAGCGACGGCGAGGCCAGCGTGTTGTTCCCCAATGCGCAGATGGCCCTGGTGAACCCCCTGGTCGCCCAACGCGAGGTCGCCATCCCCAACGACGGCGCGTTCGTGCTCGACGATGTCCGTGGTGACGAACACCTGCAGGTGCTCGCGTCGCCGGTGCCGCTGTCCGATCTCGAGGCGCGGATGGCCGCGCTCGCCACCCGGGCCGGCAAGCCCGGCAAGCCCGCGCGACCCGAGGCGGGCGTGCTCGGATCGATCGGCGAGATGCTCTGCGACGACGGGGCGACGCGGGGCGTCGAGTACCGCAAGTCCAGCGCGAGCTGCGACGGCGCGACCACGCGCGGCATCGTCTATCGCAAGGACGGCGGCGCGCCGCGGCTGGCCGCGCGCCCCAACGACGACGTCATCGTCTACCAACACGAGATCGATCACCGCTGACGCGGTCCCGAGGACGTCCATGCCCACACTCCTGCAGCCCTGCGGTGCCGTCCCCAGCGCGACCCGACGGGTCGGTCGCGGACTGGTCGTCATGATCGCGGTGGCCGTCGTGCCCCAGGTCGTCGCGGCCGGCGTGCGCGCGCCGACGTGGTCCGACGACGGCACGGCCGAGGCCGCCGCGCTGCGGGCCCGCGCCTCGGCCCGCGGTCACGACGAGCTCGCGGCGACCGTCGGCACGCGCGGCGTCACCTACGAGAAGAACGTCTTCGCCGACACCCCGCCGCCCGGCCCCGCGACGCGCACGGTCGGTCCCGGGCTGCCGCCGGACGACGGGCCCTCGATCGACGTCGACGACATCCGGCGCACCGCCGAGCTCGAGCGCATCGCCAAGCGCGGCCGCAGCTTCTTCATCCCAGGCATCGTGCTCAGCACGCTCGGCACGATCTTCGTGATCGGCGGCATCGCAGGCATGGCCAAGGACGCGAACGGCGTGACCGTCGGGTTGACGCTCGGGTCCGCCACGCTCGCGGCGATCGGCTACCCCCTCATGTTCGTCGGCGTGAAGATGCGCAGGCACCCCGAGAAGTACCTCGGTCGCCGCGTGCAGGCCCGCATCGCCCCCACCGGCCTCTCGCTCCGGTTCTGAACGCTCGCGCACGCGAGGAGACACCCCATGTACACGTGGTTCACGCGCTGGCTCGGCCTGTCGATGCTCGCCTCGGTGCTCGTCACCGGCGGCTGCTACCGGATGCTCACCAAGGAGGCCAAGCGCGAGCACCGGTGGAAGAAGCGCATGGCCCGGGGTCCCGATGGCGCCGATGGTGCGCTGCGATCGGCGCGCTCGCTGGTCCGCGTGCCGGTGAGCCGCGACCCCGCCACGCGCTTTCGCTATCGCATCATGGCGATCCGGGCGATCACGGCCGTGATGGAATCCTCGGGCTTCGACCCCGAGCTCGACGCCGAGGCCCACCGCTACTACGAGGAGGCGCTCGAGCTCGGCGACACGAAGGCGGCTGCCGCCGAGCTCGCGCGGCTCTACGACCGCACGGGGCGGCGGGGCAAGATCGCCGCCCTGCTCGGGGAGAGCGGCGCGGCGGTCGCGGGCGACGACTACGATGGGGCGATCCGGATGTGGCGGGCCGAGCTGGCGAAGGGCGATCTCGCGGCGTCGGAGCTCGCGTGGGCCCGCGCCGAGGCCCTCGCGGCGGTGAGCTTCGACGTCGAGCGCGCGTTCCCCAAGAGCTTCGGCGCGTCGGGCAACCTCGACGCGAGCGCCGGAAAGGGCGGCCTGTACAACCTCGGCGGCGCCGACTGGCGCGGTCGATACGAGGTCCTGCGCGAGCGCATGTTCAGCATCGCCTCGCCGCACGACAGCCCGACCGGGCGCGTCGAGGTCGGCGAGCTCGCGCGGCTGTGGTCGCAGTACGAGCGCATCGGCGTGCGCAGCACCGACGATCTCATGGGCCGATCCTACGGCGACACGTACCGGGTCTACGTGGATGGCGCCAAGGTGTTCGCGATCGCAGGCCAGGCGAGCGTGGCCCAGGCCCTGCTCGAGATCGCCGAGCGGGCCGCGACTGGCGAGGTCTCCGAGTTCCGCCGCGCCGATCTCGCCTGCGCCGCGGCGTTCGTCGCCGCACGCACCGAGGCGGAGGACGCCGCCGCGGCGGCGAAGCGGTGCATCGCGATCGCGAAGCGATCCGACCGCGAGTTGGAGATCGCCGAGCTCGTCGGCCTCGGCGAGGCGTTCGAGGACGCCCTGGAGCTCGACGACGCCGAGGCCCTGTATCGACAGGCGATCGAGCGCGCCGAGCGGCGGCGCGACAGCTTCCCGGTCGAGCAGCGCACGACGTTCTTCCGCACGTCGGTGCGCCGGGGCTACTGGGGGCTGGCGCGCACGTTGGCGCGGCGCAGCGCGGCGGCCCAGGGCCCGACGGCGCAGCGGGATTTCGTCGGCGCCCTCGCGGCGATCGAGCAGGTCCGCGCCCGACAGCTCGGCGAGCTGCTCGCGAGCAGCGGCCAACGCCTGGGAACGGTCGACTCGCTCGCGAGCCTGCGCAAGCGCCTCGGACCCGACGACGTGCTGCTCGACTATGTCGCGATGGACGACGAGGTGCTGCTGCTCGCCGTCACCCGCGAGGCCCACGCCGTGCGGTTCGTCCCACTCGATGCCGATACAATCGCGTTCGTCACCGAGGCGATCACCGAGGGGCTCATGACGCCGCGCAGCGACGCGGGTGCCCTCGACGAGGCGCTCACGCTCCTCGGTCGCGCGCTGGTGTTGCCGGTGCGCGCGCTCGTCGACGGCAAGCGCCGCATCGTGGTGCTACCCGACGGGGCGCTCAACGCCGTGCCCTTCGATCTCCTCGACCTCGACACCGCCGGCTACCACCCGCTGGTCGAGCGGATGGAGGTCGAGGTGATGCCGTCGCTCGCGTTCCTGCTGGCGCCCGAGCGCCGCCACGCGGGCACCGGCATGCTCGGCGTCGCCGATCCGGTGTACGGGGCGATCCCCGAGGTCGCGCTCGCCGACGAGGGCTCGCGCGCCGCGGCCCGGGCCGCGAGCGCGGGGTACTTCGCGCCGCTGCCGGAGACGCGCCGCGAGGTCGAGGCCATCGCGCGGACCCTCGGGGGCGCGCACCAGCTCCTGCTCGGGCCCGACGCGCGCGAGTCCACGATCAAGGCCGCGCCGCTGGACGGCTACGGGATCGTGCACTTCGCGACCCACGGGATCCTGGGCCGTGACGTGCCCGGGATCGACGAGCCCGCGCTCGTCCTCGCCGGCGAGCCGGGCGAGGACGGCTTCCTCACCGCGACCGAGGCGAGCCGCCTGCAGCTCGGCGCGCGCCTCACCGTGCTGTCGGCCTGCAAGACCGGTGCGGGCGACTCGGCGAGTGGTGAGGGCGTGCTCGGCATGAGCCGGGCCTTCATGATCGCCGGCAGCCGGTCCGTGCTGGTGTCGTTGTGGAGCGTCGACTCGCTCGCCACCGAGGCGCTGATGGTCGAGTTCTATCGACGCATGCACGAGGGCGCCTCGACGTCGGCGGCGCTGCGCGGGGCCAAGCTCGCGGTGCGCGACGGCACGGCGATCGCGGCCGAGAGCCCGGCAGCGGCCGCCCCGGCGCCGAGCGGGCGACGCAAGGGCAACTCGAAGGTGGCGGCGCCCGCCCCGTCGACGCCGACCTCGGTGCCGCGCGAGCACCCGTACTACTGGGGCGCGTTCATCCTCGTCGGCGGTTAGCCCGCCCGCTTCGCCGCCTCGGCCTCGGCCTCGTCCGCGGGCTCGAGCCCCAGGGCCTCGTCGAGCATGAACTCCATGCGCCCGGTGCTGACGTCGTAGAGCACCCCGACGACCGCGATCCGCCCACGCTCGAGCAGCCCCGCGATCGTGTGGCTCTCGTCACGGATGCGCCGCACGACGCTGAGCACGTTGCGGCGCGCGACGTCGTCGACGAACCTGGCCTTGGCGTCGGCGGGGAGCGTCGTCGCATGCACGCACGCCTCGCGATCGACCGTGCCCTGGATGTCGTCGATGATGTGGTGCAGGTGTTCGCACCCGGTCACCTCGGCGACGCTGTCGGGGTCGCCAGCGAAGTTGACCGCGGCGGTCACCGCCCCGCACTTGGTGTGGCCCATGACGAGGATGAGGCGCGCCCCGGCCACGGCGCAGCCGAACTCCATGCTGCCCAGGACCTTGGGGCTGAGGACGTTCCCGGCGACGCGCACGCTGAAGATGTCGCCCAGGCCCATGTCGAGGACCAGCTCTGCCGGGGTGCGTGAGTCGATGCAGCTCAGCACCACCGCCAGCGGGTGCTGGCCGCGGGCGGTGGCGTCCACCTGACGGGCGAGGTCGCGGTTGAGCATGCGGCCCTCGTGGAAGCGCGCGTTGCCCTCGCGGAGGATCTGCAGGACCTGCCTCGGCGACACCTGGTCCTGCAGCTCGCGGGTGGAGAAGTCGACGAACTGGATGCGGTCCTTGAGCCGGTAGTCGTCGCGGAAGCCGTTCATGCTCAGCAGTACGCCGCGCGCAGGGGCCTTGACGTCGCGATACTCGCGGATCATCGCGAGCACGTCTGGATCGATGTAGTCGCTGCCCTCGGCGTCGAGCAGCACGTGGCCGCCGCGGGGCACGTCGTCGAGCGCGCGCTGGAGCAGCGTCTTGTTGAGGAACGTGACCTGGACCGGCATCTCGATGCGCAGGACGTCGCCGCCGAGGTGGCGCTCCGAGATCCGACGCAGGGGGCGGCTCGAGTGGCGGGCGAGGACGAAGGCCAGGCTGATCGCCATGCCCAGCGCCAGGCCGAGCAGCAGATCGGTGAGGACGATCGCGATCACCGTGGCGAGGAAGGGCAGCAGCTGATCCCGGCCCTGCTCCCGCATCTGCCGGAGCAGGCGCGGGCTCGCGAGCCGTGCGCCGGTGACGATCAGGATCGCCGCGAGGCACGACAGCGGGATGCGGTTGAGCACCTGCGGCAGGAGCATGACGGACACCAAGAGCAGCGTCCCGTGGACGATCGTCGACAGCTTGGTCGCTGCGTTCGCGTACACGTTGACGGAGCTGCGGATCACCACCGAGGTGATGGGGATGCCGCCGAGCATCCCGCACACGATGTTGCCTGCGCCCTGCGCCATCAGCTCGCGGCTCGCGGGCGAGTTGCGCTGCTGCGGATCGAGCTTGTCGGCGGCCTCGAGGTTGAGCAAGGTCTCGAGCGAAGCGACGGTCGCGATGGTGAGCGCGGCGATGTACACCCGCGGGTTGGTCCACGCCGCGAAGTCCGGGAACTCCAGCAGGCCGAGGACGCCGCCGACCTCACGGGGGATCGGCACCTGCACGAGGTGGCTCTCGGTGATCGCCCACGGCCCACCGAGCTGCTCGAGCAGCAGGCCGAGGCCGAGGCCGAGCAGCACGATGGCCAGGGGCGCGGGGACCCTCGATCCGCGCAGCACGCTCCACCGCGACCACAGCATCAGCACGCCGACCGACACCAGGCCGACGAGGGCCGCGCCCCAGTGGAGGTCCGACGCGATCGCCACGAGCTCGGTGAACGTGTTCTCGCGGTCGGGCTGATCGAACGCCATCTCGCCCTCGGGGTCGGCGTCGTGGCCGAGCAAGTGCGGGATCTGTTTGAGCACGAGGATGACGCCGATCGCCGCGAGCAGTCCCTTGACCACGCTGGTCGGGACGAACTCGGCGAGCACACCGCCCTTGGCCAGGCCGAGGCCGATCTGCAGGACGCCGGCGAACACCACCGCGAGGAGGAACGCGGTGAAGCTGTTCAGCGCGGCGATCTGGGCCAGCACTACGGCGGTGAGGCCGGCGGCCGGCCCGCTGACGCTGACGTGCGAGCCGCTGAGGGCGCCCACGACGATGCCGCCGACGACCCCCGCGACGATGCCCGAGAACAGCGGTGCACCCGAGGCGAGCGCGATGCCCAGGCACAGCGGGAGCGCGACCAGGAACACCACGACCCCCGCGCTGAGATCGCGGCCGATCGTGTGGCGCGAGAACAGATCGACGGCCACCGCGCGCCGCGACGCCGACATCGATGCGTGATCGCTCATCGGTGACACCGCCCTTCGATCGAGCAGCGCGGCGGGGTGACCGAGGATGCGGGCGTTGGGACTTGGGGACGGGATCGATGGGGCATGGAGGACCGAGCACACGCGGAGACGGAACGACGGACGCGACGGTGAAGACGCGCGGCGGCCTCGCCGAGGCGGCGAGGCACACGGGGCGCGTCGGTTCAGCCGACGGCGCCGTGGTCGTCGATCTCGCCGCGCGGCCGTGCCCGCGGCCTCGCCCACCGCGGTCGCGGCGGGGTCACGTCCGGGGCCGTCACGCGCAGCGTCGCCGACACCCACGTCAGGGTCCGACTCGCGGGCGGGCCGCTCGCGGTCCATCGACGCTCGCCGCCGCGGCGACGGGCGGCGCGGGCATCGAGCTCTGCACCCTCGCTGGTCTCTGTGCCGGACTCGGCCTCGGACTCGAGGACCTTGCCGCCCGCCGACCACACCACGCCGAACGCGAAGGTCACCGCGAGCAGCAGCCGCATCGCCCAGTGGGCGCACGAGCCCGACGGGGTTCGGCGTCGCTGGTGGGGCGCTCCGTGCACGACCGTCCGTGGCGTAGCACGAATCGGGCGCCGAGGCGCGCACCGATCGCGAACCTCGGAATTTCCGAAGCCTCCGCGCCGTCGGCTGCTAGCGTGCCGACGGATGCGCCTGGTCCTCGCGACGCACAACCCGGGGAAGCTCACGGAGCTGCGCGCCCTCCTCGAGCCCCTGGCGATCGAGCTCGTCGACGCCGCGACGATCGGGCTCGCCGTGCCCGACGAGACCGGCGGGAGCTACGTGGCCAATGCCGAGCTCAAGGCGGTCGGGGCTGCGGCGGCGACCGGCGCGTTGGCCCTCGGTGACGACGTGGGCCTGGCCGTCGCGGCGCTCGGTGGTGCGCCGGGGGTCCACACCGCGCGCTACACCGAGCGTGCCGGCGGCGTCACGGCGGCGTGCGCGGAGCTGGCGGCGCAGACTGGCCTCCTGGCCGCGCCGATGCCCGAGGTCCGGGCCGCGCTGTGCTGCGCGCTGGTCCTCGCGGCCCCGGACGGTGTGATCGCGATCGCCGAGTCCGAGATCCCGGGTCGCCTGCGCTGGCCCCCCGGCGACGCGCCGGGCCTCGCCGCGATGTTCGAGCCGGATCCGCCGCACGTCCTCGTCGAGGGCGGCGTGCTGGTGCACCGGCGCGTCGCGTTCGCGCGGCTGGAGCCCCCGCTGCGAACGGCGCTCGCCGCCCGCGACCGCGATCGCGACCGCGACCGCGACCGCGATCAATAGTTCCGGCCGATGAGCGCGAGGAACTCCCGGCGCGTGCTGGGATCGTCGCGGAACACCCCGAGCATCTGGCTGGTCACCATGCCGACGCCGGGCCGGTGGATCCCGCGGGTGGTCATGCACTCGTGCGTCGCGTCGATGACCACCGCGACGCCCTTGGGCTGCAGTGCGATGAGGATCGTCTGCGCGATCTCGGCGGTCATCTTCTCCTGGATCTGCAGCCGACGGGCGTAGACCTCGACGACGCGCGCGAGCTTGCTGATGCCGACCACGCGGCGATCGGGCAGGTAGCCGACGTGGGCACGGCCGATGATCGGCACCATGTGGTGCTCGCAGTGACTCTCGAACGGGATGTCCTTGAGCACGACGACCTCGTCGTAGCCGCTGATCTCCTCGAAGGTGCGGCTCAGGATCTCGATCGGCTCGTCCTCGTAGCCGGCGAAGAACTCCTCGTAGGATCGCACGACGCGATCGGGGGTCCCGCGGAGGCCCTCGCGATCCGGATCGTCGCCGGCCCAGCGGATGAGGGTGCGGACGGCGGCCTCGGCCTCGGCGCGGCTCGGACGGTTGGCGGCGGCGGCCTCGCGCTTGCGCTGCAGGTCGGCTTCGAGATCGGTGCGCTCGGACATCGGGGTGACGACATCACGGAACGTCGGCGCTCGGCAATGCGCCGAGGCGCACGTCCGGGCGCCTGCAGGCAGCTAGCCCGCGCGATCGCGGGCGATCGCGGCGGCGATGTCCGCGGTGGCGGCGTCGACGACGTGGCGCAGGGCGGCGCGGGCAAGCCGCTGCTCGGCGCCATGGCCGTAGTACAGCCCCCCGGTGCGTCGGGCATCGAAGCCGTAGACGCGCGAGAGTAGCGGCGCCTCCGGGCGATCGCGGCGGTGCACGACGACGCGCACGCGCATCTCGTTGCGGACGAACTGCATCGGCACGCCGAGCACCGAGACCATGCCGAGCACGAAGCTGCCGTGCCACGTCGAGGTCGATTGCAGGATCGCCCCGCTGACGACGTAGTCGCGGCCCGCGGGGGTGTCGTCGTCGACCACGACGTCCGGGCCGAGCCCGCGCGCCACCAGGTACGGCACCTCCGTCCCGAGCTCGCCGACGACGCGCGTCCGAGCGCGCCGTGGATCGCCGAAGCCACCGTACGCGTCGGGGTACTCGTTGCGGCCCCCGGCGTGCACGACGTTCACCAGCGGGATGAGGCCGGATGCGTACGCGTGGCCGAATTCGGGCCCTCGCGCGTCGACGAACGGCCGAACGACCACGCGCTCGCCGTGGGGGACGGCGCGGGCGGAGACGGGCAGGACCCCGGGCTCGCGCAGGTGTTCGATGCGGGACGAAAGGCAGCCGGTGGAGGCCGCGAACAGGACGACGAGCCAGATGCGGTGCAGCGAGGCCTCGAGCATCGCGGCAGTGTAGGGGCCAGGGCGCGTGCGGGCCGTGACGCGAGGCACGACGATTTCGTGCGACTTTCGTGGAACGGCGCCTCGGTTGCGACCGGACCTCCGCCATCCGATACACTGTTCTGCGATGGGTTCCCGGGCCACGGATGCGTTTCGCGAGGCCGAGCGGTTGGCGGGGGTGCTGGGCAAGATGCGGCTCGCCTCGATGTGCGCGGTGACGTCCGCCGAGGCGGCGTCGGTGGAGGACACGCCCGAGCTGCTCGAGCGGCTCGACCGGGCGCTCGCGCGCCTGCGCGATCAATTCGCCCGGCGCGCCCCGCCGAAGACCGCGGCGCCGGTCGTGCCCGACGTCGAGGTCGTGGGCGAGCTGCGACGGCACATCCGCGCGCACCTCGATCTGCTCACGCAGCGCGACCTGCTGCTGCGCAACCCGACCGAGACCATCCGCCGCGTGGACGAGACCGCCGCCGAGACGCTGCGCGTGCACCGGGTCAGCGTGTGGCTGTTGCACTCGGGGCCGCAGCGGATCCGCTGCGTCGACCTGTTCGAGCGGGTCGATCGGCGGCACAGCGCCGGGACCGAGCTGTTCGCGTCGGACTTCCCGGCGTACTTCGAAGCCCTCGCGACCGAGCGCACCATCGCGGCGCACGACGCCGTCCGCGACCCGCGAACGGCGAGCTTCGCCGAGGGCTACCTCTTGCCGCTGCAGATCGAGTCGATGCTCGACGTGCCGATCTGGGTCGGCGGCGAGATGGTCGGGGTCGTCTGCCACGAGCACATCGGCGCGCCGCGGGTGTGGAACGCCGACGAAGAGACCTTCGCCTACCTCATGTCGAGCTTCGTCGGGCTCGCCCTCGAACACGACGCCGGACGGATCACATGACCTTCACACGCATGCTCCTGCCCCGAACCCTGGTCCTCCTCGCCGCCGCGTGCGGTGCCGCCGCGTGCGGTGCCGCCGAGGACGACCCCGACAACGCCAGCGAAGGCAGCGGCACGACGACCGCGAGCTCGGTGACGGGCGTCACCGGGTTGTCGGCGACCGCGGCGGTCGACGACAGCAGCGGCGGCCCGAGCACCACGGTGTCGACCTCGGTCTCGTCGACCGATCCCACCGCCGACGGCACGGCCGAGGGCACCTCGGACGACACCGCGGACGACACCACCGGCGGCGGCACGCTGAGCCCCGGCTGCGGCAACCAGGCCGCGGCCACCGGCGAGAGCATGCGCTCGATGATGATCCAGGGCGTCGATCGGACGTTCATCGTCGACGCGCCGGCGGCGATCGATCCCGACGCGCCGCTGGCCCTGGTGTTCGTCTTCCACGGCAACGGCGGCACCGGCCAGGGCATCCAGTCGATGGGCCTGCAGAACGTGCCCGGCGCCCAGGACCAGGCCGTCTTCGTCTTCCCCGACGGCCTGCAGTACATGGACTTCGGCGTCGGCTGGAACGGGACCTGCGGCGAATACGACATGGAGTTCTTCGATCAGATGAGGGCGACGCTCGCCGACGAGTACTGCCTCGATCCGGGGCGCATCTTCGCGGCCGGCTTCAGCTGGGGCGGGGACATGTGCGAGTCGCTCGCGTGCTGCCGCGGCGACGTCGTGCGGGCGATCGCGCCGGCGTCGGGCCCCGAGTTCTACCCGTTCGATTGCCTGGACACCGAGCGGCCCGCGGTGCGCATGACGTACGCCACCAACGACGCGTACCCGCCCGAGATGTTCGCCCAGACCCTCGAGTTCTACCGCACCGAGCACGGCTGCTCCGACACCCAGGTCCCGGTCGAACCCGCGCCGTGCATCACGTTCGAGGGCTGCGCCGAGCCGCTGGTGTCGTGCGAGTACGAGGGCCTGGGCCACGCGTGGCCGGCCGACTGGGCCGACCAGACGTGGGCCTTCTTCTCCCAGTTCTAGTGCTAAGGTCCGGCCCGATGCGTCGTCGGGCCGGGTCCATCCTCGTGTTGTCGTCGTCTTTGGTGTCGTCGCTGGTGCTCGGCGGCTCGGCCTCGGCCCAGGTGCCGGTGACGCAGACCCGGTTCGAGTTGCCGAGCAGCAACGGGCACGGGGCGATCGTCGTGTCGCTCGCCGACGGCGCCCGGCGGATCCAGCAGTTCCGCGAGCACCTCTACTCGGCCGAGGAGTTCGAGCTCGACGCCGACGGCAACGAGATCTGGGACGGCGGCGGCTTCGCCACGGTGCACACGCGCGACGTGCTCTTCGACGCGTACTTCGGGCTGCGCGGGCCGGCCGGATCGACGTGGCTGCCCGACGCGCCGATCGATCTCGACGCCAGCGGCTATGTCGGTCCCGACGACGACGCCGCGCTGGGCACCGGCATCGTCGCGATGGCGCAGCAGTGGGGCGATCTGTCGGCGACGACGTATGCGTTCGCGCCGTTCGACTTCCCCCACGCGGGGTTCGTGATGCTGCTGCGCGTCCGCAACGACGGCGACCAGGCCGCGAGCGACGTGCAGGCGTTCTCGCTGCACAACCTCCACGTCGGCAATGGGCGCCCGGCGACGGCGTGGGAGGTGGGCGGCGATCTGTCGGCGCAGAACGAGACCCTCGAGCACGTCAGCGAGGGCGGCGGCGAGTACTTCCACGAGCGCGGGTTCGCGGGCGTCGTGGTCGCGCACGCCCTCGGGCCCGTGGCGCACTTCGGCGCGGCGCCGGGGCAGAACCCCTACGCGCAGGTGCAGGCCGGTGATGACCTCGGCGACAACCCCACCGGTGGCACCGACGACGCCGTCGGTGCGTGGCAGTTCGACCTCGGCGATCTCTCGCCCGGCGAGGAGGCGTGGGTCGGCGTCGTCGTCGATCACTGGGGCGATCCGTTCGCGGCCCCGCTCGCGCAGGGGTGGATCGACGACTGGGTCGCGGGCCGCAGCGCCGCGGAGATCTTCGACGACGAGCGGGCCCTGTGGGCGCAGTTCCACGGCGGGCTCACCGTGCCCGCGGACCTCGACGCCTACGAGGCCCAGGCGCTGCGGCAGTCCGCGGCGATGCTGCGCATGGGTCAGGTCCGCGAGACCGAGACGTACCTGCGCGAGTGGTTCGACCAGGACGGCGTCCCACGGCGCACGCGTCTGCCGTCGCTCGACGCACCCGCGACCTTGCCTGCGGTCGTCGAGCACCGCGGTCACGGGGCGGTGCTTGCCAGCCTGCCGCCGGGCAACTGGACGTACGCGTGGATCCGCGACGGCGCCTACGCGGTCTCGGCGATGGCGACGCTCGGCATGGCGACCGAGGCCCGCGACGGCCTGTCGTTCTACCTGCAGGCCGAGTCCGGGCGCTTCGCCGACTGGAACGAGCTGGCCGCGTACGCGATGCCGCCGTACCTCATCTCGCTGGTGCGCTACCTCGGCTTCGGCGTCGAGGAGACCGACTTCAACGACTTCGGGCCCAACCTCGAGTTCGACGGTTTCGGGCTGTTCCTGTGGGCGTTGGGGCACTACGTCGACGTGACCGGGGATGTCGCGTTCGCCGAGGATCACTGGGAGGACGTCGCGACGCGCGTCGCCGATCCGATCATCGCGCTGGTCGAGCCGGACACCGGCTTGCTGCGCCCCGACTCGTCGATCTGGGAGACGCACTGGAACGGGCGCGAGCGGCACTGGACGTACACCAACATCACCGCGGCGCGCGGCCTGTGCGACGCGGCCGAGCTGGCCGAGCAGCTCGGCGACGCTCGTCGCGCGGCGACCTACCGCGCCGCGGGGCTCGCGTTGCGCGACGCGATCGCCGTGCGGTTGGTCGACGGCGAGCGCGCGCTGGCGTCGAACCTCGAGGAGCTCGGCACCGGATCGGGGTACTACGACGCCGCGGTCGTCGACGCGATCGCGATGGGGCTGTTCGATCCGCAGGGGGAGATCGCGACCGCGACGCTCGCGGGCCTCGACGCGCATCTGCTGACGCCGGCGAGCGAGGTCGGGTGGTCGCGCAACGACGATCAGGCCGATCACGGCGGCGCCGAGGATCTGAGCCCGTGGGGCAGCGTCTACGACGCGGTCGAGTGGGTGGTCACGGACCTGCGCGGGGCGATCGCGTTCCGCGACGGCGGCGACGCGGCACGGAGCGATGCGCTGCTGTTGTGGATTACCGCGCAGACGCTCGCGAACTTCGGCATGACCGCCGAGACGTACGATCGCGACACGGGCACGTACGCGTTCAACACCCCGATGCTGGGCTTCGGCGCGGGGGCGTATGCGCTGGCGCTGGCGCACCGCGGCGGCGCGGCGATCGATCCGGCGTGCGGCGAGTACTGGGAGGGCGGCGGCGGCGAGACCACGGGCGGCGCGGACACGAGCGGCTCGGGGGGCTCGGACGACGGCGGCTCGGCGGACTCGGGATCCGCGGACGGCAGCGGCGGTGCGTCGAGCGGTGGTGTGTCGGGCGTCTCTGCGGACGGCTCGGCGAGCTCGGATGGGGACACCAGCTCGGGCGCGGGCGCCTCGGGCGACGGCGATGGTGGTGGCTGCGGGTGCGCGGCGGATCGCCGTGACGTCGCGGGAGGAGTCGCGCTGCTCGGCCTCGCGCTGCTCGGCGGACGCGGACGCCAACGCCAACGCCAACGCCAAAGCTAAGCGCTAGTTCGGCACTTCGCTGGCCTCGACGAGCGCGCGCAGCTCCTCCGACGTCACGGGCTTGACCACGTGCTGGTCGAAGCCCGCGGCGAGCGCCCGCTGACGATCTTCGGGGCGGCCGTATCCGGTGAGCGCGACGAGGCGTGTCTTCGATTCCGGTGCGCGCGAGCGCAGCGAGGCGGCGACCTGGTAGCCGTCGAGGCCGGGCAGCCCGATGTCGATGAAGGCGATGTCCGGCTCCTGCGACAACACCGCCTCGACGCCGCTGGGCCCGTCACCCGCGAGCGTGACCTCGTGGCCCCAGTACTCGAGGAGGTCCCTCATCGTCATGCTGATGTCTTCGTTGTCCTCGACCACCAGCACGCGACGGGGCTTGGGCCGCTCGACGGTGGGCGCCGGAGCTTGCGGCGGAGGTTGCAACACCTGGGCCTCCGCTGCGAACGGCAAGCGCACGACGAACTCGCTGCCCCTGCCGAGGCCCGCACTGGACGCGCTCACCGAGCCCCCGTGCAGCTCGACCAGACTCCTGACCACGGTGAGCCCGATGCCGAGGCCACCCTGGGTGCGATCGGCCGTGCGGTGCGACTGCACGAACAGGCCGAACACGTGCTCGAGCAGGCCCCGCTCGAGCCCAAATCCTTCGTCGCAGACGCGAATGACCACCTCGTCACCCTCGACGTCCGCAACGAGGGCGATCGTGGTCCGCGGGGGCGAGTACTTGGCCGCGTTCTCGAGCAGGTTCGCGAACACCTGGCACAGCCGTGTGGCGTCGGCGTGAAGTGTGATCTCACCCACTGGGAGCCTCGACTCGAACCGGTGCTCACCCTGCCCCATGAGCGGCGCGCAGGCCTGCACCGCATGGCTGACGATCGACGCGAGCGTCACGGGTGCTCGGGTCAGCGCGATCTTTCCGCTCTTGATGCGCGAGACGTCGAGCAGGTCGTCGAGCAACCGAACCATGTGCCGGGCCTGGCGGTCGACGGCGTCGAGCGCCCGAACGGTGGCCGGCGGCGGGACTCCGGGCATTCGCAACACCTCGACCGCATTGAGGATGGGCGCCATCGGGTTGCGCAGCTCGTGGGCGAGCATCGCGAGGAACTCGTCCTTCATTCGGTCGGCCTCGGCGAACTCGCGGTTGCGCAGCGAGAGTTCGGCGATGAGTCTGGCGCGCTCGAGAGCGACCGCCACCTGATCGCACACCACCTGCATCACCGCGACCTCGTCCGCTTCGAACGCCGGTCGAAGGCGGGTGCCGTACGACAGCGTGCCGAGGAGCCGCCCCTGGGCGACCAGCGGGAAGCAGGCATAGGCCCCGAGACCCGCGGCCCGTGCCGCGGCGAGCGTGAGGTCGCCCGAGGCTTGGACGTGCTCTGCGATCACCCGCTGCCCAGAGGTCGCGACAGCGCTCGCGACCGCATCGGTCTCGGTCGCCAGCAGATCTCGTGCGGCGCCGAACTCGATTCCACCGGAGGCTCATGCGACATGTTGGCGAGGAACTCGGACTTGTACTTCGACGTGAGCGCGAGCTGCTCGGCCTTCTCTTGGAGCGCGACCCGGGCCAGCTCCACCTCTTTGTTCTTGTTCTCGACCGCGTGGTTCTGGGCGGCCAGCAGCGCGGCCTTCTCCTCGAGCTGCTCGTTGACCTGTTGGAGCTCCTCGCGTTGGTCCTTGAGCCGGTCCTCGCTGATCTTGAGCGAGTGGGCCTGCTCCCCGAGCTCCAGGTTCGACTTCTTGAGCTCGTGCTGCTGCTGCTGCAGCTCCTTGGACTGGGTCTGGAGCCGCTCGGCGAGCGACTGCGACTGCTTGAGCGCCTCGACCGTCCGCATGTTCGCGCCGATCATGTTCAGCACGACACCGATGCTCCCCGAGAGCTGGTCGAGGAACAGGCGGTGGATGTTGCTGAACGGTTGGAAGCTGGCGAGCTCGATCACCGCGCTCACGTCGTCCTCGAACAGGATGGGAACGACGAGGATGTTCAGCGGCGGGGCTTGGCCGAGCCCAGAGCTGATCTGCACGTAATCGCCGGGCACGTTGGTGAGCAGGATCGCCTTCTTCTCGAGCGCGCTCTGTCCGACGAGACCTTCGCCGAGGCCGAAGCAGTTCTTCACGCCCTTGCGGACCTGGTAGGCGTAGCTGGCCACGAGCCGCAGCTCATGGACGCCTTCGTCCCCGGCGACGATGTAGAAGCCGCCATGGTGCGCCGAGACCAGCGGCGTCACCTCGCTCATGATCAGCCGCGCGACCGCCTCGAGGTTCTTCTGCCCCTGCATCAGGCCGCCGAACTTCGCGAGATTGCTCTTCAGCCAGTCCTGCTCCTCGTTCCGGAGCGTGGTGTCGCGCAGGTTCGCGATCATCTGGTTGAGGTTCCCGCGCAGCGCGAGCACCTCGCCCTGGGCCTCGACGCTGATCGAGCGCGTCAGGTCGCCCTGCGTCACGGCGATGGACACCTCCATGATGGCGCGCACCTGACCGCTCAGGTTGTTGGCGAGCTGGTTCACGTTGTCGGTGAGATCGCGCCACGTGCCGGCCGCGTCGGGCACGTGGGCCTGGCCGCCGAGCTTGCCATCGACCCCGACCTCCTTGGCGACTCGGGTGACCTCGCTGGCGAACGAGCTCAGCTGACCGACCATCTTGTTGACGGTGCTCTTCAACTCGAGCAGCTCGCCACGGGCCTCGACGTCGATCTTCTGAGAGAGGTCGCCGTTGGCGACCGCGGTCGTGACCAGCGCGATGTTGCGGACCTGCGAGGTGAGGTTCCAGGCCAACCGGTTGACGTTGTCGGTGAGGTCCTTCCACGTCCCGCGCATCTTCACCTCGGCCTGGCCGCCGAGCTTGCCGTCGGTGCCGACCTCCTTGGCGACGCGGGTGACCTCGTCGGCGAAGGAGCTCGGCTGGTCGACCATCTTGTTGACGGTGGTCTTGAGCTCGAGCAGCTCGCCCCGGGCATCGACGGCGATCTTCTGCGAGAGATCGCCGTTGGCGACCGCGGTCGTGACCAGCGCGATGTTGCGGACCTGCGAGGTGAGGTTGTCGGCGAGGACGTTCACGCCGTCGGTGAGGTCCTTCCACGTGCCGCTCATCCGCAGCTGGGCCTGGCCGCCGAGCTTGCCCTCGGTGCCGACCTCCTTGGCCACGCGCATCACCTCACTGGCGAGCGAGCTCAGCTGATCGACCATCGTGTTGATCGTGCTCTTGAGCTCGAGCAGCTCGCCGCGGGCATCGACCGTGATCTTCTGCGACAGATCGCCCTTGGCCACCGCGGTGGTGACCAACGCGATGTTCCGGACCTGGGCGGTGAGGTTCCCCGCGAGGAGGTTCACGTTCTCCGTGAGGTCCTTCCACGTACCGCTCATCTTGACCTCGGCTTGGCCACCGAGCTTGCCCTCGGTGCCGACCTCCCTGGCCACACGCGTGACATCGCTGGCGAACGAGCGCAGCTGATCGACCATCGTGTTGACGCTGGTGCTGATGCGGAGCAACTCGCCGCGGACTGGCTTGCCCTCGATCTCGAGCGCCATCTTCTGCGAGAGATCGCCCGCCGCGATCGCAATGATGACCCGCGCGAGCTCGGTCGAAGGGCGCACGAGGTCGCCGATCAGCGCGTTGAGCGATTCCAGCTGCCGCGACCACCCGCCGTGGGCACCCTCGAGCTGGGCGCGCTCCATCGTCTCCCCGTCACGCCCGACGACCTTGCTGACACGGACGAACTCCACCGATGCGCGGCCGAGCATCGCGGCGAGGTCGTTGACCGCGCACGCGACCTCCTTGGTGACGCGCCGCTCGCCGGGCACAACGCGGACGCTGAAGTCGCCGGCCTGCAGCGCGCGCAGGGCGTCGCGGATATCCTCCAGTTCGAGGTCGCGCGGCGCCGCCGGAGGGGCCGCGCGGGTGCGGCCGGTGAGTGTCCTTGATTTGCGAACGGAGGGGCTAGGGCGCGGAATCGACAAGGGGCTCGAGGTTCTGGCGACGTTGGGAGCGGGGGCGGATTGCCCTTCTCCTCTCGCGGACGGACCGGCGCGGAGGGCAAAGCGAGGCAACAAGCGCGCCAGCGATCAAAACGCATGGCTTCGTTGCGGGGCGCCATCGCGCCACGGGGCAGCGCGTCACAGTGTGGCGCCAGCGGTCATCGCCGGGCCGCGAGCATGTCGGCGTTCGACGAACTACGGCGTCGCGTCGAGGCCGGTCGCGAGGCTCGCGTCGAGGCGGCTGCGGATCATCCGCAGCACGCTGTCGACGTCGGCGGGGCCCAGGGCGAGCTGGCGCATGAGGGCGCGACGCGTCGCGTCGAACAGTCCCTCGCGGATCGCGACCAGCCACCGCGCGGCGGTCGATCGATGGACGCGGAACAGCGCGCCGATCTCGTCGATCGAGAGGCCCTCGACGAGGTGGTAGCGCAGCACGTTGCGGTCGCGCGCCCCGAGCTCGCCGAGGGCCGAGGCGAACGCGACGCCGAACGCCAGGCGGTACCCGTCCTTCATCGCCGCGAGCTCGACATCGGGGCCGGGATCCATGAGCTGGTCGAGTTCGTCGACGGGCGTGCGGCCGAGCTCGCGCTGCAGCGCCCGCGTCGCGTCGCGGACCAGCGCGACCTTGAGCCAGGAGCGGAGCTCGCCGCGACCGCGGTAGCCGCGGATCCGCGGCGGTCGATCGGCGGCGCCCGTCAGCAGGCGCTCGCGCAGCTGTTGGAGGAGGTCGTCGATCGAGGCGGCCTCGGCCCCCATGCGCGCGAGCGTGGGCCGCAGCGTGGCGAGCACCGCGTCGAGCTGCGTGATCGCGGCGGGGTGCCCCTCGCCGCACGCCGTCGCGAGCCACAGATCGCCGAGGTGCAGCGCCGCGATCGCGGCCGACGGATCGACCTCGCCGTCCCCGACGATCGCCCGGAGCGCGTCGGCGAACGAAGCCTCGACGGTCGGGCCGACGTCGAGCTGCGGCCATGCGGCGTGCGCGGTCGCGATGGCCGTCGCGATGGCCGTCGCGATGGCGAAGGAGTCGTGCGCGTCGGGTCCCACGCGCGGCCATCGTAGCAGAGCACCGCGGTCGGGCCGCTCCCGGCTTGACAGGGTGTGCGCCATCCCGCATCTTGGGTCGCACGCACCGCCAGCCGATCGCGGCTGGGTGAAAGGAGGCTCTGTCCATGCGACGTCATCGTTCCACCGCATCGTCATCGAGCCTCCGGTCCGCGCGCGCCTCGTCCTAGTTCTGGGTCGACGCTGCGGGCGAGGGCTCGCCTCGAAATCCAGGATTCTGGCCGGTAGCGCCCCGTGTGGGCCTGCCTGGCCGAGGTCGTCCATGTCGAATCACACCGGTCGGCGTCGCGTTCGCGCGCGCCACGGAGGGTCCGGGCACTCGCCCGCATCCCTCGAATCCACGTACTTCGGCGCGCCGTCCGAGCGCGCCGCGATCAACCCTCACCACGAACGAAAGGACTTGCAGCTGTGTCGCCAGGTCCGCGAGCAGCTGGATCTCGTCGTCGCCGAGCTCGGCGATCCCACCCTCGAGGCCGTCAGCATCGCCGAGGTCACGCCCCTCGGGGATGCCCACCTGTTGCGCGTCGTCGTCGTCGCCCCGCCGGACGCCGACGTCGCCTTGGTGCAACGCCGACTCGAGCTCGCGCGCCCGGGTCTGCGGGCGGAGATCGCCGCGGCGATCCACCGCAAGCGAACGCCGCAGCTGACGTTCGTGGTGCTCACGTCGTCACTGCTCCGGGACGAGGAGCACGGGGGTGACGACGATGACGTCTGAACCCGCGGCGTTCCACGCGTGGTGGGACGCGCCGCCGCCGGCGGACGTCCGCGCCGCGCTCGATCGGCTCGTGCACACGCCCGACGTGGCGCACGTCGCCGTGATGCCCGACGTGCACCTCGCCGAGGTGGTGTGCATCGGCGTGGTGCTGGCCTCAGCCGGCACGCTCTTCCCCGCGGCGGTCGGGGGTGACATCGGCTGCGGGATGGCGGCGATCGACCTCGGCGTCGACGCGGACGCCCTGGCGCACGCGTCGACGGCCGCGCGCGTGCTCGACGGGATCACGCGCGCGATCCCGGTGATGCGACACGCGCGACGCGATGCGCCGGGGTTGCCCGCGGCGCTGCGCGACGCCGACGTGGGGTCGACCGAGCTCGCGGCGCTGCGGACTCGCGAGGCGCCGCTGCAGCTCGGCACGCTCGGCCGCGGCAACCACTTCGTCGAGCTGCAGGCCGACGACGCGGGGCGCCTGTGGTTGATGGTCCACTCGGGCAGTCGCGGGCTGGGGCCGGCGATCCGGGCCGCGCACCTGCGGAACGCGAGCGGAGCCGGGCTGCAGGGACTGGCCGCGGACACCGACGAGGGCCGCGCCTACCTCACCGACGTCGCGTGGGCGCTGGCGTATGCGACGGCCAGTCGCGCGCGGATGATCGACGTCGCGCTCGAGGTGCTGCGCCGCGAGCTCGGGGCGGATCCGGATCCCGCGTCGAGCATCGCGTGTCACCACAACTTCGTGCGCGCCGAGGTCCACGGAGATCGCACGCTGTGGGTCCACCGCAAGGGCGCCAACTCGGCGGCTCTCGACGAGCCCGGCATCATCCCCGGCTCGATGGGCGCGCCGAGCTACCACGTCGTGGGCCGCGGCTGCGCGGCCGCCCTGCGCTCGAGCTCGCACGGGGCCGGCCGCGCGATGTCGAGGACGCAGGCCAGGCGATCGATCGGCCCGAGGCGCCTGCGCCAGGAGCTCGACGGGGTGTGGTTCGATCATCGACTCACCTCGCAGCTCTGCGAGGAGGCGCCGGGGGCGTACAAGGACATCGGCGCGGTGATGCGGGCGCAACACGAGCTGGTGTGTGTCGTGCGGCGGCTCCGGCCGGTGCTCGTGTACAAGGGCGGGTGAGGGCGGCGATCGATGGCGACACCCGCCGCGCTGCGCTACGCTACCGGCGACATGAGCGGTGCAGCACCGACGCAGCCGATGACCGCCGACGCCTACCTCGCGTGGGAGCGCGCGTCGGCGGGCAAGCACGAGTTCCATCGCGGTGAGGTGTTCGCGATGGCCGGGGGCAGCCCCCGGCACAACCTGCTCTCCGCGGCCGTCGTCGCCGAGCTCCGCGGTGCGCTGCGTGATCGCGGCTGCGCCGTGCTGTCCTCCGACCAGCGTATCGGTGCCGCGCCGGGCGAGCGCTACGTCTATGCCGACGCGGTCGCGGTCTGTGGCCCACTGCAGACCGAGCCCGGGACGACCGATGTCCTCGCGAACCCGACTGTGGTCGTCGAGGTGCTCTCGCCGAGCACGGAGGTCTACGACCGCGGCGCGAAGTGGGAGGCCTACCAGCGCATCGCGTCGCTGACGGACTACCTGCTCGTGGCGCAGCACCAGGTCCGCGTCGAGCACTACCACCGCGAGCCCGACGGATCGTGGCGCTACCAGGTGATCGAGGCCGGCGGCGTGATCGGGCTCTCCGGTGCGCCGGGGATCGCCGTCGACGCGGTGTACCGGGGCGTGTTCGAGTTGCCGGGTGGCTGACGGCGGGTCGTTCGCGGGGCCTAGTCCTTCGTGCCCGGCACTCGGGTGAGCTTCGGCGCGTCGGTGTGCCAGTCGGCCATCACGTAGTGGGTGTGGTTCTCGCCGAAGGCCGTGAGCTGCAGGTGGCCGTCGGGCTGCACGCCGAAGTCATACAGGCCGCCCTCGATCTTCTGCCGCAGGGCGATCTTGCCGTCGGCGGGTCGCACGAGGTGCACGAACGGTTGTTGGCCGAGGTAGTGATACACGGCGACGAGCCAGCCGTCGTGCATCAACAGTGGGCCGCTCGAGGTCATCGCGGCGGTGCGCCAGATGAGCTTGCCCGTGCTCGGGTCCATCGCGATGAGACTGCCGCACTTGCCCTTCGGTTTGGTCGACGCGTCCACGCAGCTCTCGTCGAAGTACAGGGTGTTCCCGTCGTACAACCAGTGTGCGGTGCGTCGGGCGACCGTACCCTTCGCAAAGAAGTCCCGCACGTCGACCGACCACGTCGGCGCACCGCAGCGGTCGAAGGCGCGAATCACCTGCGGGCACGTCTGCTTGAATGGGTTCTCGCAGCCGAGGCCCCCGCCCGGCGTCTGGTAGTGCGCGAGCAGTGCATCGCCGGCGGGGCGGATCTCCGCGAGCTCGGCGGCGCCGACGTACAGCGGCACGAAGGGCGGCACCGGCGGGCCCACCCACGTGCGCGCATCGTCAGCCTGCAAGCTTCCCGAGACGAACGTTCCCGGCTCGGCACGCTGCGGACGGGCGGGCACCGTGAGATCGTGCTCCTGGCGATCGACGAGCGGCGCCGCTGCGCCGCAACCATCGGCGGGCGGCGCAACGGCCACGACCAGCGGGGTGGGTTTCGGGTCTTCGGCGGTCATGCCCGGGGTCGTGGACACCGGGGCGCCCGTCGTCGGTGCGATCGTTGGTTGCGACGATGCGGGCTGGCACGACAGCAAGAGCAGGGCGGGTGCGAGGAGACCACGCATTCCGCGAGGCTAGCAGGGGCCCGGTCCGGCCGGGACGGCCCACGCGATCGACACGCGGTTCGGCGCTATTCTGGGCGCATGGCGACGCCGTTCGATACGCACCTGGACGCGCTGCCCGAGGCGGAGCGCCAGGAGATCGAGGCGATCCTGCGCGCGAAGGGACCTGGTTGGGTGTCCGACGCGGGCGATGGAATGCTGATCTGGGCGATCCTCGCGGTGGCTTCGCTGTTCGGGATCATCGCGACGATCGTCGAGTTCGAGGTCGAACAGATCCTCTTGTACTTCACGTTCGCCGTACAGGCGCTGCCGTATTCGCTCGTGAGCCCGATCGCGGGCTTCTGGGTGGCGTGCGTGGTGTTCTCGATCTGCACGTGGAAGTTCGTCACGTTGCATGGCCGGTTCGGCTGGATGGCGACGTCGTTCGGCTGCCTGCGCGTCCGCGGTCGGGCGCTGCGGCTGGTCCGTTGGGGTGACGTCACGAGGGTGTCGCGCCGGTGGATCGGCGGGCGGCATCGCTTCTCGATCGTCGCGTTCGGGACGAAGCAGGGCCCGGTGTTCGAGTCGATGACCGGCGGTCTGATGGCAGAGATCGAGCAGCGCGTCCCGCCGGGCACGCCGATCGTCGGGTAGGCGCGCCGCCCGACGCGGTCACGGGCAGATCGGCTCTGCCGGTCGACACGCGGTGAACCACGTCATCGACGCGACGAAGCACTGCCCGAGCAGCTCGGAGTCGGTCTGCGCGAGGCAGTCGTCGAACACCGCGGGCGCGGCGAGCGTGCAGCGCTCGGCATCCATCCACGCGGACGCGTCGTCGGGGCACTTCACGAAGTCGTCGCCGCTCGCTCGCACCGCGAGCGCGGTGTCGCTGCCGTCGAGGTAGGCGATCGCGTCCTCGAAGACGAACCCCGTCGAGTAGGTCGCCGAGACCACACCCGGGGTCCGATCGCGCAGCGCCGTCAGGATGCACGCGATCGTCTCCGGCTCGTCGGGGGCGAACGGATCGGCGTCGAGGCGCGGGCACAGCTCGGTCACCTCGCATGTCGCCAGGGCGATCCGGTCCTCGTCGCCGGGGCAGACGCCTTCGCGGCACAGGCACGCGCAGCCCTCGGGCTGGTCCTGTCCGTCGCGCAGGCATTCTTCCCAGCCATCGGGCGCGATCGCGTCGCCGCACGGGGTCCCGACCAGGACGAACGCGCCGTCGCGATGGAAGGTCCGGCCGGACGTCACGCGGGGGTCGTACGCGCCGGAGATGCATGCGGTGACGGGGTCGGCC
>LNFB01000199.1 GCA_001464385.1 Deltaproteobacteria bacterium Ga0077550 | reverse complement strand
GCCGCGCACCCGCGGGTGATCCGGTCGGACGGCGAAGACTGGGCGGTATGGTTCACCACCGACGCCTGCTCGCCGTGATCGAAACCGACCCCCACCGGCGTCGGTGCCGACGGGGTCGGTGCATGCTTCTTCATGGCGTCATTCCTCTCTCGTAGACCGCGGGATTGCGGCCGGAGGGTAGACCGGCGAAGACAGCCCCCCGCGAGCTCGATCCCCGCGAGCTCGCCGCCGTGACCGGCGGGACCCCGTCGATCCCGATCCCGCCGCCCCGCCAGCGCCCTTAGTCGGGGCGGTCCACGACGCGCGGTGCTCCGCGACGGGGCACCGCGCATCACCGCAACGGCGCGCGCACGAGCGGCAGCCACCGGTACGGGCAGCGCGGGATGTGGAGCACCGAGTCGAGTCGCGACGCGCCGCCGCCGATCGGCCCGGTGTCGAAGTACTCGACGTGGAGCTTGGCGTACCATCCGGGGTATGTCCACGCACGGCCCCATCGATGCCCTGCCGACCCATCGCGTCCACAACGTGCCGGAGGTCCTCGAGGACTACGACCTGTTCGCCACCGACCCGGGGCTGCGCGCCGCGGTCGCGCGCGAGGGCGGCGAGTGGGCGCTGCGGCCGTGCGCCGAGCTCGGCGCGCGCCTCGGCACCGCCGAGTGCTTCGCCCTCGGGGCGGCCGCCAACCAGCACGGCCCGCAGCTGCGCGCGTTCGATCGCTACGGCCGACGCATCGACGAGGTCGAGTTCCACCCGGCCTATCACGCGCTGATGGGCCTGGCGGTCGAGCACCGCCTCCCGTCGATCGCGTGGACCGAGCAGCGCAAGGGCGCGCACGTGGCCCACGCCGCGCTCGGCTACCTCTTCACGCAGGTCGAGGCCGGCGTGCTGTGCCCCATGGCGATGACCTACGCCGCAGTGCCGGCGCTGCGCGTGCAGCCCGAGCTCGCCGCGTTCTGGGAGCCGAAGCTGCTCTCGGGTCGCTACGACCCGCGATGCATCCCCGCGGCCGACAAGCACGGGGCGACCTTCGGCATGGCGATGACCGAGAAGCAGGGCGGATCGGACGTCCGCGCCAACACCACGGTCGCGCGCGCGATCGAGGGCGGCGGCCCGGGCACCGCGTACCTGCTGACCGGGCACAAGTGGTTCTGCTCGGCGCCGATGTCCGACGCGTTCTTGACCCTCGCGCAGGCCGATCGCGGCCTGTCGTGCTTCCTGGTCCCGCGCTTCCGGCCGGACGGCACCCGGAACAACTTCTTCATCCAGCGGCTCAAGGACAAGCTCGGGAACCGCAGCAACGCGTCGTCCGAGATCGAGTACGTCGACACCTGGGCGCAGCTCGTCGGCGAGGAGGGCCGCGGCGTCGCGACGATCATCGAGATGGTCCACCACACGCGCATCGACGCCGCGGTCGCGCCGGTCGGCATGATGCGCCAGGCCGTGGTGCAGGCCGTCCACCACTGCAGCGGACGCGCCGCGTTCGGGCGGCTCCTGGTCGATCAGCCGCTGATGACCCGCGTCCTCGCCGACCTCGTCATCGAGGTCGAGGCCGCGACCGCGCTGGCGATGCGGGTGTCGCGGGCCTTCGACGAGGCCGACACCGACGAGGACGCGCGGGCCTTCGCGCGGCTCGCCACCGCGGTCACCAAGTACTGGATCAACAAGCGCGCGCCGGGCCACATCGTCGAGGCGCTCGAGTGCCACGGCGGCGCCGGCTACATCGAGGAGAACCCGCTGTCGCGGCTGTACCGCGAGGCGCCGCTCAACAGCATCTGGGAGGGCTCGGGCAACGTGATCTGCCTCGACGTCCTTCGCACCCTCGCGCGCGAGCCCGCCGCGCTGGAACTCGTGCTCGCCGAGATGCGGCCCGCCGCCGCCGCGCGCCCCGAGCTCGCGGCCCACCTGCGGCGGATCGAGGCCACCCTCGCCTCGGGCGCGCTCGAGATCCACGCCCGCGCGCTCGTGCAAGACCTCGCGGTCGGCCTCGAGGCCGCGCTGTTGGTGATGCACGGCGAGCCCGCGATCGCCGACGCGTTCTGCCGCACGCGCCTGGGCACCGAGCCGCCCGCGGTGTACGGCAAGCTGCCCGCGGACGTCGACGCCGCCGCGATCGTGGCGCGCGCGCAGGTGCGGCCGCGCTGACGGGGATGGCCGTGGCCGACGGCGAACTCGAGGATCTCGCGCGCCGACTCGTGGCGCCGCTGCGCACCGGGGATGTGGTCGAGGGCGCCACCCTGGTGGCGATCACCGGCGAGCTCGCGCTGCAGTACGACTTCGTCCATGGTGACGCGCGCGCGTGCATCGAGGTCGTGCCGCGGCACGGCGCCCGGGCCGAGCGCGTGCACACCACCCACTTCGCCCTCGGCCATCGCGGCGGGAGCATGCACGGGCGGGCCGCGCTCGCGCTGTGCGCCGCGCTGGCCGAGCAGATCCGGCGCAACGAGGACGCGGTGATCGCCTCGCTCCGTGCGGCGCCCGAGGAGCGCGTCCGCGAGGTCCGGGGCGGCGCCGCGTTGCACGACGACGGCGGGCACTACGGCCTCAGCCCGTACCGCGGCTGCTCGATCGGCTGCCGGTTCTGCTACGCGCAGTCGCGGTTGCAGCCGCTGCGGACGCTGCTGGGCCACGCCGCGGCGCCGTGGGGGAGCTGGGTCGATGCGCGCGTCGATCTGCCCGAGCTGCTCGCCCACGAGCTCGCGACCCGGCCGTGCGCGCCGATCAAGCTGTGCCCGGTCGTCGCCGATCCCTACCAGGCGATCGAGCGCCGCCTCCGGATCACGCGGCGCTGCGTCGAGGCGATCGCCGCGGCGGACCGACCTTGGCCGACGCTGGTGCTCACCCGCGCAGCCGCGATCCTCGACGACCTCGCGCTGTGGGCCGCGCTCCCGCGGGCGTGGGTCGGCGTGTCACTGCCGACGATCGACGACGATGTGCGCCGACGCTTCGAGCCCCGCGCCGCGAGCGTCGCCGAGCGGCTCGAGATCCTCGCGCGCTTCGCCGACGCCGGCGTGCCGACCTTCGCGGTGGTGCAGCCGGTGTTCCCCGGCGACGCGATCGCCCTGGCCGACGCGCTGACGCGGGTCACCGCGGGCGTCGTGCTCGGCCCGCTCGAGGGCGAGGAGCAGGCCGGGCCGGCGTTCGACGCCTTCGCGGAGGCCCGCACCGCGCGCTGGCAGGCCGATCGCGTCGCCGAGCTGCGCGACGCTCTGCAGGCCCGCGGGATCGCGGTGTGGACCGGCGAGCTGCCCCCGGGGGTGACGGCATGAGCGAGACCGATGACGTCGATGTGCTGGTCGTCGGCGGGGGCCCGGCCGGCACCATCGCCGCGGCCAAGGCTGCGCGCGCGGGCCTGCGCGTGTTGCTGCTCGAGGCCGGCGCGCATCCGCGGGCCCACGTCGGCGAGAGCCTGTTGCCCGGCATCATCCCGATCCTCGCCGACATCGGCGCGCTGCCTGCGATCGAGGCCGCCGGGTTCGGCCGCAAGACCGGCAGCACCCTGTGGCACTGGGGACGCACGCCGCGGTGGGATCTCTGGTTCGCCGACAGCGACGCCTACGACGCGGCGTGGCTCGTCGAGCGCGCGCGCTTCGACGCGATCCTGTTCGAGCACGCGCGCAGCGTCGGTGCGCGCTGCCTCGAGCGCGCGTCGGTGCGCGCCGTCGCGTGGGCGGGCGACCGCGCCGTCGGGGCCCACTGGACGGACGCGGACGGCAGCGCGAGGTTCACCGCGGCGAAGCTCGTCGTCGACGCGAGCGGGCAGTCGGCGCTCGTCGGCCGCCACTTCGGCCTGCGCGAGCCGATCGCGGGCCTGCGGCACCAGGCGATGTGGGCCCACTTCGAGGGGGCACGCCGGCTGCCACCGCCGCGATCGGCCCAGGCGCTGTTCATCGCGACCGCGCGGCAGTGGTGGTGGATGTTCCCGCTGTCCGAGCACCGCACGTCGGTCGGCGTCGTGCAGCTCGACGCCGAGCTGCGCCAGGGCCCGCCGCGCCCGGACTTCGACGCCGAGCTCGCGGCCTGCGACGAACTCACCGCCGTGCTCGGGCCCGACGCGGTGCGCGTGACCCCGGTCCGCAACGAGCGCGACTGGAGCTATCGCCAACGCGAGGTCGCGGGCCCGGGATGGTTGCTGGTCGGCGACGCGGCGGGATTCATCGATCCCGTGCTCTCGACCGGCGTGATGCTGGCGATGCACTCGGGCTGGCATGCGGCGATGACCGCCGCCGCGATCGTCTCCGGCGACGACAGGGCCGCGGACCGCTACCAGGCGCACTACCGCGGCATGTTCGACGACCTGCTGCGGATGGTCCGCTTCTACTACCAGCAGAACCTCGACCGCGACGACTACTTCTGGGAGAGCAAGCGCATCCTCGTGGACGAGGCCAACGCCCTGCGCCCGCAGAAGGCATTCGTGATCCTGACCTCGGGGCTGGTGCAGAACCTCGCCCTCGACGCGGTCGCGGCCCGGCAGCGCGGGCGCGTCGAGGCCGACGCCACCGACCTCGAGGGCGCCGATCCGGATCACCTCGGCTTCGTCTGCCTGCACCTGCGCCGCGGCACCGCGGCAGCAGAGCCCGGCGATGGCCCCGACCGCGGCACCTCGATGTACGTGCTCGTCGAGCCGGCCGACCCGGCCGCGCCGACGCTGCAGAAGACCCGCAACTTCCACGTCAACGCGATCGCGCCGCGCCACGGCAACGATCCGATCTCGGTCCCGGAGCTCGCCGGGCCGCTGCGGACGCTCGCGGGGTGGATCGCCGCGCTCGACACCGAGCCTGCGGACTCGCTCGCGGCGTTCTGGCGGCGCGCTCGCGGTGCCCTCGCGACGCGGCTCGCCGGGGGCCTCGAGGGGTTCGAGCTGGTGCGCGCCTTCGGGGAGTGACGCGCGCGCGATCCCAGCCGCGCGTTGGTTTGACGAACCATCCCGCACGCGGCACCGTGCGCCCATCATGCGCCGGTCCCCCGTCCCCCACGCGATCGCCCTGGCGCTCCTCCTGGCGAGCACGCTCGCGGCGTGCTCGGGCAGCTCGGCGATGGGGGCCGACACCGAGATGATCGCGTGCAGTCATCTGCGCTGCGACAACCCGAACCCGAGCAACTGCGCCTGCCCCGACGACACCGACGGCGTCATCACCAACACGCTGACCGAGTCGCTCCCCGATCCGGAGACCACCAGCGCGAGCTCGACCACCGACGGGCCCACGACGTCTTCGACCGGAGGCTCGTCCTCCACCGGCGCAGACACGACGACATCGAGCTCGACATCGACATCGACCGGCGTCTCGGAATCGAGCACCGGCACCGAATCCAGCGGCGACGGCAGCAGCAGCACCGACACCGGCACCGGCAGCGAGTCGGGATCCTCCGGTCCCGTCGGCTGACGCCCGACGCGCGCGCGGCACCGCCCCATCGCCGGCGCTACACTCCCGAGCCGTGGCCGTCCCCCTCGAATTCCGGACTGCGCGGCTCGAGCTGCGCCGGCTGACGCGCGACCACCTCGACGATCTGGTCGCACTCGACGCCGATCCCGAGGTCATGCGCTTCATCAGCGGTGGCGCCCCGAACCCGCGCTCGCTGTACGAGACCGAGATCCTCGCCCGCATGACCGGCTGGGACGACGAGCCCTTCGGGTTCCTCGCGGTGTACGAGGGCGAGACGTTCCAGGGCTGGTTCCACCTGCGCCCGAGCGTCGCCGACGCGGCCATCCTCGAGCTCGGCTACCGCCTGCGCCGCGCGGCGTGGGGTCGCGGGCTCGCGACCGAGGGCGCCCTGGCGCTGCTCACCCACGCGTTCGACACCCTCGATCAACCGGCGGTCGACGCGTGCGCCCACCCCGACAACGCGGCGTCCATCCACGTGCTACGAAAGTGCGGCATGCAGTTCGTCGGCACGTTCATGCACCCGCGCGTCCCCCTCGAGGTCGTGCACTACCTCGTCGATCGCGAGCAGTGGCGGGCGCGGGGTCCCGCGTGATCGCAGGGCGCGGCGCCGTCGCGTGCCTCACCCTCGGCTGCATCCTCGCCGCGTGCGACCCCGAGCCGGACTCGGGCGCTCCCGCGACGCCGACATCGCTCGGGCTCTCCGAGCCCGCCGCGCGCGAGGATCCCCCCGCGACCGCGCCGTCCGTGGATCCGGTGGCCCCGCCCGTTCCGCCCCCAGCGGCGACACCGGTGGATCCAATCACGACATTGTCGCTCACTCTGCTGGCGACCGAGGTGCCCGACGACCCCGCGGCGGCCCGCGCGACGATCCGCGATCAGGACGCCGGAACCATCGCGCACTACCGTGTGGGTGACCCGGTCCGCAAGACGGCGATCGTCGCCGCCATCGAGCGGGGCCGCGTCATCCTCGTCCACGACGAGCTCCGCGAGCGACTCGAGATCGGACTCGAGCCCGCGCGCATCGACGCCCATGACGTCTTCTACAGCGATCTGGTCGACGACACGCTCGGCGACACCATGCAGGAGGGCGTGCAGCTCGACGCCGGACCGGGGTGGATGATCAAGACGCCCGCCTACGCCTGGGGCACGCCGCGCACCGTGCATCGGCTCCGCGAGGGGCTGCGCGCGTACGCCCGCGTCGCACGTGCACGTCGGCGACCTCAGCAAGGCCGGCGGCGGGCCGTTCCCGCCGCACCTGTCGCACCAGTCGGGCCGCGACGTCGACATCGGCTACGTGCTGCGGGGCTCGGACGCGGACGTGCCCCGGTTCCTGCGCGCCCACGCCGGCAACCTCGATCGCGAGCGCACCTGGAAGCTCATCCGAGCGCTGCTCGAGACCCGCGCGGTCGCGTGGATCTTCATCGACTACGAGGTCCAGGCCATGCTGTACGAGCAGGCCCGCGCCGAGGGGGCCACCGCCGAAGCGCTCGATACGTGGTTCCAGTACCCCGCCGGCGACCGGGCAATGCACGGGATCCTCCGCGACTGGCGGGGCCACGACGATCACTTCCACGTGCGCTTCTCGCCGTGAACGCAGCGCGTCGGGGCCATCATGCACGCCGTGCATGCATGGCATGACGGCATTGCACTGGCCGCCGATGGCCCCGCGCCCCAGACTGGCGACATCGAAGCGCCGCGCCCCAACCCCGCGACGCGAACGCCACGCGAGAGAAGCAGAGGAACACGTCATGACCTTCGTGATCACAGGAGTCTCGGGAAACACCGGTGGAGTCGTCGCGAACACGCTGCTGGCTGCGGGCCACGCGGTGCGCGTCGTCGTGCGAGAGCGCAGCAAGGCCGACGCCCTCGCGGCGCGCGGGGCCGAGGTGAGCATCGCCGACCTCGGGGACGCCGACGCACTGGCCACCGCGCTGCGCGGGGCCTCCGGCGCCTACCTCCTCATCCCGCCCAATGGCGCCGCGCCGGACTTCCGCGCGTACCAGCGGCGCATCCTCGACGCGATCGCCACTGCGGTCGAGCGCGCGCATGTCCCCCACGTCGTGCTGCTGTCGTCGGTGGGCGCGCAGCACCCCGCGGGCACCGGCCCGATCGCGGGGCTCCACGCCGCCGAGCAGCGCCTCTCTGCGATCGACGGCACGCGATCCAGCTTCGTGCGCGCGGCCTACTTCATGGAGAACCTCGGCGGCTCCCTCGGCATGCTCGAGCAGGGCGTCCTGCCGAGCTTCACGCCCGCCGCCGTGGCGTTCGACATGGTCGCGACGCTCGACATCGGCAAGACCGCCGCGGGGCTGCTCGTCGAGGGTCCGAGCGCAGCCAAGACCCAGGTCGTCGAGCTGCGCGGGCCGGCGAAGGTGTCGATGAACGACGTCGCCGCGACACTGTCGCGGATCGTCGGCAAGCCGATCGCCGTCGCCGAGGCGCCGCTCGACGCGATGGTGCCCACGTTGACGAGCTTCGGGATGTCCGCCGACGTCGCCGGCCTCTACCGCGAGATGACCGCCGCGATCCTGTCGGGCCACGTCGCGTTCGAGGGCGGCCACCGCGAGATCGCAGGCACGACGGCGGTCGAGACGGTGTTGCGCGCGATGCTGGGCAAGGCTTGAGCATCGCGGCCGTGCTACGGTCCCGCATGGCGCCCGCTCGGAGTTCCGCGTGAGCCGATCGATCGCCGCTCGGTGGCGCGATCGGCTGCGCGCGGGCGGCCGCGGCGGCCGCTACAGCCCCGCGCGCGGCATGGTCGAGCTCGCGCTGTCGCACGCGTACGCGCGCGACTGGCCGGGGCGCCTGTGGCAGCGCGTCCCCGGGACCAGCCGCGTCGCGGTCGTCGAGCACCGCTTCGCGCTGTTGCCCGCGGGCGTCCGCCGGCCGCTGCGGCTGGCGTTCGCGTCGGATCTGCACCTCGGCCCGACGACCTCGCCGTCGGTGCTCGACGTCGCGTTCGAGCAGCTCGGCACGCTCCGGGCGGACGTGCTCCTGCTCGGGGGCGACTACGTCTTCCTCGAGGCCAACGCTGCGCGCATGGCCGAGCTCCACGCGCGCGTCAGCGCGGTGCCGATCCCGATCAAGCTCGCGGTGCTCGGCAATCACGATCTGTGGACGACGCACGGCGACATCGA
This sequence comes from Deltaproteobacteria bacterium Ga0077550, assembly GCA_001464385.1. GTDB lineage: Bacteria > Myxococcota_A > Polyangia > Nannocystales > Nannocystaceae > Xiheibacterium > Xiheibacterium aquaticum. Next base: position 17,358 of record LNFB01000199.1, on the reverse strand, counting down.
GGACGCGCTCCGCCGCGCCGGCGTCGACGTGCTCGTCAACCGCAGCGTCCGGCTGCCCGCCCCGTGGGCCGACGTCGCGATCGTCGGGCTCGACGAGCCGTGGACGGGCACACCCGACGCCGACCTCGCGCTCGCGGGCACCGAGGACGCAGGGCTGCGTGTGGGCCTGTGTCACTCGCCCGACGGCGCGGTGTCCCTCGCCTGCCGCGGCGTACCGTTGATGCTGTGCGGGCACACCCACGGCGGGCAGATCGCCCTGCCCGGCCCGCGACCGGTGATCCTGCCGCCCGGCCCCTACTCGCAGCGCTTCGCGTGGGGGCTGCACCGGGTCGGCGAGATGCAGGTGCTGGTGTCGCGCGGCGTCGGCACGACCGAGCTGCCGATCCGGATGCACGCGCCGCCCGACATCCTCGTCGTCGATCTGGTGCCGCGGCCCGACTAGCGCGCGCCGAGGTAGCCGCGGCACAGCGACGAGAGCTCTCGGGCGAGCGATCCGTCCGCGAGGCACTCGGGGCGCTCGAAGATCGCCGCGTGCACCGCGGCCTCGACCGCGGCGCCGAGGATCATCGCCGTGAGCGCGGGCTCGAGCCCGGCCGGCAGCTCGCGGCGCCGCACCGTGAGCATGTCGCGGAGCAGCGCCCGCCCCGACGCCGCGATCGCGCGGATCTTGGGGTGCTGCCCGAGCTCGGGCACGTAGGTCAGCATCCACCGGTAGAGCCCGGGGTGTCGGGCATGGCGCGCGACCAGCTCGGCGGTCATGCGATCGATCGCGGCGCCCAACGGCAGCGCGGCGCACTCGTCGACCACGCCGCGCATCGCCGCGAGATCGGCCTGGGCCTCGCGCTCGATGAGCGCGGCGAGCAGCGCCTGCTTGCCGGGGAAGTACTGGTACAGCGAGCCCACGCTGACCCCGGCCAGCTCGGCGATGCGGTTGGTCGTCGCGCGATCGAGCCCGACCTGATCGACGATCCGCGCCGTCGCCTCGAGGATCGCGTCGACGGTGACGCGCGCGCGCCCCTGCTTCGCCGCCTTGCGGGGCCCGTGGGCGGTCATCGATCGACCCCGCGGTTCGCCCGACTCACGGCAGCGGGGGCTCCTCGCAGCGGAACCGGTGCGCCGGGTCCGAGCCCTGCGCCGTGCACTCGCGTCCCTCTGTGCAGACCTCGCCGAGGCACGCGCACTCGGCCGGACCAGCGCAGCCCAGGGGCGCGACGCAGCGGAACTCGGACGGCGGTGGCGGATCGCAGCAGCACGGGATCCCGGCGCCGCCGCAGTACGTCATGCGCTGGCCCGGCGGGCACATGCCGCGGGGATCCTCGAGGTTCGTGCACGCCGGCGCGAGGACATCCTCGATGCACACGTCGCCTGCGGTGCACACCAGGGCATCTCCACACGGGAGGTCCTCGCCGCCGGTCGACCCCTCCGCCCCGGTGTCCGTCGAATCCGCGCCGGACGTACTCCCGGTGTCCGCGCCGCTCGACCCCGCGGTGTCCGATCCCGACGCCGACGACGTGGCCGAGGTCTCCGCGACCGACGTCGGAGCGGTCGTTCCGCTCGCGTCGGACGTGCCGGCATCGTCACCGCCGCACGCCATCGCGACCGCCAGCAGGCACAGCACGACGCGTCGAGTCGGGCGCATCGCTCGAGCATGCCCGGTCCCACCGCGGGCGAGCAACCGCCGCGGCGATGCGAGTCGAGCCCGGCGTCGTGCGCCCTCGACCGGAGATAATCCATGATTTTCGAGGACTTGTAGCGCCGCCGGGAACGCCGGGATGCGAGTGACGCCGGCGGCGATCCAGGCCCATAACCAAGCCGGGCGCGACACGGCGCCGACAGGGGAAGCACGATGACGCGGGCGGTGATGATCGTTGGGGGTGGGATCGGCGGGCTGGTGCTGACGCGCGCGCTGGCGCAGCTCGGCATCGACGTGGTGGTGCTCGAGCGCGCGCCCAAGCTGCGGGCCGAGGGCGCGGGGATCACCCTCGGCGCCAACGCGATGCGCGTACTCGCGGGGCTCGGGCTCGCCGACGCGGTCGCTGCGGCCGGTCGCGAGCTGCGGGCTGCGTCGATCACCGACGCGCGCGGCAGGGTCCTCGCGACGAGCGACTTCACGGCGCTCTCCGAGCGGCTCGGCGCCGGCCATGCGATCCACCGCAGCGCCCTGCACGAGATCCTCGCGCGTGACCTCGAAGTCGCGGGGCGTGCGACCGATGCCCGGGTCTCGGTGCGCTGCGGCACGACCGTCACCGCGATCACGGCGCCCGAGATCGGCGCGCCCGTGGTCACGCTGTCCGACGGGAGCACCGCGCACCCCGATGCGGTGATCGGGGCCGACGGCCTCCACTCGAGCGTCCGCGCGTTGGTGATGGGCGAGCTGCCGATCCGCTACGCCGGCTACACCTGCTGGCGGTGGACGGGCACGGTCCCCGGCGCCGCGTCGGACCTCGACACCGTGGAGATGTGGGGTGCGGGCGCCCGCGTCGGGCTCGTCGGCCTCCCCGGCGATCAGGTCTACGCGTTCTTCGTGGCCAACGCGCCGCGCGGGACGGCGCAGGATCCCGCCGCGCGATCGCTGGCCAGCGTCGCCGCGCGCTTCGCCGAGTTCGGCGGAGATGTGCCGCGGGTGCTCGCAGCGATGGCCGCAGGCGGCCCGATCCTCCACCACGACATCGAGGAGATCGAGGTCCGTCCGTGGTCGCGTGGCGCGGTGGGTCTGCTCGGCGACGCGGCCCACGCGATGACCCCGAACTTCGGCCAGGGCGCCGCGATGGCGATCGAGGACGCGATCGTGCTCGCGCGCGAGCTCGCGGGGCACGACGACGTCGCGGTCGCCCTGCGCAGCTACGAGGCCCGCCGCCGCGATCGCGTCGACGACCTGCAGCGCGGCGCACGACGCCTCGGCGCCGTCGCCCAGTGGCGCTCGCCGCTGGCGCGTTGGGCCCGTGATCTGGCGGTGCGATGCACCCCGGCCGCGAGCTCGCAGCGCGCGCTCGAGAAGATCCTCGCCCACGTGCCGTGACGCGCGACGATGGGGCGCCCGATCACGCGCGGGGCAGGCCACGGTGGGTCCGCGTCGCCTCGCGGCGCAACCACGCCAGCAAGCGCCCGACCCTGGGATCCTCCGCGGGCGGCCGCCGGGTGAGCAGGACGTACCCGAGCTCGCCGCGGACGAACCCGAACGGCGCGACCAGCCGCCCGTCGTCCAGGGCGTCCTTCACCATGGGGTACGGACCGATCGCCACCCCGAGACCGCCGATGGCGGCCTGCAGGCTGGTCGAGAAGTGATCGAACGTGTGCTGTCGCGCGCTCGGCAGCCGGCGCCCGCTCGCCTCGCTCCACCACGACCAGGCCTCGGGCCGCGTGCGCGTGTGCAGCCGCGCCACCGCCGTGCCGCGACCTCGCAGGCGGGCCACCAACGCGGGCGCGCACACCGGGCCCAGCCACTCGTCCATGACGGGTGTCACGTGGTGCCCGGTGAGATCGAAGTCGCGACGGCGCAGCGCCGCATCGACCTGCGTGCGCTCGAGATCGATCGCGCCGCTCGCCTGGGTGACCTGGACCTGGGGCTGTTCGAGCCGCGTCAGCCGCGGCACCAGCCACGACAGGGCGAGGCTCGGCTCGCACGACAGCACGATCGGCCCGCCCCGGGCGCGGCGGAGCTCCGCCAGGCCGTCGCGCATCTGCAGGAGGCCGCGCGCCACCGCGGCCGCGAGGCGCTCTCCCTCCCGCGTCAGCGCGAGACGTCGATGCCCGCGGACGAACAGCGCGACCTCGAGGTCGTGCTCGAGCGCGCGGACGTGCCGGCTGATCGCACCGTGGGTGAGGTGGAGCTCGCGGGCGGCCTGCGACATGCTGAGGTGCCGCGCGGCGGCCTCGAAGCAGCGCAGCGCGTGCAGCGAAGGCAGGTCGTCGGGCGCCATGCTGTGAGACAATCTCACAGATCGCGTGCGAACAAATCGTTCGACGGCCGCGCCAGGCGGCGCCATGGTCGAGCCGCGATGCTCGTCGATCTGCGCAGCGACACGGTGACCCGTCCCACCCCCGAAATGCTGGAGGCGGCCCGCCACGCCGAGGTGGGCGACGACGTCTACCGCGAGGATCCCACGGTGCGCCGCCTCGAGCAGCGCGTCGCGGCGCTCCTGGGGCACGAGGCCGGCCTGTTCCTGCCGACGGCCACGATGGCCAACCTGTGCGCCCTGCTCACGCACTGCCCCCGCGGCCGGCGGGTGCTGTGCGGCGCCGACAGCCATGTCTTCCGCTACGAGTCCGGCGGAGCTGCGGCGCTCGGCGGCCTCGCCTACCACACGATCCGCAACCTCGAGGACGGTGGCCTCGACCTCGACGAGCTCGTGGCCGCGCTGCCGAGCCCCGACGATCCGCATGTGGCACCCGCAGGTGTGCTGGCGCTGGAGAACACCCACGCACGCCGCGGCGGCAAGGCCCTCGGGGTCGCGGCGATGCGCGCCCACGTCGCGCTGGCCCACGCCGAGGGCGTGCCCGTCCACCTCGACGGTGCGCGCCTGTTCAACGCCGCGGCCGCCCTGGGCGTGCCGATCGACGCGCTGGTCGCCGGGGCCGACAGCGCGCAGCTGTGCCTGTCCAAGGGCCTCGCCGCGCCGATGGGCGCGGTCCTCACGGGTGGCGCGGAGTTCATCGAGCGCGCCCGCCACGTGCGCAAGCAGCTCGGCGGCGGGATGCGTCAGGTCGGGGTCGTCGCGGCGATGGGCCTCGTCGCGCTGGAGACGATGCCCGCGCGCCTGACCGAGGATCACGCGCGCGCTCGCCAGCTCGCCCACGCGTTGCGCGAGCGCGCCGATCCTCGCCTGGAGGTCGTGATGCCGCAGACCAACATCGTCCTGCTGCAGCACCGCGACCTCGCGACGCGCTCGCTGCTGGCGGCCGCGCGCGACCGCGGCGTGCTGCTGTCGCAGGCGGACGATCGCTGGGCGCGCGCCGTGACGCACGTCGACCTCGACGACCGCGGACTGGCCGCGGCCATCGATGTCCTGGGCGCCGTGTGAGCGCGCCGGGCGACCGGCCGTCAGCCGGTCGTGAACGCCGCGGCGCGGCGCGGCCGGGTGTCGTGGCGCTCGACGGGGCCGCCGTCGATCTGCACCGACCAGTACGTCTCGGAGCCGCCGCGCGCCACCGGCTCGCAGCGCAGCTCGACCTGGATCGTCGCGCCCTCCTTCACCTCGATCGTGCGGTGCAGGGGGAAGATCGACCGACCCCAGTGCGTCGCGGGGGCGCCGACGGCGTTGGTCAGGCTGGTCTGCTCGGACAGGCGCGCGTCGAACCACGCGGCGAGGCCCGAGAACTTCCCCGAGCGCGTGGCCGTGAAGCACAGCGTGGCTTCGAACGTGCGGTCGGCCTCCTCGAGGCTGCACGTGTACGCGTCATGGCTCCACATCGGCTGCGGCGGCGCGAGCAGGTCCTCGGTCGTCACCGGCCACTGCCGCATCACGACCTCGTTCGCCGTGAGGTCGGCGACGACATCCATGTCGACGCCGTGCGGCCGCGAGCGCCAGTGCGCGAGTTCTTCGTCGAGCTCGACGATCCACATCGGGGCGAGCATCGCGGTGACGCGATCGGGGATGATCTTGCCGCCGGGGCGCAGCCACCGGTCGCGCGCGATCACCAGCGGCGCGAGCATGTTCTCGTCGACGCCGTAGCCACCCATCCACTCCGAGATCAGCACGTCGACGCGGCCGGGCAGATCGACGTCCTCGAGGTTCTCCTGGATCACGCGGATGCGATCCGACATGCCGTTGCGCTCGATGATCGTGCGCGCGACCGCGGCGATGTCGGTGCGCTCGACGGCGTAGACCGTCGTGGCGCCGGCGGCCGCAGCGAACATGCTGAGGATTCCGCTGCCGGCGCCCATGTCGAGCACCGCATCTCCGGGGCGGACGACCTCGTTGATCGCCTTGCGGTACGCCTCGTTGCGGACCTCGTCGCTGAGCATCCAACGGTGCATCGAGAGCCGGGCATATTCTTCGACCATGGGCAACGCACTTCCGGTTCGGGGACGCCGAACCGCCGCATGATGCCAGCATTGGCCGGGCGAAACCGGCCCCGCGACGTGAGCTTCACCGGCGAAGCTGCGCGCGCCGCGGGCGTCCGGCCGACGCTCGCTGCCCTCAGCTGCGCGTCTCGACCCAGAGCCGCTGGGTGTCGGTGCTGCCGCCGCGCGCCTCGACGCGCACCAGCCGGAATCTGCCGCCGGCCTCGATGTCGTCGTGGAGCGCCCGGATCGCCGCGGGATCGTCCGCGTCCACGATCCGATCGCCGCCCGTGGTATCGCGCTTCCACCCCGGCCGCAGCGGCGCGACCAAACGGTCGGCGTCGACGTCGATGCGGTACGTGAACGACTCCTCGTGGGTGTGCGCGGGCGTGAACGCGTTCAGCAGGTGCATGTCGCCGAGCGACAGGTGCAGACCGAGGCTGTTGCTCGCCCACTGCGTCGCGCCGTACTGCTTGACGACGCGGGCCAGGCGGACCCCGTAGACCTTCGTCACGGTCCCCAACCCCGGCAGCGCCTCGCCGCCCTCGGCGACGCTGGGCACGTAGTTGCACGACGACAGGTTGTGGCCGAACCACGCCCCATCCTCGGCGCAGCGGATCGCGACCCACATCGACAGCGGCACGTAGACGTCGTCGTGGATCGCGTCGTCGACGTGGTAGGCGCGGCGCAGCTCGGGGCCGAGCTCGCGCGCGGGCCGGCCGAACCCGAACACGATGCCCGGGAACTCGCCGCAATCGAACAGCACCCACCGCGGCATCAGCATCTCCTGACCGCCGAAGGAGAACGCGTCGAGGTAGTGCAGCCCGTCGATCACCCGGCGGCTGCGCAGGCGCGTCGGATCGAAGAGCTGCTCGGGGGCGATCCGGCGCCCGAACGGCGCCAGATCGAGGGCCGGCAGGTTGCCGGGATACGTGACGAGGAACGGCGAGCAGTCGCGGACGATGGCGCCGTAGCGGGGACTGAGTTCCTCGGGCGTCAGCTCCACGACGCGCCCCCGAGCAACAGCAACAACACGGCCTTCTGGGCGTGAAGGCGGTTCTCGGCCTCGTCGAACACGACCGACCAGCGGCCGTCCATGACCTCGGCGTCGACCTCCTCGCCGCGGTGGGCGGGCAGGCAGTGGAGGAACAGCGCATCCTTGCCGGTCGCGTCCATGAGCTTGCGGGTGACGCGGAAGCCGTCGAGCTTGGCGATCAGCTCCTTGGCCTGCTCTTCCTCGCCCATGCTGACCCAGGTGTCGGCGTAGATCGCATCGGCGTCCTTCACCGCGCGCACCGGATCGTGGTCGAACGCGACGATGGTGCCGGCCGCCTTCGCGTCGGCTTGCGCGCGCGCGAGCACCTCGGGGTTGACCGGCAGGCTCGGCGGCGTCGCGACGATGACGTCCATGCCCGCGCGCGGTCCGGCGAGCATCAGCGAGTTCGACACGTTGTTGGCCGCGCCGACGTAGACCAGCTTCTTGCCCTTGGTCGTGCCGAGCTTCTCGCGCAGCGTCAGCAGATCGGCGAGCGCCTGACACGGGTGGAACATGTCGGTCAGCGCATTGATGATCGGGATGCTGCCGTGCGCGGCGAGGCCGTCGACCTGATCCTGACCGAAGGTGCGGATGACGACCGCATGCACGAAGCGGGAGAGCACCTTCGCGGTGTCCTCGACCGTCTCGCCGCGGCCCATCTGCATGCCCGTGCCGCCGGAGGTCGAGAGCGACAGCGCCTGCCCGCCGAGCTGGTGGATTCCGACCTCGAACGAGATGCGCGTGCGCGTGGACTGCTTGGCGAAGATCATCGCCACGGAGCGACCGGCGAGGCGCGTCGCGTAGGCGCCGGGCGTGCGCTTCACGTCGGCGGCGAGGTCGATCACACGGCTGACGTCGTCGGCCGAGAAGTCCATCAGACTGCGGAGGTGTCGGGTCATGGCGCGCGTATGCTCGACCAAACCCGAGCGCCTGGCTTGGGCGGCACCGCAGGAGCGTCGTGCGAAGCGTCACGCCTCGCGCGGCGGTTCAGCTCGGCGACGGCGGCGCGGCCGTGGGCTCGTCCTCGACCGGCGGCGGCTCGATCTCGGACGGCGCGGGCGCGTCGGTCGGGGGCGCGTCGGACGGGGGCGGCGCGGGCAGGGCGCGGAAGCTCGGCGGCGCATCGCCGCTGTGATCGCCGCCCTGGCGGGCCGGTCGCTCGGTCGCCGTGGGCTCGGCGGTCCGGGGGCGGCGAGCGCCGCTCGCTGGCGTCGCCGTCGGCGTCGGCTTCGTCGGCCGCCGCGAGACGCGGGCCAACGGGCGATCGGTGTTGCGGATGAACTCCGCCGTCATCGACTCGAGGCGGATGGTCTCCATCCCGATGACGAGCGTCTGCAAGGGCTCACGCAGCTGCGGCTCGAGCCGCGGCACGTCGCTCGACGCGGCGGCATCGGGCGAGGAATCGTCGGTCGCGCGCACGATGCCGACGATCGTCAGCAGCACGACCGCCCCGCCGGCCATCGCAGCGCCCAGCCAGCGCATCGATCGATCCGGACGCAGGCCTTCGCCGGTGGCGTGGGGCCGCTCGCTCGACAGATCGATCGAGAGGTCGACCGCGGTGTCGCCCGAGATCTTCGCGGTCGTGCGACCGGTGGGATCGGGCGACTCGAAGGCGGCGACGTGGCGCTCGTCGGGTTCCATGGCGGGACTCCTCGTCCGAACGCACGAGCGCGATGGACGATTCCGGCCGGGCCGGTCGGCGCAATGTAGCCCGGCACGCCGGGGTGTCAAGGCAACGGCCAAATCGGGGCCGACCCGCGCGGCCCCGCGCCGCCACGGGATCGCAGCGCACCGATCGTGCTATCGATCGGCCGATGTCGACGCATCGACGTGGCCCCCTCGTCGCCGCCTTGGTGTTCGCGCTCGCGCTGCCGTCGACGGGCCGCGCCGAGGGCCCGATCGCGCCCGCCGCGGCGCCGTCGGCTGCGCCCGCTCCGCCGCCCGTGGCCTCACCCACCGCTGCGGCCTCGCTTGGTCCCGACGAGGTGCTGCTGCGCAACGGCGGCTTCGTGCGCGGCACCATCGTCGAGGTCGTCCCCGACACGCGCGTGGTGATCCTCGTCGACGGCAGCGGCGAGCGTCGCGAGATCCCATGGGATCAGGTCGCCGAGGTCGAGCGCGACAAGCATGCCCCGACGGTCGCCCAGCCGACGCCACCGCCGACGGTGGCACCGGCCGAGGTTTCGACCGAGGGCCGCGGTCGACCGCGCGTCCACCTCGAGCTCACCCGCGATCGCCCGGTCACGCTGTTCGAGATCGACAGCGAGATCGTCGCCAGCGGCTACAACGCCTCGATGTACGGCATGAAGTTCCGCAGCGTCTGCGCCGCGCCGTGCGACGCGGTCGTCGACGGCTCGCGCGGCCAGGAGTTCTTCCTCGGCACCGGTGAGGGCGCCATCTGGACGGCGTCGCGCAAGTTCACGCTGGCCGAGCGCGAGGGCCCGCTCGACATCCGCGTCAAGCCCGGCAGCCGCGCGCTGCGGATCATCGGCGCGGTGGTGCTCGGCATCGGCATCGGCGCGTCGATCGGCGGAGGCGTCCTCGCGGTGCCGAAATCGACGCGCACACCGGGCCTCATCCTGCTCGCGGTCGGCGTGCCCGGCCTGCTCGCCGGAATCCCGATGATCATCTTCGCCCGCACGCGCTACGAGCTCGGCGCCCGCGACACCACCGACGAACCGTGAGGCTTTGCTGCGCGGCTGGGGCTACGCTAGGCTCCACCGGGCATGCGCTCGTCCACGAACTTCGCCGATCCGGCCTTCGAGCCCACGGACGAGGAGTTGACCACCCTCGCGGCGGAAGCGTTCGGCGGCGTGGCGGCCGCGAACCGGGACGCACAGCGGCACCTCCGCGACCGGATCGCCACCCTCCGAGCGGAGTCCATCCTCCGCTCGTCCGAGTTGCTCGAGCGGCTCTCCGCGGGGCACGAGTGAGGCCCGTTCTCCTCGTCGTCGCCGGTCCGAACGGCGCGGGCAAGACGACGGTCACCGTTCGACTGCGCGACGAGAAGTGGAGCGACGGAGTCGAGTATCTGAACCCTGATGACGTCGCGCGAGACCGGTTCGGTGACTGGAACTCGCCCGAAGCAACCCTTGCAGCCGCGCGCTGGACGACCGAACGCCGCGAGCATCTGCTCTCCATCGGCGCCTCGATTGCGTTCGAGACCGTGTTCTCCGCGCCCGACAAGCTCGAGTTCGTCGCACGAGCGCGGAGCCGCGGCTACTTCACTCGCATCTTCTTCGTGGGCACATCTGACCCCAGGATCAACGCATGGCGCGTGGCAACCCGCGTGATGCGAGGCGGGCACAGCGTCCCCATCGAGAAGATCGTGGGACGCTACGCGAAGGCGATGGCGAACCTGTCAGGTGCGCTGCGAATCGCCGATCGGGTGTACGTCTACGACAACTCCATCGATGATACGGACGCGAGGCTCTGCGCTCGAACCACCGAGGGCCGCCTTCGAAAGGTCTACGGACATCTTCCCGAGTGGGTTGCCGATGCCGTGGAGAGCCTCCCGCACCACCACGAGTTCGTCGACCTGCGCGACCCCTAGTCCCCCGGAAACCTGGGGCGGAAGCCCGTGGCGTCGAGACAGCGCCCTCGCCCCATGCCCCATGCCCCATGCCCCATGCATGGATGATGCGTTGCACAGACCTCGAAATGCGCTCGACGGAGGCCGCGCTCTGCTACGCTCTGCCCCGGTCGCATCGTGCGGCTCCCGACGAGACGCGCCGTACCGGGTGAGGACAAGACGGCACGACCGGAGGCAACATGTCCTGGATCGTCCTCGTCATCGCGGGTCTGCTCGAGACCGTGTGGGCCGTCGGCCTGAAGGCGACGCACGGCTTCACCCGCCCCTTGCCCACGCTCGTGGTCGCGCTGGCGATGATCGGCAGCATGTGGTTGCTGTCGATCGCGACGCGGACGGTGCCGGTGGGCACCGCCTACGCGATCTGGGTGGGTATCGGCGTCGTCGGCACGGCGATCGTCGGGATCGTCGCGCAGGGGGAGCCCATCTCGTGGCTGCGGGGGCTGTGCCTGGTCGGCCTGCTCGCGTCGATCGTGGGGCTCGAGCTGACGTCGACCGTGCACCGCTAGCGCGGCGGCGCTGGCAAGGGCGCGCCGGTCCGGCTACCTTCGCCCCGCCATGACCATCGCCGTCTCCGAGCGCATCCCGTCCGTCAAGTTCAAGCACATCCAGGCCGACGGCACGACCGTCGAGCTCGACACCGCCGAGGTGTTCAAGGGCAAGAAGATGATCCTCTTCGGCCTGCCGGGCGCGTTCACGCCGACTTGCCACAACCAGCACGTGCCGAGCTACGTCGCGCGCGCCGAGGAGCTCCGCGCCAAGGGGATCCAGGGCGTCGTGTGCATGGCGATCGGCGATCACTGGTTGATGCGCGCGTGGGCCGACTCGCTGGGCACCGGCGACAAGGTCATGATGCTCGCCGACGGCAACGGCGAGCTGACCCGCGGCCTCGGTGTCGAGCTCGACCTGACCGGCGCGAAGATGGGCATCCGCACCCGTCGCTTCGTCGCGGTGGTGAACGACGGCGTCATCGAGTCGATCGACGTCGAGCCGGCCGGCGGCATCGAGGTCACCGGCGCCGACGCCTGCCTCGCGCGGCTGTAGGCCGCCGCTCGCCCCGCCCCCATCGCGGAGCGTGCCCGAATCGCGGTGATCGTTTCGGCGTGGCGGTGCTAGACTCCGCGCGTGTCCTCCCCGCCGAAACGGGCCGTGTGGTTCCGCTACACCGATGCCGCGTCCGTCGGCATCGAGATGGTCGTGGCGATCACGGTCTGCGCCCTCGGGGCGCAGTGGCTCGAGCGCAACGTGACGCACTGGTCGCCCTGGACCTCGCTCATCGGCATCGCGATCGGGCTCGGCGCGGCGAGCAAGGCGATCGTCCGCGCGGCGCGGAGCTACCGCCGCCAGCTGGCCGAGTCCGCCCAAGACGAGGCTGCCGCGGCCCCGCCGGTGGAGCCGCCGCGCGACGCCTGACCGCGGCGCGCCCCCGAACCGCGCCGCGTCGGCTATCTTGCGGTGCGTGCTGATCCCGTGTCCCGAGTGCGAGCGCTCGGTCTCCGACCGCGCACCGACCTGCCCCGGCTGTGGCTTTCCGATCGCGGCACACGTCGCCGAGCTCGCCGCGACCGCCGAGCTCGACCGCGACCGCACGACCCGCGAGGTGACCGGCGAGGTCGACTGCCAGGGCTGCGAGGCGCGGGGCTTCACCCACGGCGCGGACGGCTTCGCGTGGTGCCGCACCTGCGAACACACGGGCCGTGTCCTGCTGTGCAGGAGCACGCGGGGCTACTTTGCGGTCGCACGCCTCCACGTGGACCGATTCCTCGCGGGGGAGCGTGACGACGGCGATCCAATTGTCGTGTTCCTCGGCACCGAGCCGCCCGCCGCCCACCGCTACCCCGCGGCGGGCCGGCGCGTCGTCGAGGACGACTGACGGCCTCAGCCCGGCGGCGGGTGGCGCTCGAAGTTGTAGACGTGGATCTTCTGCTTGAACGGCGCGAGGTAGTCGTCGGCGTAGGCGCGATGCACGGGATCCACGCGATAGCGCTCGACCGCCTCGATGTCGTCCAGCACGACCTCGATGCAGACATCCCACTCTCGGCGGGTGCGGCCGTCGGCGGCAACGGCGACCCGCACCGCCCGGACGCCCTGCGCTCCCGGGAGCGTGGTCGCGGTGGTCGCGGCGATCGCCCGGCGGTGCTCGTCCGTCGCGTACTCGGGCTTGAGCTTGATCAACACCACGCGCTCGATCATCCCCGGTAGCGTAGCCCGGGTTCGCGGCGCCGGATCGTCGCCGATGGGTGGCTCGAACCGACCCCGCCACGACGGCGGACTCCAGGTATCCTCATCGACGGATGCCGTTCCTGCCCGACGAGCTCGTGGCCCCGTCGTTCGCCGAACGCCTGCGCGGCGCGCTCGAGCGGGCCGTGCAGGAGTTCGGGCTGGAGTGGGCCGCCGTCGCCGAGCTCGCCGCGCCCGAGGGACTCGCGGCGCTGCGCTGGCGCGCCGGCGCGCCGCGGATCCCCGAGCCTCCGCCGAGCCCCGAGAACATCGAAGCGTGGCTCGCCGGCGCCGACACGACCTCCGCCATCGCGCTACGGGTCGCGCCCGCGATCGCGCTGCCGTACGACGCCGTGCTCGTGCTCCGAGGTCCGGCGGTCGATCCTGCGGCGCTCGCCGCCCTGGTGACGTGCCTCGAGCGCGGCCTCGCCGAGGATCGCCGCGCGACGCTGGCGCGCTGGGTCTTCGCGGCCGTCGAAGGCGCGACCGATCCGATCGAGCTCACCGACTGCACCGCGCGCTTCGTCTACACCAACGCCGCGTGGCAGGCCACGTTCGGCTATCCGCCCGCGATGTCGCTCGGACGCACCCCGAGGCAGCTCTTCCGCGACGGCGTCGACGATCGCCCGCTCGACCATGCGTTCTTCCAGTTCTCGCTCGACGCCATCATCCAAGGCGAGCCCTGGCTGGGTACGCTGACCAACCGCACGCGCGAAGGCCAGCAGATCATGGTCGAGGCCTCGGTCGCGCGCTTCACCTCGCAGAGTGCGGACTTCGTCGGGAACGTCGCCGTGCGCCGGAAGCTCGAGCACCGCGACGCGCGGGAGACCGCGCTCATGGCCGCCCACCACGAGTTCCGGGCCGTGCTCTCGGCGATCCCCGACGGGGTCGTGGTGCTACGCGGCGACCGGATCTACTTCGTGAACCCGGCGTTCCTCGCCATCGTCGGCCGCAGCGAGACCGACGTCATCCGCCGCGCACCTGCCGAGTTCTTGCACCCCGACGACCGTTCGTCCCTCTCGCTCCCGGCGGTCCCGACGGCGCCGGTGCGCCTGCTGCGTCCCGACGGCAGCTCGCGACTGGTGGAATTCTCCGTCGTGGGCTCGGTGTCGTTCGAGGGTGCGCCCGCGACCATCCTGCTCGTGCGCGACACCACCGATCGTCGGCTCTCCGAGGAGCGCCTGGTGCACAGCGAGAAGCTGAGCGCGCTCGGCCTGCTCGCCGCTGGCGTCGCGCACGAGATCAACAACCCGTTGGCGTCGCTGCTGCTGAACCTCGAGCTGCTCCGGCAGGACTCCGCCGACGCCGCCGCGCGGGCCGAGCTGCTGCGGGAGGCAATCGAGGGCGCCTCCCGCATCGAGTCGATCGCGGAGGAGCTGCGCAGCTTCTCCGCCGCGGACACGGGCGGCGAGCTCGAGACCGTCGATGTCGGCAAGGCGATCGCGTCGGCCGTCAACCTCACCGCCAACGAGATCCGTCACCGCGCGCGCCTGGTGCGGAGCGACGGCGCCGACCTGTTCGTGCTGGCCCGCGAGAGCCCGCTCGTCCAGGTCCTCGTCGTCGTGCTCACCAACGCCGCGCAGGCGATTCCAGAGGGATCGAGCGCCGTCCACCGCATCGAGATCGCGGCGCTTGCCAGCGGACCCATGGTCGAGATCGTGGTCTCCGACACCGGCGGGGGAATCCCCCCCGAGCTGGTCGATCGCGTGTTCGAGCCGTTCGCCATCACCAAGCGTGGCAGCCTGGGTACGGGCCTCGCCATCGCACGGCGCATCATCGACGAGGCCAGCGGCACGATCCGCATCGAGCCGCGGCCCGGCGGCGGCACCACGGTGCGGATCGCCCTGCCACGGGTCCGCGTGGCCGAGCCCGTCCGCGAGGCGTCGGGACCGGTGGCGGCCGCGCCGCGCCGCGGGCGGGTGCTCGTGGTCGACGACGACGACCTCGTCGCGCGGGTCGTCGCGCGCATCCTCGCCAAGCACGACGTCACCATCGCCGGCGATGCGAGCACCGCAGCCGCCCGCCTGCGCGACGGCGACGTCGACGTGGTGTTGTGCGATCTCATGATGCCGGACGTCCCCGGGGCGACCCTCTATCAGCAGGCCGTCGCCGCGCGCCCCGAGCTCGCCGACCGCTTCATCTTCATGACCGGCGGCGTCTTCACCGATGCCGCGAGCGAGTTCGTCGACTCCTTGGGCACCGCGGTGCTGATCAAGCCGTTCGACGCCGAGGTGCTGCGCGAGCGGGTGATGCAGAAGGTCCTGATGCGCCAGGGATAGCGGCGTCGGAGGTCCGGCGCGCCTCATCGCGGCGCGGGCACCTCGCGCCACTGCCCCGGGGCCAGGCCGTCGATCCGTAGCTCGCCGATCGCGACGCGGACCAGTCGCAGCGTCGGGAACCCCACGGCCGCCGTCATGCGCCGCACCTGGCGGTTGCGGCCCTCGGACAGCACGAGCTCGATCCACGCGTCGGGGATGCTCTTGCGCACGCGGATCGGAGGATCGCGCGGCAGCATCGTCGGTGAGGGCTCGAGCACGCGGGCGCCACACGGGCGCGACACGTAGTCCTGGATGGGGATCCCGCGGCGCAGCGGCTCGAGGTCCGCGTCGGTCGGCGCCCCCTCGACCTGGGCCCAGTAGGTCTTGGGGTGCTCGTAGCGCGGATCGCTGAGGCGATGCTGCAGGCGGCCGTCATCGGTCAGCAGCAGCAGCCCCTCGCTGTCGGCGTCGAGTCGGCCGGCGGGGTGTACATGCGGCGGCAGCCCGAACTCCGCGAGCGTGCGCCAGCCGCCCTTGGGCAGGAACTGGCTCACGACGCCGAACGGCTTGTGGAGGGCCAGCAGCACGCGCGTTGGGGGTATAGCCTACCGCGCGCCGCCATGACGTCCACTCCCGCATCACCTGTGTCGATCCTCGAGCCCCTCGTGCTGCGAACCGGACTGCGCGCGGCCAATCGCGTCGTGCTCGCGCCGATGACGAACAAGCAGAGCCACGACGATGGGACGTTGGCGGACGAGGAGCTCGCGTGGCTGTGCAGCCGCGCCGAGGGCGGCTTCGGCACCGTCATGACGTGCGCCGCCCACGTGGCGAAGGACGGCCAGGGTTGGGCGGGCGAGCTCGGGATCTTCGACGACCGCCACATCGCGGGCCTGCGTCGGCTCGCCGACGCTCTGCGCGAGCGCGGCGCCGCGTCGATCGTGCAGATCTTCCACGGCGGGATGCGGGCGGATCCCGAGGTCAGCGGTGCGGTGCCGTGGACCGCGAGCGCGGCCGAGGGCGCCCGCACGGCGACCTCCGACGACCTCGAGGTGGTGATCGAGCGCTTCGCCGCGGCGGCCGGACGCGCCGAGCAGGCAGGGTTCGACGGCCTCGAGATCCACGGCGCGCACGGCTACCTGTTCACGCAGTTCTTGAGCGCCACCGGCAACCAGCGCGACGACGCGTGGGGTGGCCCGCTCGAGCACCGCGCGCGGCTGCTCCGCGAGGTCGCGCGCGCGATCCGGGCCCGCGTCAGGGCCGACTTCACCGTCGGCGTGCGCCTGTCACCCGAGGACTTCGGGAACGCCCGCGGGATCGACCTCGACGAGAGCATCCAGGTCGCGCGCTGGCTCGCCGACGACGGCCTCGACTTCGTCCACGTCTCGCTGTGGCGATCGAACCTGAACACCGCGAAGTACCCCGATCGCCACGCCGTCGATCTGTTCCGCGCCGCCCTGCCCCGCGACGTCGCGCTCTTCGCCGCGGGCGGAGTGTGGACGCGGGCAGAGGCCGAGGCGCTGCTCGCCCGCGGCGCGGACGCCGTCGCGCTGGGGCGCAGCGCGATCATCAACCGCGACTGGCCCGAGCGGATCGCCGATCCCGAGTGGGTCGCGACGCGTCCGCCCGTGTCGATCGCCGAGCTGCGGGCCGCGGGCCTCAGCCCTGCGTTCGCCGAGTACATGCGGGCGTGGAAGAACTTCGTGCGCGACGACGACGCCTGAGGGCGAACACCGCCGCGCCGAACATCCACGGCACGCCACGATCGCCGGTCCCCTCGGTGGTGCAACCACACCCTGGGTTGTCCTCGCCGGCGAACGGCGGCTCGGTGGTGCCGCTGCCGCCCTCGGTCTCCCCCACCGTCGCGCTGCCCGAGGCGCTCGCGTCGGTGTCCGTCGCGCTCGCGCTGCCGCCCGTGGCGGACGTGCTAGCGCTGCTGTCGCCGACGCTCGCCGACTCGCCGCTCGACGCACCGCCGGAGGAATCGGCGCTGGCCGAGCCCGAGCCGCTCGTCGAGGCCGTCGAGTCGCCGCCGGTGGAGCCGCCCTCCGAGGTGCCGACGCCCGACGAGCCGCCCTCCGACGAGCCGCCCTCCGACGAACCGACGCCCGTCGTGCCGCCCTCCGACGAACCGCCCTCCGATGAACCGACGGCGCCGCTCGACTCGCTGCCGCCGCCCGACGAGCCCACGCCGCCATCCGACGAGCCCACGCCGCCGTCCGACGAGCCCACGCCGCCGTCCGACGAGCCCACG
>LNFB01000198.1 GCA_001464385.1 Deltaproteobacteria bacterium Ga0077550 | reverse complement strand
AGGCGCTCGCGCTGACGGAGGCGAAGCTCGGGCCGGATCACCCGGCGGTCGCGACGGTCGTGCTCGACCTCGCCGGCTGCGATCTCCGCGACGGACAGCTCGCGCGCGCCGAGGCCGGGTTCGCGCGTGTGCTGAGGATCCGCGGCTTCGTCGTCGACGACGATGATCCCACGCTGGCCCCGGTGCTGACGAACCTCGGCGCGGTGCGGTTCTCCAGCGGGGACGTCGTCGGGGCCCTGCCGCTGTTCGAGCGCGCGCTCGCGATCCGCACGCGGCAGTGGGGCCCCGATCACATCGACCTCGCGCCGCTGCTCGCCAACCTCTCGTTCTGCCTCGGCCGCCTGGGTCGCAAGGCCGAGGCGCTGGCCGCCTCCGAGCGCGCGCTGTCGATCCGGATGAAGGCGCTGGGGCCGGATCATCCGAACACCGGCAAGGCCCACCACGCCGTCGCGATCGCGGCGCGACGCAACGCCGATCTCCCGCGGGCGCGCGCCGAGTTCGAGCGGGCGATCGCCGTCGCGCGGCGCACCGAGGGCACGCCGGAGCTGTACGAGCCGATGGTGGGGCTCGTCGAGGTCCTGCTCGAGCTGGGCGAGCCCCGCGAGGTCGAGCGGCGCGCGGCCGAGGCGTTGCCCGGCTGCGAGGCCCTCGAGGGCGTGCGCACCACGTGCGCCATGCTGGAGTTCGCGTGGGCGCAGGCGATCGCGCCGCGCGACCCCGCGGCCGCGCTCGCGAAGGCCGAGTCGGCGCGACGGCACCTCGAGGGGGTCGAGGGCGAGGACGGGGCGCGGGCCGAGCTCGACGCGTGGATCTCGACGCACCGCGCCGCGCGATGAGCCCGGTTCACGCGGGCGTGCCGAGCAACGTCCGGATCGAGTCGGCCCAGCCCTCGAAGCCGACGAGGGTCGACTCCGCGAGCTCGGGCGTATCGGCGATCTCGCGGACCTTCGCCTCGAGGGCCTCGCGTGCCCGTCGCAGCCGGCTCTTCGCGGTGCCCACCGGCACCTCGAGGATCTCCGCGATCTCGGCCATGGACAGCTGCTCCCAGTAGAACAGCTCGATCGCGACCTGGAAGTCGAGGGGCAGGTCCCGCAGCGCCCGGAGCAGGATCCGCTGCTCTTGCTGCGCCGCCACCACCGAGGTGGGCGACGCCCCCATCGACGCGATCGACGTGGTCTCGGGGGCGAACATCGCCGCGTCCCGCTGGCGTCGCGCGTAGTGGTGGTACAGCTCGTGCCGCGCCACCGTGAACAGGTAGGTGCGGAAGGTCGACTGCTTGCGGATCGCGTCCTTGGCCGCGATGCACGCCACGAACGTCCGTTGGATCAGGTCATCGACGCCGACGTCGAGCTTGTTGCGGAAGAACCGGTACAGCCCGTCGAAGTGCCGCTGCAGGAGCACGTCACCGGCGGCCTTGTCGCCGGACCGCCACGCGTCGAGCAGCGCGAGGTCGTCGCTCATCGGGGCCGGAGCGTAGCCCAACGTCCGCGTCGCCGCGACCTCCGGAGGAGGGGCCGAGGACGGCGGCGGCGATCCCCCGGACGATCTTCCGCAATCGGTATCGCCAAGCATTCACCGCGCCGGCGGTCATGCCCACGCACCGACCGGCCTCGTCGGCGTCGAGCTCGTCGACGAAGACCAGCTCGAACAGCTCGGCGTCGTGCTCGTCGAGGTGGGCGTAGACCCCATCGAGGACGAGCTCGAGCTCGTCGCGACGCTCCACGCGGAGCTCGAGCTCGTCGTCGAGGTCGTCCTGCGTGACCTCGACCAGGCTGAGCGCGCACGGGTTGCCGCGTCGCTGGCCGAGGACCCGGGCGACGCGTCGGCGAGCGACGAGGCGGACGAAGCTCTCGAGGGTGCGACCGCGATCCGGGTCCCAGCGGCGCAGCTCCCTCCCGTCCTGCGCGAAGAGGACGACGAGCACGTCCTGGACCAGATCGAGGACCTCCTGGCGCGGGTCGCGGGCGAGCGGGTTCGCGTGGCGTGCCAGCACGCAGGCGACCTCGCGGTGGATCGCGTCGAGCAGCCGCGCCGCCAGCCTCCGCTGCGCGGCGCGATCGCCGGTGAGCGCGCCGCCGACGAGGGCGAGGTCTTCTTGCGTCGTCATCGTGCGATGGCCTGACACCCG
>LNFB01000197.1 GCA_001464385.1 Deltaproteobacteria bacterium Ga0077550 | reverse complement strand
GCTCGAGGCCGACACCGGGCGCGTGCTCGCGATGGTGTCGGTGCCCGCCGTGGATCCGAATCGCTACGAGCAGCCGATTCCGAGCGAGCTGTGGCGCGAGTGGTCCGAGAGCCCGCTCAAGCCGTTCATCGACAAGACGGTGCAGGAGCACTTCTTCCCCGGCTCGACCTACAAGGTCGTGTCGGCCCTCGTTGCGCTCGCCGATCCCGAGTTCGATCCCGACGCAGAGTTCGAGTGCAGCGGATCGATCGTGTTCGGCGGCCGTCGCTTCAAGGACACGCACGTCCACGGCCGTGTCGACCTCGAGCGCGCGATCGTCGAGTCGTGCAACACCTACTTCTACAACCTCGCGGTGCAGAGCACCCTGAGCCTCGAGCGCGTCGCGCCCATCGCCCGTGCGCTCGGCCTGGGCGAGCGCTCGGGCCTCGGCATCAACGGCGAGGTGAAGGGCACGATCCCGACCGAGGAGTTCGAGGCCCGCGAAGGCACCTACCAGGGCGGCGTGCGGCTCAACAGCGCGATCGGCCAGGGCAACGTCAAGGTGACGGTCATGCAGCTCGCGGTGCTGTACGCCGCGATCGCCAACGGCGGCTTCGTGCTCACGCCGTACCTGGTCGATCGCATCGAGACCAACGAGGGCAAGCTGGTGCTGTCGACCCAGCCGCAGCCGCGCAACGAGAAGCCGGTGATCGACGCGGTTGATCGCGCCCGCATCCACGCGGGCCTCGTCGGCGTGGTCAACGACGAGGCCGGCACCGCGTACAGCGAGCGCCTCTCGAACGTCGTGGTCGCCGGCAAGACGGGGACCGCCCAGGTCGGCCGCGACACCAGCACGGCGGGCATCGAGCTCGAGGGCTGGGACACCACGCAGGACCACGCGTGGTTCGCCGGCTACGCCCCGGCCGAGGCCCCGCGGATCGTGGTCGTCGCCGTCGTCGAGCACGGCGGCACCGGTGCCGACGCGGCGGCGCCGATCGTGATGAAGGTGATCGACCACTACCTCGGCAGCACGACCTCGCCGTCGGGTGTGGCGCCGCGCGCCGCGGGCGTGCCGCCGCCGCTGCCCGGCCACGACGAGCCGACGCCTCCGGTCGCCGACGGTGATCGGGGCAAGACCCGCGACCCGGGGCCCGCGGGCCGCCCCGCCGGGGTCCCACCCGCCCTGCCGGGCAAGCCGGCGGGCAGCAAGGGCGGCCGCTGATGCGACCCACGCTCGATCGTCCCCAGGACCTCTTCAGTCGGCTGCGGCGCTCGGTCGACTGGGTCGTGGTGATCGTCGTCTTCTCGGTCATCACGCTCGCCGTCGTCAACCTCAACAGCGCGGGCAAGGGCGACTGGACCGGCCGCGTCGCGACCCAGCTGCGCTGGGTCGGCCTCGGGACCATCGCGATGTTCGTCGTCACGGCGATCGACTACCGCGTGATCTATCGCGGGGCGTACGCCGCCTACGGCTTCGGCGTGCTGCTGCTCGGGCTCGTGCCGCTGTTCGGCATCAAGGTCAACAACGCCCGGCGCTGGCTCGGCACCGACGACTGGCGGCTCCAGCCGTCCGAGCTGATGAAGATCCTCATCGTGTTGGTGCTCGCGCGCTACCTGCACGACCGGTCGGCGCAGCGGATCAAGCGCGGCCTGCGGGACCTCGGCAGGCCCGCGGTGATGGTGCTGATCCCGATGGCGCTCATCGTCTACCAGCCCGATCTGTCGACGAGCCTGATGATCGGCATCATCGCGATCTCGCTGCTGGCGATCACCGGCCTCACGCTGCGCAGCTTCCTCGCGCTCATGTCGGTCGGCGTCATCGCGTTCGCGCTCGGCTGGAGCTACATGCTCAGCTACCAGCGCAAGCGCATCGATGTCTGGCTCAACCCCGAGCTGTACGCCGACGACGAGGGCTATCAGACCATCCAGGCGATGATCGCCGTGGGCGACGGCGGCTTCTTCGGCCGCGGCGTCGACAAGGGCACGCAGAACGCCCTGGGGTTCCTGCCCGAGCCGTTCACCGACTTCCCGTTCGCCGTCTACGCCGAGGAGTGGGGCTTCGTCGGCGGCGCGATGTTGTTGACGCTGTACGCCAGCTTGGTGCTGTGGGCGATCAACATCGCCTCGCAGGCCCGCGACCGCTTCGGCGCGCTGCTGTGCGTCGGTGTCGCGGCGCTGTTCTTCTGGCAGGTGGCGATCAACGTCGGGATGGTCCTGCAACTCTTGCCGGTGTCGGGCATCACACTGCCGTTCATCAGCGCCGGCGGCAGCAACGTGCTGACGATGATGATCGCCCTCGGCGTGCTCATGAGCGTCTCGCGGTCGCGGCACGCCCGCTGACGTCGGCGGGGCAGGGGACCGCGTCGGTGCGCACCGACGTTCGCGGGGTCCCGTGAACTCGTTTGCGCACGGTGACGACCCGACACGTCGGGGTCATACTCCGTCCACCCGAATGCCCGCCCTCGGCGTGTTGACCAATCCCCACTCGGGGAAGAACCGCAAGCACCCCGAACGTCGCCGCGCGCTCGAGCGCGCCGTCGGTCGCCACGGCATCGTGCGCGAGACCGGCGACACCGACGAGCTCGGGGCGGTGCTCGACGAGTTCATCGACGCCGGCTGCACCCACTGGGTCTGCGACGGCGGCGACGGCACGCTGCACTGGATGCTGTCGGTCGGCGACGAGCGCCTGCGGGCCCGCCGCGAGCGCGGCGACGACGTCGTGTGGCCGTCAGTGGTGCCCGGCAACGGCGGCAGCATCGACTTCGTCGCCCACCGCGCCGGCATCCGCGGCGACGCAGCGGGTGTCGCCCGCGCCCTCGTCGATCGCGTCGTCGGCGGCGCGCCCCTCGAGACCGTGCTCCTCGACACGATGCGCGTGCGCGGCGAGACGCAGGACGGCGAGAGCTTCGATCACCTCGGGTTCGCGTCGGCGATCGGCGGCATCGCGCAGCGGGTGTTCGGCAAGCTGTACGAGCGGCGCCCCGTCGACGCGTGGTCGATCGCGCGCGTGCTCGGCAAGTCGACCATCGGCGCGCTGGCCGGCCACACGCCGGGCCTGGCCCACCTCGTCCCCGACGAGCTGCGCGACTACGCCGACGAGATGTTCGCGCCCGCCCGGGCCAAGGTCGAGATCGACGGTCGGCTCCTCGACTTCGATCGCTTCGTGTCGCTCCAGGTCGGCTCGATCGACATCAACCTCGGCGGGGTGGTCCGGACCTTCCGGCTCGCGCACGCGCCTGGGATCCTCCACGCACAGGCGGTGGGTGGCGAGGCCCTGGGCGTCGTGGCCAATCTGCCCAACCTCGTGCTCGGGACCCCCATCTGGGGCCGCGAGGTGTTCGATGGGGCCGCGTCGACGATGCGCGTGCGGGCCGAGCCGGGCGAGTGCCTGGACCCGGTGATCGACGGCGAGATGTTCCGCGGGTTCGTGGAGCTCCGGATCGAGCGCGGCCCGACGCTGGAGATCCCGCGGCTGCGCGCGTCCTAGGCGTGCGCCGTCGCCCGCGTGGGCCGACGCGGCACGGGTTGCGTCGAGAGTGAACGCACGCGAACAAGGCACCCTCGCCGGCCGGCACGCGGGGCCGGCCACACCGGCCCGCGGCGGTTGACAGCACCGCCGCGATCGCGGCAGCGTCCTCGCATTCCCGAGGAGTTGTCATGAAGCGTTCCATCGCCTTCCTTTTCGCGTGTTCCATCGTCTCGCTCTCCACCGTCGCGCAGGCCGGCGACCTCCAGAGCCAGCCCGACCCGGTCGGCGCGTTCGACTACGAAGCCGCTCCGGCGACCGTGTTCATCCCGCAGGAGGCGATCCCGCTGACGCCCGCCGAGATGTGCTCGTACCCGCAGGGCGGTGGCGACAACGCCGGCCTCGGATGTGTCGCTGGCCTCGCCGCGGCGGGTGACTACGCCCCGCCGGCGAACGCCGAGACCGTGCTCGAGGGCGTCCGCGCCGCGCTCATGCCGTACAACGTCCGCGTCACGACGACGCGCCCGCCGGCCTACGTGCCGTACATGATGTTGCTCCCCGGTGACACGGCCAACGAAGAGGCCACCTCGCGCACGTGCGTCGGCGCCGGCATCGACTGCGACGGCCCGCAGCGCAACGACATCGGCCTGACCAACGGCGGCACCATGAACTGCATGGAGCCCGACGCTGTCCAGACCGCGTTGATCGCGTTCGGCTACATGTCCGGGCTCGAGAACAACGACAACCCGGCGGATCCGATGTTCTACCCGCCCGACTTCGCCAACCCGGCGGTCACCTTCGCCGACGAGTGCTCGACGCTGGTGCCGACGCTCGACGAGAAGGGCATGGCGAACCTGCCGGTCTGCGTCGGCCTCTACCACGAGGTCCACTGCGACAGCATGGAGGGGCAGATCAACAGCCACCTCGAGCTCGAGGGCGTGTACGGCCCCGGCCCCGCCCCGGAGGACGTCACCCCGCCCACCGTCGACGCGATCGGCATCGAGGACGGCATGGTGCTGCCGGCGGGCTCCGAGCTCCCGCTCACCGCGACGGTCACCGACGACGGCGGCTTCGTGTTCGTGCGCTGGACCATCGAGAGCACCAACGAGACGTTCCTGATGAACGACGTCAACGAGGACGGCGTGGTGTGCAAGTCGCACAACTCCGTCTGCGAGGTCGAGTTCCAGGGCAACGGCGTCCCGTACTTCCAGGACGCGGACGGTGACTACGGCGCGCCCGAGCTCGCCCCGGCCGGTCAGCTCGGCGGCGACTTCACGGTCACCTTCGAGGCGGCCGACCTCGCCGGCAACGCGATCGAGCCGATCATCGTGACGATCACCGTCGAGGGCGGCGCGGCCGACACCAGCGGCGGCTCGGCCGACACCAGCGACACGAACGACACGAACGACACGAACGACACCAACGGCGACGAGTCGTCGTCCAGCGGTGGGGGCGGCAGCGAGGACAGCGGCGCCACCGGTGGCACCGACGACGAGGGCGGCTGCGCCTGCAACAGCACCGGCGACAGCCGCGGTGCGGCGTTCATGCTGCTCGGCCTGGTCGGCCTCGGCCTGTCGCGCCGCCGCGCGCGTCGCTAGGTCCGTCGCGTTCGGGGCCTCGGCGACCGAGGATCCAAGGGGGGCGTCGACTCGCACGTGCGGGTCGGCGCCTTCGTTCATGGGGCCGTCGCCGGCGCGCGTGCTAGCGTGGGCGTCGATCGATGCGGTGCCCCGACGAGGACGCGCTGCTGCGCTACCTGGGACCCGCGGGGCCCGGGCCGGACGCCGCGGCGCTCGAGGAACACTTCGACGGCTGCGCGAGCTGTCGGGCCGTGGTCGCCGCGCTCGCCCGCACCTCGCTCGTCGATCGCGGACCACCCTCGTCGTCCTCGTCGTCGGGCGCCACCTCGCTCGGGGGGACCGCCGCGTGGGCGAGCGACTTCCTGCCCGCGGGCGTTCGCATCGGCCGCTACGTGGTGCAGGGCCGCATCGGCGCGGGGGCGATGGGCGTGGTCTACGACGCCATCGATCCGGCGCTGCGGCGTGCGGTGGCGATCAAGCGCCTGCGCGCGGCGACGGCCGATGACCCGGCGCGGCAGGCTCGGCTGCTCCGCGAGGCCCGCTCGCTCGCGCGGCTGTCCCACCCCAACGTCGTCGCGGTCTACGACGCGGGCATCCACGAGGGGCACGCATTCCTGGCGATGGCGCGGGTCGAGGGCACGACGCTGCGCGCGTGGCTCGACGCGGCGCCGCGCAGCCGCGAAGCCATCCTCGGGGCGATGCGCGGGGTCGCGGCCGGGCTGGCCGCGGTGCATGCGGCGGGCCTGGTGCATCGCGACCTCAAGCCGGACAACGTGCTGATCGACGCGGGTGGCCGCGCGCTGGTCA
Source organism: Deltaproteobacteria bacterium Ga0077550 (assembly GCA_001464385.1). Taxonomy (GTDB): domain Bacteria; phylum Myxococcota_A; class Polyangia; order Nannocystales; family Nannocystaceae; genus Xiheibacterium; species Xiheibacterium aquaticum. The sequence goes on along the minus strand of LNFB01000197.1, from coordinate 40,668 downwards.
CCGACTTCGGGCTGGTCGCGCTCGGGATCTCGGCCGCCCTACCGACGCCGCTCGCGACCGACGCGGGGCGCGGGCCGGCGAACGACTCCGCGCTCACGCAGACCGGGCAACGCATCGGCACGCCGCGCTACATGGCGCCGGAACAGCTCGTCGGTGACGAGGTCGGGCCGCGGGCGGATCAGTTCGCGTTCTGCATGGTGCTGTTCGAGGCGCTCACCGGTCGGTCGGCGTTCGCGGGCGCCTCCACCGACGAGCTGCTGCGCGCGATCCGAGCCCGCGCGATCGATCCCGCGATCGACTCGCTGCCGCGGGGCCTGCGGGCGCTGGTGTTGCGGGGCCTCGAGCCCGACCCGGCGCGTCGCTACCTCGGCATGCACGAGGTGGTCGCCGGGCTCGCGCCGGTCGGTCGGCGTCGGCGCGTCGCCGCGTTCGTGGCGGGCCTCGGCGCGCTGTCGGTCGTTGCGGTCGCGGTGATGCAGCCGTCGCCCGCCGTCGGGCTCCGCGAGCCGCCCGCGGAGATGCCCGCGCCCGCCGAACCGGGGACGAGCGCGGGCCTGTTCGCGCAGGGGCGGTCCGAGGCGGACGCCGGCGAGTTCGTGGCGGCGATGACGACGCTCGAGGCCGCCTACGACGCGGCCGTCGCCGAGGACGCGTGGGGCACGGCCGCCGACGCCGCGACCTCGCTGGTGCGCGTGGTCGGGGTGCAGGCCGAGGACCTCGACGACGCCCTGCGCTGGCATCGGCACGCCGAGGCCGCGCTGCGCCGCTACGGCGACGACGCGACCCGCACGGCGGAGCTCGTCGATGCGCTCGGCGCGGTGGTGCTCGCCGCGGGGGAGTTCGAGCGGGCGCGGGCCCTGTTCGCCGAGGGGCTCGAGCGATCGATCGCGGTGCACGGGCCCGAGGATCCGCGGACCGCCACCGCGCGGTCGCACCTCGGCGCAGCGCTGGCGCACCTCGGGCAGATCGACGAGGCGCTCGCGCTGCATCGGCAGGCGCTCGCGCGGCTCGACGCCGGACAACACCGCGTCGAGCGGGCGCGGGTCCTGCTCGCGCTGAGCAACGCACAGGGCGAGGCCGGACATGTCGATCAGGCGCGCGAGAGCCTCGCGCAGGCCAAGGCGCTGCTCGATGCCCGCGACGGCCCGCTGCTCGGCCGCGTCGCGAACAACCTCGCGATCGCGCTGACGCGACTCGGCGAGTACGACGCTGCGGCCGCCGAGCTCGACGCCGCCGAGCGGTTGATCGCGGACGCCTACGGCGTCGAGCACCCGAACGTTGCCAACGTGATCTCGGGCCGGGCCAATCTGCGGGCAATCGCCGGGGACTTCGCGGGCGCGCGCGCGGCGTTCGAGCAGGCGCTCGCGATCAAGGAGCGGGCGCTCGGGGCGGACCACCCCGCGCTGCTCCCGATCATCCGGAACCTCGCCCAGATCGCGCGGATCACCGGAGACCGGTCGAGCGCGCGGCGCCACCTGGACCGCGCCGCGCAGCTCGCCCGGGCCCGCTATGGCCCCGAGCACCTCGAGCTCGCGGCGCTGCTCGAGGATCTCGGCAACACGCTCGCGACCGGGGAGGCGCCCGCGGAGGCGATGCCGGTGCTCGAGGAGGCGATGGCGATCCGGCGGCGGCGCGTGGGTCCCGACGATCCCTCGCTGGCGAACAACTGGCTCGCGCAGGCGAAGGTCCACATCGAGGCCGAGGACTGGGTGTCGACGGATGCGGCGCTCGATCGCGCCGAGGCGATCGCGCCTTCGGCTGCACACCGGTCGGCGATCGTCTTCACCCGCGCCGAGTCGCGGTGGCGCCGCGGCGACGCGCGCGTGGCCAAGCGGCTGGCCCGGGAGGCTCGCGCCCTGATCTTGGATCGCCCGGACCAAGCCGGGCTGCTCGCGACGATCGATGGTTGGCTCGCGGCCCACTGAGGCCCGCGAGCGCGCCGACGTCAGCCCGGGCCGAGCGACTCGAGGAACGCGACGATGTCGCGGGCGAGCCGGGCAGGGTCGTCGAGGTGCGGGCAGTGGCCGAAGCCCTCGGGCTCGACGAACGACACGTGCTCGGATGCGTGGGCGCGGAGGTAGTCGATGCCGGACGCCGGCAGCAACCGCTCCGAGCGGCCCCAGACGATGGTCGTGGGGATCGCGATTGCGGCGAGCTCGTCGGGGCTGGCGTGGTCATCGCCCATGGACGCCAGGATGTCCGCGACCGCCGACGAACCGGCGCGTCCGATCATCACGCGAGCGAGCAGGCGGGTGAGCGCGGGCCGTCGGTGGAACACCCGAGAGATGAACGCCTCGGCGTCTGCGGCCGTGCGCATGGTGAATGCGCGGCGCACGTCCGCGCGGGCGTCGTCGTCGAACGGCGTCGCGGCGGGCGAGGTGAGGAACAGGCCGCGCACGCGATCCGGTCGCTCGCGCGCGTAGTGCAGCGCGGTCGCCCCGCCCATCGAGTTGCCGACGAGGACCGCGGGCTCGTCGAGCACGGCGTCGAGCGCCTCGGTCATCGACGCGAGGTGGCGCGCGACGGTGTAGCCCGGCGCCGCGGGGCCCGACAGGCCGTGCCCGCCCGCCTCGACGACGACGACGCGCCGCGTCCCCGCCCGCACGCGCAGGAACACCGGCACCTGCGAGGTCGCGTTGTCCGACAGGCCCGGGAGGAACACCACCGGCGGCAGGGCCCCGCGGCCGCGCGCGTCGTAGACGTGGTGCGACGCCTGCGACGTGTGCACCGCCCTGCTGCGCACGCCGGTGAATCGCAGGCCGAGTCGCACCGCGCGATCGAGGACGGTCATGGTTCGTGCTCCGGTGGGGTGGGCGTCGACGGCACCGCGGGGTTCCGCCAGCGCGCGACGGCGAGGTAGACGAGCGGATAGGCGACGAGCGTCGTGCCGAGGGCCGACACCGCAGCGCCCAGCAGGAACGGGCCGAGCATCTCGCCGAGCAACGCGAACCACCCCGCGCCGTCGAGCGCCCGAAGGGTGGCCCACGCGGGCGCGGGCCGTCCGAGGAGCCCCATGCCGATCCACAGCTCGGCGGCGTAGAAGAACACGCCCGAGAACGGGTTGACGATCGCCGTGCCGACGTAGGTCGCCGCGAGGTTGAGGCGCAGCCACGGCGCGAGGAGCAGCGCGAGGAACATCCCCGCGAACGGGACCGGCACCAGCGACATCGACAGCCCGAGGCTGACGCCACCCGCGATCCCGCGGGGCGTGCCCTCGAGCGTGAGCAGCGATCGCAGACCCTGTCGAATCCCGGCCACCTGGCGGGAACTCTAGCGCCCCTTGCTAATCTACCCAAGGGTCGATTAGGCTGGGACGGTGGGACGACCCCCTGCGAGCGCGAACACGACGGCGACGCCCGAGCGGATCCTCGACGCGGCGCGGGCGGAGTTCGCCGCCGTCGGCTTCGCCCAGGCCAAGCTGGCCGACATCGCGGCGCGGGCCGGCATCACCCGCCCGTCGCTTCTCTACCACTTCGCGACCAAGGAGGAGCTCTACGCCCGCGCGGTGGAGCGGTGCTTCGCGAGCCTCGCCGACGCGCTGTCGCGGACGATCTCGCAGCCCGCGCCCTTCGTCGATCGGCTTCGGGCGACCCTCGATCGCTACCTCGAGTTCGTCGAGGCCGAGCCCGACGTCGCGCGCATCGTCCTGCGCGAGCTCGTCGACGGCGCAGGGCCCGGGGCCGAGATCCTGCTCCACCAGGTCGCGCCGCTCGTGGACCTCGTCGAGCGCTTCGTGCGGGCACAGGGCGAGGGCATCGTCCGCGCCGCGCTGCCCGTGCGCGCCGCGATCCTGCAGATCGCCACCGATGGCATGGTCCGCGCCGCCGCCGGTGAGCTGCGCGTGCCGCTGTGGGGGCCCGGCGATCACGCCCGCGCCCTCGCCGAGCGCCTGCTGCTGGAGGCGCCCCCCGACCTCACGCCGCCCGAACCCGACCGCAAGGAGGACCGCAGATGAGCGCCCACGACACCACCGCCACCGCGGCGATCGGCCGCACGCGCAACCCCCGTGTGTTCCTCGACCTCGTGGGGCCGGCCGTCCGCGGCCTCGTGCTCGAGCGGGGCAAGCAGGGGCCGACCACCACGGTGCCGACGCGCAACGACGCGCAGTTCGTCTGGGACTACGAGCGCAACCGGGCGGATCTCGCGAAGCTCTACGAGGCGGCCAAGCGCTCGCAGTGGAACGGGAGCACGGATCTCGACTGGAGCATCGACGTCGATCCGCACCGGCCGGGTCGCGAGCTCGTGCCGGACTCGTGGCTCCCGCTCGCCGACGTGCCGCAGTACCGCACCCTGCCGCGCCACGAGCAGGAGGTCCATCGCTGGGCCCTCGTGTCGTGGATCCTGTCGCAGTTCCTCCACGGCGAGCAGGGGGCGCTGTACGCCGCGTGTCAGGTCACCGAGGCCATCGGCTGGATGGACGGCAAGCTCTACGGCTCGACCCAGGTGGTCGACGAGGGCCGCCACATCGAGGTGTTCCACCGCTACCTCGACGAGAAGCTCGGCAAGCTCTATCGCATCGACGACAACCTCTACACGATCCTCGACGCGCTGATGACCGACGGCCGCTGGGACCTCAAGTTCCTCGGCATGCAGGTCATGGTCGAGGGGCTCGCGCTGGGCGCGTTCGGGACGCTGCGGCAGGCGACGCGCGAGCCGTTGCTGCACAAGCTGCTCGAGTACGTCATCACCGACGAGGCCCGGCACGTGACCTTCGGCGTGGTCGCGCTGCGCGACTACTACAGTCAGCTCCCCGAGCCGGAGCGACGCGAGCGGGAGGACTGGGCCTACGAGATCGCGGTGCTCATGCGCAACCGCTTCCTCGGCCACGAGTTCTACGACGAGTACTACGGCCACGTGATGTCGAAGCGGGCGTGGGACGAGATCGTGCTGGGCTCGGGGTTCATGCGGCGATTCCGGCACACGATGTTCCGCCGGCTGATCCCCAACCTGCGGCGGATCCACCTGCTGAGCGACCGAGTGCGCAAGCACTACGAGCGCCTGGGCCTCTTGGCCTACGAGCACGGCCGCGCGGCGCCCGAGTTGACCGAGCGCCAGCTGCTCGACGAAGATGACGTTCCCCCGTGAGCGCGATCCAGGCCGTACTGTTCGACGTGATGGGGACGCTGGTCCACGACCCGTTCTTCGTCGAGGTGCCGCGGTTCTTCGGCACCGACCTGCGGACGCTGGTCGCTCGCAAGCACCCGAGCGCGTGGGAGTCGTTCGAGCTCGGGCACATCGACGAGGAGGGACTCGCGGCGCAGTTCTTCGCCGATGGACGCCGGCTCGACGTCGCGGGGCTCAAGGCCGCGATGGTCGAGGCGTACCGCTTCCTGCCCGGCATCGAGGCGTTGCTCGAGGCGCTGCACGCCCGCGGCGTCGCCATGCACACGCTGTCGAACTACCCGCAGTGGTACCGGCTCATCGAGGCCAAGCTGGCGGTCTCTCGGTGGGTGCCGTGGACCTTCGTGTCGTGCGAGATGGGCGAGCGCAAGCCCTCGCCGGCGGCCTACGAGCTCGCCGCCCGGCGGCTCGGCCTCGCGCCCGGCGCGTGCCTGTTCGTCGACGATCGCGAGCTCAACTGCGAGGGCGCGCGCGCGACTGGCATGGACGCGGTGCACTTCGTCGACGCCGACACCCTGCGCGCCGATCTCATGGCCCGCGGCGTGCTCTGACGCGCGGGGTGCGAAGCGGCGCGCGCACCCCCGCTCGCCCCGGCAGGCGGAACCCGAGGGCGCGCCTGTTCAGCGCCCGCGGCGAGCCGGAGTCCGCTGGGAACGTCGTCCCGGCCACGGCCCCGGCGCGGGGGCCCGATGGGCGTCCGCGTTGGGCCCACCGGCCGCCAACCCTGCGCGCCTTTCCGGTGGCAGGTGGGTGACAAGTTGGGTCATGATGAACCTTGGTTGCCTGTGCCGTGGAACCAGGCCGAGGCTCGACGCGACGGGGTGCATTCGCACCGCGGGCGCGAGCACTCGACGTGAAAGGAGCGCCCATGAAGCTGCCACTCGAGATCACGTTCCGCAACGTTGTCCGCACGGACGAAATCGAAGAACGCATCCGCGCCAAGGCCGCGAAGCTCGACAAGTTCTTCGACAAGATCACCGGTTGTCGGGTCGTCGTCGAGTCCCCCCACAAACACCACAACAAGGGCAACACCTACCACGTCCGCATCGAACTCTCGGTTCCCGGCGACGAGATCGTCGTGACGCGCGATCCCCAGACGGGGGAGCACGAGGACATGGGTGTGGCGCTGCGGGACGCGTTCAGCGCGGCCCAGCGGCAGCTGCAGGCGTACGTGGAGAAGCACAACCCGAGCACGTCGGGTTCGAACATGCGGATCACCGAGGTCCTGCCGTCGTAGCGACGCGCCCCGGCGGATGAACGGGGCTGGGGTGCGGGGCGTTGGGCCTCCGCACCCCGTCCATCTCCGCGTCCCCGTCGCCCTCAACGGTCGCGGTGTCGGAAGCGTCGCTTGCCGGGGCCGTAGTCGCCGGCGATCTGGCCGCTGCCGCGCAACAACCATCGATACGTGACCAGCCCCTCGGCGCCGACCGGGCCGCGGGCGTGCAGCTTGCTGGTGCTGATGCCGACCTCGGCCCCGAGCCCGAAGCGGTAGCCGTCGGCGAAGCGCGTGCTCGCGTTGTGGAAGACGCAGGCGGCGTCGACGTGGGCGAGGAACTCGGCGGCGGCGCCCTCGTCCTCGGCGACGATCGACTCGGTGTGGCCCGAGCCGTGCTGCTCGATGTGGGCGAGGGCGGCGGTGAGGTCGTCGACGCGGCGGACCGCGAGGACGAGCGCGCCGAACTCGTGGCCGAAGTCGGCGGCGGTGGCTGCGACCAACCCCGGGTGCCGCGCGCGCGTGGCCTCGCAGGCCCGCATCTCGACGCCACGGGACGCCAGCTCCGCCACGCAGCGATCGAGGGCCGCCTCGGCGCCGGGCATCCACAGCAGGGTCTCGATCGCGTTGCACGCCGAGGGGTAGCCGCACTTCGCGTCGACGGCGATGCGCGCGGCCATCTCGGGCTCCGCGCTCGCGTGCAGCACCAGGTGACAGATGCCCTCGGCGTGGGCGAGCACCGGGATCCGGCTGGCCTGCTGCACGTGGCGGACGAACGCCGCCGAGCCGCGCGCGACCACGAGGTCGATGTCGCGGTCCAACGTGAGCACGGTGTCGACGTCGGCGCGATCCTCGAGCAGCACGAGCGCGCCGGGATCGAAGCCCTGATCGGCGAGCGCGCGGCGCAGCACGTCGACGAGCGCGGCGTTGGTCCGCGCTGCCTCGCGTCCGCCCTTGAGCACGACCGCGTTGCCGCTGCGCACCGCGAGGCCGGCGATCTGCGGCACCGCGTCGGGCCGGGCCTCGAACACCACCGCGATCACGCCCAGCGGGCACGCGACGCGGCGCAGGTGCAGGCCGTCGTCGAGGTCGCGATCGACCGACACCTTGCCGAGCGGATCGGCCTGGCCGGCGAGCTGACGCAGGCCGTCGACGACGCCGACCAGCTTGCGGTCGTCGAGGACGAGCCGATCCACGAGGGCCGCCGCGAGCTCCCCGCGATCGCGGGCGGCCTGGGCGTCGGCGACGTCGGCGGCGTTGGCCCGCAGCACGGCCGCGCGCAGGTCGGCGCGCTCGAGGGCGTCGGCCATCGCGAGCAGGATCTGCCGACGCTCGGGTCCGCTGATCTGACCCAGCACCCAGCCCGCGCGCCGGGCCCCGCGGGCTGCCGCCGCAATCGCTTGCTGCCTGTCGTCCATCGCCAAGGGTTCCTTTCGCGGGCGGGCGCGGCGCTCGGGCGCTACGCGCCCTTGGGATCGCCGGTCGTCAGGACGAGGTTGTCCCGGGTGACCAGCGCATCGTAGCCGCGATAGCCGAGGATGGCGTCGATCTCGGTGCTGTGGTGGCCGGCCAGGGCCCGCGCCGCGTCGGCGTCGTAGTTGACCAGGCCGCGGCCGAACACGCGGCCCGAGCGATCGCGGATCTCGACGACGTCGCCGCGCTCGAAGCTGCCCTCGACCGTGAGCACGCCGATGGGCAGCAGCGACGCCTTGCGATCGACCAGGGCCGCGAGCGCGCCGTCGTTGACGACCAGCGCGCCGGCGCGCGCGGCCTGGGCGATCGTCCGCCGCCGTGCGGGGCGCGGCACCGCGGGCCAGACGATCGTGCCGACGTCGGCGCCGGCGAGGACGCGCTCGAGCACGTGCGGACCGTCGCCGTTGCAGATGACCGCGGGGATGCCGACGTCGGTGACGAGCCGCGCCGCCTCGAGCTTGCTGGTCATGCCGCCGGTGCCACCGGTGCTGGTGCCGCCGGTGAGCGCGAGATCCTCGGCGTCGACGCCGACCTTCGCGGCGATCCGCGTCGCGGTCGGATCGACGGTCGGGTTGGCGGTGTAGAGGCCATCGACGTCGGTGAGCAGCACGAGCAGGTCCGCATCGATCGCGCGGGCGACCAGGGCCGAGAGCCCGTCGTTGTCGCCGAACGCGACCTCGGGCGCTTGGCCCCCGTCGGCGATGCGGACGAGGACGAGCTCGCGCACGCTGACGCTGTCGTTCTCGTTGAGGATCGGCAGCGCGCCGAGCTCGAGCAGCCGCATCAGCGTGGTGCGCACGCACAGCGCCCGATCGCGATCGGCCAGATCGTCCTGCGTGAGCAGGACCTGCGCGGCGATCACCCCGAGCTGCGCGAACGCCTGCGTGTACAGCCCCATGAGGTGGCCCTGGCCGACGGCGGCGCACGCCTGGCGCAGGCCCAGCGATCGCGGGCGCTCGGGCAGGGCCAGCGCACGCATGCCCATGCCGACCGCGCCGGAGGACACGAGGATGACCTCGAAGCCGCGCTTGCGCAGCCGCGCGAGCTCCTCCACCAGCGCGTGCACGCGGCCGGCCGCGAGCTCCACACCGTCGTGGGTGACGACGCGGGTGCCGAACTTGACGACGATGCGGCGGGCTTCGCTGAGGGACGAACGATCGTGCAGGGTCATGGCATCCATCGCAGCGGATCGTCGAGGCCCTCGCGGGTCTGCACCCGACCGCGCCGCTGGCTCGCGATCGCCTGGCGCGCGTCGTCGACCAGGGCGCTCGGGATCCGGACGGTCGCGCGGGCGCCCTCGAGCCGGAGCCCGCCGCGCAGCAGATCGCGACGCACGCTGCGGACGTTGTCGAAGCCGAGCCGCGCGCTGCGGCCGGCCATGTCGACCTCGACGATCGACGTGTCGGTGACGAGGACCGCGCGGCGGCTGAGTCGCTCGCGCAGCAGGGTGAACAGGAGCGGTAGGCTCACCGCGAGCAGCGGCTGCCACAGCTGATCGAGCGGCTGCAGCCAGAATTCCGGCACGAACACGGTGACGCCCACGAGCGCGACGACCAGCAGCGTCGCGGCGAGGATCACCGGCGTTCGCTCGATGTGCGACTTGTCGCCCCACCACGCGAGCGCCTCGCCGAACTCCAGGTGGCGCGCGAGATCCAGCGGCGCGGCGCTGGGCGACGGCGGCGCGCCGGCGGCGAGGATCCGCCGATCGGGCTCGTGCTGGGGCTTGCCGCCGGGCAGGACCTGCAGGCTCATCGATCGAGCTCCTCGGCGCGGGCGCCGAAGCGGCGCAGCATGTGATCGGCGACGACCAACGCGGCCATCGCCTCGACCATCGGCACCGCGCGCGGCAGCACGCAGGGATCGTGGCGGCCGCGGGCGCGGTACGTCGTCGCCTCGCCGTCGCGGGTGACGGTGTCCTGCGGGACGAACACGGTGGCCACGGGCTTGAACGCCACCGCGAACGCGATGGTTTCGCCGTTGCTGATGCCGCCCTGGATGCCGCCGCTGTGGTTGGTGCGCGTCGCGACCGGGGGATCGGGCGCGCGCTCGGGCGCGGGGATGAACGCGTCGTTGTGCGCCGTGCCCCGCATGCGCGCCGCGGCGAAGCCCTCGCCGATCTCGAAGCCGCGCGCCGCCGGCAGGCTCATCATCGCGTGGGCGAGGGCCGCGGTGAGCTTGTCGAACACCGGCTCGCCGAGGCCCGCCGGCACGCCGCGCACGACGGCGCGGAGGATGCCGCCGACGGTGTCGCCGTGGCGCCGCGCGTCCTCGATGACCGCGGTCATCGCCGCGGCGGCCTCGGGGTCGGGGCAGCGCACGTCGTGGGCGTCGACCGCCTCGCGGGTGACGCAGGCGCCGTCGACCAGCGGCGCGCCGACGTCGTGCACGCGATCGACCCACGCGACGATCTCGATCCCGCGCCAGCGGGCGAGAAGATCCTCGGCCAGCGCGCCCGCGGCGACGCGCGCCATCTCGCGCGCCGAGGCCCGACCGCCGCCGGCGACGAAGCGCAGGCCGAAGCGCGCGTCGTAGGTGAAGTCGGCGTGGGACGGCCGATAGACCCCGCGCAGCGCCTCGTAGTCGCCGGACTTCGCGTCGGTGTTGCGGACCATCATCGCGATCGGCGTGCCGAGGGTGCGATCGGTTTCGGGGTCCACGCCGCTCAGGACCTCGATCGCGTCGGCCTCGCGGCGCGCCGACGTGAGCGGCTGGCCGGGGCGGCGGCGGGCCAGCTGCGCGGCGATGCGGGCGTGGGGGAAGGGGTGTCCCGCGGGGCAGCCGTCGACGACGACGCCCACGGCGCCGCCGTGCGACTCGCCGAAGCTGGTCACGCGGAAGCGCTCGCCGAGGGCATTGCCCGCCACGGCGCCGAGTGTATCAGGCGTCCGCGCCGTCGAGGAACGCGAGCACGTGCTCGCGCCACGGCACGGGCGCTTCGATCGCGACGGTGTGACCGACGTCGGCGAGGATGTGGACCGCGCCGCCGAGCTCGGCCGCGAGCGCGGCGACATCGTCGGGGGCCGCGAGTCGATCGAGCGCGCCGCCGATGCACAGCGCCGGGATGCTCGCGGCGCGCACGTCGCTCGCGAGCGCCGCGGTGGCCCAGGGCGAGCCCTCGGGGAGATCGAGCGTCGCCCGCATCAGGGCCAGCACGCCCTCGTAGCGGTTGCGATCGACCGAGGCGCGCACCATCGACTCGATCATCGCCTCGTGCTTGGCGAGGTACGCCGGCCCGAGGATGTCGGCGAGGGTGACGCGCGCGAGCGCCTCGAGATCACCGGTGCCGAGCGCGGCGATCCAGCCGCGCACGATGAGTCGACCGACGATGCCGCGATCGAGGGCGACCCCGCTGACGACGAGGCGACGGATGAGCTCGGGCCGACGCGCCGCGACGGCGAGCGCGAGCCGACCGCCGAACGAGAAGCCGCACAGATCGACCGGCCCCGCGTAGCCGAGCGCGTCGTGCAGCGCGGCGAAGTCGTCGACCTGCCGCGCCAGCGAGCAATCGGCGAGCGACAGCGCCGTGCTGCCCTGGCCGCGGGCCTCGTACGCGACGATCTCGCGGCGCTCGGACAGCCCGCGGAGCTGCCCGCCCCAGCTCGCGAGGGTCTGCGTCATCCCGCCGACGACCAGCAGCGGCGTTCGGCCGGGGCCGTCCTCGGGTGGCCGTCGATCGATGCGCACGCGGCCGGTCGTGCCGCCCGCGGCGGCGTCGGGGATCTCGATCCAGTCGGGCATCGTGCGTAGTCTAGTCCGGCGGCCCGCTAGTCGGGCCACCACGGATCCGACGGCGCGTCGGCGTCGCAGACCGAGCGCTCGAGCGCGCAGTCACCGGTCCCGGCCCCGATGGCCGAGGCGATGCACGCCGCGCAGCCCTCGGGCTCGTCACGGCAGGTGTCGTCGCACCCGCTGTGCGCGCACGAGACCAGCGCGCCGTAGGTGCGGATCGTCCCCGCGGTGGTCCGGTCGAAGCACGCGTCGGCGCACGCGGTCGTGGTCGCCTGGCTGCAGTCGAGCAGGCAGCCCTCGAGCTCCGTGCACGTGAGCTGCTTCAGGTCGCCCGGCACCACGCACCAGCAGCCGTGCTGCGTCTCGGCCGTGGCGATGACGCAGCTGAAGTTCAGCGTGCCCGTGCAGAGGTCGTTGCACGACGACTCGGTGACCTCGCCGGTGGACTCGTCGCAGCTGCGCAGCGTGTCCTGATCGACGCAGCGATCGTCGCGGGCGATCGTGCACGGACCGTCGGCCGCGGTGGTCGAGCCGCTGCCGTCCGAGCCGTTGCCGTCGTCGTCGGTCCCCGAGTCGGAGCCGCTGTCCTCCGCCGAGTCGGCGGACTGCAGCTCCTTGAAGAACGAGCAGCCCGCGAGCAGCGCGACGGCGAGGACCAGGCGGCGGGGCGGCATGGGCGAGAGTAGAGCCCGGTTCGCGGCGCCGGGCCAGAAACCCGCGCAGTTTGCCCGCGGCGCCCGCGTGGCGCCCGTCACCGTGCCTCGATTTTTCGCTAGGGGATCGGGATCGGCGGGGACTAGCATCCCCGACGATGTCGGCGCCGCGCCAGGGATCGGGCCAGGGCGAGCTCTCGTTCCGCCCGGGTGCGCCGGCGCGCAGCGGCCCCACGGTGCTGAGCGTGGGCGACCTGGTCCGGCTCGCCCATCAGACGCTCGACGCGAAGATCGGGATGGTCTGGGTCGAGGGCGAGGTGTCGAACCTCCGCGTCGGCGCCGCGGGGCACGCCTTCTTCACGCTCAAGGACGACGAGGCGATGTTGCCGGTCGCGATGTGGCGCTCGACGCTCGAGCGGCTGCGCTTCCGGATCCAGGACGGGCAGTCGCTGCGCGTCGCCGGCCGCGTCGGCGTGTTCGCGAAGCAGGGCCGCTTCCAGATGTACGCGGACCGGGCCGAGCCGGCGGGCCTCGGCGCGCGCATGCTCGAGCTCGAGCAGCGCAAGGCCAAGCTCGCGGCGATGGGCCTGTTCGAGGCCGCCCGCAAGCGACCGCTGCCGCCGTGGCCGCGGACGATCGGGCTCGTCACCTCGGCCCACGGCGCGGCGCTGCACGACATCCTGCGCGTCGCCCTTCGGCGGTGCCCGACCCACTTCGTGCTGGCCGCGGCGGTGGTCCAGGGCGACGACGCGCCGCGATCGCTGTGGCGCGCGCTCACGCGGCTCGGGGCGTGGCCGGGCATCGAGGTGATCATCATCGGTCGCGGCGGCGGCTCCACCGAGGACCTCTGGGCGTTCAACGACGAGCGCCTCGCCCACGCGATCGCGGCGTGCCCGGTGCCGGTGGTCAGCGCGGTGGGGCACGAGGTCGACGTCACGATCTGCGATCTGGTCGCGGACGTGCGCGCATCGACGCCGTCGCAGGCCGCCGAGCTGGTCGTGCCGGATCGCCACACCGCGGCGCGTCGGCTCGATGCCCTGGCCCGTCGACTCGGGCCCGCGGTGCTGCGGCACGCGCTCGATCGCCGCAGCCGCCTCGAGCACGCGAGCTTCCGCCTCGGCGCCGCGACGCGGGCGCGGGCCGCGGGGGCGCGCGCGGCCCTCGTGCGCGCCGAGCGGGCGCTGTCGAACGCGCATCCGCGGGCCCGGATCGCCCGTGACCGTCGTCGACTCGCGGTCGCCCTCGCGCGCCTGGTCGCGCTGGGCCGGGCGCGCGCGCACGCCGGGGCGGCCCGCCTCGCCGCCGCGTCTGCGCGCCTGCGCGAGGTGATCGCCGAGCTCGTGCCCCGCCGTCGTGCCCGGCTGCGCGCGCTGACCGAGCGCTTGCTCGCCCGGGGCCACTACCTCGTCCAGCCGCCGCGCCTCCGCCTCGCCCGCGCGGCCGCGGCCCTGCACGCCCTCTCGCCGCTCGCGGTCCTCGAGCGTGGTTACGCGGTGGTGACGACGGCGTCGGGCTCGGTCGTCACCGACGCCCACGGGGCCGACATCGGCGAGACGATCCACGTGCGGCTGCGACGGGGTACGCTCGCGGCGGTCGTGGCCGAACGTGCCCACGATCCCGAGGACCCGGCCGGGCCATGATCGAGCTGCTCTCCGACCCCGAGACCTACGTGTCGCTGCTCGTGCTCTCCGTGATGGAGATCGTGCTGGGCATCGACAACATCGTCTTCATCACGATCCTCTGCGGTCGACTGCCCAAGGCGCAGCAGCTCGGCGCGCGCCGGCTCGGCCTCGCCGTCGCGTTGATCTCCCGGCTCGGCCTGCTGTCCGTCATCAGCTGGGTGATGCGGCTCGACGAGACGCTGTTCACGTTGGTGCGGCCGTTCTCGGGCAAGGACCTCATCCTCGTCGGCGGCGGCCTGTTCCTGCTCTACAAGGCGACCCACGAGATCTTCGTCAACGTCGAGCACCCCGGCCAGAACAAGGACGAGGTCGTCCACGACGCCGAGCGGGTCCAGGCCGCGGGCCGGGGCCTGTATGCCGGCATCATCCTGCAGGTGATGCTGCTCGACATCGTGTTCTCGCTCGACTCGGTCATCACCGCCGTCGGCATGGCCAAGCACATCCCGATCATGATCATCGCGATGATCATCGCGGTCATCGTCATGATGGTCTTCGCCGGCCCGGTCGGCGACTTCATCGAGCGCCACCCGTCGGTGCGCGTCCTCGCCCTCGCATTTCTGGTGTTGATCGGCGTCATGTTGATGGCCGAGGGCACCGGCGCGCACGTCTCGAAGGGATACGTCTACTCCGCCATGGGCTTCTCGCTGTTCGTGCAGATCCTCAACCTCCGCCTGGACGCGCGCGCCCGCAAGGAGCAGACATGAACGACGTCAGCGCCGAGGCCGGTCGATGTTTCGGGGTGTTCGGCGATCCGGTCGGGCACTCGCGCTCGCCGGACATGCACAACGCTGCGTTCGCGGCGCTGGGCCTGCCGCACCGCTACTTCGCCTTCCACGTGCGGCCGCACGCCCTGGCCAACGCGCTGACGGGCGCGCGGGGCATGGGCCTGGGCGGGCTCAACCTCACCGTGCCGCACAAGCGCGCCGCGGTGGCGCACATGGATCGTCTCTCGCCCGAGGCCGCGCGCACCGGGGCGATCAACACGGTGCTCATCCGCCGCGGCGAGCTCGTTGGGCACAACACCGACGGCGCGGGGTTCCTCGACGCGCTCGCGGAGCTCGGCGGCGCGCCACCCAAGCGGGCTGTGGTGCTGGGCGGCGGCGGTGCGGCGCGATCGGTCATCGACGCGCTGCGCCACGGTGAGGTCGCCTGCGACGTGGTCTGGGTCAGCCGCGAGCCCAACCGCCTGCCCGCGCTCGACGGCGTCGCGCGCTGCGGTTACGGCGATCTGTCGGACGCCGTGGCGGCGTGCGAGCTGCTGGTCAACGCCACGACGGTCGGCATGAAGGGCGGGCCGGAGCACTTCGTGACGCCGCTGCCGATCGATCGCCTGGTCGACGGTGCGCGGGTGGTCGACATGGTCTATCCGCGGGCGCCCGGCGGTTGGCTCGACGAGGCCGCGCGTCGCGGCGCGCGGACCCAGGACGGCCTGGCGACGCTGCTGTGGCAGGGCGTGCGCGGCCTCGAGCTGTGGCTCGGGATCGCGTTGCCGGCGGCGGTGGTGGCGACGATGCGTCGGGCGCTGTATCGATGATCGCGGCGCGTGGCGGCGGGGTGATCGCGGTGGCCGCGACGCTCGGCTGCGCGCGGCCGCTGCTCGGGCCGGAGCTCGACGACGCCGGCGGGGAGGGTGAGGACAGCAGCACGGGCGCGCCGGAGGGCGGCACGAGCAGCGACGACGGTGACGAGTCGAGCACGACCGCGGTGTCGCCGACGTGCCACCCGTCGTACACGCCGTGCCTGCCGCTGGTCGACGACCTCGACTGCCCCGACGTCGTGGCCCTCGGGCTCGCGCCGGTCATGGTCGTGGGCGAGGATGTGTACGGGCTCGATGCGGACGGCGACGGCGTCGGTTGCGAGCCGTGATGTCGGCCGCGCCTCACCGCAGCCGGTTGCGGATCAAGTGCTCCCGCATCGCTGTGACCACATAGTCCGCGTACGCGATCACATCCGCCCCGAGCGGCCGCTCGTCGAACAGCACCATCTCCTCCATGAGCTTCAAGCCGATCGCGTTCACCGTCATCCTCGCGGTGTACACCGCGACCTGCTCGTCGATCTCGCCGCGATCGACGAAGGGCTTGGCGAACAGGCGCATCGCGATCTCCACCTGGTCGACGAAGATGCCGCGCAGGAGCTTGCCGTAGCGTGGGTCGAGCCGCGAGATCGAGAACATCACGCGCACGAACGCCGGGTGCGTCGGGCGTTGGTACAGCGCGATGACGGTGTCGCGGATCCACGCCGGCGCGTCCTCGACCCGCTCGGGCAGCGCCTCGCTGCTCGCCGCGAGCATGTCGCCCGCGAAGGTCGCGATGAGCTGCTCGACGAGGTCCTCCTTGCTGCGGAAGTAGTGATAGAGGCTCGGCTGCTGCATGCCGAGGCGCGCGGCGAGCTTGCGGAGCGACGCGCCCGCGTAGCCCTGCTCCGCCATGAGCTGGAGCGCGGCCTCGAGGACCTCGCGGTGGCGAACGGCGGGGGCAGCGCGTGTCGGCGGGGCCTTGGCGGGTCGGCGCGGCAAGCCCCTCCAAGGTATCTGAAATCACAGCCTAAATTTTCGCGGCCCGCGGGAACGACTCGACGACTATCACTCGATAGGTCATCAGACTATCGAACGATAGGAAGCACCATGACCCGCTGCCCCCACTGCCGCGAGCTCGCCGTCCGCCACCCCAGCCGGCTCTGGACCGCCGCCCACGCGCTCGCGTGGTTGTACGCCTTCGGCTCGGTCCTCGGCGCCTCGCTCATCGGCCCGTTCATCGTCGGCCTCAGCGTCCCGCTGCTGTTCGGCGGCGCCTGCCTCATCGCCGAGACCGGACGCCGCGCGTGGGCCCCGGGGGAGTGCGACGCGTGCGGCAAGTACGTCGCGCACCGCCTCACGCCGGTCGTGACCGCCCCCGCGGGCAAACTCCGTCCGACCGGTGGACTCTCCCTCGGCTCCCGTTGAAGCTGGTCCCGACGTGAACGCCGTTCTCCCCGCTGGTCCTTCCGGGGTGCTCCGCAGCACCTATCGCGTCCTGCGCTCGCCGTTCCGCGACTTCCCGCGGTGGGCGGCGCGCTACGGCGACCCCTTCACGATCCCGACGGTCAACGGCACGGTCGTCATCACCGGAGATCCCGAGTTGATCAAGGTGATCTTCTCCGCCGACCCCGAGATCTACGGGCCGTGGGCCGTGAACGCGCTCGGCCCGACCCTCGGCCAGCGCTCGATCTTCATGCTCGAGGGGGCGCCGCACACCCGCGAGCGCAAGCTGCTCGCCCCACCGCTGCACGGCGATCGCATGCGCGCCTACGCGGACGTCATCGCCAAGGTCGCCCGGCGCCGCTTCGCGGAGCGCGTCGAGTCCTCGCGCGTCCTCACCCTCGAGCTCGCGCAGGGCATCTCGCTCGAGGTCATCACGCGGGCGATCTTCGGCGCACGCGACGACGAGAGCGCCCGCGCGCTGCAGGCCGCGGTGATCGATCTCGTCGAGGCGTCGTCGCCGCTGATGTTCTTCATGCCGTTCCTGCAGCGCGAGTTCGCGGGGCTCGGGCCGTGGGCCCGCTTCCGCCGCCGGTTCGTCGCGCTCGACGCGTTGCTGCAGCAGCAGATCGATCGCGCGCGACGCAGCCCGGGCGTCGACGTGTGCAGCCTGTTGGCGCAGGCGACCTACGAGGACGGCGAATCGATGCCCGACGCGGCGATCCGCGACGAGCTGCGCACCATGCTGTTCGCCGGCCACGAGACCACCGCGATCACGATCGCGTGGGCGATCGAGCTGCTGCACCGGCACCCCGACGCGCTGGCGCGGGTCCACGCGGAGCTCGAGGCGCTCGGGCCCGACCCCGATCCCGAGGCGATCGCGCGGCTCGAATACCTCGACGCGGTCTGCAAGGAGGCGATGCGCCTGTACCCGGTCGTGACCGAGGTGCTGCGGGTGCTCCACGCGCCGTTGCGCCTGGGGCCCGTCGAGGTGCCCGCGGGGGTCGGCGTGTCCGCGAGCGTGATGTTGGCCCATCGCCGCGAGGAGCTCTACCCCGACGCCGAGACCTTCCGGCCCGAGCGCTTCCTCGAGCGGCGGTTCTCGCCCTTCGAGTACCTGCCGTTCGGCGGCGGTCACCGCCGCTGCATCGGGGCCGCGTTCGCCAGCTTCGAGATGAAGATCGTGCTCGGCGTGGCGCTGTCGCGACACCGCCTGACGCTGCTCGACGACGGGCCCGCGACGCCGGTGCGCCGCAACGTCACGATGGCGCCCGGCGGCGGGGTGCCGATCCGCGTGCGGGATCGCTAGCTGCCCGCGGGGCGATCCGATCGCCCTTCGCCGGACACTCGTGGGGGCAGGCTCCGTCATGACGCCCTCCCCGCGACGTTCCCCGGCCGCATTCCTCTCCATCGCCGTCACCGTCGCGTCGGCCGCCTCTGCCGCCGTGGGCGTCGGGTGCGGCACGCCCGACGACGACAGCCCGATCGGCTGCGGGCACCTCCTCGCGCACAGTCACGTGTATCCCCCGGGCATGGGTGGCGTCTGCAAGTGCGACGCTGGCTACACCTGGGAGGATCCCGAGGACACCTCGAGCGGCGTCTGCCGGCCGATCGTCGGCAAGCCTGACGCCTCCGCGTGCACGGGGCCGCACAACGTCCTCGTCGATGCGTCGTGCCGGTGCGAGGGCGGCTTCAACTGGTGCGACGAGGACGACATCCTCGACCTGTCGTGCTGCGTGGACGAGGCCCAAGACGCGATCAGCGACACGGTCACGGAGGGCGACGGGACCGACATGGCCGACGGCGGGGCCTCGGGTGACACGGCCGGCGAGTCCGGTGAGGTGCCCGACCCGGCGGAGTGCTCCGTCGCGACGCCCGACCTCGTCTTCTGCAGCGGAAGCGTGGAGTCGGGTCCGGCGGGCAGCCGCTACTTCACGTGCACCGACGGCGCGTGGACGGAGAACCCCGCCGCGTTGCAGGCCTCGTGCGCGTCCGACGGCTTCGACTTCGCGTACGGCTGCGTTGCGGAGGGCACCACCGAGGACCGGGCGGTTCGGGCGTTCTGCGGCAACGGCCCGGGCGCCCCGTGCGACGAAGACGGCGAGGGCGAGTGCGTCGACGCCGACGCGATCGACTACTGCCGGTGGGGCAAGACGACCAGGGACAGCTGCGCGACGATCTGCAGCACGGCCGGCGACGACGCGGGGGTCGTCTACGCCAGTGGCGTGTGCGTCGATCGATCGCCGGGCGTGTATTGCGACTGCTGCGATGGGGACGAGCAGAGCTGCGCGGTCTGACGACGTTTAGTTCCCCGCGAGCCGCCGCGCGGCGTCGCCGAGGGCCCGCGCGGCCGCGAGCACCTCGCCGATCGCGGCCTGCGTCGCGCCCTCGGGCGCCGTGCCGCGATCGTCCGGATCCCCGAGCCCCGCGTCCTGGCCGACGCGCAGCCGCGCCATGATCAGCTCGCGCAGTGCCGGCGCGTCGTCGAGGCCGCGCAGGAACCCGGTGTGCATCGACGGCTGGCCGGGCTGCTCGCCGCCGCCGCCACCGGCGGTCTGCACCCGCAGATCCGCGATGCCGAAGGCCCGCTGCAGCGGTCCCTGCTCGACGGTCACGTTCTGCACGTTGGCGAAGGTCAGCGTCATGTCCTTCACGATGACGACGCCCTCGCGGATCCGCAGGCTCCGATCCGTGACGACGTACCAGCGCTGCTCGTAGTCGAGGCGCGCCAGCGCGTAGCCGACCGGCAGCGAGATCACCCAGCCCACCAGGGCGCCGCCCTCGATGACGTACAAGAGCGCGCGCAGGGCCCACGGCAGGTTCGACGCCTCGCGCACCGCGAGCTCGAGCGCGACCATCGGCCCGACGATGAACAGCAGCGTCGACGCCCGCACCGCGAGCCACAGCGCGATGCGGTAGTGGAAGAACGCGGGCGAGGCGTGGAAAACCCGCGCGCCGCGGGCCGCGACGGGCGGTGCCGGCGTGGCGCAGAACTCGGCGACCAGGGCGACGAAGCGCGACCACATGGCGTCAGCGCGTCCCCACGCGATCGAGGGCCTCGCGCACCGCGACCAGTTCGCGCGCGACCTCGTGCAGCGCCGCGGCGACCGGCGACGCCGCGTCGGTCGACGCTCCGTCGTCGTGGCCGCGCATCTTGGCGTAGAGGAACTCGCGCACGACCTCGAACTCCTGCAGGCCCTCGATCGTCATCTCGGCCGACGCCGAGCCCGCGGCGGTCTGCACGAGGACGTCGGCGAGCCCGAGCCACCGCTGGAACAGCCCCGAGCGCAGGTGGATGTCCTGGATCCGCCGATACGTCAGGTTGATCTCGCGGCGGAAGAACACGCCCCAGCGCATGTGCACGCCCTGGGCGTCGAACCGATACCGCATCGTGTGGTAGCGGAAGTACAGCACCACCGCGACGACGGGGAACGCGGGGCCGGTGAAGAGCGCGCGGATGAGATACAGCGTCCACAGGTTGCGGTGCGGACGCTCGATCGCGGCGATGGCGGGGGGCAGCGCGGACACGGCGGGGGAACGATAGCGCCGTTGCGGCCGCGGCGTCACGCGGGGGCGCGCCGGCGTCACGCGGGGTCGAGGGCGGCCGCGAGGGTCTGGATCTCGACGGCGGTCTGCTGCGCCTCGCTGAGGATCACGCCGAATCCACTGATGTGCTCGAGCACGAGCTGCGCCACGCACGGGGGCAGGTCGATCTCCTCGAAGATCGACGCGACGAGCGAGTTCACGAGCGGCGACGACCGCTCGACGATCGCTTGGAACCGGTACAGGTCGCGGTGCAGCCGCGCCGCGGCGTCCTCGAGGGAGGTGGCGGTCCCGGTGAACTCGGAGCACGCGATCGAGGCATAGACCAGGGATGCGAAGGGTGGGGGACAGACCCCGGACGCGGCGCCCGCGGCCGCGGCGAACGTGCGGCAGTCCGCGTCGACGCCGATCGGCTCGGCCCAGCCCGCGCAGTCGACACCACACGCATAGCCCGGGGCGTCGCACCACCACGTACCGTCACAGGTCGCGAACGTGGAGCCGGTGCACGCGTCCTCGCACTCGCCCTCGCAGTTCGCCTCGACGATCTCACACGCACCGGTGCACATGCCGTCGCACGGGCCGGCGCACAGGCCACCGTCGACGGGGCAACCGCACTCGCCCTCGCACGTCCCGGTGCAGATCCCCTCGCAGCTCGCCGACACGTCGATCGTGCAGGCGCCCGTGCACGCCCCTTGGCACACCGGGCTGATGCCGCGGCAGCGCGGCGACGGGCAGTCCTCGGGCGCCGCGATCGTGCACTCGCCCTCGCACGCGAACCCGATCTCCGCGAGGACGAGCTCGGGGCCGCAGATGGCGAGGTTCTCGCGCTCCGCGTCGAGGACCCCCGAGCACTGGACCGACGCGATCACCATCGCGCTGCCAGGCCCCACGTTCGCCGCGTAGGTGGCCTCGATCGCGGCGGCCACCTCGTCGGTGGAGGCGTCCGCGGGGAGGCCCAGCAACATCGCGAGGTCCTGTCGCACCGCGTCGAGATCCGCGTCCATCTCGTCGAACGCGACCTCCATGCGTTCGAACGCGTCGAAGTACGCGAGGATGGCCGGTGGCGTCTCGCCGCCGCACGGGTCGTTCCCCGTGCCGCCGGCCTCGCCCGCGTCGCCGTCCTGGCCGCCGCTGGCCCCGGTCTCGAGCGTCTCGCTGGTCGACTCGACGTTCGGTCCGCAACCAACGACGATCACGGCGAGGAACAGGAGGACGCTGCGGAACATCACCCCTCGCTTGGCCGGACCGCGTCGGTTTCGTGATCGCTCGACTCGGCACAGCGGTCGAACGCTCGATCGGCGAGGGCCGGCTGCCGTCTGGCCAGCGCCGCATGTTCGCGGGAGGCGAGCTCGCGCTGCTGGCGGTCGCACAGGGCCTCGATCCGGCGCGCGCTCACACGGTCGGCGAAGAACCCGTCGCTGAACCGCGCGCGGTACTCGTCGACGAGCCCGAGGATGATCGCGGGCTCGCTGGCCCGCAGCACACGCCCGGCGAGCTCGGTCTGCGCCTGCAGATCGCCCGGCGCCGCGTCCGTGCCGATCGTGCTCGGCGGCCTCGCCGACGTCGCGGCCGGTGCCTCGGAGGTCTCGCGGATCGAGGGCTTGGCGGACGCGAGCGCGGGCGCGATGGGGCGGGGCAGAGTCGCCGGCACGAGCGACGCGGGGATCAACGCAGGCTCCACGTCGTGCGGCCGGCCGCCTGCGTCCGCGCGATCGACCCCTTCCCGTGACCCGATCGACGACGTCGCCGTGGTGACTTGCGGCCCGCGGCCGGCCACGATGGCCGTCGTCGCGACGAGCACCGCGCCCGCGGCGGCCCCGAAGAGCAGCGTCGACAGGCCCTTGCCATGGAGCACCGGCGCCAGCCCGACCCACACCCGGGCCCGCGTCGACGCGTCGAGCTCGTCGCGGCGCCGCGCAGCCGCGAGGATGCGCGCCTCGTGCTCCGCACCGGCGGTCGCCTCGAGGTGGTCGGCGAAGATCTTCCGTGCGGCCCGCAGGCGCGCCGCGGCCGTGTTCGCGTTGATGCCCAGGACGCGCGCGACCTCGAGGCCCGTCATCTCCTCGAGCTCGACGAGGATGAACACGTCGCGCTTGTCGGCGTCGAGCGCGTCGAGGAACGTCTGTACCAGCCGACGATCGCCGACGACCTCGTCGGTCCCGGGCTCGTGGCGCGCGACCGATTGCAGCGCCAGCATGCGACGACGGTGCCGGGCGCCGCTGCGACGGACGTCCGCCGCCACGCGGCGCGCCACCCCGTACAGCCACGGACGCATCGCGTCCCGCCCGACGCCGCCGCTGCGCGCCCGTCGGTGCACGACCAGGAACACGTCGTGGCACGCGTCCTCGAGCGCGGGCGTCGGGACCCCGAGCCGACGCAAGTTCGTGACCACGTAGTCGAAGTGCTCGCGATACACCGCGGCGACGTCGAGGGCGGTCGAGGGCACGGGGGACACCGTTCGCTCATTATGGCCACCTCGCTCCGGACTCGTGATCGCCCGGGCCCGAACCCCGCAGACGCCCCGTGACGGGGGCCCTACGGCCATCGCAGCTCGAGGCCGACGACCCCGTCGACCCCCACGCGGCGCGTCGTGAACCACGGCGCGAGATCCTGCACGGTGAACGCCGGCTGGGTCCACGCCACCCAGCCGTCGAGCTCGACCCAGAGTGCGAGCCTCCGCGTGAACGGCCACACCAGCGCACCCGCGAGGACGCTCGCGACGAACGGGCTTTCGGCGACGCGGGTCCGGAGCACGCCGCGCGACGTCGCTCGACTCGCGCCGACCTCGAGCCCGCCGCACAGTGGCAACTCGAGCACGCCGACCCGCGGCACCCAACAGCCCCGCACGCGGCCGGTCCACTGCCACACGCGCAGCGAGAGGCCCGCGCGATCGGGGTGCGGCTGCCGTTGCAGGAACGTGTGCGCGACGACGACGTCGAGCCGCGCGCGCGGCCACAACAGGGCGCCGGCCAGCCCGAGCCCCGCGTCGATCCTCGGCACCCGACCGGTGCCCGCGCTGCCTTGGAGGCGGACGGCGCCACGGAGCCCGAGCGGCCGGCGTCGTCGCGGTGCGGACGCAGGCGCCGCGCGCGGACTCGGATCGGCGGGCCCGGCCGTTGGACGCGCCGTCGCCGACGGATCGACGGATGGCAGCGGAGCGGGGAGATCGATCGTGGCGGGCGGCGCAGGGACCGGCACGGTGGAGGCATCCGTCGAGGCGGGGCCGTCGGGCAGGAATCCCAGCGCCATCGCGACCTGCAGCGCCGTCGCCTCGGCGAGCACGTCGCAGTCCTCGGCGTGCTCGTCGTGGTGCGTGAGCGTGCCTTCGGTCGTCAGATCGAGCGCGAGCGCGAAGCCCCCGGTGGGCACCGCGACGACCCGCCCGCGCGCCCCGACGTGCAGCGGGGGCAACGACGTCGGCGCCGATCGTCGCCACCGCACCACGATCTGCTCGACCTCCGCGGCGCTGGGGCAGCCCGGCGGCGCGGTCCAGTCCAGCGTCCAGGTCGCGTCGAGCGGATCGTCCGGCGCCGCCGCCTGGAGCATCCAACCCAACAGGAGCGAGGGGGGAACGTGCATCGGCGCGCGACGATGCGAGCATGCCCGCGCGTGCGCGGCCTCGCCAGTCGAACGCGCGCGAGCATCCGGTTTGCGCTACGCCCCGCGCCGGCGACCCGTCGCGATGTACACCAGCGCCGCGATCGATCCCACCGCGATCGTCGCGATCACGAACGGCCACGGGTTCCGCCCGGCGACGCGGGCGTCGCGGATCATCCAGTGGATCGAGAACGCCGAGGTGATCGCGAGGTCGAGCAGCAGCTGCATCGCCCACGGCTCGCGGCCCGCGAGGTCGAGGAAGCCGAGCGGGCCGCAGGTGGCCGCGACCCAGAGCGAGTAGGCGAGGAAGGGGACGAGGACGGCGGTGGCGGCGAGACGGTTGTTCATGGCGGGTTCGTGGGCCCAGCGTGGCCGCGGCCCCGGGGGCTCGCCATGACGTCGGAGGTCATGTCGGGCGACACCCGCATGGCGTAGCGTTCGGGCATGGGACGCGACGTCGAACCGGTGGGCCGCCTGGTCCGCCACTGGCGGGTGAGCCGGGGGCTCTCGCAGCTGGCGCTGGCCGAGCGCGCCGAGGTGTCGACGCGGCACCTCAGCTTCGTCGAGACCGGCAAGTCGGCGCCGAGCCGCGACATGGTGCTCGTGCTCGCCTCGGCGCTGGATGTGCCCCTGCGCGAGCGCAACCGCTGGCTGCTCGCGGCTGGGTTCGCGCCGGTCTACCGCGACGAGCCCCTGGCCGCGCCGGCGATGGGCGAGCTGCGTCGCGTGCTCGATCTGATCCTCGCGCACCACGATCCGTTCCCGGCGGTCGTCGTCGATCCGCACTGGCAGGTGATGGCCTCGAACCGGGGAGCCCAGCGGGTGATGGGCCACTTCGTCGCGGATCCGCAGGTCCTGGTCGAGCTCGGCGGCAACGCGATGCACCTCATCTTCCACCCGCGGGGGATCCGGCCGCACCTGGTCAACTTCGCCGAGATCGTCCGCGTCACGATCGAGCGCCTGCGCCATGAGGCGCTGTCAGATCCGACCGGCGCGACCGTGCGGCTGCTGGACGAGCTCGGGCGCTACGGCCCGCTGCCCCCGGTGCGCGACGTGATTGTCGGCGAGCCGCGCCTGTTGATCCCCGTGCACCTGCGCCGCGGCGACCTCGAGCTGCGGTTCTTCACCACGATCGCGACCCTGGGCACCCCCATCGACGTGACCGCCCACGAGCTGCGGATCGAGACCTACTACCCCGTGGACGAGGTCACCGCGGCCTGGGCCCGGGCGGCCCAGGACTGAGGAATTCGCGCCGTTCGGCCTGCGCGAACGCCGCGGTGACCCTCCCGTCGCCGTTTTCTTGCTGCCCCTGATCACGCCATGTAAGGGGGGTCGAAGCGAACCTCGCGGCGGAGCGCTCGGGCGGTCCGATCGGGGAGAAGGCTTGAACCCGCCATGGCGTACTTCGAACTCGAGGAAGCGTTCCCGGACCACGCGAAGATCAAGGTCATCGGTGTCGGTGGCGCCGGTGGCAACGCGATCAACACGATGATCGGCCACGGGGTCGAAGGCGTCGAGTTCATCGCCGCGAACACCGACGTGCAGGCGCTCGAGAAGAGCCGCGCGCCGATCCGCATCCAGCTCGGCGGGGCGATCACCCGCGGCCTGGGGGCGGGCGCGAACCCCGAGCGCGGCCGCGAGGCGGCGCTCGAGAGCATCGCCGAGCTCACCGAGGTGCTGCGTGGGGCCGACATGGTCTTCGTCACCGCGGGCATGGGCGGCGGCACCGGCACCGGCGCCGCGCCGATCGTCGCGCAGGTCGCCCGCGAGTGCGGGGCGCTGTGCGTCGGCGTCGTGACCAAGCCGTTCCGCTTCGAGGGCCGTCGTCGACTCCGCGTCGGCGAGGAGGGCATCGCCGCCCTCGAGCGCGCCGTCGACACGCTCATCACGATCCCGAACGATCGCCTGCTCGACGTCACCAGCACGTCGACGAGCCTGCTCGACAGCTTCAAGCTGTGCGACGAGGTCCTGCAGCACGCCACCCAGGGCGTCTCGGACCTCATCACGATCCCGGGCATCATCAACGTCGACTTCGCCGACGTCCGCACCATCATGTCCGGCCAGGGCCGCGCGCTGATGGGCATGGGCTTCGCCACCGAGGAGGGCCGCGCGCTCGCGGCCGCCCAGCAGGCGATCAACAGCCCGCTGCTCGAGGACGTCACGATCCAGGGCGCCAAGGGCATCCTCATCAACATCACCGCCGGTCCCGACCTCAAGCTCCACGAGGTCGAGGAGGCCGCGTCGCTCATCCAAGAGGCGGCGCACGAGGACTGCAACATCATCTTCGGCGCGGTCATCGACGAGCACATGGGCGATGCGCTGCGGATCACCGTCATCGCGACGGGCTTCGATCAGCACGTCCCCGCGCACGAGGACCTCGAGGAGGCGATCCGCAGCCACAGCGGCGCGCGTCGTCGCCAGTCGCAGATGGTCGCGGTCGGCACGGTCGGCCCGGGCAACCGCAAGGACGTCGTGACGCAGGGGCCGCTGGCCACCGGTCGTCAGCCGGGCCTGTTCTCGAGCGCGCAGCTGCAGGCGCCCGCGCGCCCGCAGCAGGCCACGCTGCCGCCGTCGATGCTCCGCGGACCCTCGGGCCCGCCGGCGAGCCACAGCCACGGATCGACGGCGACCAGCGGTCGCGGTCGCGGCGACACGCGCCCCGATGTCACGCGCGCCGACATGCGCACGGACATGCGGCCCGAGATCCGTCCAGAGCTCCGGCCCGACGCCCGCGCCGAGCTGTCGTCGGATCCCTCCGAGATCCCCGCGTTCCTTCGCCGACGTGACGAGAACAACGGCTTCGTCCGCTGACGCGGACCCTTCGATTCGACTTGGTTTCTTCTTCGGCGTTCCTTCGAGACGGTTGACCAACGGGGGCGGAGGGCGGCTTGCAAAGGCCGCCCTTCGTCTTTGGTTCGTTCGCGCCGCCGTGCGCCCGAAACCGAAGCCGCCGGCATGTCCACGCATCCCCGGTTTTTTGCGTAGCTCGACGAACGCAGGGTATTGCGAAGATCGCCGCGCATTCGCGGAGCCCCTTCGCCATGAAGCCCCGCATCGTCACCGCCGCGCCCAAGCGCACCAAGACCGGCAACGCCCGTCGTGGGCCGCGTCCGCGCCGTGAGCCGTCGAGCGACGGCGCGCGGCCGGTCGCTGCGACCTCCGGCAGTGGCAGCGCTGGCGGCACGCGGCTCGGTCGCGTCGCCCGCACGGGCCTGCGCATCGCAGTGCGCGTCGGTCTGTGCGCCGGCCTCGCCTATGGCGTCCTGGTCGGCGTGCGCGAGGGCTATGCCTACGCGACCACGTCGCCCCGCTTCGAGGTCCGCGCGCTCGAGTTCCGCGCCACGGCCCACGTCGACGAGGCCCGACTGCGCGAGCTCCTGGCGCTGGCGCCCGGCACCAACATCCTGTCGCTGCAGCTCGACGAGCTCGCCGAGCGCGTGGCCGCCGAGCCGTGGGTTGCGCGCGCCGTCGTCAACCGCGAGCTGCCGGACGCGCTGCGCGTCGAGATCGAGGAGCACCAGGCGACGGCCGTGCTCGCCGCGGGCGTGATGCTGCTCGTCGACGCCCAGGGCGAGCCGTTCAAGCGGCTCGAGTCCGGCGAGCGAGGTCAGCTCCCGGTCATCACCGGAGTCGACGGCACCGCGCTGGTCGCCGACCCCGAGGGCAGCAAGGTCCGCATCACGCGTGCCCTCGACGTCGTCGCCGCCTACGCCGAGAAGCGTCGGCCGCTGTTGTCCGAGGTCCACATCGACACCGCCGGCGGCGTCACGCTGTACACCGCGAACGTCGGCTCGCAGCTCCGTATCGGCCGCGGTGATCCCCGCGTCGCGCTGGCGCGCTTCGACGCGCTGCGGGCCGCGCTCGGCGAGGAATCGGACAAGCTCGCGGTCGCCCACCTCGACGGCGCGACCGTGCCCGATCGAGCCGATCGTGTGGTTGCGAGCTTCTTTCCGGCCAAGGACGTCCCCCAGCTGGTCGTCGATGCCCACGAGCGCGCCGCCAACGGTGCCGCCGTGCGCGAGGCGGCGAGCGCCGAAGCATCCCCCGAAGCACCGCCGGCACCCGCGAAGCACCGCGCGCCGCGGATCCCCCGACATCACTGAAGAAGCGAGCGACTACTATGGCTGAGGTAGGAGAAGTCATTTGCGGCCTCGACATCGGCACGACCAAGGTCGCGGCGATCATCGGTGAGGTCACCCCCAGCGGCGTCGAGGTGCTCGGCGTCGGCACGAGCCCGTCGGACGGCCTGCGCCAGGGCGTGGTCGTGAACATCGAGGCGACCACCGCGAGCATCCAGGCCGCGATCCAGGAGGCCGAGCAGATGGCGGCGGCCGACGTGCAGTCGGTCTACGTCGGCATCGCCGGCGGCCACATCCGCGGCTTCAACAGCAACGGCCAGGTCAGCATGCGCTCGCGCGAGGTCGAGGACGTCGACGTCGCCCGCGTGATCGAACAGGCCAAGGCGGTCAACATCCCGCTCGACCGGCAGATCATCCACACCGTGCCGCTCGAGTACATCATCGACGGCCAGGGGCAGATCCGCGATCCGATCGGCATGAACGGCGTGCGCATGGAGGTCCGCGCCCACGTCATCACCGCCGCGGTGACCAGCGTCCAGAACATCATCAAGTGCTGCAACCGCGCCTCGCTCGAGGTCGTCGAGGTGGTGATCGAGCCGATCGCCAGCGCGCTGGCCGTCCTGCACGAGGACGAGCGGGACCTCGGCGTCGTGATGATCGACATCGGCGGCGGCACCACCGACATCGCCGTCTACCACGAGGGCAGCAACGTCTTCACCTCGGTGATCGTGTTGGGCGGCCACCGCATCACCCAGGACGTCGCCCACGGGCTGCGCACCAGCGTGCCGGAGGCCGAGGCGATCAAGCGCAAGCACGGCTGCGCGCTCATCAGCATGGTCCAGGACGACGAGGAGATCGAGGTGCCCGGCGTGGGCCCGCGGCCGCCGCGATCGTTCAAGCGCCGCTTCCTCGCCGAGGTGATCGAGCCGCGCGTCGAGGAGATCTTCTTGATGGCGCAGCAGGAGCTGCTCGCCAGCGGAGCGGCGGATCTGGCCGCGAGCGGCCTGGTGCTCACCGGCGGCGCCGCGATGATGGACGGCATGCTCGAGATCGCCGAGGACATCTTCCAGATGCCGGTGCGCCGCGGCGTGCCGACGGCGACCGCGGGCAGCCGCGCTCAGCCCCACGTCCGCCTCGCCGAGGGCGGCTTCGCCGGCGTCATCGCCGACCCGAAGTACGCCACCGGCCTGGGCCTGGTGCTCTACGGCGCGGGCCACGAGCCGGTGCGCCACCACGAGGCGCCGCGCCGCGTGAAGGACGAGGGCCCGGGCATCGCGCGTCGCTTCGGCGCGTGGGTCCGCGAGATGTTCTGATCAGGCCTGCGCCTCGGCGTCCTGCAGCAGCGCCGCGCGCACCCGCTGGCGCAGCACCATCACGCTGGCCGCGGCGACCGCGAGCACCAGCGCGACCGCGGCCGCGAACCCCGGCGTGTCGCCCCGCGCCGAGGCGAGCTGGGCGATCGCCAGCCCGAAATCGAAGAGCCCGTGGCCGAGGATCGCGATCGCGAGCCCTTGCCACGGCCACGCCGGTCGACCCTCGACGTGGCGGCGCGCCGCGTCGTCGCCGACGATCGCGGCCCACACCGCGTGCATCGGGACCGTCAGGACCGTGCGCGCCGCGATCGTGAGCAGCAGCGGCGCGGCGTCGTCGAGCAGCAGGCCGTAGTAGACGTTCTCGACCAGCGCGAAGCCCAGCCCGATGCGGGCGCCGTAGCGGGCGCCGTCGCGGCGGTTCTCGAACGCGAGGCGCCGGGCGAGCAGCCACGCCAGCGCGCCCGCCTTGCACGACTCTTCGCAGAGCGCGACGACGACGAGGCTCGAGATGGCGATCGTCCACGCGTCGACGCCCCGCACCGGCAGCCCTGCGAGGGCGAGCGCCAGCTCGAGCGCGAGGGCCGGCAGCACCGCGGCCGCGCCCATCGCCGCCGCGCGCCGCAGCATCCACCGCGGCTCGTCGCCGCGCGCGTCGAGGCGATCGACCAGGACGAGCACGAGCAGCGCAGGCAGTCCGGCGAGCAGCGCGGCCGGCAGGTGGTCGACCCACCCGAGCAGCACGGGCGGTGCGGCCGAGCACACGTCGCAGGGGGCGGCTGCCATCGTCGCCCGAACTGTACCGGGCTTGCGACCGGCACGGCGGTGCGCGAGGCTTGCCGCCGATGGCCCACTCCGAGCACACCGCGACCGCCCCCGACGGCACGTCGCTCCACGTCGATGTGTGGCGCCCCGAGGGGCCGCCGAAGTTCGTCGTCGTCGTCGCGCACGGCGGTGCCGAGCACGCCGGGCGCTACGCCCAGGTCGCGGGCGAGTGGGTCGAGCAGGGCGCGTTGGTGTTCGGGCCCGATCACCGCGGCCTCGGCCGCTCCGGCGGGCCCCGCGGCCACGTCGCGCGCTTCGAGGACTACGCCCTCGACCTGCGCCAGGTGATGCTCGAGCAGGCCGCCCGCGGGCCGGCGAGCGAGCGTCCCGAGTCGATTCCTTGGTTCCTCTTCGGCCACTCGATGGGCGGCCTCATCAGCCTCGTCTACCTCATCGAGCACCAGCACGACGTGAAGCTGCGCGGCGCGATCATCTCGAGCCCGCTGCTGGGCCTGACGATGAAGGTCAACCCGCTCAAGCTCGCAGTCGGCAAGCTCGCCGCCCGGCTCGCGCCGCGGCTGGCGTTGCCCTCCGGGATCCCGGCGGACGCGGTCTCCCGCGACGCCGACGTGGTGAAGCGCTACGTCGCGGATCCGCTGCGGGTCGACGTCGTCACGGCGGGGTGGTTCGGGGCGATGAACGCCGCGATCGCCCGGGTCGAGCAGGAGGCCTCGCGCATCGAGCTGCCGTCGCTCTGGTACGTCGGCACCGGCGATCGCATCTGCGATCACGGGGCCACCCAGCGGGTGTTCCGCTCGCTACCCAAGGCGGCTGCCCGCGACCAGACGCTGCGCGAGTTCGCCGGTTACTACCACGAGCTGCACAACGAGCCGCCGGACCTCCGGGCGCCCGTGGTCGCGATGATCCGCGAGTGGATCGCCGCGCACCTCTGACGTTCGCGGCGGTCGCAAGGACCCGAAGCGGGTTGGGCTCAGCTCGCGTGGGTGCGCAGCGTGTCGACCGCGTGCACCGGCGCGCGGTCGCCCTTCATCAGGTGGGCGATCGCGGCATAGACCAGCCGCTGGCTCTGCAGCATCGACTTGCCGGCGAACACCGCCGCGGTGACGTCGATCGTGAAGTGGCCGCCGCCGCCGCCGACCATCACGGTCGCGTCGGGGATCGCGGCCTCGATCGCGGTGCGGATCGCGTCGTGGATGTCGCCCTGGAAGTCGGTCTCGTGGTGGCTCATCGTTCGGTTCCGGTGGCGGGCAGGGGGGCAGACAGCAGCGAGACCAGCTGCGGACCGCAGCGGGTGATGTTGCCGGCGCCGAGGGTCAGCACCAGGTCGCCGGGCTCGGCGAGCGCGGCGAGTCGGGCGGGAAGGGCGGTGACGTCGGGCTCGTGGAGCACGGGGCGATCGGCGACCCGCGCGGTGACGAGCTCGACCAGGCGCGCGGCGTCGATGCCGGGGATCGGCGCCTCGCCGGCCGGGTAGACGTCGGTCACGACGACGACGTCGGCGAGGTCGAGGCACGCGGCGAACCCCTCGAGGTTGTCGCGCAGGCGGCTGTAGCGGTGGGGCTGCAGCGCCGCGACGATGCGGCGGGTCGGGAAGCTGGTGCGCGCACCGGCCAGCGTCGCGCGGACCTCGGTGGGGTGGTGGCCGTAGTCGTCGACCACCATCACGCCGCGGGCCTCGCCGCGGATGGTGAAGCGGCGCTGCACGCCCTCGAACCCCGCGAGCGCGGCGCGCGTGATCTCGATCGGGACCTCGAGCTCGTCCGCGATCGCGATCGCGGCCAGGGCGTTGGCCACGTTGTGGATGCCCGGCATGTGCAGCGTGAACTCGCCGTGGTCGGTGCCGCGCACGAGCGTGTGGAAGTGGGTGTGCAGCCCGTCGTGGCGGATCGCGGCGGCCACGTAGTCGGCGTCGGTGCGCTGGACGCCGTACGTGATGATCCGCTTGGTCAGCTGCGGCAGGATCCGGGCGACGTTGGGATCGTCGATGCACACCACCGCCATGCCGTAGAACGGCACCCGGTTGGCGAAGCCCACGAAGGCGCGCGCAACGTCGTCGAGCGTGCCGTAGTGATCGAGGTGCTCGCTGTCGATGTTGGTCACCACTGCGAACGTCGGGGTCAGCATCAGGAACGAGCCGTCGCTCTCGTCGGCCTCGGCGACGAGCAGGTCGCCCTGGCCGAGCTTGGCGTTCGAGCCCAGCGCGTTGACCTTGCCGCCGATGACGACCGTCGGGTCGAGATCGGCGGCTCGTAGGATCGACGCGATGAGCGACGTCGTCGTGGTCTTGCCGTGGCTGCCGGCGATCGCGACGCCCTGCTTGAGGCGCATCAGCTCGGCGAGCATCTCGGCGCGCTGGATGACCGGGATCTTGCGCTGGCGCGCGGCGATGATCTCGGGGTTGTCGCGGCCGACGGCGCTCGAGACCACCACGACGTCCGCGTCGCCGAGGTGCACGGCCGCGTGTCCGATGTGCACCGTGGCCCCGCGCTGGGCGAGGCGCCGGGTCGTGTCGGACTCGGCGAGGTCGGTGCCGGTGACCCGGTAGCCGAGGTCGAGCAGGACCTCGGCGATGCCGCTCATGCCGATGCCGCCGGTGCCGACGAAGTGGATGTGCGTGTCGCTCTTGCGGAACATGGCGTCAGAACCAGTAGCGGGCACCGAGGGTGAAATCGACGTTCCAGAAGCTCGCCGGGGGCGTCACGATCGGGGAGTAGGCGGTCTCGATGAACACGTCGAGCGGGATCTCCAGCATGTGGAACGCGATGCCCAGGACCGGGGCGCGGACGAAGAGGGCGGCGCGGCGGAAGTCCGAGGGGAGGCCCGGACCGAAGTAGCGCTTGTGCCAAAAAGCCCCGCCCACGCCAAGCCCGACGTAGCCGTGGACCACGAAGCCGTCGTCGCCCGCCCAGGGCCGGCTGTGGAAGAGATAGGCGAGGTGGATGCGGCCACTGCCCCGATGGAACGGCCCGAAGCCGGCGCCCGATTCCAGGGCGTGGCGACGGTGCAGGAACACCTTGAAGGTCACGCCGGTGGGATCGCCCACCGTGCCGCCGAGCCCGAGGTCGCCGCCCTGGCCGGTGCGCTTGGGCGTTGCGAGCGAGTCGCCCGCGGCGGTGGAGACGAGCACCGCGGCCGCCAGCGCGAGGCCCCGCCCGACGCATCGTCCCCCTCGCCCATGCGCGAGGCGTTCGCGGCACGGCACGCGATCCCGACGCAGCATCCGCGCAGCTTGCCAGACCGCGGCGGCCCGCTCAACATGGCAGCGGTGCGCATGTTCGTCCCGCAGGCCGTGGACGAGGCCGAGGCTCGGTGAGCGATCGCGGCACGAGTGGCGGTGCCGACACCTCGTCGGTTGTCGCACGCGTCGCCGAGGGCCAGCGGGGCACGCTGTACCGCGCAATCGTCGGGCTGCTGCGCGGCGCGACGTGGGCATTCTTCCGCCGCGTCGAGGTGATCGGCCTCGACAACCTGCCGGTCGATCGATGCGGCTTGCTGGTGTCGTGGCATCCCAACGGCCTGGTCGATCCGGGTCTCATCCTCACGCGATTCCCGAGGCGCGTGGTCTTCGGGGCGCGGCACGGGCTCTTCGGTGTGCCGGGCCTCGGGTTCGTGCTGCGGCGGTTGGGCACCGTGCCGATCTATCGGGCCGTCGACGCCCGACCGGCGATCGGCGCGGCACCGTCTGCCGACGCGCCCGACGCGGCGCGCCGCGCTGCGAACCGCCGCAGCCTCGACGCGCTGGCCCAGGCGATCGCCGACGGATCGTTCGCGGCGCTGTTCCCCGAGGGGGTCAGCCACGACGCGCCGCACCTCGCCGAACTCAAGACCGGCGCCGCGCGGCTGTACTACCGCGCCCGCGCGCTGCGGGGCGATCGGGCGCCGCCGGTCATCATCCCGGTCGGACTGCACTACGACCGCAAGCAGATGTTCCGCAGCAACGCGTTGGTCGCGTTCCACCCGCCGCTCGAGCTGCCGGCCGAGCTCGACGTCACGCCGCGCGACGACGATGCGGATGTCGTCGAGTCCGAGCGGGCACGCAAGCTGACGGCCGTGATCGAGACGACGCTGCGCGAGGTGGTGCACGCCACCGACGACTGGGCGCTGCACGACCTCATGCAGCGCACGCGTCGATTGGTCCGCGCGGAGCGGGCGTCGCGGGTCGACGCCGATCCGGGCCGCACGACGATCGGCGAGCGCGTCCTCGGCTTCGCGCGCGTGCGCCAGGGCTACTACGAGCTGCTGGAGCGCGAGACCGAGAAGGTCCACGAGCTGCGCGCCCGCGTCGCCGCCTACGATCGCGACCTGCGGGCGCTCGCGCTGGAGGACTACGACCTCGACCGCGCGCCGCCGCTGCTGCCGCCGTGGCTGGCGGTGCTGTTGGTGGCGCAGGCGATCGCGGTGTTCCTGCTGCTGCCGCCGCTCATCGTGCTCGGCTACGTGGTGAACCTCCCGACCGCGCTGCTGCTGCGGGGGTTCGCGGCGCTCGGCGCCAAGCTCGAGAAGGACGAGGCCACCATCAAGCTGCTGGCCGGCCTCGTGCTGTTCCCGGCGACGTGGGTGGGCGCGGGGTTCCTCGCCGCCGCGTTGCACGAGCAGCTCCACGCGATCTACCCGTCGATCCCCGATCGACCGATGCTCGCCGGCGCGCTGACCGGGGTGCTCGCCGGGGTCGGCGGCGCGTTCGCGGTGCGCTACTTCCGGGTCGCCAGCGAGCTGGCGCGCAGCGTCCGGGTCCGTCTCACCCGCCGCGCGCGCTGGGTCGCGGTCGCCCGCCTGCGGGTCGAGCGGGCGAAGCTGTGCGACGCGGTGACCGGCATGGCCCAGGACATCGATCTGCCCGGGGAAGTCGCGCCCGACGGCCGCGTGCGACCGCGGGCCTGAACTAGCACGCCGCGGCCAGCTCGACGCACGCGGCGTCCCACGCCTCGGTGCAGCACTGGACCTGCCCCTCCTCGGCGCAGACGCACTCCATGAGGTCGGGGTCGTCGCAGCCGGGGCTGATGTGCGGTGCGGCGCAGGTCTCGAGGCCGCACTCGGCGGTCTCGAGGTTGTAGTCGTGGACGCAGGTCGGCGTCCACTCGACGAGGCAGCACTCGGCGTGCGCGAGGCAGAAGCCGGGAACCAGGGCGACGCCGGTGCAGGCGGGATCGGGGTGCGGGACGCAGCACGGGAGGACCTCGCCGTTGCACGAGCCGCCGCACGCGATCGCGATTCCCGGGCACGTCGGGCCCCACTCGTCCGGGTTGCAGCAGTTCTCCTGGTCCAGTTCGCACATGCAGGCGCGGATCGGGTCGTCGCAGTCGTCCACGCCGCAGCAGTGGTTCGCTGGCCCGCCGGTGGTCGACGAACCCTCGGTGTCGACGCCCCCGGTGCTCGTCTCCGACGTGCCGGTGACCGTGCCCGTCGCGGTGGCGGGGTCGGTGGTGGGATCGGTGCTGGGACCGGTCGTCGACCCAACGGTGCTCCCTGCGCCCGTCGACGCCGTCGTCTCGGCCGTGCCCGTGTCCCCGAACTCCGGGTTCGGTGCGGTGCAGCCGAGCACGCACGCGGCGGTCAGCGCAGGGAGGAGGCCACGCATGCGCTTCCCAGGCTAGACCATCCCGGCCGTCGATGCAGCCCGGTCGCGGCCGCGACGGCCGGGGCCCGTCACGATCGCCAGCGAACGACGAACGTGGCGCCGTCGGGCGTGCGCGTGCGGGTGACGACGACCTCGCGGCGGCCGGCCCCCTCGAGCACCGCCGCGACCGCGCAGCCGATCCCGAGCAGCCGCAGCTCGCTCGCGTCGGGCCACTGCGTGAGCACGAGGCGGGCCGATCCGGGCGCGACCAGCTCGGCGTCGAGCGACCCGCGATCGTGCCCCTTGGCGTACAGCTGAGGTGCGCGTCGCAGCAGCGTCGCGTCGGTCGCCATCACGAGCAGCCAGCGCCACGCCTTCGCCAGCGAGTAGCCCATCCCGATGCGGACGATCTGCGGGTAGACCTCGTGGAGCTCGACGCCCGCCTCCTCGGCGATCGTCGAGTAGAGGAGATCGGCGGTCGACGCTCGGATCCAAGCCACGGGCACCAGCGCCTCGTACTCGGCGCGCCGATCCTCGGGCAGGCGCGCGATGGCCCGGTTCACGGCGTTGGTGCCGACCAGCTCGCCGAACGCGCGGACGTTGTGGAGCATCGCGGCCCCGGACAGGCGGACTTCGTCGTCGAACATCGGGCCGCGGACTCGCGCACCAGCATAGCGCACAAGGGCCGCGCGCCTCGATCGCGGGGCGCTCGACGGACGGGCGGACGCGGGCTACGGTCCGGTCGCGACGCCAGAGCGCGTCGCTCGGATCACCCGTGCCGACCAAGCCCACCGCGACGCCACGCGCGAGCCGGTCTCGCACTCCGAGGGCCGATGCGCCCGCTGGCCTCGCCAGCGCGCAGGCGCAGGAGATCGGCGCGCGGCTGGAGCCTTGGTTCCTCGCCCATCACCGCGACCTGAGCTGGCGGCGCACGCGGGATCCCTACGCGATCTGGGTGTCCGAGATCATGCTGCAGCAGACGCGCGTCGAGACCGTCGAGCGCCACTGGGCGGGCTTCCTCGCGCGGTTCCCCGACGTCGCGACGCTCGCCGCCGCCGACGGCGACGAGGTGCTGTCGGCGTGGAGCGGCCTCGGCTACTACCGGCGCGCGCGCCTGCTGCACGCGGGCGCGAAGGTCGTCGCCGCCGAGCTCGGCGCGCGCCTGCCCGAGGACGCCGCGGGGCTCCGGCGCATCCCCGGCATCGGGCCGTACACCGCGGGCGCCATCGCCTCGATCGCCTACGATCGGCCGGAGCCGCTCGTCGACGGCAACGTCGCCCGTGTGCTCTCGCGGGTCGAGGCGGTGTCGGATCCGAAGCAGCAGGACGCGACGGCGAAGTGGCTGTGGTCGGCGTGCGAGCAGATCCTGCGCAGCGGGACGCCCCGTGTGCTGGGCCAGGCGTTGATGGAGCTCGGCGCGACCGTGTGCACGCCGCGGGCGCCCCGGTGCGAGGCGTGTCCGCTGGCGGCCTCGTGCCGCGCGCGGCAGCGAGGGCTGACCGACATCATCCCGGCAGTCCGGGAGCGGGCGGCGTCGAAGCTCGAGCGGTGGTGGGCCGTCGCGCTGCTGCGTGACGACGCGATCCTGCTCGAGCGTCGGCCCGACGAGGGGTTGCTCGCGCGCATGTGGTGCCTGCCGCTCCTGCCCCGCGACGACGGAGACACCGCGCCGACCGCCAGCGCGCTGCGGCCGATCGTTCGGGGACGAGTCGGCGGGCTGCGCACGGTGGGCGAGCCCGTGGTGCACATCTTCACGCACCGACGCTGGGAGCTGCAGGTCGTGGTCGCCGCTGCCGGTGCGACGGTGCTCCCGCGGGGCGATGACGCGGCGACGGTGTGGCTCGCTCCGTCGCAGCGACCGACCGGCGGCGTGCCGACGCTGACCCGCAAGCTGCTCGCCCGCGTCGGGGGCGAGGGCGGCGACGCGCGACCGCGGCGAGGTCAGGTCAAGGTGTAGAAGGTGCCGCGGCCCATGCCGTGGCGCTCGAGTCGGCCGTTCTTCACGAGCTGACCGATGTGGAAGCGGAGCTTGCGTCGGCCGGCGCCCGCGGTCGACTGCTCGAGCTGCTGCATCGTCGCCTCGCCCAGCGTGCGCACCAGCGGGAGCAGCACGGCGGCGGCCTCGTCGAGGCTCATGCGATCGTCGAGCGAGACCTTCGGGGGCTTGCCCCCCGCCTTCGCGGGCTTGGCCGCGGGCTTGGTCGCGACCGCCTTGGCGGGCTTGGCCGCGGCCTTGGTGGCCTTCGTCGCCTTGGCGGGCGCGGCCGCGACGCGACGTCCGCGGGTGGCCGCAGCCTTCGCCGGCTTCACCGGTTCCTCGTCCTCGTCCTCCGCCTCGTCTTCGCCTTCGTCCTCGTCCTCGTCCTCGTCCTCGCCTTCGTCCTCGTCGTCCGCCTCGTCCTGCTCGGCGTCGTCGTCGGCGGTGTCGGGCTCGGCCGGGCGGGCGATCTCGGTCGCGGCCGCAACGGTGGCGTCGGTCAGGAGCGCATCGGCGAGGTCGGCCAGCGAGAGCTCGCCGAGGTCGGTCCAGCCGAGCGCCGCGGCCGCGTCGACGATCTCACCGACGGTGGCGCCTGGTTCGAAGCTCCGCGCGAGGGCCTCGAGCACGGCGCGTCGCTGCTCGGCGGCGAGGTGACGACGATAGCTGGCTTCGAACCCAGGAGCGCTCCGCTGCACGGCGCGGACCATAGCAAAGCCCGCCGGACGTGGCTACCTGCCCCGGAGGCGCGGCGCGCCAAGGGCGACGCCTGCAGCCGCGCGCCGGGGCGATGCGACAGGTAACTCGCCCCGGCGTGCTACCGTCCGCAATCGAGCATGTCCGACGCCGAACCAGCCCCGATCGAAGCGCGCATCGACGCGGGCGCGCGGATCCGCCGGGTGTTCGGCTACGCCAAGCCCTACCGCGGGCGGCTCCTGCTCGCGCTCGTGTTCCTGTTCGCGGCCAGCGGCCTCGGCCTGCTGTATCCGGCGTACTTCGGGGACGTCATCGACGCGGCGTTCTCGGATCGCGACCTCGCCGATCTCGATCGCTCGAGCCTCGTGCTCGTCGCGGTGTTCGCCGCGCAGGCGGTCGCGGTGTTCTTCCGCCACTACCTGATGAGCTGGGTCGGCGAGCGCGTCGTCGCCGACATGCGCGTCCGAGTGTACCGCCACCTGCTCGGAATGCCGCAGGCGTTCTTCCATCGCAAGCGCACGGGCGAGCTGCTCTCCCGCCTCTCGGACGACGTCGCGCGGGTGCAGAACACGGTCGGCACCGATCTGAGCATGGCCCTGCGCAATGGCCTCACGCTGATCGGTGGCGTGGCGATCCTCGCGTTCACCAACCCGTGGCTCACGCTGGTGATGCTCGCCGTCGTCCCGCCGATGTCGATCGCGGCGCGGTTCTGGGGCCGCAAGATCCGGGCGCTCGCCCGGCAGACCCAGGACCAGCTCGCGAAGGTCAGCGGCGAGGCGCAGGAGCGCATCGGCGCCATCGACACCGTGCAGGGCTTCACGCGCGAGCCCCACGAGATCGACAGCTACGCCGGCGGCATCGGCGTCACCTTCGGGCTGTTCGTGCGCCAGGCCCTCGCGCGCAGCTGGTTCTGGTCGGTCTCGAGCTTCATCGCGTTCTCGGGCATCGCCGCGATCTTCTGGCTCGGCGGTCGCATGGTCGTGTCGGGCGAGATCACGGCCGGTGACCTGACCGAGTTCATGCTCTACACGATGCTCGTCGCCGGCTCGATCAGCGCGATGACGGAGCTCTGGGCGTCGATCCAGTCGACCCTCGGGGCGACGGCGCGCATCTTCGAGATCCTCGACACGCCGCCGGACATCGCCGATGCCCCCGACGCCAAGGTGCTCACCGCGGTGCGGGGGGAGGTCCGGCTCGAGGGCGTCGAGTTCTCCTACGGAGACCGCGACAGCCGCGTGCTCCACGGCATCGATCTGGCGATCGCGCCGGGCGAGTCGGTGGCGCTCGTGGGGTCCAGCGGATCGGGCAAGACCACGATCGTGCGGCTCGTCGCGCGGTTCTACGATCCGCTCGCCGGCCGCGTGCTGCTCGACGGCCACGACGTGCGCGAGGTCCAGCTCGCGAGCCTCCGCGGGCACATGGCCATCGTCGCGCAGGAGCCGGTGCTGTTCACCGGATCGATCCGCGACAACATCCGCTACGGTCGGCTCGAAGCGACCGACGCGGAGGTCGAGCAGGCCGCGGTGCAGGCCAACGCCGACGGCTTCATCCGCGAGTTCCCCCAGGGCTACGACACGCCTGTGGGTGAGCGCGGTGTGCAGCTGAGCGGCGGTCAGCGCCAGCGCATCGCCATCGCCCGTGCGGTGCTCCGCGACCCACGCGTGCTCGTGCTCGACGAGGCGACCAGCGCCCTCGATGCCGAGAGCGAGGGCCTCGTGCAGGCCGCGCTCGAGAAGCTGCAGCGCGGCCGGACCACACTCATCGTCGCGCACCGCCTGAGCACCATCCGCAATTGCGATCGCATCGTCGTACTCGACGGCGGTCGCGTCGTCGAGCAGGGGAGCCACGACGAGCTGATGGCGGCGGGCGGGGCCTACGCGCGACTCGTCGCGCGGCAGGTGCAGGGCCACGTGCTCACGGCGGCGGTCCTCGCCGACGCTCTGGCGCCGGCGGACCCGGCCACGCCGGTCGATCCGACCGCGCCGGCCGATGCCGTCGCGCCGGCCCTGCGGACCGCGACGCGCTGACGCCTCGACCCACCGGGCGCATCCGTGCTAT
This sequence comes from Deltaproteobacteria bacterium Ga0077550, assembly GCA_001464385.1. Classification (GTDB taxonomy): domain Bacteria; phylum Myxococcota_A; class Polyangia; order Nannocystales; family Nannocystaceae; genus Xiheibacterium; species Xiheibacterium aquaticum. The sequence continues at coordinate 237 of LNFB01000197.1, read as the reverse complement.
CCCCCGCGGCATGTCGCAGGCCGCCGAATCCCCCGACAAGCTGCAGAAGGTCGTGTCGCTGTGCAAGCGCCGCGGCTTCGTGTTCCAGAGCTCGGAGATCTACGGCGGGCTGCGCAGCGCCTACGACTACGGCCCGATGGGCGCCGAGCTCAAGCGCAATCTGATGGCCGAGTGGTGGCGCACGATGGTCCACGCGCGCGAGGACATCGTCGGCATCGACGCGTCGATCATCATGCA
>LNFB01000196.1 GCA_001464385.1 Deltaproteobacteria bacterium Ga0077550 | reverse complement strand
TCGGGCTCGTCGAGCGCGCCCGAGCTGCTGCCCGGCGCATCGCCGCCGTCGCCCGTACTCGCGCCGCCCGTGCTCGCGGCGCTGGGGTCGATCACGCCCGTGCTCGCGCCGGTGCTGGTGTCGCCGGGCGCGCCATCGACGTCGGTCGCGTCGGACCCTCCGCCGCAGGCCACGGTCGCGGCCATGACGAAGGACGAGGTGCAGGAAGACGCGAGGGTCGACAGGTTCGGGCGCCGCACGCCGGAACGACGGCGCGCGCCGCCGATGTGCTCGGCCCGCGCGGAGAAGTCGGCCCCCGCGGGCCCGCAGGGCCGAGAATTCGCCCGATCCAGCGCGGGCGCAGGCGCCGCGGCCCGTGCTACCGTCGCGCCCGACCATGGGCATGTTCTCGCGCAAGCGCCTCTCGACCCTGATGGAAGAGACCTCGGTCGAAGGCGGGCACACGCTGCGACGCACCCTGACCGCCAGCAACCTCGTGTTGCTCGGCATCGGGGCGATCATCGGCGCCGGCATCTTCGTCCTCACCGGCACCGCGGCGGCCAACCACGCCGGGCCCGCGATCGTCATCTCGTTCGTGCTCGCCGGCATGGGGTGCCTGTTCGCGGGCCTCTGCTACGCCGAGTTCGCGTCGATGATCCCCATCGCCGGCAGCGCGTACACCTACGGCTACGCCACGCTCGGCGAGCTCGTCGCGTGGATCATCGGCTGGGACCTCATCCTCGAGTACCTCTTCGCCGCGTCGACGGTCGCGGTCGGGTGGTCGGGCTACGTGGTCGCGTTCCTGCACCGGCTCGGCGTCGATCTGCCCGTGTCACTCACGACGGCGCCGTACACCGTCGAGGGCACCTCGGATCTCGTCGCCACCGGCGCGATCCTCAACGTCCCCGCCGTGCTCCTCGTGCTGCTGTTGACCGGACTGTTGGTCGTCGGCATCCGCGAGTCGGCGACGGTGAACAACATCATCGTGTTCGTGAAGCTCGCGATCGTCCTCTTGGTGATCGGCTTCGGCGCGACCTACGTCGACCCCGCCAACTGGTCGCCGTTCATCCCCGAGGCCAACGACAAGGGCCAGTTCGGCTGGAACGGCATCGCCGCGGGGGCCGGCGTCATCTTCTTCGCGTACATCGGCTTCGACGCGGTCTCGACCGCCGCGCAGGAGGCGAAGAACCCCCAGCGCGACCTGCCGATCGGCATCCTCGGCTCGCTGGCGGTGTGCACCGTGCTGTACATCCTGATGGCGCTGGTGATGACCGGCATCGCGCCGTACCACGAGCTCAACGTGCCGCACCCCGTCGACGTCGCGGTGTCGAAGGCCGGGCCGGCGCTGAGCTGGCTCGCGATGCTGGTCGACATCGGCGCCATCGCAGGGCTCGCGTCGGTGGTGCTGGTGATGCTGATGGGCCAGCCGCGGATCTTCTTCGCGATGGCCCGCGACGGCCTGCTGCCGCCCGTACTCGGCCGCGTCCACCCGCGCTTCGCGACGCCGCACGTCGCCACCATCGTCACCGGTCTGGTCGCCGCCGTGGTCGCGGGGCTGTTCCCGATCGGCCTGCTCGGCGAGCTCGTGTCGATCGGCACGCTGTTCGCGTTCGTGATCGTCTGCGCGGGCGTGTGGGTCCTGCGTCGGCGCGACCCCGGGGCCAAGCGGGCGTTCCGCACCCCATGGGTGCCGCTCGTGCCGATCCTCGGCATCGGCACCTGCGGCTACCTGATGATCGGCCTGGGCCAAGGGACGTGGCTCCGCCTACTGGTGTGGTTGGCGATCGGCCTGGCGATCTACTTCGGCTACGGTCGGCGCCACTCCAAGCTCGCCGCCGAGCCTTGAGTCGTCGACGCAACCAACGCGAAGACCCCGACGGCCGCCGCGGCGCATCGGGGTCCCGCACACTTCCCGCCCGTCACGTCGCCGAGAGCTTCTTCTTGAGCTCCTCGAGCTGCGCGTCGATCTCGGCGGCCTTCGAGTCGTCGACCTCGCCGGCGTCCTCGCCGAGATCGTCGTCGGCCGGAGGCGGCGGGTTCGAGTTCGCCGCCGAGCGCGGTGCACCGGCACCACCGCCGCCCGCACCGATCGCGCGCCGCTCCTCTTCGCCGGAGGCGAGCGCCATCCGCTTCTTCAGCGCGGCGAGCTCGTCGTCGACGTTGCCGGCCGACAGCGCGCGGAACTGGGCCTCCAGCGAGGCCTCGGGCAGCGCGCCGCCGATCTCGGCGGTGGCCTCCGCCTCGGCCTCGATCTGCGTCACGCGATCCGACATGCGCTCGAAGGTGTCGAACGCCGAGGTCGAGTTGATGTTGCTGAGCGTGTCGTTGATCGTGCGCTGCGCCTCGGCCCGCTTCTGCCGCGAGACCAGGATGTTGCGCTTGCGCTTGGCCTCTTCGATCTTCGCGTCGAGGCCGCGCAGGGCGTTCTTCAGCTGCTCGACCGAGGCCTTCTGCGCCTCCCATTGCTGACGCAGGGTCTCGGCGACCTCCTCGTGCTCGGACTTCCGCGCGAGCGCGGCGCGGGCGAGGTTGTCGTCGCCGGCCTTGATGGCCAGCATCGCCTTCTTCTCCCACTCGAGGGCCTTGGCCGCCTCGGTCTCGTACTGCTTCTTCAGCCGCTTCTCGTCGGCGATCGCTACCGCGACCTGCTTCTTGGCCTCGACCAGCTGGGTCTTCATGTCGACCAGCACCTGGTTGAGCATCTTCTCCGGGTCTTCTGCCTTGTTGATCAGCTCGTTGATGTTGGAGCGGATCAGCGTGCCCAGCCTCGAGAACAAACCCATGTCATGCGCTCCTTCCGGCGACGGTCGCCGCACCGTTGACTCCACGCGCGTGCACGAGCGGAGCGATCCTGTCGATATGGTTGTCGAGCGCCATGCACATGTCTTCGACCATCGCTTGGAACTCGTTGAAGTCGAGGTTCTCGAGCTGCTGCGCGCCCGAGAGGACGATCTGGTCGCCCTGCAGCGCGTAGGCGCTGTGCATCAGCTCGGCGTTGAGCTCGAGCAGCGTCCGGAACAGCCGCTCGGGCTTGTCGGTCTGCGGCTGGACCTCGAACATGGGGATCGAGAACAACACGATCGGGGCTTCGATGGCCACGCCGATCGGCGCACGGTGGGCGCCCTCGGGGTGCAGGACCCAGGTGCCCTCCCCGACTTGCTCGTACGGGAGGCCCATCTTGATCAGGTAGGAGTCGAGTTCTTCGGTGCTTGCCATCGAGGTGCGCCCTTGCTGCGCGTGGGCCCGCGAAGGGAATTTCACGGGGGTGGAACGTCGCGCGACCGCCCACGCGGAGCCGGCGCGGTGGGGTGCTGCCCCAAGGTGCCGATGCTGGTCGGAGGACCCGCATCAGGATAACGCGCCGCGGGCTCGATCGCTCGTCGCCACGGCACCTTCGCGGCCAACCCAGGCCCTCTGGGGATCATTTCCCGACGGCCCCGGCCGCGCGCGGGCGCGGGCGGCCACACGGACGCGGGTGGCCGGGCCGCGCCGACCGCTCGCGGTTCGATCGCGACCGCTCGGGCCGACACTCCGCCCCCCGCGCCCCCCGGGCCTTCCGCGGCCCGCGGCGCCGTGGTATCCCGCAACACGAAGATGGTGGATTCGCCGCCCCGCGACCGGCTGCCGCGTCATGTCGGCATCATCATGGATGGCAACGGCCGCTGGGCGCGTGCGCGGGGGCTGCCGCGCGAGGACGGCCACGAGCGCGGCGCCGACTCGGTGCGCACCGTCGTGCGAGCCGCCCGCAAGGTCGGGGTCGAGGCGCTGACGCTGTTCGCCTTCTCGTCACAGAACTGGGACCGGCCCCACGAGGAGGTCTTCCACCTCATGGAGCTGCTGCGCCGCTACCTGGTGCAGGAGCGCGAGGAGATCCTCGGCAACGGGATCCGCCTCGTCACGGTCGGTGACTCGGAGCGGCTACCGCCGTACGTGCGCGCCCCGCTGGTCGAGCTCATGTCGGCCTCGGCCGAGAACCGCGACATGGTGCTGTGCCTGGCCCTGTCCTACGGCGGCCGCGAGATGCTGACCAAGGCCGTGCGCGAGATGTGCCGCGCCTCGGTCGCCGGGCGGCTCGAGCCCAACGACATCACGGTCGAGACCGTCGAGTCGTACCTCGACTCGGCGCGCATCCTGCCGCCGCTGGATCTGCTCATCCGCACCAGCGGCGAGCACCGCATCTCCAACTTCTTCCTCTGGGAGACCGCGTACGCCGAGCTGCACTTCACCGAGAAGATGTGGCCGGAGTTCGACCGCGACGACCTCATGATCGCGCTGCAGGACTTCGCGAGCCGAGAGCGTCGCTTCGGGCAGACCTCCGAGCAGGTGAGCCGTCCCGCCGCCACCGGCGAAGGCGACCCCGGCCTCGACTAGAGATCCGCGATGCGCGACTTCCTGACGCGGTTCGCGACCGCAGTGCCCCTGGTCGCGGCGCTGCTCGTCGCGATCCTGCTCGACCCCACGCCGTGGAGCGTGGTCGCGTTCGCGGCGGTCGTCGCGATGCTCGCCCTCGACGAGTACCTGCGGATGGCGCTGCCCGTGCGCGACGAGGATCGGGCCGTGGGCCTGCGCATCGCCGCCGCGCTGTCCGCCGCCGCGATCGTGGTCGCCCCCGGGATCTGGGGCGTGGCCGCGCTGGTGCCCGCGCTCGCGGCCTCCGCCGTGGTCGTATCGTTCGTCGTGCTCGGCCGCACCGCCGCGCTCGAGTCCGCGGGGCGGCACCTCGGTGTGGTGCTCTCGGGCCTCGTCTACGTGCCGGTGCTCCTCGCCCACCTGCCGCTCATCAAGATCGGCGGCGCGCCCAACCTCCTCGTGGTCACGCTGTGCACGGCGTTCTTCGCCGACACGGTCGCGTACATCTTCGGCCGGCTGTGGGGCAAGCGGAAGCTCTACCCCGCGGTGAGCCCGAAGAAGAGCGTCGAGGGGGCGTTCGGCGGCATCGTCGGCTCGGTCCTCGCGACCGTCGGCGTCGGCTCGCTGTGGACCGTGCCCGAGCTCCCGATCGTCTCCGCGGTGGTGCTCGGCGTGCTCGCCAGCGTGTGCGGCCAGGCCGGCGACCTCGTCGAGTCCATGATCAAGCGCACCTACGGCGTGAAGGACTCGGGCAAGCTTCTGCCCGGACACGGCGGCATGCTCGACCGCATCGACGCGCTGCTGTTCGTCTCGCCCGTCGTGTACTACTTCGTGCTCTTCGGCGGGCTCTCGCTCGCGCCGAAGTGACGCGGACTCAGCCGTCGCGACCGGCCGGCAGGGCCTTCATGCTCTTGTGCCGCGCGTAGTAGTAGCCGCCGGCCGCCGCCCCGCCGAGGACGAGGATGGGCCAGAAGAACGTGGCGACGATCGCGGTCGCCACGCCCGAGCCGACGCCCGTCACGGCGGCCGCCGCCACCGACTGGCCCGTGGACGCCCGCTTCTTCCGCGCGAAGAGGTACGTACCCGCGGCCACCGCACCACCGACGAGAAATGTGATCACCATGGGGTCCTCCGGCTGCCGAGGGACCAGTATAGGCGACAATTCATTTCTCGCCCGCCACCGCCGCCCAAGGCGGTAGACGGTCGCGGGTCCGCGCCCCATACTTTGCGCCCTTGAGCGAGCCCGAAGCACACGACGAGGCGGACGCAGCAGGCGACGCCGCCCCCGAGGACACCAGCCCCGAGGGCGCCGGCGCGGCGCGCGAGGGCGGACGTCGGCGTCGACGTCGACGCCGTGGTCGTGGTCGCGGTGCCGAGGGAGCGACGGCCCCCGACGGCCAAGTGACGACCGACGCGGCGACGACACCCGACGCCGGCGCCCCGCCGAGCGCGGACGCGGGCGCGGCCGCTCGCCCCACGCACGCCTCGAACCAGGCGCCGCGTCCCCAGCAGTCACCGCGTCCGCAGCAGCCGCCGCGCGCCCACCAGGCGCCGCGTCCCCAGCAGGCGCCCGCGGCCCCGCGACCGCCGTCGCGCGACGCCGCCGCGTTCGCCTCGCTCACCGCCGGCCTCTTCAGTCACCTCGACGATCGCCAGGTCCCCTGCAAGGTCGACGGCTGCGCCCGCACCTGGACGTGGACCGCCGCCGAGCAGATCGAGTCCTTCGGTCAGCCGCCGCCCAAGCGCATGTGCGCCGAGCACCACGCGGCGATGCACACCGTCGCCGACCGCGAGGTCAAGTGCAGCAACCCATGGTGCCAGCGCACGTGGACCTGGACGAAGTCGGCCCAGCTCGCGCAGCTCCAGCGGCCCGGGGCCAAGCCGGGCAACGACGAGGCGCCCTCACGCCCGTGCGACCACTGCGTCCGCGAGGAGCGGGAGCTCGGCGACGCCCAGGTGCCGTGCCGCGTCGACGGCTGCCGCAACACGTGGACGTGGAGCCGCGACGCGCAGCTCAAGCACCGCGCGTGGATGCGGCACACCCAGGCCAGCGCCCCCGTGGCCGAACGCGAGGGCGAGCGCCGGGGCAAGCGACGCCGACGGGGCCGCTCGCAGGGCGGCGTCGACGGCCCGCCGCCGCGGATGTGCGAGTCATGCCGACAGCGGCTCAACGCGCTGGTCGACCGCGAGACCACGTGCAAGGTCCACGGCTGCACGCGCACGGTGACGATCGATCGCGAGAGCCAGCTGCGGGCCTGGGTCGCCGCGGGCAGCGACGCGGTGGCCGGTGAGTTCGCCCTGCCCAAGCGGATGTGCGAGGTGTGCCGGGAGTTTTGTCGGCTCCACCACGACCGCGAGGTCGCCTGCGGGCGACCGGGCTGCGATCGCACGTGGACCTACAAGACCGGCGCGCAGCTCCAGGCCTTCTTGGCCGGCCGGTTCGAAGATCCGCTCCGGCTGTGCGCCGAGGATCTCGCGAGCGGTCACGCTCGGATCGACGAGACGCTCGAGGGCGTCGACGTCATGCCGTGCATCGTGCCGATGTGCGACGGTATCTGGCACTACGTTCCGGGCATGGAGATCGCGGCGAGCGACGACGGCGATCAGCCCGTCGACCGCATGTGCAACGCCCATCGCCTCGAGCGGGGCGCGACCGAGCGCCCGCTCGTGCAGGCGCGTGCACAAGAGGATGCCGCGGGCACCGATGAGCACGGCAACGAGGACGAGGGCGAGGCAGATGTCCCCGCACCGATCCCCGACGACGGCGATGACGCGAGCGACGACACGAGCGACGACACGAGCGACACCCCGAGCGACACCCCGAGCGACAGTGGAGCCGAGCCCGACGACGACACCGCGAGCGAGGGGCCCCCTTCGATTTGAAGACTTCTTGACCAACCCGCCGAAGAAGTGGGAAGGTTCGACGCGCGCACGCTCCCGGCTCCTTCGACCACTCCCGCGACGAACTCCGACCACTCCCGCGCCTCTCCGGCGTGCGCCCCAACTTCAAAGGCCCGGTTCGTCGTGAGACGAACCGGGTCTTTCCGTTCTGGCCGCACCGATTTCGCGTCCATGACGTGGGCGCGCGCCTCGGGTACCATGGGGTGACGATGGCCAAGGCGCCGCCCGACACGCGCGTTCGCGAGGTTCGGCCGATCTCCGCCCCCGGCCCCGGCGAAGTTCCGTGCCTCGAGATCATCAGCGGCCGCAGCAGCGGCCGGGTGTTCGCGCTGCGCTCGCCGGTGACGACCATCGGCCGTGACGTGACCTCCGACGTGATGCTCGACGACGACGGCATCTCGCGGGCCCACGCCCGGCTGCACATGGCCGACCCGCTGTGGATCGAGGACCTGGCCTCCACCAACGGCACCTACGTCAACGGCGCCCGCGTCGGTCGCTCCCGGGTGCGCGAGGGCGACCGGCTGCAGTTCGGGCCCAACGCCCTGGTGCGCATCAGCTACTGGAGCACCGACGCGCTCGCCAAGGCGATGGCCGAGGCCGCGACCACCACCGGCGAGGCGATCGCTCCGCTGCCGCTGTCCGACCGCGAGCTCGAGATTGCCCGGCTCGTCAGCGAGGGACTGACCAACGCGGAGATCGCCACCCGGCTCACGATCAGCGAGCGCACGGTGACGACCCACGTCGCCAACATCTACCGCCGGCTCGGGGTTCACTCCCGGGCTGCGCTGACGCGGCTGCTCCTCGAGCGCCGCGGTCGCTGAGCGACGAGCAACGCGGCGCCCAGCAGCAGGATGCCCGGCGCCTCGGGCCCGCGCGGCGAGCTGCAGCCGCAGCCCCCGGCGTCGTCGTCCGCCGCCCCTGCTCCGGTGCCCTCGCCGTCCGAGCCGCCATCGTCCCCGCCCGCGCCCGTGTCGGCGGAGTCGTCGTCGCCCCCGCCGGTGCCGTCCGCGTCGCCGCCCCCGTCGGTGCCCTCGCAGGTCTCGTCGGGGGGACACTGCGCGTCGTCGATGAGGAACACGACGCCATCGCTGCCGACGACCATGAAGATGTCGCCGCGCACGGGTGTGCCCACGGGCACCCCGTCGACGCTCGCCTGCGGCCACGTCTGGGCGTCGCCGGTCGCGACGTTCCAGCGCTCGCGTACCGCCGCGTCGGCCAACGATCGCTTGCGCCCGCCGTCGATGAGCCACAGCGCGTCCTCGGGATCGTCCTCGCCGCGCACGACGAGCGGCATGTCGGGCAGCGCCGCGCCCTCGTCGATCGCGGCGAGCGTCGCGTCGTCCGTGGGCACCGCGTCCCAGAACGTCGACAGCGACCACGCCGCGAGCGTCTCGGGCCCCGCGATCCGCCGACGCACCCCTTCGGGCGGCGCCGGAGGCTCACACGCGAAGCCACCGGGGCTCGCGTCGAGCTGCGGCGCCTCGCCGCCGTCGGTGTCGACGGCGTAGACGTAGACGTCGTGGTTCGCGCCGTCCTGCAGGCTGCGCGGGATGCCGATCTCGAAGCCGTGATCGCACGAGCCGAGCGCGTCGCAGAGGTCGTCGCGCGGCACGTCGGCGACGACGGTGACGCCGACCGCCGCGGGATCCTCCGCGGGCCCGCCGAAGTAGACCTGGATCTCGACGGGCATCTCCGGGGCGTCGGGGTCCTGGGCCCAGCCGCGGATCGACGCGCAGTCCACCGCGTCCACCGGCCCCGCGGGCGGCTCGTTGCCGAGGCCCGTGAGATCCTCGTAGGCCTGCACGAGGGACATGTACGGGCTGACGAACACGAAGCCGACGCCCGCGACGTCCTGCTTGATGTTGAAGTGCAGGTGGATCGTCGTCGACGTGCCACCGAACTCGTTCGAGACCAGGCCGATCTGATCGCCACGCGAGAGCGCCTCGCCCTCGCTGACGCCGATGTTGCCGCCGTGCAGGTAGTCGAACCGCGTGCCGTCCGCGGACGTCACGTACACCGAGTAGCTGCCGATCGACGTGACGGTGCCGTCCTCGACCGACAGGTACGGGTGCGCGAGGTCATCGCAGGTCGAGGGGCGGATGTCCTGGCCCTGGTGCCCGACGCCGGCGGGGCACAGCGGCATGTCCCAGGATCGCGTCTCGCAGTAGTTGTCGCGCCACGGGTAGCTGTAGTTGGCGGCGTCGCACTGCGAGCCGCCGGGGCCCTCGGAGCCGCCCACGCCCCACACCTGCGAGTTGGGATACGACGGCGCGTCTTGGATCGGGTAGCGCATGCCGGGCGCGTACACCGTCTCGTCGACGGCGCCTTGGCCCGAGCCGTCCACGAGGTCACCAGCGGGCATGTAGAACGGATCGGCGGCCGCGGTGCGGGCGAACAGCGAGGCGGCCGCGAGCGCGGCGAGGCCCGTGGTCGCGGCGAAGGTGTGTCGGCGGTTCATCGCGCACCTCCCTTCGCGGCGACGAGGACCAAGGACTCGACCCGCTGCAGGATCTCGGCCTCGTCGTCGCACCACGCGACCACGCGACGATCACACTCGACCTCGAACGAGTACGCGACGCCGTGCTCGATCCACGACGCCGACCAGATGTCCTCGTTGCGGGTGAGGAAGCCGCCGTCGGTCCGCATCGGGTGCGTCGGCTCGGTGGTGCGGACGTGGGGGTGCACGCGGGCCTCGCCGCTGCCGTGCGTGTGCAGCAGGTAGCCGTCACCGTGGACGGTGAGCGCGTACCAGTGCGCACCGAGGCTCGCGGTGGCCTTGACCCCGTCCGGGAGCTCCGGCGGCGCGAGCACGGGGATCGGGGAGGCATCGAGGCGCTCGCGGATCTCCGCGGGGTAGCGCAGGCGCGCGAGCGCGTCGGTGCGTGACGCGTCGGGCCACGCGACCGCCCGCTTCACCCGCTCGCCGCCGAGCACCGCCCCGCGCTGCGTCGGGCGCGGCGTCTCGGCGCCCGCTTCGGCCCCGCGCGGCGTCTCGGCGCCGCGCGGCTGGTTGGCGGTCCCCGGGGCACCGCACGCGGCGCTCGCCACGGCCGCGGCGAGGGCCGCGAATTGCAGCGCACGGGTCGGTCGCAACGCTCGAGCAGGTCGACGTCTCGTCATGGTGGAGGCTCCGGGCGCAAGTCGGGTCACGATAGCGCACGGTCGCGGCCGCGATGGCTCCGACGCGCGCCGACGCGCGCCGAGGTGCGGGCCGCTACGCAGCGTTGCGTAGATGACGGGGCGCCGGCCCGGGTACGATGGCCGACGGTGGCCACCGCGGGTTCCAACACAGGCGTCGCGCTCGTTATCGCAAGCCGGCCGTGGGCGAGGCCCAGCGCGCTCGCGGTCGTCCTCGGCCTCGGCTGCGGCGGGTCCGACGAGTCGAAGATGACGCAGGCGTGGAACCCCGACGACAGCGGAGAGGCCACGGCCGCGGTCGAGAGCTCCGACGGCGATCCGAGCGCGGGCACCCCCGGCCAGACGAGTGATTCGCCGATGCCGTGCGACGACGTCTGCGAGACGCCGCCGAACGATTGCCAGCTCGCGCCGGGCACCTGCGAGGACGGGGCGTGCACCTACCCCGCCGCGCTCGCGGGCACGCCGTGCACGTCGGGCTGCACCTCGACGGGCTATTGCGACGCGGCCGGCATGTGCATCTGCGCCGAGTCGTGCGCCGACACCTGCACGGGCGGCCCCAACATGACCGCCGCGTGCGACGACACCGGCCTGTGCGTCCGCACCTGCACCGCGCCGTACGACGACTGCGACGGCGATCCGAGCAACGGCTGCGAGGTCCCCGTCGGCGTCGCGCACACCTGCGACGTGAACGGCTTGAACCCCGACGGCGGGTGCTGGACCGCGTACTGCGGCGAGGCCCAGGGCGAGGGCGTGTTCAGCTTCGGCACGTACCACTGCGTGGACTGCTCGACGTGCGGGACCACGGACGGCGGGCAGTGCCATTGGTGCAACCACGACAGCGGGACATGGTTCCCGGCCGAGGCGTGCGAGTGCGGGGAGTATCTCGACGCGGTGTGCGGGCCGGCGTAGGAGCGGATCCAACGCTGCGTCTCGCCGCGTGCACCCGGGGCGCTTCGCCCCGACGGGTCGCGATGCCGCGCGCGGGCCTGCGCGGTGACTCGCGCCCCCGGCGGCACGCGACTTGAAAGGTCGGGGGCGACTCCCGACCATGGACACCGACGCACTCCTCAATCTCCTCTATCAAAAGGGCATCGACGTCGGCGGCAAGCTGATCGGCGTCATCATCCTCTGGATCATCGGCCGCTTCGTGATCCGGGGCGTGAAGGCGGTCCTCGAGCGCAGCCTCCGGGCCCGCGCGGTCGAGAAGACCCTCATCGGCTACGCCGACAACATCATCACCGTCCTGCTGAACATCCTGCTCGTCGCCGTGCTGCTCGGGTTCGTCGGCGTCGAGACGACGACGTTCGCGGGGCTGCTGGCCGCCGCCGGCCTGGCGATCGGCACCGCGTGGTCGGGTCTCCTGGCGAACTTCGCCGCCGGCGCCTTCTTGGTGGTGCTGCGGCCGTTCAAGAAGGGCGACTTCGTGTCGGCCGGCGGCTTCGTGGGGACCGTCGCGGAGATCGGGATGTTCGTGACCCAGATCGACACGATGGACAACGTGCGGACCATGGTCGGCAACGGGAAGATCTTCGCCGAGCCGATCCAGAACTTCACGCACAACCCGTTCCGCAGGGTCGAGCGTACGGCCCAGCTGGCCCACGGCGCGGATCACCAGCGCGCGATCGAGGTGTTGAAGGTGGAGCTGGTGAAGATCGCCAACGTGGCGAAGAGCCCGGCGCCGGACGTGGAGGTGTTGGACTTCACGTTGGCGGGGCCGGTGCTGGCGGTGCGGCCGTACTGCCACAACGATCATTACTGGCAGGTGTACTTCGACACGAACCGGGTGATCCGCGAGGCGTTGGGAGCGGCTGGGTTCGCGGTGCCGCAGACGCACCATCATGTCGAGCAGGGGTGAAGGGCGCGCGGTGTGGCCCCGGTCAGCCGCGCAGGCGTCGCTTGATGCGGCTCAGCGCCACCGGGGTCACGCCGATGTAGCTCGCCAGATCCTTCTGCGTGATCCGTGCCTCGATGCGTGGCGACTCCGCGAGGAACCGCTGGTAGCGCTCGGTGGCGGTGCGGGTCAGCAGATCGCGCTCGCGCTCCTCCTTGCGCCGCCCGTAGAGGCGAAAGCCCTGGGTGAGCGCGCGCTGCCAGATCGGGTGCTCGGCGGCGAGGGTCTCGAGCGCGGCGAGCTCGATCTGTTCGACGACGCTCGCGACGATGGCGAGCGCGGCGAAGCTGGTCCGCCCGCCCGGCTCGAGGGCGGTGACGCTGGCGAAGAACCGGCCCTCGTCGACGAAGCCCTTGATCCACGGCTTGCCGTCGATCGTGTCGTACTGCAGCTTGATCACGCCTTGGCGCACGCAGAACACGTGGGGGCGCACCGCGTCGGCGAGGAACAGCGGGGCGCCGGCCGCGACGCGGACCACCTGCATCGCCCGCGCGGCGACTGTCCAGTCCGGGAGGGGTTCGCCGACGAGCGCCTCGAAGATCTGGCGAAAGACGGGCACGACGTGAACCCAGGATAACGACGTCCGCGAGGGCGTGGGGCGAGAGTCGCGGCTCCTCGGAGGAACCGTGCGAAACCTTCTGCTGCCCCCCATCGTCACCCTGGTCTCCATCGCCGCCATGTTCGCGCTCGACCGGCTGTGGCCGGGCACGCGCCTGTGGTCCGGACCGCTCGCCGCGCTGGGGTGGGTTGCGGTGCTCGGCGGCCTCGTGATGTCGCAGTGGCACGCGGCGCTGTTCCGGAGGTTGGGCACGAACCTGAACACGTTCGGCGAGCCCGGGTCGCTGACGACCGCGGGGTTGTTCGGGCAGACGCGGAACCCGATCTACCTCGGCTTCGTGATCATGGTGCTCGGGGTGGGGATCGTGCTGGGATCGGTGACGCCTTGGGTGGTGGCGGTGGGGTTCGTCGTGGGGGTGGATGTTGGGTACGTGCGGTACGAGGAGCGGAGGATGCGGGCGGCGTTCGGGGGGGAGTATGAGGAGTACTGTCGGCGGGTGCGGCGGTGGGTGTGAGACGGGGGGCGAGCTTTCGCCGCGGGCTTTCGCCGCAGGCGACTACAAGTGCATGTCCACGAGCAGCAGCACGAAGGGCCCGTTCCTGTCGCCGATGAGGTGCGCAGGCCAGTCGTCGGGAGACTGATCACGCATGAACGGGAGCGAGGGCGCATCGAACTCATCGAGAACCGTGGTCCACACCCGCTCG
>LNFB01000195.1 GCA_001464385.1 Deltaproteobacteria bacterium Ga0077550 | reverse complement strand
CGCCCAGCTTTCCGTTCGGCGGCGAGCCGGACACGTTCGGGATCACGGGCGCGATGATCGAAGCGGCATGCGGGCACCTCGGCCAACAGTGGATCGAGGACCTCACCGGACTCGCGCCGCCCGTCGTGAAGGACGACGTGCCCGTGGCCGATCATTGCCGGGCCGGCGATGCGCAGGCATGCCTGGCGGCGGCCGCCGATCTGCGCGCGAGCGATCCCCAAGCCGCGCTCGGGTTGCTCATGCGCGGGTGTCACTCCTTGGGGCTGTTCGCCTCCGCGAGCTGTGTGTCGGCCGCCGATCTGGCGTTGGAGATCGGCGGTGATCTGGCAGAGGGCCAGGCCTCGCTGCTCCTGCAGGATGGTTGCGCGGCCCACGACGCGACGGCGTGCGCACGCTCGGCGACGCTGTCGCTGGCGAACGAGGGCGACCCCACGTCGTGGACCGATGCGTATCGCCTGCGCTTGCGCGCGTGCGACCTCGGTAGCGCGCAGGCGTGCCTCGATGCGGCCGATCAGATCGGCACGGCCGCGAAGGATCGCCCGGCGTCCCCGATGCGCGCGCGCGTGCTCGCGGCGCGTGCATGCGCTGCGGGCCTGCAAGCCGCGTGCACGCACACCGACGACGGCACCCGCGAGCCCGCGATCGGCGACGTCGCGCTCGACCCCCGCGACACGATCTTCGACGTGCGCTGGGGAATGTGGTTCGAGGGGCAGGCCACCGAGGTCGTCTGGATCGCGAGCCCCGCGACGAAGGCCGAGCTCGAGCAACGGCTCGCGTCGCCGATGGCCACCGGTCGCGCCCGGGTATACGAGGCGACCGACGCACCACCGGGGGTACGGCCGCCCGCTGACGCGGTCGCGATCTTCGGAGTCATCGACGCGCCCCATCCCGATCGACGCCCGTGCCCGGTGTGCCCGGCGGAGATCCGCGACAACCCGTTCATGGTGCCGTCGTCGTGCACCTGCCTGCCGGTGTCAGCGCGTTGATCCGAACTGGAAGGTGGAAGGAGCGTGGCCAAGACCGACAACAGCCAGAACGTCGCGGGAGCGATCCGCCGGGGACACGCTCGCGCTCGGCTCCGACGAAGCAATCCACGCGGGGGAAGTCGCTCGGGATCAGGCCCTGCGCACCCACCTGCTCGAGATTCACAGGACGTCTTCGCAGGTGATCCCCGCCATCCACTGCACGTTGCGCGTGTAGAAGTAGAACGTGGTGTCGACGTCGATGTCGTACTCCGAGGTCACCTCCTCGCTGATGGTGCAGCTGGTCAGCGTGGTGTCGATGCACTGCACGGTGTACGCGTCGTCGCCGGGCGGGCAGCTGTCGTCGAAGCAGCTCGCACTCTCGTACGTGCACACGTTCATCGGCTCCTCCGGGTCGTCGAGCGACGGGGCACAGCCGAACAGGACGACGATCGAGGCGAAGGGGAGAGTGGCGAGTGCGCGCATGGCGGGGGGCTCCTGACCGCCGGAGTGTCCCTCGGGCGGGTTTCGATCCCGAGTCACCCCGCGCGCCGGTCGATCCATCTGCGGCGTGACGATTTCGCGTCCGGCTTAAACCGTTCACCCCCCGTTGGAACTCCAGCCCGCGATGACACACCAACCACGCGCCGCGCGGCGCATCCTGCGTCCCACGACTCTCCTCACGCTGATGCTCGCCCTCGGCGTCTCCGTCACCGCTTGCGACAAGGCCAAGAAGGGCGACACCGAGACCCCCGGTGCCTCGGCCGATGCGACCGCACCCGACGCGCCGACCTACGAAACCGCCGTGGAAGAAGCCAAGGATCTCCCCAACCGACTCACGGCCAAGGTCGAGTGGGTGGCGCAGCCGATCACGGATGCGGCGACGGTCGCCGCGGATCTGCAGTCTCTCAAGGCTTCGAGCGGACTCGATGCGAGCCAGTTCTCCGCCATGGCCAATGCCGCGTTCACGGGCGGCAAGGTGGAGATCGCGGCGGACATCCAGATCGACGCGGAGCAACGCGCGCGGCTCGAAGCCACGCTCGCGAAGCTCGGGAGCATCGGGCCCGCGCTGAAGAGCGTGCCCGTGCGCGCGAAGCAGGCGACCGGCGACGTGCTGAAGCTCGCGATCAAGGCACCGACGGTCGCGCGCAAGGCAGCCAAGGAGATCAAGGGCTCGCTCGCGTCCGCCGAGGGCGAGGTGAAGGTGAAGCTCGAAGCCGACCTGCAGGAGATCACGGCGATGCCGGCCAAGATCAAGGGCGAGGTCGGTGCCGCGAAGACGAAGATCCTCGGCCTTCCGAAGGAAGCCGCCGAGGCGACCGCGAAGCTCACTGCAAGCTTCGCCGCCGGGTGACGTGCGCGAAGACGGCGACCTGTGCCTCGGTGACGTGCGCGTGCAGGCGACGGCCCGCGGATTCACTCGGTGAGTCCCCGAGGACCAGCCGGCGGCCGCGCACGGCGTCTCGAGACCAGCCGCCGCCCACGTGAGCGCCTCGGGACGCGCCAGTCGATTCAGTTCGTGTATCGACGACCTCAGCTCGTGCCGGCCCGCGGCACGGATACCCGCTTCAAACCCCGCAGGCGCATCGTCGACGGACCTTGACTCTCCGCTCGCATCGCGACAGCCTTTGCACATGCGTGTCGTTCGAGCGGGATTGCTCGTGTCGTGGGTCGTTTCCTGCGGGTCGAAGGCCGGCGACGCGCCGACCGGCGAGTCGAGCGGCGAGTCGTCGACGTCCGCCGACACCGGGACGACCGGCGATGACATCTCGCCGTGCGTCGACGACGACGACTGCATGGGCAACCTAGCCTGCGAAGACGGTACGTGCATCGGCTGCATCGTCGACGAGGACTGCGGCGGCACGCTGCAGTGCAGCGACGGTTACTGCTTGGCGCTCGAGGATCTCGCGGTATGCGAGCAGTCCGCGGGCGCCACGTGCGGCAACGGATCGATCGAGATGCTCGAGGAGTGCGACGGCACAGCCGGGTGCACCGAGTGCAGCTCGGACGTCGTACCGACCCCGTGGATCGTTGCCGAGGGTATATCGCGGCTGGTGCCGACGTCGGATGGCGGCGCGATCGCGTTGACCGACGAGTTCACCCCGCGAGCGATCATGGCCTTCGACACCGACGGCAGCCCGCGCTGGTCGCAGCCGGTGACCGAGCAAGCCTTCGACCTCGCTGTGGATCCCGTCGGCAACGGCTATCTCGTGGGCGTGGGTTCGGGGGTGCCGTGGATCGGCGCGTGGGATCCCACCGGTGAGGTGCGCTGGGCGATCGAAGGCGACAGCGACGGCGGCTTCCTCGCGGCGGCAGCCGATGCGACGCGCGTCGTCGCGGGCGGCATCGACGGCCCGTCGAACGGCGAGACCCGCGGCCTGCTGCGCCAGTTCACGACCGAAGGCACCCAGCAGTGGACGATCGACGAGCCGAGCCTCGAGGCGATCGAAGGCGTCGCGCTCGTCGACGCCGAGGTCGCGGTGACCGGTCGGGGCCCGCCCCCCTCCATGGGCAGCGATGCACCGAAGCTGCTGCGCTTCGACGACGTGGGCGCGCTGCGGTGGTCGATCGATCTCCCGCAGGACGGTGAGGACGATGGCTATCGCCCTGCCCATGTCGCTGGCGACGGCGACGGAGGCACGTGGAGCTTTGGTGCAGCCGACGGCGGCCCGTGGGCGGTACGCCACGATCGCGAGGGCCAAGAGCTCGTGAGCTTCGAGTGCCTCGGGCATGCGACGGGCTGGGTCGAGCGCGTCGCAGTCGGGCCGCAGGGCCAGCTCGCGCTCGGCATCTTCGCGTTCGAGGATCCACCATCGCACGGCTCGTCGCTGGCGTGGTTCGCCGTGCTCGAGGGCGACACGATCGTCCGCGCCCGGCGCTTCGGTGGTCAGAACATCGCCGCTGGCACGCTCGCACTGCAGTGGCGCGACGACGGATCGCTGGTCTTGGGCTGGACCGACGCATTCGACGTCGGCACGCGCAGCGAGGTATTGGTGCTGCCGCCGTGATGCTCGAGTGCGTACGTAGAAGCGTCAGTCGGCGTCGATGTCGCCCCACACGTCTTCCTCGGCAGGCGCCTTCCACAGCACGTGGCGACTCGCACGCACCTCGCCGCCGGCCTCGATCACCACGTAGTGCAGCACGCCGGCACCGCCTTCGATCTCGGTGAGCTGCACGGTCACGCGATCGGCATCGATGGTGACCTCGGGCGCGACGGTGTGGGCACCGGCGACCCGCGTGCACGCGGCGATCTCGTCGGGATAGAGCACCATGGACTGGATGCCGAGCAGCGCGACGACCAGCTCGAACCAGCCCGCCGGATCGAGATCATGCGGAGCCAGCGAGAGCGCGTCGACCATGCGATCGATCTCGGCGGCGCCCTCGCCGGGGCAGTAGACCGCGTCGGTGGTGACGAAGCAGTGCTGGTGCGACCAGCCCATCATGCAGCTCGAGCTGTAGTCCAACGCGGCGACCAACCGCAGGCCGGGCACGCCGAGGTGATCGCGCAGCAGCGCCAGGTCGGTCATGCGCGGCCCCGCGTACATCGATGACAGCTCGGATGGAGGCACCGTCGCAGCGACCGCAGCCAGCCGCGCATGCGTGCGGCGGAACATGTCGCCGGCGTTCAGCGTCGGGCCGAGCGAGGCGAACATGGCCGCGGGGCAGGCATCGTTGCTCGGCGTCGGCCACAGCGGGTGTGTGCGGATCGGGCCGATGCCGAGCGCCTCGAGGCGGTCGTCGATGGGCCGGATCGTCGATGGGGCGTCGTGCTCGCCGTCGTCGCTCGCCGCCACATCGACCTCGACGTCGACGTCGAGCACGTCGGTGACGGGCGTGCACCCACCGAGCATCGCAACGATGAACACAGCCCGTCTCATCGCACCCCGCGATCGACGGTCCACAGCTCCTCGCGCTCGATGCCGCGATCACCCTCGCGCATGCTCGCGCGTACGACCACGAGCATCGACAGCTCGGGCGACGGATCGAAGCGCGCGACGAACGACACGGTGAGCGCCTCGGTCGGACCACGTACGCCCAGCGCTGCGGTGTTGGCGAGGATTGCCGCAGGCACCCCGTCGGTGCAGCGCGCGAGCACCTCGTTGCTCTCGAACACCGCGGTCGCGCCCTCGAGCGTGCCGAGCAGCTCGGCCCACGCACGCGCGTGGTCTGGACGCGCCCGCGCAGATGCATCCGCGAAGCCGAACCACACCCCTTCGGTACCGACGCAACCGTCGCCGTAGAGCTCGCGCACCTGCGGGATGTAGCAGTGCATCCTCGGCTGCGGCCCGTGCGCGAGCTCGAGCTCGACGAGCTCGTGGCCCTCGAGCACGGCCGGCCCGCTCGCACTGCGGATCGCCACGGGACGACCGGCCTCACCGCGGGGATGCCAGGCCGACTTCAGCCGGTCGAGGCGAGGATCCTCGGCGGTCCACGGACCCTGCGCGACGAGCTCGAGGCCACCGCAGCGTGTCTCCAGCTGCGCGCCGTCGCCGAGCACCGGCGCGGCCGCGACCGCGATCGCGATCTCCGGCTCCGCGGCCGCCGGGGCACCCGGGTTCGGTGCGCATGCGAGCACGGCGGCCGCGACCGACACGGCCGCGCAGGATCGAAGCGCCATTCAAGGGGCCGGACACCCGGCCCTGCGCGAGGTTCCCGAGCGCGGCCGACGATCACCGACCAAGCTGGCCCACGCCCCAGGTCGCGGCGACGACCAGCATGAGCGCGGCCGCGACCACCAGCACCGCGAGCACGAGCGTGCGCGTGCCCAGCACGATGGTGTACATCGCCGTGCCGTAGAGGCCCCTGCAACCTCGGCCGCCGGTGTACGTCTACGTCCGGACATGCGATCCCGCGCGAGGACCTTCGTGTTGTCGAGCGGCCTGCTGCTCGCGACCGCCTGCGGCGACGAGGGCGACGCCGACACGGGTGCGGCCGACACGGTCGCGCTCGACACCGGCGCGACGGGGCCCGGCACCGCCGCGGACGCGAGCGGCGATCCCACCGCGGCATCTGCCACCGCGGCCACGGACCCCAGCAGCGACACGGGCAACGACGCGGGCAACGACACCTCTGGCACGAGCGACGCCGACTCGAGCGGCGGCGGATCGGACGAGGCGAGCTCGACCGGCGCGGCGCCCTCCGGGCCACAGTGGGCGATCACCGAGATCGCGTACGCCGGCGCTGCGGCGCCGCAGCTGGTGTCGTTCGACGATTGCAGCTTCTGCGACGCCACGCTCGACGGCCCGCTGCTGGTGCGTTTCCAGCAGGCCGAAGGTTGGACGGTGTGGTCGATCACGATCCCCTCCGACTCGATCGTCGGGTCGCAGCCGCTGACCCCGGACTACACCGGCGCGTACGCGGTGATCAACGAGCACAACCCCGAGCTCGATCCCGCGTACCACGGGTTCTACGACGCCACGATGGCGAGCGGCACGCTGACGCTGACCGAGGCGACGATCGAGCACGGCGGCGCGGTCGCAGGGACGCTGCAGGGGCACTTCGTGCTCGGCGAGGCGACCGCGGACCTGAGCGCGGAGTTCTACGCCGAGATCCCGTGAGCGGGCCCGCGGGGATCAGCGGCGGATCGGGACCAGCTCGACCTGAAGCGGTCCGCTGCACCGGGGATCGGGCGCGCTCCCGCCTCCACCCGCGCAAGCGCTCAGCTCACCGCTCGCCGACGCGTGCGTGGTCGTGCCGACCTTCCCGGTCAGGCGGTAGGCGCCCACGCGCGCGCTCCGGATGAAGTGCGTCGCCCCGGCGCACTCGCCCTCGAGGTCCGCGAGCGTCGCACCCGCGACGTTCGCCCTGCGTTGCCCCACCGCGATGACGCGCAGCTCGAGGGTCTCGCCCGGTTCGAGCGCGAGCGGAGGCGTGGACGCGCCCCACAGCGGCACCGCGGCCTCCTGCGGCGACGACACGCGGCGGTCGATCTCCTCGCGGCGCCCCGCGACGAACTGATAGCGCCCCGGGAGACGGCACGACTCGATCACCTCCATCGATGTGCAGTCGAAGGCGACGACGGCGAGATCGTTCATCATCGCCTGTTCGAGCGCAGCGAGCTGCCTCGCGTCGCTCTGAAGCAACAGCGGTGACGCTCGCTTGCCCGCGCAGGCCGATGCCGGGGCGGCGTCGGGCGCTCGCGCCCCGCCGACGCCGGTCGGGGGTGACGACGCAGGCGGACGGGAAGAACCCGCGGGCCACGCCGGCCGCAACGCCCGGCTACGTCTACGCCGCCGGTGCGCGCCAGAAGGTGTTCACCACCAAGGCCACCGTGTGGCTGTGTCCGACCGACGCGAAGTCGGCGGACACCTGCCGCATCGTCGACGTCCAGGTCGCGCGCTGATCCGCACCGAGAGGAGACATCACCATGAACCGCATCATCCATTCGATCCTCGCCCTCACCACACTCGCCGCCAGCGGCGGCTGCAGCGTGGCCTACTCCAGCGTGCGCCAGCAGAGCGACGGCACCTACCTGCTCACCGAGTCGCGCAGCCGATTCCTCAAGGTGCAGGGCACCATGTATCGCTGCACGGCGGCCGGCGAGACCATGCAGTGTCGCGTGGTCGCGCTTCCGACGGCGAGGTGAACGGCGGCGGGAAGGGACGGTCGCCCCTTCCCATCCGTTCGTCGGCTCGCGCTGGTGCGAGCGGGGCGATCACCCTCCGCCGCACCACGACACGCACGACCCCGCGCGGCTGACACAGCAGTACCTCCCACCGTCCTCCAGACCGTCCTCGAAGATCTCATCACCTGATTCGGGGACGGGGTCATCCGCGGGAGCGCTGGAGAAGCGCTCGATCTCGCGGATGACATCCAGATCGTCGCATGCGGCGCTCGCGAGTGAGGTCAGGAGCGCAGCGGAGAACAGCAGTACGTGTTTCATTCGTTCCTCGGGTTCGACCGGGGTTCTCCGACGCACCGGGATTCCGTCACGCGTCACGTCACAGCGCGGGGATCGGTCGCGCCCGGTCGCTCCGCGTGCCGCTGGGGGTTCGCCGGTGGTGCGTGCGCGTTGCGGCGTTTGCCACGATCCGCCGCCGGCGGCTCGTCCACCTCACCCTCGCGGAATCCCCCTCCCGCTCGCCTTGTGAGTGCCGCGGGCGCGCGCTACCGTGGTCGAGCATGGTGTGGCGTCGCGCTTGCGTGTGTCTGTGCCTGCTGGGCTGCGGCGACGCGAGCTCCGCAGTCGAGACCGACGCGACGCAGGACTCTGCGAACGACGCGACCGCCGCGGAGACCGGCGCGCCGATGGGCAGCTGCCCCGCGCCCGACCCCACGCTCGCGCCGGTGCCCGAGGGTCAGGCCGCGAGCACGCAGGCCGCCTACGCGTGCATGGCCGCGGTCGCGTGCCTGTGCGACGTGCGGAGCCATGACACGGTCCCGAGCTGTCGACACGGCCTCAACATGACATTCGAGCGGATCCAGGCCGACGCGCAGGCGGTGGGGCTCAGCTACGACGGGGTCTGTCTCGCGCAGCACGTCGCCGATCTCGCGGCGATCGGCTGCGCGGTGGATCCCGCGACGAGCCCCACGGGGGCGCCGTGGAGCGTCATCGGGCCGGGGCGTTGCGGCGTCTACCACGGCACCGGCTCGATCGGCGACGCATGCACTGCGATCGCGGGCGGCCTCTCCGACTGCGCGCAGGGTCTCGCGTGCTGGAGCGGTCGCTGCACCGATCCGTGCCCCACCTCCACGCCGGGCGAGCGCTGTCAGGGCGTGTTCGGCTTCGCCTGCCCGCCGGGCACCGTGTGCGAGTCCGACGATTGCGTCGCGCCCCAGCCGCCCGCGCAGATCGGCGAGGACTGCGACGGCATCGGCTGCATCGAGGGCGCGTGGTGCAGCGAGGTCTGCGGCTTCGAGGTCTGCGAGTCCACCTGCGTCGCGCAGACGATCGACGGCGCGCCGTGTGAACAGGACCGCCAGTGCACCAGCGGCTTCTGCGGCGGCGGTGCGTGCACGACCGGCCCCGTCACGGGCGAGGCGTGCGTCGCCGATCGCTGCTTCGCGGGGCGCGAGTGCGTCGATGGGATCTGCGGCGAGCCCGAGGCCGCGATCTGCCCACCGGCGTGATCGCCTCGGTGAGCGTCGGTCGACGACGCGCCGCCGCCACCCTCGATGGCCATTCGGCCGACGATCCGACGGGTCGATTCTCCGGCGTCACATCGCGATCGAGCGCCCTCGAACGGGAAGCGCGTGAGCGCAGGAGAAGGACAGATGAAGATGAAGATGCACATGGTCGACATGATCGACCTCCAGAAGGCGCAGCGATGGCTCGCGCGGTCCCTCGTCGTGACCCTCGTCGCTTCGGTCGCCGGCTGCGACGCTGGTGATGATGCCGAGGACATCGCGTCGGAGGGCTCCGACGAGGACGACGACGCGAGCGAGGACGAGGGCGACTTCCGCACGATCTGTGCGAGGCCGGCCAACCCGTCCGCGGACATCAACACGACGCTGGCAGGCGCCGCGACGTCGGTCACCCGCGAGGGGTCTGGATCGGGGGCGGGCTGCGACTTGTTCACGGTGCGGGTGGCGACGCCGGCAGGCCACCGCGCCCGTGAGATCGTGATCGAGGGCGATTACGACGGCATCGTGGACGCGGCAGCGTACGCTTGGCGGCGGTCCTGCACGACCAACGAGCCAATCCTGTGCACGGTGTGGACCAACCTCGCGCTCGATCCACTCGAGGTCACCGGCGGTGATTTCGAACTCGGCGGGATGCAGTACTTCTTCGGCATGGTGGATGGCGGCGGAGACATCCCCGCGAACACCTACTCGGACATCCTCGTGGGCGCTCGCGTCGAGTGGGACAACACCTCGACCTCGCTGCCGATCGAGATCACCGTCTCGGAGTGATGCGCCCGCGCTCGTCCCCACGCAGGTGGGGCCGGGCCGCACGCCAGCCCCTACTTCGCCTTCAGCGTCGCGCAGGCGTCGCGCTGGCGCTTCGAGGCCTCTTCGGTCCAGCCGCCGTAGTTGCCGTCCTCGCAGATCCACTTGGTGCCGCCGAGGTCGACGATCATCTGGAACTTGTGGTTGGGCTCGCTGCCCTCGTTCTGCATCGTCCAGCGCAGCATCGTCGGGGTCTTCTCGAGGATGGCGTTCTTGCTGTACTTGCTCTCGAGCATCATCTTCTCGGTCTCGGCGAGGTTCAGGTTGAACTCGTTGCCCTTCTTGACCTGGATGCCGAAGAGCTTGCCGCTCTCGCGGCCCTCGCCGAAGTCGACGCGGATCGACGTCGGGTCGTCGTTGAACGTCTTGCAGCCCTTGGGGACCTCGATGGTCGCGGGGATCTTGCTCTCGCCCTGGTCGAGGGCCAGCACCTCGGTCTCGGTCGGGAGCGCGGCGCCCTCGGCCGGCTTGGCCTCGACCTTGGCATCGGCCTTGGCGTCGACCTTCGCGTCGGGCTTCGCGTCCTTCGCATCGGCCTTGGCGCCCTTGGCGTCGGCGGACTTCTTGTCGTCCTTCTTGCCGGCGTCCTCGGTCTTCGAGTCGCAGGCGAGGGCGGCCATGAACAGGGCGAGGGTGAGTGCGCGGGGCGTCATCGGCCGGTAGACGCATCACGGACCCGGCGGTTGCACGGGCGGTGCGGATCGCGAGCTCGGCGCGGCCCCGGTGCCCGCGCGCCCCGACAGCAGCACCATCACCGCCGGCAACACGTACAGATCGCACAGCAGCGCGACCAGGATCACCGTCGCGCCGAGGCCACCCAGCAGCCGCAGGGGCGGGAAGCTCGACAGCCCGAACAGCCCCAGCCCTGCCGCGAGCACCACCGATGTGATCGCGCACGCCAGCCCCGATCGCGCGACGGCCTCGGACAGCGCCACGTCGATCGCGGCCCCCGCTCGCTGTGCCTCGCGCGTCCGCCCGATCAGGTGGATCGTGTCGTCCACCGCGATCCCGAGCGCGACCGCCAGCACGATGCCGCCCAGCGGATCGAACCGCCCGACCCACAGCGCGATGATCGCGTAGCCGAGCAGCAATGGGATCGCGTTGGGCACCACGCTCGCCAGCGCCGCCCGCACGCTCCCGAAGCCCACAGCGACGGCCACGGTGATCACCGCGAACGCCCCGAGCAAGCTCACGCGGAGCTGCCCGGCGATCCGGTTCACGCCGCGGTAGGCGAGCGCCGCGGTCCCGCCCGCGGTGACCTCGACGCCGTCCTGCGACCGCGCCTCGCCGACGATCTCGGCCACCAGCGCCTCGAACCGCTCGCCGCCGACGTCCGGCACGCGCACGACGACATGGGCGAGGCCGCGCGCCTCGTCGAGCACACCCGTGCGCAACCCGATCTCGTCGAGCCGTCGCCACGCCCGCTGCATCATCGTGCGGTCGCGGCCGATCTCCGAGCCGCTCGCACGCAGCAGCACGCCGGGTCCCAGCACTGCGCGCACTCCGGGCAGCGCGGCGACGCGCCCCTCGAACGCCGCGAGCGCCCGCACGTGCTCGGGCTCGTCCCAGTGCCCCGCCGGCCCCGCGACCTCGAGCTCCACCGACAGCACGCCGCCGAGCCGCGCGTCGATCTCGGCGCTCGCGCGCGCCGCGGGGTGATCCGCGTCGAGGAGATCCGACAGGCGGTTGTCGATCGGGACGTCGCGCGCGATCCACAGCATCCCCGCCGTCAGGCCGCACGCCACGACCAACACCGCGGCCGGCCGTCGGCGCCCGATCGCGGTCCATCGCACCAACCACCGGTCGTCGGGTTCGGCGCGACCCCCTGCGGGCCCGAGATCGCGGACGCTCGCGAGCAGCAGCGGCCCGAGCACGAGCAGCACCGCGAACGCGAGCAACACCCCGAGCGCCGCCCAGCCGCCGAAGCTGCGCAGCAGCGGCATGTCGGACGTCAGCAGCGAGCCGAAGCCCACCGCGGTCGTGGCCGACGTCAGCAAGCACGCCAGTCCCACGTGGCCGCTGGCGTCGACGATCGCGCGCTCGCGGCCCTCGCGATCCGTCGCGTGCCGGCCGAGCTCGGCGACGCGCGACACCAGGTGGATCCCGTCCGCGACGGCGATCACCGGCAGCAGCGTGAAGTACCCCTGGTTGAGCAGGCCGATCGGCTCGCCCGCCCAACCGAGCACACCCATCAGCATCGCGGTCGGCACCAGCGCGAGCGCCAGCGGCACCAGCACCTGCCAGGCCCGGCGGAACGCCAGCCACGACACGAACGTCACCATCACCAGGCACGCGGGCACGAGCACGCGCTGATCCTCGAGCGTCGCGCGGGCGAAGCCGGCGCGGATGACCGGCAGGCCGCCGATGCGCAGCCGCAGCCCCGCCGTGCCGTCGTGGGCGGCGACGACCGCCGCGATCGCATCGACGGCCGCGACCGTCGGCGGCAGATCGTCCGAGCTGAACCGCAGCGCCACTGCGATCGCGGCGGTCCGCTCGTCGGCGGCCAGCAGCAGCGGCACCAGGGGCGCGGTGTGGAGCCACGCCCGCGCCGGCCGCGAGCCGCCCGCCACGGCCGCCGACGCGGGGTGATCCGTCAGCGCATCGACGCGCAGCACCTCCGGCAGCGCGCGCAGCTCGTCGGCGATGGCCCGGATCTCGTCGATGCGCGGCGCCGTGAGGACGCCGTCGGAACCCGGCGCATCCACGACGACCACCGCCGTCGCGTCATCGTGCCCCCAGCGATCGTGCAGCCGATCGAGGGCCGCCGTCGCCGCGTCGCCGTCGCCGTAGAACGCCTTCGACGACAGATCGAAGCCCAGCCGCGCCAGGCCAGCGACCGCCAGCCCGAACCCGAGGAACAGCCCGAGCGCGCACGACCGCCGGTGCTGCAGCACGAAGCGGGCGATCGCGGCGAACCAGGTCGACATCGACAGCGGCCTGCCACCACGGAAGGCGGGGACGTCACGGTGTCATGGGCCGGAGGCGATGTCGATGGCGGCGGGCATGGGTTCGCGATCCGCGATCACCCCTGCAGCAGCGCCTCGATCGCCGCGCGCAGCTTCACGCCGTCGAACGGCTTGTCGAGGAAGCCGCGCCGCGGCCCGCCGGGCACCGGCGGCGTGGGCTCGTGGTTGCCGCTGACGAGCAGGACCGGGAGATCCGGCCGGCGCACCGCCAGCTCGCGCGCGAGGGTCTCGCCGTCCATGCGCGGCATCGACACGTCCGACACCACGCACGCCACCTCTGGCGCCGACGCCAGGAATGCGAGCGCCTCCTCGCCATCCGCGACCGCGATCACCTCGAAGCCCTCGCGCTCGAGCAATCGCGTGCTCGAGCGCCGCACCAGGCGGTCGTCCTCGACCAGGAGCACGCGGCGCAGCGCGTGCTCGGCGACCTCCGGAGCGCGGCGCGATCGCCCGCGGACCGGGCCCACCTCGCTTGAGATCCGCGGGAATCGCAGGATGAACGTGGCGCCGCGACCGAGCGCGCTCTCGACCGCGATCGTGCCGCCGAAGCGCGTCACCAGCTCGCGCACGGTCGCGAGGCCGAGGCCCGTGCCGGTGTTCTTCGTGGTGAAGAACGGCTCGAAGATCCGAGCGCGTGTGTCCTCGTCCATGCCCACGCCCGTGTCGGTCGCCGTCAGCTCGACCTCGCCGTCCGTGGCCGAGACCACCAGCCGCAGGGTCCCGCCCGCGGGCATGGCGTCGCGGGCGTTCACCGCGAGGTTGAGGATGATCTGCTCGAGCCCAGCGGGCGCCGCGAGCACGCGGCACGCCGCGGCGGCCTCGATCTGCAGCTTGATCGGCGAGCCGAGCAGGCGCGGCAGCATCGCCACCGAGGCCCGCAGGAACTCACCGAGGTCGACCGGCACGGCCTCGTCCGCCGGCGCCCGACCGAACGCGAGCAGCTGGCG